>JAAVBX010000024.1 GCA_014802625.1 bacterium | reverse complement strand
TTCTTAACGGTGTGATGTGGATTACAATCTGCGTCGTGCTCCCGACATTCGTATTCACTGTATTCTCCATCGTTGGGAAGGGATTAGGACTTATATGGCATCCTCTTTACCCTATAATGTCGTGGACTGGTGCATCCATTTCAGCTGTATGGTTTGTCATAGCAGTGTATGGTTCTGTTTTTGGCTGGCGGCGGCTCGAAGTGAAAAATACCGATATAATCCTTGCCGATCTTCCTGAAAACTTCAACGGCTATCGTATAGCTCAACTCACCGACTTTCACATCGGAGTCTATGGGATGATTCCCGGCGCGGTAGATAAGATTGTGGAACGAGTCAATTCTCTAAATCCTGACCTTATTGTTTTCACCGGCGACTTGGTCAATACATCTCCGGATGAACTGCCTCAGTTCACGGAGATGCTTAGCCGCCTTAAAGCACCGGATGGAGTCATTTCTGTCCTCGGAAACCATGATTATTGCATATACCATCGTTATAAAGGAGATGATACTCCTGACCGCGCACTTGCTCGTGTTGTCAAGTCGGAAGAGTCGATGGGCTGGAATCTTCTCCGCAATCAATCGGTACAGATTCGGCGAGGTAATGATAGCATTGCAATCGTCGGAGTAGAGAATGCCGGGAGCGGACATTTTCCCGATAAATCAGATTTGAGGAAAGCCTTGACAGGGCTGCCGGAAAATGAGTGTAAAATCCTCCTGTCGCATGATCCTTCGCATTGGCGCAGGGAAGTGTTGCCGGCTACCGACATTCCGTTAATGCTTGCAGGACATACTCACGCCATGCAATTCAGACTCGGTAATTTCTCTCCGTCAAAATGGACCTATCCTGAATGGGGCGGTCTCTACCGGGAAGGCAATCAGCAACTATATGTCAGCACAGGTGTAGGAGGCAACATAGCATTCCGCTTTGGCGTTTATCCCACGATTGATATTCTAACGCTCCATTGTGACAAGGCTTCAAATGAAAACCATAATTAAAACCAATAAGTAGCTGTTCAAATTAAAACGATATAACAAAGTTCCATTTCAATGATTGAATCTCGCATATTATACGTTTAATTTGACCAGCTACTTATTATCTATTAATTATCTAACATGCCTCTGATTTCTTTATCGAAGTCAGAGTCTATTTGTTGCGTTGGGTTGAAAAGGTCGTATTCCGCTTCGGCTTTAGCCTTTGCTTGTGCGGCAGAGATACTTCCACGATTAGGCAATATCTTGTAGTCGTTGAAGGTCAAGAATTTATTGATACTTGCGGCAAATTGCTCCATATTGAATACGTTGCCACGTTCAATTTGCCCCTCGATATAATCAAAGTACGATGTTACTGTGCGTTCAAGCGAGCGTATCTCTTTTTCAGAGAGATAATTTTTAGCGACTGAGACATCCGATTTCAAGATGCGACCTTCGGGTGCATATTTCCATGTTGTCAGCCCCATGTGTGGTTTCGTATGATCAGCTCCGGCATGGATTATTTCAGCAGCAGTATGTCCGGTTATGGCATAATGGAACCGATTCTGAACCATTGCATAAAACTCCTTTGTAGTTGGAGCAAGGCGGTCGTAGTCAATGCTACATTCGGCATAAATATCAGTTATTTGTTGCCAAATCCGTCGCTCGCTGGCTCGGATTGAGCGAACACGCTCAAGAAGTTCACGGAAGTAGTCGCGTCCAAACACCGTATTGCCCTGTTTCAGACGGTCGTCGTCGAGCACAAAGCCCTTGCGGATAAACTCATTCAGTATACGGGTTGCCCATTGGCGGAATCGAGTAGCCTTTTGACTGTTAACCCTATAGCCTACACTAATGATAGCATCAAGAGAGTAAAAGGTCTGTTCTCGTTTTACTTGGCGATTTCCTTCCTGCTGAACTATTAAGTTTTTCTTAATAGTTGCTTCCGGTGTAAGTTCATTAGTTTCGTATATATTCTTGAGATGCTGATTTATAGCGGGGACAGACACATCAAACAATTGCGACATAGCTTTTTGAGTTAGCCATAATGTTTCATTCTCAACATACGCTTGTACCGTACCCGAATTGTCGGGCAAATTATATAGTATAAACTGAATTTCCTTTGACATTTTATTAAATTTCATTGATTTCAAGCTCAGTGATGCTGCGGGATACGACATAGGCATACATAGTCACCAATACGTGAACAGCATTCACGTCAAAATTCTTTTCAAGAGAATAATCTCCCAATGGCTCGGAATATCTCCGATCCAATCGATGCCGGAGGGCTTATATGAAGCGTAACGTGGTTTCATCGTGACTCCTCCCATTCTTTTTTTACCTTTTCCACTTCGGCTATAAGTTGCTGTTCGCTTGGCAGGTAGAGTTGATATTTTGATGCCACAATCGTGTTGTTATCTGCAGGAAGCGTCATCTTGACAAGAGTATCGTTCTTGGCAGTACACAGCAATATACCGATTGTCGGATTTTCATCCGGTAATTTTTCCAAGCGATCATAATAGTTCACGTACATTTGCAATTGACCCAAATCCTGATGAGTCACCTCTCCGGTCTTCAATTCGAAGATGACAAATCTACGGGCCAAGCGATTATAAAACACCAAGTCGACAAAGAATTCATCGTCTTCTATCTGAATACGCTTCTGACGTGCAACAAAAGTAAATCCGTTGCCAAGTTCAAGAATGAATTCCTGAAGATGATTTATGAGTTCCGTTTCAAGATCGCTCTCATAATATCGGGCTTTCTTTTCCAGTCCGAGAAATTCAAGCACCATCGGATCCTTAACAATCTCCTGAGGCGTTTCCGGCAATTTTTCTTTACGGGCCATAGCTAAAACGGCTTCCTTATCGTTGCTTAGGAGCAGACGCTCGTAAAGCATCGAGTCAATCTGACGCTTCATCTGGCGTGCTGTCCAACAGTTGTTGACGGCCTCCAGCATATAATATTCCCTCTTGTCTTTATCGGGAATATCTAAAAGCCATTTATACTGTGACCAGTTCAATTGTGCATACAGTGTGTGCACAATTGGAAACTCAAGATAAAATTTCTTGCTATAGTCTAATTGCCGTTTACCGAATCCGCTTCCGTATACCGGTTCAAGTTCTTTTGCAAGGTTCTTGATCAGTCCTTTACCATACTCTGCACGGGCTTTTCCGCCCTGTTCTTCCTCTACTATGCGCCTGCCAATCTGCCAATACATCTGCACTCTGCAGAAATCGACAGAGCGAACCGCATTTACTCTTGAGGAATCAATGATATCACGTATCTCTTTTACTAATTCTTTCATCTTGCTTCGGGGTGTTGGAGAAGGTAAAACTCTTTTTGAATGTCAATCTCTCTCAATAACTCTGCTTCCGAGGGAAGATAAGTAAGATAGGTGGAAGCAAAGAGTTGTTTATTTCCATTCAATACTGAAAAGCGTGCAATATCTTTACTCGTTTCGGAACAAAGGACAATACCTATTGTGGGATTATCCCCCTCAGGCCGCTTTAATTCATCATACATCCTGACATACATATCCATCTGTCCTACATCCTGATGAGTGAGCTTTGTCGTCTTTAAATCTATCAGGACAAAACATTTCATCAGATAGTTGTAAAACACAAGATCAATATAATAGTCATCTGTGTCGGTCACGATATGCTGCTGCCGTTCTACAAAAGCAAATCCTTTACCAAGCTCAAGCAGGAATTCCTGAAGATGGTCAAGTAGCGCTGACTCAAGCGTCCTCTCTGTATAACTTTTGTCTTTGGGCAGCCCAAGAAATTCAGTTACAACCGGAGATTTAATGAATTCCTGCGGAGAAATATTTCTATATTCCTCTCCAGAGGTCTTTTCATTCATCTCCTCAATCACCTCTTCCCTACCCTTTCCTTTGGAGGAAAGCAGTCTGAAATAGTATTGTGAGGAGACATTGCGGTCAAGAGTTCGTTTAGGCCACATCTGAGTCGATGCTTCGTTCAAATACCATTCTCTTGCTTTATCGTTGTCAACACGTAGAAGGATCTTAAAATGAGACCATTTCAAATTTTGCACCCGTGGGTGCAAAATTTCCCAATCAGGATTCTGAAGATAGAATTTGCGATAGTCCGCTAAACTTCTCTCTCCATATCCCTTACCCATTGAGACAGTAAGTCTCTCTGAAAGTTTGGATAGTAAACCTTCCCCATATGTCGCACGACTTTGTCCATTCTGCTCTTCTTCTACAATTCTTCGGCCAATCTCCCAATGTTCTTTTATTATTGCCACACTTAGGGATTGGGCAGCATATGCCTTACACTGCTTTATGATATTCTGCAAATCAGAAATTATTGCCTCCAGACGGCCATTATTTACTAATTCTTTCATCTTGCTTCGGATATTAGGGATTGAAGTGCGGAAGTTGCGCCGGCTTCGAGGGCCATAAGGTCAGACGCGGTCGTTGACCTTGCCTTCGTAGTAGCTGATGTAGGCGCGGTTGACAAGGCGATTGCCTCCGGGTGTCGGGTAATCGCCGGTGAAGTACCAGTCGCCGGGATGATCCGGAATGGCTTCGTGGAGATTCTCAATGGTCTGATAGACGATTTTCACTTTTGCCCTGATTTCAGGGGGCGTCAGCAACTCCGCTATCTTATCGGAAATCTCATCATCGGTAAATGGATCGTAGATCATCTTGACATAGTTGGTGATTTCCTCTTTCGGAAGAGAGTCCTGAGCCTTGCAAAGATCGTAGACCTCCCGGGCGACATTCTCCATACCTCGCTCCTTGAGGAGGGCCATGGCGGCTTTAAAGGCGATGAACTCCCCCATTCTCGACATATCGATGCCGTAGCAGTCGGGATACCTGACCTGCGGGGAACTGGAGACGACCACAATCCGCGAGGGATTCAATCTGTCGAGAATACGAAGTATGGATTGCCGGAGCGTAGTGCCGCGCACGATGCTGTCGTCGATGACTATCAGATTGTCACCTTCGCGGATGGAGCCATAGGTGATGTCGTAGACGTGGGTGGCAAGATCATCGCGCGATGCCCCTTCGGCAATGAACGTGCGGAGTTTGATATCCTTGATAGCAATCTTCTCGCTCCGAATCTTTCGGCGCATTATCGCTTCGAGCCGGTCGGGAGTCAGTCTGCCTTCAGAGACAAGGAGTTTGATCTGCTCCATCTTGAGAGTATCAAGATATTGTTCGAGTCCTTGAATCAGACCGTAGAAAGCCACCTCGGCCGTATTCGGGATGAAGGAGAATACGGAGTTGTCGATATCGTAGCCAAGAATCCTGAGAACCGGATGGGTGAGCAACAATCCCAGTCGCTTACGTTCACGATAGATATCGACATCCGAACCGCGCGAGAAATAAATTCGCTCGAAACTGCATCGTTCATTTCTACCGGCAGGGAGAACCTGTTCGAGACGGCTCGAAGAATCCCGATCGACAATCAACGCCTCGCCGGGCAGCAATTCCTTGATATCGTCTACCTGGAGATTAAAGACAGTCTGAATCACCGGACGCTCACTGGCGACGACGACCACCTCCTCATCGCGATAATAGAAGGCGGGACGGATGCCATTAGGGTCGCGCATGACATACATGTCGCCGTTGCCCACAATGCCGCAGATCACGTATCCCCCATCCCATATCGGAGCGCATCGACGCAACATATTGGCCACGTTGAGATCCCGGGCTATTGACCGGGAGAGTTGTAGCCCGCGCTCCCCATTCTGCTGATGAAGGGCATACAGGCGTTCGTTTTCACGATCGAGGGCATGACCGAGCTGTTCGAGGAGGAGAAAAGTGTCGGCATAGAGTCGCGGGTGCTGACCGGTGGCGGTGATCGACTCGAAAATCTCGTCGACATTGGTCATATTGAAGTTTCCGCAAAGGAGCATATTGCGCGAACTCCAGTTATTGCGCCGCATGAAGGGATGGACATAGTTGATGCCCGACCGACCCGTAGTGCTATATCTGAGATGCCCCATATATACCTCCCCCATGAAGGGGGCGAAAGCCTCCTCGCCACCCTCCTTAAGATAGTCGGAGATCTGCCGGCCTACGGATTCAAAAATCGTATTGATGGCATCACTGCCCTGAGCACGTTCACGATAGATATACTCGCATCCGGGAGGGGTGTCGAGTCGCACGCAACCGATGCCGGCAGCCTCCTGACCTCGGTTATGCTCCTTCTCCATCAGGAGATAGAGCTTATCGAGGGCATATCGGGATGTGCCATATTTTTCCTTATAGTAAGAGAGAGGTTTCAGGAGGCGGATCATTGCCACGCCACACTCATGTTTGATTACTTCCATGTAAGAACCATTCAGTTTTTAAGCTCAGCTTTGGCGATAGCAGCCTTCACGAAGGAGAGGAAAAGAGGATTGGGATGCAGCACGGTCGACTGATATTCGGGATGATATTGAGTGCCGACCATCCAAGTCTGCGAGGGGACCTCTACCACCTCCACGAGTCCGGAGACAGGGTTTCTGCCTACGCATCGCAGGCCGGCATCCTCAAGCACCTTGCGGTAGGAATCGTTGAACTCAAACCGATGGCGATGACGCTCGCTGACGAGGGTCTTGCCATAAGCCTTGGCCGCGATCGAATCCTCCTCCAGCTCGCAGTCATACGCTCCGAGACGCATGGTGCCACCGAGATTGGAGATCGACTTCTGCTCCTCCATCAGATCGATGACATTATGGGGAGTGTCGGGATCCATCTCAGTGGAATTCGCCCCTTCCAGACCGGCCACGTTGCGTGCGAACTCAATGACCATACATTGCATTCCGAGACAGATACCGAATGTGGGGATATCATGCTCACGGGCCCATTTAAGCGCCGTGAACTTACCTTCGATTCCACGCTGACCGAAGCCCGGGGCAATAAGAATTCCCGAGAGACCTGACAGAGTTTCGTCGGCATTCCCGGGAGTGAGACGTTCGCTGCTGATGTATTTGAGATTGAGTTTCCGGTCGGCGTAAGTGGCGGAGTGCATCAGAGCCTCGCTGATTGATTTGTAGGCATCCTGCAGCTCCACATATTTGCCGACGAGACCGATATTGACAGTTTTTTCGGCGTGCTGAAGACGATGGAGGAAATCGAGCCAAGCCGAATGGTCGGGCAGACGGCGGAACGGAGCGTCGGTCATGCGGATTACGAGTTCGTCGAGACCCTGCTGATGCATCAACATCGGCACCTCATATATCGTGGAGGCGTCGACGCTCTGAATGACGGCTTCCGGGCTGACGTTGCAGAATTCCGCCACCTTTCTTCTCATAGGAGCGGGAATATCCTTCTCCGTGCGGAGGATGAGGATGTCGGGCTGGATACCGATGGCCTGCAATTGCTTCACGGAATGCTGGGTCGGTTTGGTCTTCAGCTCCTTCGCCGCTTTCAGATAAGGGACGTATGTCAGATGGATGCTCAGGGCATTCCTTCCGAGTTCCCATTTCAGCTGGCGCATAGCCTCAAGGAAGGGAGTGGATTCGATGTCGCCGACGGTGCCTCCGATCTCTGTGATTACGAAGTCGAACTTACCGTCGCCGCTAAGGCTTTTTACGTTGTGCTTGATTTCATCGGTGATATGAGGGATTATCTGGACTGTTTTACCCAGATAGTCGCCCCGGCGCTCCTTTTCGATTACCGATTTATAAATTCTGCCGGTGGTGATATTATTGGAACGGGTGGTGTGAATATCGGTGAAGCGTTCGTAGTGACCGAGGTCGAGGTCGGCTTCATGACCGTCGACGGTGACGTAGCATTCACCATGCTCATAGGGGTTGAGTGTACCCGGATCGATATTGATGTAGGGATCGAATTTCTGAATAGTGACCGAATAGCCTCTTGACAATAGCAATCTTGCCAAAGATGAGGAGATGATACCCTTACCTAACGAGGATACGACTCCGCCTGTAACGAATATATATTTAGTTTCCACGTCTTATTTTATAAATTTAAAATAATACGGGATGCAAAGTTAAAAAATTTAATTCTTAAAATCAAATTTTTTGAGAAAAATCGTAAAAAAATCGCAAAAAAACGACGCCCGCTCCGGAAGTCGGAGTGGGCGTCGGATATTCAAAACGGGGTCGGGAATCAGCGGACGATTTCCTTGCTTACGCGATTGCCACGCACTACGATGTAGAGCCCGGCAGAGGGATTGTCGACGCGGAGACCCTGGAGGGTGTAATAGACAGGAGCAACATCCTCAGCAGTCTCTACCGCATCCACGGCAGTGGATATGTTGCGGCCGACGCGGGCGAGGGAGTAAGTGACGATATCCTTATCTTCCTTCTCGGCGCTTGAGGAGGGATCCTGCGAATAGGCTTCGTTGACGTTGTCGTAGAAGCAGGGATCGTAAGGGAGCGAGGCATGCGCGCTCGCACCGTAGAAGTCAACTACCATCACACCGATACCGTTCGTGCGGATATAATCTTCGCTGACACCGAGCAACGAGAGTGGGAAGGTGTACTCATAGAAAGTATGAGCCGAATCTGCGATCTGGTCACGGAGATCGATGAAGCCCGTGTTGCCTTCGAGCAGGGCGGGATCATAGCTGAAGTCGTCCTGACCATAGACTGCATCAATCGAGGGGAGGAGACCATCTGCATAGCCATATTTGACGGTAGATACCTTGCAGCTGTTGGGATCGGAATAATCGCAAATACCCTGCGCGTTGGGGACGAAGAAACCGGGTGTGCCCACGCCGGGCTTGGTGGAACCATACCACCAGGCATCGGCCCCATTATCGAACGTAGTGAACACGTCGCCCTGCCAGATGGAAGTGCCTTCGTTGGTGAGGCCAGCGGCGGAGATAGCCGGGTCGAGATCAAAGGCGAAGCAGAGCTTGCCATCCATATTGTAGGGTTTCGACTCGCCGGGCTGCTTACCCTCGCCATAGAGATCCCAGATGGTATAGACATACTGCACGCCAAGGTAAAGATTCTCCGAGTCGTAGGCGGCATATAGGGCGTAGCTGTCGACTACAGGACGCTCATGCACACCCTTGAAGGCCTGGCAGACATCGCGGGCCACACCCTGCGCGATAAGGTCGGCGTCGGTCCAGTTGGAAAGAGCTGTAGTAGACTTCTGCCCGTCGAAATTCATCTTGACAGTGCGGTTGGAACCGGTCTTACCGCTGGGGTTGACCTTATAATAGTCGGTATTGAGAGACTCACCTGTGACAACCGGGGGAACGGGGTCGGAGTTGTCGCGCTTGGTGTAGGTGAAGGTTTGAGTGCTCTCCCCTCCTTCAGCAGTGAGAGCGTAAGTGCTGATGGTGGTTGTGGCGTTGATTGAGATCGGCGCCGTGTACTTCGTGGATGCAGCAGTCGCCGTGCCGTCGAGACTGTAATAGATTGTTGCTTCGGGGGTTACCGAGAGGGTCACGCTGATGGCATCGTCGGTAAAGACTGTGCCGGACGCGGGGGAAGCCGTCACGACAGGCTTCACAACCACCGGACCGTCGCCGCCATTGCGGAATGTCACCTTTTTGGATGTAGCGCCGGTATTGCCCATGACATACTCAGAAGTATATACAAGGTCGCCGGTCTTGTCGGAATCACCGTTGGAGTTGAAGAGACATGCTGTCGTGCCCTCAGCTACCTTGGCCACCTTATAGGTAAGACCGTCGGAACCCGTCACGGTCGTCATCTCCACGCCGGGCCATGCGGGTACGGAGGCGCCGCCCCAATAGTAAACCTTAGTGAGCGAACCGCTGTAGGCGAGGTTATAGTCGCCGACAATCTCCACGGCATCACTGACAGGAGGCACGGGAGTGCCGCCGACTGAGTACGAGCCATCCTGATGATATGTGGCCATATCGACATATGTTAGGTCGCCGACACCGATCTTATCATCACCCATATGGATAATAATCTGTGTGGGCACAGGTTTGCCGGCCGGAAGAGCCCAATACCATTTTCCATCCTTGCGGACCATATTGTCGCCACCCCACACGCCGGAGGCGGTGCAATTGACCTCATCGGTCCAGGCCCAAACCTGCGGTTGGCTGAAGGTGCCGTCGTAGTAGACATAATGCTCCGCCGAGGGATCGACGGGATCTGGATCAATCGGATCTGGATCAATCGGATCTACGGGATCCGGATCAACCGGCGACAGACCATCCTTGACGAGGACAGCGATACCGGAAGCACCGACGTTACCCGAGATAGTGGACGCCGTGACGGTGAACGTGCCGCCGGATACACGGTCGGTATATGTGCCTGCGGGGCAATAGCCACCGCCATTTGCGATGGATACATTACCACTTCCCTTCATGACGATGACCGCGCCACCCCCATCGCGGGTGATGGAGCAGGCGTTGCCGTTGGATTCAAACCAGTCGGCGCGACCGGTCATCAGATTGCGGAACTTATTGACCTCAGCGATATGCTTGGAAGTGAAAGCCGTGGAACCTTTGCCGACCTTGATATTGTTGAAACCACGGGTATTCGGACGCGAGAGATAGAGCGCAGTGGCGCCGTTGCGGCAAGCATATGCGGCATATGCGCGGTCAATGACCGACTGGTCGCGATCCATGCTCCACTCATCGTTGGAATAAGTGTCGTGGCTTTCTGCCCAATATACCATCTTGGTGTCAGGGCAGCCATAGTCGACGACATGCGCGCCACCGTAACCACCGGGAATACCACCGTTATCCTTGGCGGCATAATTGCAATACTGATTGTCGGTGACCGACATATAGCTGCAATACTCCTTTACAATCGAGCCGTCGGGGCCGGGAGCGTCGAGAATCTCGCCATAGTGATACATGCCGCTCACTGATGTGACGGTGCTCCAGAAGTTGCATCCTTCCGAGGGGAGACCGATGTGCTTCGCGGCATCCCATCGGCAACCCTTAACGCCCAGCTCCTTGAGTTTCTCGACATACGCCTTTCCTCGGGCGGCAACTTCAGCCGACTCGGAATTGACATCGCCATAGTCGCCGAGCTGACCATGCGTGATGGAATAACGATTGCCATAGTCGATGCCCCCATCCCAGCGGACACGTCCGTTGGAGTCCCACCATGTGTCGTGGTATCCCGAGGTTTTATCGACATGGTTTGCCACGACATCGACGATAACCTTGATGCCGTATTCAGCGGCAGCCTCACAGAGATCCTTCAGATCCTGCTCGGAGCAATATCCGGAAGATTTGAAAGCGAGGTCATAGGGGCGATAAAGATCGTGCCAGGGACTGCCGGTGTTAACGTCGCCGCGCTGTAGCGGGGAGAGTTGTACGGAACCGAAGCCTGCCTCCGCAATCTGCGGTAGAGCGGCCTTTACATCTTTAGCGGGCCAATTGAAGCAATGAAGGATGTTGCCCTGCTGGATTTCCACGGGCAATCCGTAGTCGGCAGCCCACAGAGCAGGGAAACTGAACATCCCCAGCATCAGGCCGGAAAGAAGCAGTTTTTTCATGATTGAATTATTTAGTAATTTAGCCGTTTGTAAATGTGCCGAAAGGACTTAATCATCCTATATAAGCACAATATCACAAAATTAGCGCATATCTTGTGAATACGCGCCAATTTAAAATATGTTTTACAACATATTATAGAGTATAAGTCAGAAAATACCGCTCTTATGCGGGATAATTGAGATTTTCCGGTTTTGGCTCGGCGAGTATCTCCATGAGATACCGGCGCGCGGCATCGCGTGCCGCCGGGAGATCCATGAAACTGAAATTTCCGCAGTCACGCGGGGTCGCGCCCGGGACCTCCCCTTCAAACCCGGCGACGAAGGCCATCGTGCGCCGCAAAAGCGGGAGGATATCGCCGCTACTGTAGTCGCCGGCAAGGAGGAGGTAATTTCCGGTGCAGCAACCCATGGGACCCCAGTAGACCACCCGGTCCTTCCACTCGGGATCATTTCTAAGGAAGGTGGCGGCCAGATGCTCCATAGCGTGCAGAGCCTCCGGGGAGAGAGCGGGCTCGCGGTTGGGGCGAGTCATGCGGATATCGAATGTGCTGACGACATCGCCTGATGGGGTATGGTCCTGTCGCGAAAGGAAAATACCGGGTTCGAGACGATTATGATCGATTGTGAAACTTGCTATCTTTTCCATATTAATTAAGGTAGGAGTTGGGCGAGGAATGGGTTACGGGTAGCCTGACGTTGCATGGCCAGAGGATCATTTGAAATCTCACGAAGACAATCGGGGCACCAATGGCCACCCTTCAAGACCGTGCGCGGAGTGAGACGGAACCTATGCCCCTCGGCACACTCCCACTCCACAGCCACATCGGGATTGACCGAAGTCTGTTTCCCATCGGGAGAGCCAGTGGCAACCGACGAGTCGGAGTGAACCGGGCCGATTAACTTGCCACCACGGAATGCGGCGGCTGAAATAAGATCTTCGACAGTCCAGGAATCGACAGGTTTGGATTCATCATATCCATGAGAGAGATGGGTCGGGGTGCGGGAGAGACGCCAAGCGGCATCATCCTCCCAGGAGGGTATGCGCGCATACTCCTCGCGTCCGCCCCAGGCTGCCTGAATGCGATCCTCATTATTTTCAGCCAACCAATTGAGCGGCCCAAGGATCTTTCTGGAGGCCACAAGCTTCATGACCATGCGGATAATCCAAGCCGGCGCCAACGGTGCCAACTTGAAATACCACGGAAGATCCTCCTGAACAAGCTCCATATATGTAACCATCGACAGACCGCTGCGGAAATGCAGGAGAGATTCGAGGGCATCGGAGTCGGTGAACCACATGCCATGGAAATTACGGGTGGCGAACCAATTCCTGCGGAAAGATTCAGAAGCCGGGGGGCAGCCGACTGCACTCAATGTCATATTCAGGAAATCATAGTTGGTGAGACGCCACTTCTCCCCTCCTCCGATATTATAGAAACCTCGCCAGAAATTATCGGGGAGATCCAGGACACACAAACTCGCCGCCAGACCACCACTCTCCTCAGAGCTGATCCACTCCAGACATCCCCGGACGGGGACATGAAAGGAGATCGGATCGGAGCCTTTGAAGAGAATGTCATCATACATTATGCCGGTCTGCCGCAGGGATACCCACCACTCAAGTCCCGACTCGGCGAGCATTCTCTCCGCCTCACATTTCGACAGGGCATACATATCGAATGTGGCTACATTAATCGGGTCGCCACAGCGTCCCCAATGGACCCCCTCGGGGCGGTTGCCATACTGCGAAACAGAGCCGATGTAGACTACCTTGATCTGTCTACCGCTCCTCTGCCGGCTCAACGCGGCATCTATGATATTGCGCATAGAGCCGGTATTGACACGATATGTAAGCTCAGGTTTCCAGTCGGCCATAGGGCTTACCATACCGCCGACGTGGAGCACGATATCGGCCTGCGCCACGCCGCGACCGACATCGGAGGGATTCATAAGGTCGCCCCATATGACCTCCACACCCTTCTCAATGAAAGGACGGAGCTTGCGGCGATTCACCTTGGAATCGCGCGCAAGCACAGTCACCTTAATATCGCCACGGGCACGGTTGTGCTGCATCAGATGAATCAGGGTCTCCATGCCCATCACACCGGTCGCGCCGGTCAGGAACACATTCATAAAATCAGAAAAATTCCGGAATCAGTTTTTAGCCTTCGATTCGCAATATACGCAACGCCACTCGCCGGGATGATCAGTGGCCGGGCGGAAGAGGGAATCGACATTGACCTCCATATTGGAGATGCAACGCGGATTGCGGCAGACATGCTGATTGCGCACTGCATCAGCCGGGACGAGCGTAGTCTCGCGATCCTTCTTATCAGCCCACTCAAGGAGCTTCAGGATAAGAGCCTTACGGACATTCTTGCCATTCTCAACCTGACGGAAATAGGCCGCACGGGGATCAGCGTCGACATCGACCGTGATTTCATTGACACGCGGCAGCGGATGCAGGATACGCATACCGGGTTTGGCCGTAGAGAGTTTCTCGCTGTCGAGGATGAAGCAATCCTTGACACGGTCGAACTCATCCTCATCGAAGAAACGCTCCTTCTGCACGCGCGTCATATAGAGGACGTCAAGTTCGGGCATCACCTCCTCAAGAGTGGTGACCTCCTTATAAGGTATGCCATTGACATCGCATACCTCCTTCTTCATATAATCCGGGAGACGAAGCTGCTCGGGAGCGATGAGCACCACCTTGACACCCTCATAACGGGAGAGGGCCTTGATGAGGGAATGGACCGTGCGTCCGAACTTGAGGTCGCCGCAGAAGCCGATGGTCAGATTATCGAAGCGGCCAATCTCACGCTTGATTGTCAGCAGGTCGGTGAGAGTCTGGGTGGGATGCGCGTGGGAGCCATCGCCGGCATTGATGACGGGGATACGGCTGTTCATAGCCGAGACGAGAGCCGCGCCCTCCTCGAAATGGCGCATGGCGATGATATCGGCAAAGCAATTGATTACCTTAGTGGTGTCGGCACAGGTCTCGCCCTTGCTGACCGAAGAATTCTGCGCGTCGGAGAAACCGAGCACATTGCCCCCGAGCTCCATCATCGCGGCCGTGAAGCTGAGGCGCGTGCGGGTGGAGGGTTCGTAGAAGAGAGTGGCGAGTTTCTTGCCCTTGCAGGCCTCGGCGTAGTTTTCGGGATGATCGATGATATCAAGAGCGAGATCGATGATTTCCTCGGTCTCCTCCTTGGTAAGGTCGGTCGGATCTATGAGATGTTTCATAAGTAATTCGTTAAAAAGAGTCGGCTGAGGGGAGCCAGATCGCCGTCTCCCCCTGCCGGATTTATTTTTCCATCCAGGATTCATCGGAGGGATTGGCCATGAACTTCTTCAGACGGGCCTCATCCTCGGGACGGATGTATTCCTTCTCCACGGCGACCTCCACGAGAGTGTCGAAATTGGAGAGGGAATGATTGACGACGCCGGCGGCCTCAAGCCGCTCCAGACCTTTCTTCATGCCATACGTGAAGATGCTGACTACACCGAGCACATCCGCACCGGCCTCACGGAGAGCCTCAACGACATCAATGCAGCTCCCGCCGGTAGAGATAAGGTCTTCGATGACGACAACCTTCTGGCCGGGCAGGAGCCGGCCTTCGATGCGGTTGTTGCGGCCATGGTCCTTGGCGCTTCCGCGCACATATCCCATGGGCATGCCGAGCAGATACGCAGCGATGGCGGCATGTGCGATTCCGGCGGTCGAAGTGCCCATGAGCACTTCGGCTTCGGGATAGAATTTCTTCACACTGTCGGCGATAGCGTGCTCCACGATGTCACGCGCCTCGGGGGATGTGAGGATAAGACGGTTGTCGCAGTAGATGGGACTCTTGATTCCGCTGGCCCATGTGAAGGGTTCGTCGGGGCGGAGGAAAACGGCTTTGATGCCGAGAAGCTGTTCAGCCACTTTTTTGGCGGTTTCGCTCATTATCGGAAGGATTTTTAGTCAATTAATAATTCAGGATCAGAACGGTTACTCACCGCAGAACTCATTCACACAGCGGCGCCATGCGGCCACGGGATCAGGAGCGGCCGTGATGGGACGACCGACGACGATAAAGTCGCTGCCAATCTCGCGCGCACGCTTCGGATCGGTGATGCGCACCTGGTCGTCGGCGGCAGAATCGGCGAAACGGATGCCGGGAGTGACGGTCATGAACTCGGGACCGCAGGCTTCCTTGACGAGTCCGGCCTCAAGCGGGGAACAAACCACACCGTCAAGGCCTGCCTCCTTGGCATTGCGTGCGTAATGGGCGATGACGTCGTTGATATCACCCTCGACACGCAGCTGTTCATTCATGGCCTTCTGCGAAGTGGAGGTCAGCTGAGTCACGGCGATGAGCAGAGGCCGGGAGCCATCCTCACGGGTGAGTCCTTCGAGGGCGGCTGCCATCATCTCCTTTGTGCCTCCGGCATGGACATTGACCATGTCGACATCCAGAGCGGAGAGCACTTTCATAGCCTTGCGCACGGTATTGGGGATATCATGCAGCTTGAGGTCGAGGAAAATCTTGTGGCCCCGGCGCTTGAGTTCGCGCACGATCTCATTGCCGGCGGCATAATAGAGTTCCATACCGATTTTCACGAAGGGTTTGCGCTCCTCTCCGGCGAACTTGTCGAGAAATGCGAGCGCCTGGTCGGCAGAGCCGAAGTCGCAGGCGATAATAACGTCTTTCTGCACTTTTATATATATTTATATATAGTTAGGTATTTCTGAAATTCAATAAGAATTGACCGCGCCGACGATATCGGCGAGACGGTCGATGCCGAGCCGCTTCATCTCGGCGGGGAGATCGGCTATGATTTTCGGGCAGGCGTAGGGATCGCGGAGATTGGCCGCACCGACCTGCACCGCCGTCGCGCCGGCCATCATCATCTCAATGACATCGCGGGCCGAGCTGACACCGCCGCAACCCATGACCGGCACCGAGCAGGCGCGGGCCACCTGATAGACCATCCTGACGGCCACGGGGAAGATGGCGTCGCCCGAGAAACCGCCCATGACGTTGGCGATGACGGGGCGGCGGGTCTTCACATCAATCCGCATACCCAGGAGAGTGTTAATGAGGCAAATGCCGTCGGCACCCGCTTCCTCAGCCGACCGGGCGATCGCCACGATATCGGTGACATTGGGAGAGAGTTTGACATAAAGTGGTTTCGTGGTGACGGCCTTGACGGCGCGCGTCACCTCAGCCACGCTTTCACATTGGGTGCCGAAACTCATTCCGCCGCCGTGGACATTGGGGCAGCTGACGTTGAGCTCTATAATCTCCACTTGCTCCTGAGAATCAATCTTGGCGCAACACTCCACATATTCATCAATCGAGAAACCGCTGATGTTGGCGATAATAGGCTGATGGAAGCAACCGCGCATCTTAGGAAGCTCCTCGGCGATGACCTTGTCGATACCCGGATTCTGCAGGCCGACGCTGTTGATCATACCTGCGGGACACTCCGCCGCACGCGGCAGAGGATTGCCGAAACGGGGATCGCGGGTGGTGCCCTTGAAGCTTATCGAGCCGAGGCAATCGATGTCGTAATATTCAGCCATGCCGTAGCCATAGCCGAAACATCCGGAGGCAGGGATGACTGGATTCTGCAGACGGACACCACTGAGGGTGACACTTAGGTCGACGCCCGAGGCGTTGTTGACAGGATTATTTTCCATAGGTCTTATTTCCATATGAGTTCCTCCTTTCTGAAGACGGGTCCATCCTTACAGATTCGTTTGGCTCCATCGACCGTTTCGAGCGAGCAGCACATGCAGACGCCGAAACCGCAGGCCATACGGGCCTCCAAGGAGAGTTCGCCGGGAATCGGGAGAGCGGAGCATAGGGCGCGCAGCATGGGGAGGGGTCCGCAGGCATAGAAATAGCCGTGACGGGGGTCACGGCATTCAGGCACGTCGGTGACGAAACCCTTTGTTCCCATGGAGCCATCGACGGTAGCCACATAGACATCAGCGCCCGTCAGACGGAATTCCTCGACCCAGGCCGCATCGGCGGCGGAATTGAAACCGAGAATGACAGTCGGCTTTACTCCGGCCGCGATGAGATCGCGCGAGAGCTGATAAAGGGGGGCTATACCGATACCGCCACCGAGCAGGAGGGGCGCGTCGCCGGAGCAAGATATGTCGAAGCCATTGCCGAGCGGGGCGAGCACATCGGCCTCATAGCCGGGTTGCCAGCGCGCCATTTCGGCTGTGCCCTCCCCCACTACATCATACAGGAGAGAGATACGGTCGCCGTCGACACCGCAGACCGAAATCGGGCGGCGGAGGAATTTTCCCTCCACAGCGAGGTTGACAAACTGCCCGGGAGCCGTGATGACCCCTTCGGCACCGCCGAGAACCATCAGGCGGGTCTTGGCGGTTAGGGCCCTGTTGTCGATGACCCTGAGTTTATGAGCTATATTTTTCATTTCAGATATAGGTTGTCGTCCGGGTCCGAGTCGCGGACCCGGCGTAATCATTCGGGGAGGCTGACGATAGTCGTCACAGGCCATCCCTGCAGCTCCATACCCTCGAAGGGGGTGGCACGACCCTTGCCGTGGAAAGTCGCCGGATCCACCTTGCGGATTTCGTTGAGGTCGACGATCGTGAGCATCGCCGGATCACCCTCGGCTATACCGCCGGTCTCGAAGCCGGGGAGACCGAGAATGCGCCGTGGCGCGAGCGACATCAGCTCCACGACACGCGCGAGGTCGGCACGGCCCTGAACGACAAGGCGCGTGTAGGTGGCCGGGAAAGCCGTCTCAAGGCCTACTACACCCATAGCGCTATGCTTCAGATCGGTCTCCTTCTCATGCGGGGCATGCGGGGCGTGGTCGGTAGCGATAGCGTCGATCGTGCCATCCTTCACTCCGATCAGCAGCGCACGACGGTCATATTCGCTTCGGATGGGGGGATTCATCTTCCATTTCCCCTCGTTCTGAAGATCCTCGTCGGTGAACCAGAGATAGTGCGGGGCAGTCTCGCAAGTGACGGGGAGGCCTTCGCGCTTGGCGTTGCGCACGAGGTCGACACTCTCGGCCGTGGAGATATGGCAGATATGAAGGCGGCACCCGGTCTCGCGGGCGAGATTTATGTCGCGTTCCACCTCGCGCCATTCACTTTCGGAGCAGATGCCCTTATGGTTATTGAAGCGGGCGTAGGCCCCGTCGTGGATATATCCTCCGCGCAGCAACTCGTTGACCTCGCAATGGGCTGCCAGAATCTTGCCGGTGGCCGCGATATGCTTCATGGCGACGCGCATCACATCCTCGGACTGGACACCGGAGCCGTCGTCGGAGAAACCGGCCACATGCGGCACGAGCGACTGATAATCCACCAGAGTCTCATCGCCGATGCGCTGCCGCGTGATGGTGGCGTAAGGAATTATCTGCACCATATCCTGGGCGGCGATCGCCTGAAGCTGGGGCCAGAGATTGTCGATATTGTCGGGAGCCGGCTTGAGGTTGGGCATCGTGCAGACGGTGGTGAATCCACCTGCGCGCGCCGCCTCGGCGCCACCCTCTATAGTCTCCTTATATTCGAAGCCGGGCTGGCGGAAATGTACGTGGAGATCGGTCAGTCCGGGGAGTACGGTAAGGCCTTCTGCCTCGATGATTTCGGTGTCGGGAGATACGGAATCCAATGAATCGGAGATTCTCTCCACGCGGCCATCGGCCACGAGGAGGTCGGCTTTTCGAAGCCCTTCGGAGGTGAAGATTTCAGCTCCTTTTATGAGTGTATTTTTTTTCATCAGCTAATTTACCTTAAAATATAAGGGGAGACTCAGACTTTGTCGGATCCGCGACATCCCATATATGTAGAGTTTTATAAAGAGCGCAGGCCCGGGACACGATACGCGCGCACATACGCAATATCGGCAAAGTTACAAAAGTTTTCCAACTTTACCAAACCTACGGCCTACCTTTTGATGTTTTACACCATATAGAGTCCGATTTTTAATATAGAAGAGGCAATCAATGGATAAGAAAATCGTCATAACCGGCGCAACATCGGGCCTGGGGCGCGCACTGGCGGAGCGATTCGTGGCCGAGGGCTGGAGAGTCGGAGCGGCCGGACGCAACGCCCGCGCACTCGCCGAACTGAGCCGACTCGCCCCCGGAAGAGTCATCACCTCGGAAATCGACGTATGTCGCGAGGATGCGCCCGAGCGTCTGCGGAAACTTGCCGAGGCTCTCGGAGGAATGGACATTTATCTCCACTGCCCGGGGATTTTGCTTGAGAATCCGAAGCTTGAAGTGACTCCCGAAGTAAAGATAGCGGAGACCAACGCCATAGGGATGGCCCGGATGACGGCCGAGGCATTCCGATGGTTTGAAGAGACCGGACAACCGGGGAGGCTTGTAGCGATATCATCGGTGGCAGGCTGTCGCGGACTCGGGGCTATGCCGGCCTACTCGGCGTCAAAAGCCTTCTGCCAGACCTATCTGGAGGGATTGCGGCAACGGGCCGACGAACTCAAGCTACCTCTGCGCGTGGTGGATATTCGGCCGGGCTGGACCCGCACTCCCCTGCTTGATCCTTCGCGAAGCTACATGCTGGAGATGGACTCCGGACGCGTCACGCCGATGATATTCAAGGCTGTCCTGAGGGCAAAGCGCGTGGCCACGATCGGGTTGCGCTGGAGGGTGCTGACATTTTTCGAACGCCTGGTGCCCGGAGCCGTCTGGCAACGCCTTCATCTTCCCCTGTGGAAAGACTCCGAGTGACGATTGATCGATTACTATGCCTTCGGACGATTGCATAATTCATAGAAAGCCACGGCGGAGGCTGCGGCGACATTCAGAGAGTCGACGCCATGGCTCATCGGGATGCGCACGACATAGTCGGCTCCCTCGATGACGCGCTGCGAAAGCCCGTCCCCCTCGGTGCCCATCACGATTGCGAGTCGCGGTTCGGCGTTAAGCGCGGGGTCAGAGAGTAGCACGGAATCATCGCGCAAAGCCATTGCCACGGTCTTGAAGCCGAAATCCCTGACATCATTCGGGGAATCGATCCAGGTCCAGGGCACGAGGAACACACTCCCCATCGAGACACGCACGGCGCGACGGTTGAGGGGATCGCAGGATTCGCGTGTCAGAAGCACGGCATCGATTCCGAGGGCGGCCGCGCTGCGGAAGATAGCCCCTATATTGGTGGTGTCACTGACAGCGTCGATGACACAGATCCGGCGGGCACCCTCAACGACCTCGGCGAGAGATGGCTCCGGCTTACGCCGCATGGCGGACAGCACACCACGCGTCAAGGTGTAACCCGTCAATTCGGCGAGCAGAGACCGGTCGCCGGTATAGACAGGCATCCCCGGGGGACACATTTCAATTATATCGGCCGCATCGCCCGCTATGTGACGCCTCTCACACAATATAGCAAGGGGGAGCCAGCCTTGACCGAGGGCGGTGCGAATCACCTTCGGACTCTCCACGATGACAATCGCGTTGGCCGGATCAAGCCTGTTGCGCAGCCGCGCCTCCGTAAGCCGGCTGAATGGCGCGATGCGGTCATCGGCCAGATCAGTTATCTCAATGATATTCATAGTCTTGAATTGATTTTACCTCGACAGGAGGAGTATCAGCCTGCAAAGTTAGCGGATTTCATCCAAACGACCTCAACGATTACCCGATTTCTTGTAAGTAGTTGTTCAAATTAAAACGATATTATACAGGTAATGAGAGTGTATCGAAATTGTATAATTTATGCTATAAAAATATGTTGTAAAACATAAAAATTTAAAATTTCCTTGCATAGAATTAATCTTTTTTATAACTTTGCAGTCGAACAATAAAAGATAATCAGCGTTTTAACTACGGTTCATCCACCGGGGAAGCACTCAATGGCCCGCAGGACCCCGACCCTCATACGGTCGGAAAGAGCGTGAGAGGCTCGATGTCCGCGACCATCTTCCCGTAATCCCTTCGTGACGGCTGATGTCGGTTAGCGCACTGTCGGGCTTGTCGCCCTGCAGCCGGCGCGAACCGTTATGGCATGCAGTGTCGTCGAGCCCCGGGGGATGAATTGATGAAGTTGATGCAACTTCATAAGCAAAGTGTAATAACCCTAAAAAATATACTCTTGGACGTTCCCACGAGTGCGAAGGAGGGAAAGATTCCGGTCGGCAGATATACCGTGACGGCAGCGCGGACCGGAGAGGCATAAACCGGGAACGGATTATGTTATGAGAAAGTTTATTGTATCAATGATGATCGCGATCGCCGCGATGTTCGGTTCCTATGCGAACGCAACGACAGGTGTCAGCTATACTGAACACGAGTTTGAACAAGCGGTGCAGCTCATCAAGAAGTATGAGACGCTTCACTCCCCATGCCACTGGCCACTCATAGGCTACGGTCATATGGTGCAGCCGGGAGAGCACTACAAAAAAGGACAGAAATTAACGGAGAAGCAGGCTGATGCCCTGCTCCGCAAGGATCTGAAAAAATTTGCCGACCTCTACAAATCATACGGCAAAGACTCGCTCTTGCTGGGAGTTTTGGCCTACAATGTCGGGCCGGGACGAGTCAACAGATCCTCGGTTGTCAGACTTCTGAAAGACGGCAACCGAAACATCCGAGAGGCCTTCGAATCAATGTGCAGATATAAAGGGCGTGTACACAAGCAGATACGCGCCAGACGCATAGAGGAATTCAAGGCACTCTTCAAACACTGACACGAGACCTCATCGGGAGGCAACGCTTAAGATAGCGGCCACGCGGCAAACAGCGCGAGGCCGCTATCCTTTTTACGGCAGCCACTGACTTTTTGTAAGCTTAAAATTTGCATATTCGGAAACTCAGTGCTATCTTTGCACTTACAATACGAAGAACAGAAATGCAGACCCAACGATCCGAAATACAACTTCTGCGCAATCAGCTGACTGAGTTCATGCAAGCCAACCATATGCGCAAGACGCCGGAACGCTACGCCATCCTTGAGAAGGCGGTGGAGCTCTCGGCTCATTTCGGCGTGGATCAACTTTATAACGCGATGGAGGGGGCGGGATATCATGTCAGCAAAGCGACGGTCTACAACACACTGGAGCTACTCTGTCAGGCGGGGATTCTGAACCGTCATATCTTCGCCACGAACCAGGCCCGCTACGAGGTGGCGCGGGGTTCGCATCTGCATCTCGTCTGCCGTCGCTGCGGTAAAATCCGGGAGGTTGACGAGCCTGACCTGACCGCGCGTCTGCTGACGGATGCCTACGACGAATTCCATCCCGAATACTCCTCGACAATCGTCTACGGCATATGCGACGAATGTTACCGTAAAAGTTAGAAGCAGCCCGGCTCTTCCGACTTTTCAAACATAAAAATTACCTGAAAAAACATAACCTGAAAATCTAACCTACACCATGGCAAAAGTTAAGCCTTTCAAGGGGGTGCGTCCTCCGAAACATCTCGTAGAGCAGGTGGCTTCACGCCCCTATGACGTACTCAATTCCGATGAGGCCCGCAAAGAGGCCGAGGGCAACGACATGTCGCTCTATCACATCATCAAACCCGAAATCGACTTCGAACCCGGCACAGACGAGCATGACCCGAAGGTCTATGACCGTGCAGTCGAGAACTTCCACAACTTCCAAAAACAGGGCTGGCTCGTGGAAGACGACAAGGAGAAATATTATATCTACGCTCAGACAATGGATGGCCGCACACAGTATGGCTTCGTGGTGGCCGCATGGGTCAACGATTACATGGAGGGGCGCATCAAAAAGCATGAGCTCACCCGCCGCGACAAGGAGGAGGACCGTATGAAACACGTGCGCGTCAACAACGCCAACATCGAGCCGGTCTTCTTCGCGTTCCCCGACAATGAGGGTCTTGAGGAGATTATCCGCACAGTGACCGCCGGCGAACCGGAATATGACTTCGTGGCTCCCGACGGATTCGGCCATACCCTCTGGGTAATCGAGGATGATGACATGATCAAGCGCATCTCCGAGGAATTCGACAAGATTCCCAATCTCTACATCGCCGACGGCCATCACCGCTCTGCGGCAGCCGCTCTCGTGGGCGCCGAGAAGGCACAGAACAATCCCGAGCACAAGGGCGACGAGGAATACAACTACTTCATGGCCGTTGCATTCCCCGCATCCCACCTCAAGATTATCGACTACAACCGCGTTGTCCGCGACCTGAACGGTCTGACAGAGCAGGAATTCCTGGATCGTCTGGCAGAGAACTTCGTGGTGGAGGAGAAGGGCGAGGAGATCTATCAGCCTGCCGGCCTCCACAACTTCTCACTCTATCTCGGCGGCAAATGGTATTCGCTGACAGCCAAGGAGGGCACATATAATGATCAGGATCCTATCGGCGTGCTCGACGTTACGGTAAGCTCCGATCTTATCCTGCGCGACATCCTGGGCATCACCGACCTTCGCTCCGACAAGCGCATCGATTTCGTCGGCGGTATCCGTGGTCTCGGCGAGCTCAAACGCCGCGTGGATTCCGGCGAGATGAAGATGGCTCTGGCTCTCTATCCCGTCACGATGGACCAGCTCATCAACATCGCCGACACCGGCAACATCATGCCTCCGAAGACCACTTGGTTCGAGCCCAAACTGCGCTCGGGTCTCGTAATCCATAAACTTGACTGATTTCCCTGACAATACACCAACCGAAAGGGGGGTGCGGCTCCGGTCTCCCCCGAATACCGCACCCTCCTTTCGGCAATGTATCGCGCCTCTCTCTAAAATAGCGACCCCTCTCCCCCCCTTCATAATTTCCCCCTCTTTGTAATCCCTGTCTCTCCCGGCATAAAACGAAAATCCCATGGCTTCCCCCATAAAGTCAAACTATATAAAGGCGATCGCCCACCTCGGCGCCTTCCTAACGGCCTCGGCATGGGGCGCCTCGTTTCTCTGCACCAAGGTGCTGATGATCGACGGAGGTTTCACCCCGACAGAAATGTATGTCTATCGATTCGCGCTGGCCTATCTGTTGCTATTGCTCTTCACATTCCGGAAAATCCTCTCCAACGACTGGCGCGACGAATGTCTCTTCATGCTTTGCGGCGTATGCGCCGGATCGCTCTACTTCATAACCGAGAACTATGCCCTTCAGAATACGAGCACGGCCAACGTATCGCTGTTGGGTTCGATTTCACCCCTCTTCACCGCCGCCATTATGGCACTCGTATTCCGCGCCAAGGTAGGTGCAGGAGTCGTGATCGGTTCGGTGGTGGCCTTCGCGGGTGTAGCATGCGTCATATTCAGCAATGGCGAAGGCTTCGTCATCAAGCCCACGGGTGATCTTCTGGCATTGTCGGCCTCACTCAGCTGGGCAATATATTCTATTGCCGTGAAACGCCTGATACCGTTGTACTCAGGTCTTTTCATCACCCGCAAGCTCTTCTTCTACGGCGTCATCACGGCGTTGCCGATTCTTTTCTGGCAGCAGTCGGCCACCGGAGGGGCATATCATATCGCCCGCCTCTTCGATTTCTCCCATCCGGAGTTCGGATTGAATTTCCTCTTCCTCGTGATTTTCTGCTCGCTGCTGGCTTATCTAATATGGAATGAGGTGATGAAGGTGCTCGGGCCTGTGGCTACCAACAACTATCTGTATCTGCAGCCCCTGGTGACGATGGTGGCGGCATATTTCGTGCTGGGAGAGAAGATTTTCCCGCTCGGCTATCTGGGCTGCGCTCTCATCATCGGAGGTCTCATCATAGCCGACAAGCTGAAACTGTCTCCGCGCCACAGGCAGATGCGCAGAGTATAAATATCAACATTCCGGAAACACGCACCGCCATTCCCTATGGAACAGATAAACTACGATGACATACAGCTCCCGAAAAAGGTCAGCGATATTCTTGAATATGACCTATGGAGCCTTCAGCATGTGGCTGCGGGAATGGTGCGCACGGTCGTGAACCCCGTGAAATTCTCGGCTTTCACATCGATTTTCATACATCAGGGAAGCGCCGAGGCCGACATCAACCTTCTGACACATAAGATTCAGGGGCCCTGCATCGTCAACATCAACGCCGGCGACATCGTTCTGCCACGCGAGATCTCGGATGATTTCGACGCATCATTCGCGGTGCTGTCGAGACGCATGACCGACGCCTTGGTGGGACTAATGAAAGATTCCTCGATTTTCACGGTGATTCACACCCATCCGGTGGTGGAAATAGATGAGAATGACGTAGTGGCGCTCGCGCGTCTTTATGATGATATACAGGCATTGTCGACTGACAGCACGCTGCTGTTTCCATTCGAGACGGCATTGTTCACCCTGGCATCCTACTTTTTCAGGTACTCGTCGAAATACTACGAGAAATTCCGCCGGGAGATCGCACCATCTGTGCAGAACCGAACCACGGACAGGTTTATCCAACTCGTGCAGAAGCATTTCCGCACCGAGAGATTCCTGGAATTCTACGCCGGTAAACTTGAGATTTCCCCAAAACATCTCTCGCGCACGATAAAGTCGCAGACGGGGGCATCGCCGGTGGATTGGATCAACCGATATATCATTCTTGAGGCGAAAGTGATGCTGAGGTCGTCAAACCTCAATATCCAGCAGATAGCGGATGAGCTTCATTTTCCATCGCAGTCGTTCTTCGGCAAATACTTCAAGAAAGCTACGGGGATGACCCCGAAAGAATATCGCAACGGCCTCAGTTGACACCATCAACCGAGGCCGTTGGCCTTATTATTTATAGCTACTTAGGCAGCTGTTCAAAACGATATACTAACGTCTTCATTTCAATGCTCGAATCGCAACCATTCAAGCAGCTTGCGCGAGAATTCCTCATTCATGGCGCGCGGATAGCGCACCTCGGCGAAGACCTGAGCCAGATTATCCTTGCCATTCTCGGCCGGGAAAGCGGCGTTGCCGGGGAATTCATCCTTCACTTTATAAAGGTCGAGAATCTCTTCGTCGGAGTCGGCGCGGTATTCCTCCTCATGCACCCAAGCCCGCAGGGGAAGACGCTCCGTGGCCACCCCTTCGCCGTCGGGCCAACCGATGGCGAGGCAGGCTACAGGCATACACATGCGTGGGAGCTTGAGCAGAGCGGATATCTCGGGGGCGTTATAGATGGCTGTGCCGAGATAGCATGTGCCGAGGCCCTGCATCTCAGCAATAGTCGTGATCTGCTGCGCGAGAATCATGGCATCGGCAAATGCGGATGTGAAGGAGAGGAAGTTATCGTAGGCGGCATCGGCGTGATTAAGCTCACACCAGCGGGTGAAGCGTGCGAAATCGGCGCAGATGGTCAGCAGGACGGGCGCACCGGTGGAAGCGGGCTGATTGAAATGAAGGGCGGCGAGTTGTTTTCTGCGCTCCTCATCGCGAGTGACGACGACGGAATATAACTGCATGTTGCCGCAGGTGGGCGCTTTAGCAGCCAGCTCAAGAATCTCGGTCAGCATAGCGTCGCTGACGGGTTCAGGGAGAAATCGGCGCACACTCCGGCGCCCGCTGAAATAAATCTTATCCATATCGATAAACTTCTTTTTTAGTTTTTAAATTTAAAATCACCACAAAGTTAGAAAAATTTTCGTTAACTTTGTGATGTCCGCGCGGCGGATTACCCTCCCTCTCGCCGGCTTCTCGCCGGGAAGGAGCGGCAATGGCTTGAAACTGACATACATAACCCTATAAACGCATTTTTCCATATAGCTGACCAAATGGCACAACAGCATTATACCTACGACCAGGCCTACGAGGCATCGCTCGATTATTTCGGTGGCGACCAACTCGCGGCCCGCGTCTGGACAAGCAAGTACGCCCTCAAGGATTCCGACGGCCATATCTTCGAACTCACCCCCGACGACATGCACCGTCGGCTGGCGCGCGAACTCGCGCGCATCGAGAACAACTACCCTAATCCTCTGTCGGAAGAGGAGATTTTCGAGGTGCTCAAGGACTTCCGCTACATAGTGCCGCAGGGTAGCCCCATGGCCGGCATCGGCAATGATCTCCAGGTCGGCTCCTTATCAAACTGCTTCGTAATCGGTCTTGACGGCAAACCGGATTCATATGGCGGCATCATAAAGATTGATGAAGAGCAGGTGCAGCTCATGAAGCGCCGTGGCGGCGTGGGGCACGACCTGTCGCATATCCGTCCGAAGGGGAGTCCGGTAAAGAATTCAGCTCTGACATCCACAGGGCTCGTCCCCTTCATGGAACGATACAGCAATTCCACCCGTGAGGTGGCGCAGGATGGCCGCCGAGGGGCGCTGATGCTGACGGTCAGCATAAAGCATCCCGATTCGGAGAATTTCATCGATGCCAAAATGGAGGAGGGGAAGGTGACCGGTGCCAATGTCTCGGTGCGCATCGACGACGCTTTCATGCAGGCAGCCGTAGAGGGTATCCCCTATCGCCAGCAATATCCTATAGATTCGGAGCATCCGGCGGTGGTGAAGGAGATCGATGCCACATCGCTATGGAATAAAATCGTGCATAACGCATGGAGAAGCGCCGAACCCGGAGTTCTGTTCTGGGATACGATCACACGCGAGTCGGTGCCGGATTGCTACGCTGACCTGGGATTCCAGACAATCTCGACCAATCCCTGCGGCGAGATACCGCTCTGCCCCTACGACAGCTGCCGCCTGGTGGCCGTGAATCTCTACAGTTATGTGAAGAATCCCTTCACCCCGGAGGCGGAGTTTGATTTCGATCTTTTCCGCCGTCATATGCGCATAGCGCAGCGGGTGATGGATGATATCATCGATCTCGAGATGGAGAAAATCGATCTTATCATCAGCAAGATAGAGTCTGACCCTGAGACGGCCGAAGTGAAACAGACGGAGCTGAATCTATGGAAGAAGATACGGGCCAAGACTCTGCTGGGACGTCGCACAGGCTGCGGCACAACCGGCGAGGGGGATATGCTGGCGGCACTCGGGCTGCGCTACGGCACGGCCGAGGCCACGGATTTCTCCACGCGCGTGCATCGCGAGCTCGCTCTGGCTTATTACCGGGCCTCGGTGGAATGTGCAAAAGACCGCGGTGCCTTCGAGATTTACGATTCGGAACGCGAGAAGAATAATCCATATATCCTGCGTCTCAAGGAGGCCGACCCGGATCTCTACGAGGATATGAAGAAACATGGACGCCGCAACATTGCCTGCCTGACAATCGCGCCGACGGGGACTACATCGCTCATGACACAGACATCGTCGGGGATAGAGCCGGTGTTCTCCCCTATCTATAAACGGCGTCGCAAGGTCAATCCGAATGACGCCAACGTGACGATCGATTTCATCGACGAGGTGGGCGACGCATTCGAGGAATATGTGGTCTATCACCATAAGTTTCTCGAGTGGATGCGCGTGAACGGTCATGAGCCGAAGAAGAATATGACGGCTCAGGAGATCGAAGACCTCGTGGCCCTCTCCCCTTACCACAAGGCATCGGCCAATGAAATCGACTGGATGGAGAAGGTAAGGATGCAGGGAGCCGTACAGAAATGGGTGGACCATTCCATTTCCGTCACGATCAATCTTCCTAACGATGTCAGCGAGGAGATGGTCGGTGAGCTGTATGTGGAGGCGTGGAAGGCCGGCTGCAAGGGCTGCACCGTGTATCGCGACGGTTCGCGCAACAATGTGCTCGAATCGCTTGCCAAGAATCACAAGAAGGCGCATCATCATGACCACAGTGAGAATATCATCCGCAATCCGGAGCATCTGCTGAAACGGCCGATTGAACTTGAGGCGGATGTGGTGCGTTTCCAAAATAACAAGGAGAAGTGGATTGCTTTCATCGGCCTTGTCGATGGTCTCCCCTACGAGATTTTCACCGGGCTTGCCGACGATGAGGATGGCATATTCTGTCCTAAATCTGTCAACCATGGCAAGATTATCAAGACCGTGGATGAGAACGGGCGTAAGCGCTACGACTTCCAATTTATCAACAAGCGTGGCTACAAGACGACAATCGAGGGGCTGAGCGAGAAGTTCAATCCGGAATTCTGGAATTATGCTAAGCTCATCTCCGGCGTGTTGCGCTACGGTATGCCTATCGACCAGGTGCTGAAGCTCGTGAGCGGTCTGGAGCTTGATTCGACCAGTATCAACACGTGGAAGAATGGCGTGGAGCGGGCCTTGAAGAAGTATATACCCAACGGCACCGGCGCCGAGGGAGTGAAATGTCCCAACTGCGGCGCCGAGTCACTCATATATCAGGAGGGTTGCCTCATTTGCAAGAATTGCGGCACATCCCGATGCGGATAACCTGCCTCGCCGGGCAGTAAGATTAAGAATAAGGACACTTAAAATTATAATACATGAAAGTTAGGTTTCATATAAATTACCACACTTCCTGGGGAGAGTCGGTCTACATCTGCGGCGGAATCCCGCAGCTTGGCGGATACGATCCCCGCGAGGCACTGGAGATGCATCTCGCATCACCCGATGCCTGGGAGATTAATCTCGATCTGCCCGACACGACGGGTGAATTTGACTACTTCTTCGTGGTCAAGGCTCCCGATAAGGCCTGGAGATTCGAATGGGGACAGCCTCACCGTTTCGTTCCCGGCGACGGCATCAGTCTCTATAACATCTTTGATTCATGGCAGGATATGCCGCGCGACAAGCCTTATTATTCGTCGGCATTTGTCGACGGCATGCTCGCGCGCCATGAGCGCGACGAGGCTCTCCCGGCCCTCCCGGGCACAATCTGCCTGAAGATATGGGCACCGATGATCAGCCCCGACGAGGTGCTTGCCGTTGCGGGCGCACCGGAATTCCTCGGAGCGTGGAACCCCCACAAGGCCCTTGTCCTCAACGACGCACATTATCCCCTCTGGGAATGCAATATCCCGCTGGATGCCGTCAAGGAGCCTTTCGACTATAAATTCGTGATACTCGGTAAGGAGAAGAATCATGATGTGCGCGGATGGGAGGATGCTTCCAACAGAATCTTCGGCATCAAGCCCTCTTCTCCGGCGGAGCGTATAGTGATAGATGGTTTGCGTTTCGCAAATCCCAATCGCAACTGGAAGGGTGCGGGCACGGCGATTCCCGTATTCTCAATCCGTACGGATGAGGACTTCGGCGTGGGTGATTTCGAGGATATAAAGCAGATGGTCGACTGGTGTGCGGAGACGGGCCAGAAAGTGCTCCAGCTGCTACCTGTCAACGACACCACCAAATCCTACACATGGGTGGATTCATATCCCTACAGCGCCAACTCGACGTTCGCCCTCCATCCTATGTATATGCGCCTGGAGAAAGCGGGCGTGCTGAAGGATGAGAAGCGCATGGAGCATTTCCGCACTCTCGCCCATCATCTCAATGAACTCAGCGAGATCGATTACGAGGCTGTAAACAATGCCAAGAATGAGTATCTCCACGAGCTTTTCACGCAGGATTGGCAGAAGACCGCCGCAAGCGGGGAATTCAAGAAATTCGTGGAGGAGAATGAGTATTGGCTGCGTCCGTATGCGGCATGGTGTGCCCTGCGTGATGAATATCACACCCCCGACAATACCCTCTGGGGTGAATACGCGCAGTATGATGACAACGCTGTAGAGGAATTCATAAAATCTCACCGCGAGAAGATAGATTTCTTCTATTTCGTGCAGTATCATCTCGACCGTCAGCTGCGCGAGGTGCGCGATTACGCCCATGAGCACGGGGTCGTGCTGAAGGGTGATATTCCGATCGGTATCGGTCGCCATAGCGTCGATGCCTGGCAGAGCCCGCATCTCTTCAATATGGATTGCTCGGCAGGAGCGCCGCCGGATGATTTCTCAGTGCTGGGCCAGAACTGGGGCTTCCCGACATATAACTGGGATGTCATGGCCGCCGACGGATTCCAATGGTGGAAGACGCGTTTCCGCAAAATGTCGGATTATTTCGACGCCTACCGTATCGACCACATTCTCGGTTTCTTCCGTATCTGGCAGATTCCTCTCGACGCCCTGCATGGTCTGCTCGGATATTTCAATCCGGCGATGCCTTTCTCTCCGGAGGAGCTGCGGCATAACTATGATTTCTGGATCGATCCGGAAATACAGGCCAAGCCCCTCATTCTGGAGTGGATGCTGACTGACTTCTTCGGTGAATATACGGAGGAGGCGAAGGAGATGTATCTCGACCATATCGGTGAGGGTCGTTATCGTCTGAAGGACTTTGTCGACACTCAGGTGAAGGTGAAGAAATATTTCGACCAGCTTGAGAAGAATGACCGCAACGAGCGTATCTCGAATGCGTTGATGGGTCTGATCGATGATGTACTCTTCATAGAGGATCCTTACCAGAAGGGTCATTATCATCCCAGAATCTCGGCTCAGTTCACATATCAGTTCCGCAATCTGACGGATTATGAGAAGTGGTGTTTCAACCGTCTCTACAATGACTTCTTCTATCACCGTCATAATGATTTCTGGTATGGGAAGGCTATGTGGAAACTTCCGCCGCTTCTCGACGCGACCGGAATGCTGGCCTGCGGCGAGGACCTGGGTATGATTCCCGACTGTGTGCCCGCCGTAATGCACCAGCTGGAGATTCTCTCACTTGAGATTCAGCGTATGCCGAAGGATCCGAAGTCGGAATTCGGTGATACCTGGCATTATCCCTATTTCTCCGTCTGCACCTCATCGACACATGATATGGGTGGCATCCGGGCATGGTGGGAGAGCGATCCGGCCCAGAGCCAGCGTTTCTTCAACAACGTGCTTCACGAGTTCGGGCAGGCTCCCTATTTCGCCGAGCCCTGGATTTGCGACAAGATTCTATGGCTGCAGCTCGCCAGCCCCTCGATGCTTTGCATAATCCCGCTGCAGGACTGGTTGAGCGCCGATGGTGAAATCCGCCGCGAGAATCCTAACGAGGAGCAGATCAATGTTCCCGCCAATCCGACCCACTACTGGCGTTACCGTATGCATATGACGGTAGCCGATCTGTGCGGTCAGCGTACCTTCAACGAGGCACTCCGCGACAAGATCTACCAGTCGGGCCGCTGATATGAACTTCGGTATCAATGATACCTACTGAATATCTGTTAATTCAATAGACAATCCCCTCTGCCGAGTTCTCGGTAGAGGGGATATTTCTTTCACTGCTTAGATCCGTAATGTAACAGCCCAGCTTGTCTATTTAGAGCAGTCATAACATATGTCTGACATTACAGAATATTAAGAGACACTCTTCTTCCGAGTCCTTCAAAGATACGGAATAAGGTGCCGAGTTGAACATCAGCTTTTCCATTCTCCAAACGAGAGATATAAGTTTTCTTCGTGCCAATTCGTTCTGCCAGCTGTTCCTGAGTCAAACCGGCTCGTGTCCTCTCCTCCTTTAAGGTTTCAGCGAGACAGAAGGTTAAGGCGTCCTTCTCAAACTGTTCTCGCTCAGGTGAACCTACAACCCCATATTCCGCATCAAGGAGTTCATCAAACGTTGTGGCTTTCTTTATTGCCTCTATTTTAGCTTTATCCATTATTCTTTTCTTTAAAATATTCTTTCATTAAGCGGAGCGCCTTATCTTTTTCCTTAGTCGGAGTCTTCTGAGTTTTCTTTTGAAACCCATTGAATAAGATTACAAGGGCACCCCATCAAAACAACAGAACACGCGGAAAATATTATTACCCACCTCAATTCTAATTTCATAAAGACCATCTGTCCCTTCAATGAATTTCAAAATCTTTGAAGGAACACGATCAAGAGTCTTTACCATATTGATGCAGTAATTAATTTTATTTCTTACGACATCAGGCTGTGAAATATAGAAGTCTTTGAAGTACTCTTTATATAGCCGTATGGTTCTATTTGCCATATCTTGAGATTTGAATGCAAAGTTAACTAAAACATTTACTATATCCAAATTTAATTATAATCCACAAAACGAAACGTTCTAACTTTTTAAAACGAAGCGTATCCAAACCCAAAATGAAACATATATTAAAATTAGCCCACTCGCAAACGATTCCATATCATAAATTACTGCTTTTGCTCATGGTTATTGTTAAGTTTGTGGTGAACCAAAATATTTTAGCGGGCAGTAATAACATTTAATTGTACAACCGTCCGCGATAGCGGGTATAACTAAAAATGATAGCCGTCCAGATTTTGGCGGCTATTTTTGAGATGGTTTCCAACGGTCGGGAAGCAGGTCTCTGTATTTATCGATTGGAGTGTTCGGTGGCCATGCGGCACATCGGTCGATGATGTCGCAGAAGTAGTCGAAGACGTTGACGCCGCAGCGGTGACAGGTGATCGCAAGAGAGTGGTACAGTGCGGCAGCCTCGGCTCCGGAGTGGGATCCGATTGTCAGACGGCGGCGGGTCAGGGATATGTAGCGGTTGATGCGCTCGACTTCGTTGTTGTCGAGCCGATAGGAAGCAGCGGCAAAGATGCGTGGTATCTCGTTCCACTGCCGGAGCGCATGTTCGGAGGCGGCAAGCAAAGGGTCATCAGGCGGTATGCCGATGCGATTTTTGACGGCCATCAGCCTCATGTGGATTTTCTCAAGCATCACTTTTGAGTATCGCTGCCGCCACTCGATGTGCTTTTCTGCCGACCATCCGTCTTTGCCTATGCGGTGCTTATGCTCGAAGTGGTAAAGGAGTCCGAAGAGCTTTGCTATTTCCTGTGCCTGTGGATTATCTTTGAGATCGAGGAACTTCCGCTTGATGTGTTGCAGGCAGGGCAAGCGTTTTATCCCGCTCATCTCGCCGATTCCAATATGCCGGTATCCCGAGTAACAGTCGCACTGGAAGGCCCCGTTGAAGCCCTTAATGTGCTGCTCGAAGACTTCGGCTGAGCGTGATCCGTCATCGTAAAAGAAGTACACAAGCCCGGTTGTCATGCCGACGAACACCCAGATGTAGCCTTTCTTGATGTTCCTGCCCGACTTCGTGGCCTGCTGCAGACGTACTTTCTGATAGGTCTCGTCACCGCAGATATAGTTGTCTTCCACAATGGCCTTTGCAAGTGCCTTATACATATTTTCGAGTTGCACCTTTACCTTGCTGACCAGTTTCTGCGCGGTGCCTTTATCAAGATCGAAGCCATGTGAGCGGAAGTATTCGACGGCGTTTTCAAGAGGCATGCAATGAAGGTAGCGTAACTCAGCGAGTCCGGCTATAAAGGAAGAGGTATACTGCGAGTTAAGCAGCGGCGTGGCAGGAGCCGTGCCTTTGTATATTTTCTCGTCCTGCACGTATTTGCGCACCTTGTAGATAATCTTCTTGAAGCGCATCGGCTCCATGACGTAACGCACAACATCGCACTCGCCTATGAACGTTGCCGCCTCCGGCTTGAAGTCAGGACTGTCCGGCTCCACCACCAGGATCTCCACCTCGCACTCGGGATGCGTCTTTCTCCTGGCGCCGTTGTTGGTGCGTTTCTTCTCCGGTTGCTGAGTTTCGGATGTGGTAGGAGTCGGCACCGTTTTCGCTTGACGCTCCGACGGAGAGCCTTGCAGACGCTGCACGGCCTGACGAGCGGCTTTCTCTTTGCGCAGTTCTGCACCTTTGCCCTTGATGACATCTTCCAGCGAGGCTATCTGCTTGCGCAGTTCATCGACTGTCGCCACCAGTTTTTCGTTAGTTGACTGGAGTTTTTCATTGGATAAAGTAAGCGAGTTGACAGAGGCCAACGCCTCGTTGAGTCGTCCCTGAAGGAACTCATTCTGACGCTGCAAAAACTCTATCAACTCGTTCTTTTTCATGGTATAAAGTTACGAAAAATATCTGACATACGCAACTTTTTACACCACTTATTTATTTGATTTATAAATTATTATACCTTATTTTACGGCCATTCTAAAACGATTCTCGACCGTCACTTTTACAGGTGTGAGCCCCCTCATCAACATATAGAAATCGTCCCATTGAAGCCTGCGAACACCATCATCGCCATTTTTCAGCACCTCCCGGAAACGGCCTTGCGATAGCCTTTTTGTGTACATCAAAAATCCGTCACCGTCCCATTTCAATGCCTTCATAGCCCTGCGGTCTTTTGAGAAAAACACATACACGTCGCCCGATGCCGGAGAGTGCCCCTTCCAAGACCACACCATCTGTGTCAGACCTCGTATGCCGTAGCGCATCGACACCGGCCGCTGACACACCCAAAGTCTCAGCCCCTGCTCAAGACCCCACATGACCAGCCTCCTTTCCCATCCTTCTGACGAACCTTGCAATGACAGCCACATCGGTATCAGCCGGAAAACTTACAGCCACATGACCGTCAACCTTCACCGTTATCACATTGCCCGTGTCTGCCGGAAGAAAACCGGACTCCTCGAAGATGACTTCCTCGAATGGTACCTCCTGACACTTGCCGTTACCGGTTCCAGCCGGACCTGTAAACCCGGGGAGTCCCGCTACCTTAAGCTTATTGCGACGTTGGAACCCATCCATCTGTCTTCTCGTGACTCCACGACTTTTATAATATGCCCTGAAAGTACTCGGCTGTCTACCCTCTGCACACAGTCTCTTGAAATCTTCATAGATTTCACGACAGATGCTTCCGGTGTTGGTATAACCCGGAAGTGACTTGATACGCTGATACTCTCCTTTGAGCACTTGCGCCATCTGACATTGCATTACTCCATGAGCCTTACAGTAGGCATTGAAAGAGGATGGCTGTTTCCCTTCCGCACAGAGTCTACGAAAGGACGTAAAAACCTGCCTGTATAATTCAACTTTGTCCATAATTCATTTTTATGGCAAAATTAGAACTTATACAGGCAGGCTTCAATACGCTATCGCGGACGGTTGTACATTTAATTCAAAAGGCCGTTAATGTACTGATAATTTACCGAAGCATTGATTTATGGACACCAAAATGTCATTAAAGAACTGGCTCCCATTGTTAGGACTGACTTGTGCGGCTTTTATATTCAACACATCCGAGTTTATCCCAATCGGATTACTTAGCGACATCGCTGAAGATTTTTCTACTACGGAGGCTCATGCCGGAATGTTGATTTCTGTATATGCCTGGATTGTGATGGTATTGTCATTACCATTAATGCTGCTTGTCTCGAAAATTGAACTACGCAAACTTATGTTATGCACAATAGTGATGTTTATGGTTTGCCAGTTGCTTTCAAGTTTTTCGACCACTTATTCCATGCTTATGGCCTCCCGAATAGGGGTGGCGTGTACACACGCTATCTTCTGGTCGATTGTCTCTCCGCTTGCCGTCAGTATCGTGCCTGATCACTCGCG
>JAAVBX010000023.1 GCA_014802625.1 bacterium | reverse complement strand
TTCCGAACCCTAACCATTTTGGTGAGGTGGGAGGATTCGGCGGTGGCGGTCTGACAGCACTGAGCAGTCTGGTGCTCGGGAATTCTGATTTTCTTACCGGTGCTTTTCCGGCGGAATACGGCAATGCACTTGCCGGGGTGTTTGATCTGAAACTCCGTACGGGCAACAACAGTAATTGGGAGCATACAGTGTCTCTTGGTACTATGGGAATAGACCTTTCTTCAGAAGGCCCTTTCAAAAAGGGTGGAAAATCGTCATATCTTTTTAACTACAGATATTCAACCCTCTGGATGATTTCAAGTTTTCTGCCGGATGGAGCCGGGCAAGGAATGAAATATCAGGATTTGTCTCTTAAGTTAAACTTCCCAACTAAGAAAGCCGGAACATTTTCTGTGTGGGGTCTCGGACTTATAGACGGAAACAAAGAAAAAGCCAACACCAATAAGGATAACTGGGAATATGAATCCGATCGAAATTTCTTCAACACCTCGATATGGATGGGGGCACTGGGCGTGAATCATAAATATCGCCTGAATGAGACCACTCAATTCAACACTACAATAGCGGGAACGTATAATGGTATAGACTCACATCAGTATGCCCTTGACGACAATCTTGCAGATCACCCGGATAATATCATCAAGAAGAATAATTACAATGTAGTTCTCAACGCGTTTATGAACAAACGCATAGGTAGCATCGGAAATAACCGCACAGGAATTGTCGTAACCGGTATGTTCTACGATATGCTCCTTAAAAATGCTCAGAATCTTGGGGAAGAAATGAAGACTATCGCGAATGAACATGGTAACAGCGCATTATTGGAGGCTTACACAGAGTTCTCGCTGTCCCCGTCTTGGAAATGGCAGATTAATCCCGGAGTTCATCTACAGTATTTCGCGCTTAACGGCCATTACAGCATTGAGCCGCGTCTGGCTATAAAATACAACATTAATCAAAAACAATCGCTGGTATTCTCTTATGGTAGCCATAGCCGTACCGAATTGCTCAACTATTATTTCACGCGTAATGACGACGGAGAGCTGATAAACAAGAATCTGGACTTTACACGTGGTCACCATTTCGTATTGACCTATGACTGGAATATCGGCAATGATTTCCATCTACGCATAGAGCCCTATTTACAGTTGCTTTATAAAGTTCCGGTTGTAGCGGGCAGTTCCAATTCTCTGCTTAACAATAGGGACGATTGGTTCATTACTGACAAGTTTGAAAGTACGGGACGAGGTCTCAACTATGGACTTGAGGTTACGTTTGAGAAATACATGTCCAATGGATATTATTTTATGTTCACAGGTTCCGTTTTCAGTTCTCGTTATAAAGGTGGTGACGGCATCTGGCGTAATACGCGCTATAATAGGAATTATCTTTTCAATCTACTTGGAGGAAAAGAATGGATGGTAGGTGCAAGCCGAAGAAACGTACTGGGAGCCAATGCTCGTATAACTTTCCGTGGGGGTGATCGATATTCACCGATATTAGAGGATGAATCAATTACGGCACAGGAAGTTATTTTTGATGAACGATTAGCCTACAGTCAACAACTTAAACCGGTTTTATGGGCTGACTTCTCAGTATATTACCGCATTAACCGTCGTAAAATATCTCATGAGTTCGGTTTAAAATGGCTAAACGCTACTTTTTATGATGAATATCTTGGTCATGAATATAATTTCAGGACTGGTCGTGTTGAGGAATACCGGGATGGAATCTGTATGCCAAATTTATACTATAAAATTAGTTTCTAAATAATCAATATCTGATGCTGCCGAGGGAGCGTCAATCTCCCTCGGCGGCATTTGAATTAAAGTTTGTGTAAAGGTCTTATGCACCCATTATTCTATGATAAGTATCTCGTAAAAATAAATTACAAAATTTAATCAAGCGGGATTGACCGTTCATCATACGGATTCGTCCGAAAGCACAGGCATCTGTCATCGGAACATATGATTTCAGTTCCGGGTTTCTTCGCGGAATATTCGGTCAAACATTTTGTAAATCACTTCAGGATTGTCTATCATCTGTCGCAGAGATTCAAGACGCTTTGCGTTGTCGCTCCATGGTAACCAGATTTTTAGATAGCCGTTGCGACCATATTTCCTTTCAAGGTGTTCCAATGTCCGGCGGTAGTGACCTTCTCGGTCAAGGTCAGGATAGTTTTTGAGGCCGTATTGAATGGTGCGACGTATGATTGTCTCACCATTGATAAAACGGTCGGCTTCAGCTACTATCAATCCGTAATCGTTGCGTGGTCTGTCGCTTTTCGAGGCCCGATGGTCCTCCACAGCCTCACCCATCAGACGTATTTGTTCCTGCGAGAAACGGGCTTTTATAAATTCATCGGTTTCAAGAATCTTTCGTGAGTCAATATGGTGATTCTCCCGCCCGTTAACCAGTCCGAGATCATGAAACGCGGCTGTGACATAGACCATTTCTGTGTTTATTCCAGGTATTGAGCGAGCTAATTTTATACTCTGCTCAATCACCATATTGACATGATCCGCCTGATGGGCTTTGTCAAATAACGCATATCGCGGGATAATCTGTTGCTCCACATATGTGCGTAGCTCCGTATTTATTGTATCCATTCTAACAGTCTTAGGTGTGCATTTATATTTGTTTCTAAAGAGGCGGTTGAAATATGTGACATTGGAGAAGCCTACTGAAAAAGCTATTTCAGCAATACTCTCATCGGTGTTTTTAATGCGCTCGACCGCCAGGTTGAGCCGAAGCTCGTTCATATACTCTGAGAAAGTATGCCCGGTGTATCGCTTCATAAATGTGCAGAAGGCCGACCTATTCATCCCGGCATAAAGCACTATCTCGTCGAGGTTAATGTCACGGGCGTAATTGCACGCACAGAATGTCCGTATTCTCTCCATCCGCATCTCGGTTCTGGTAAGTGTATTGTTGCTGCCTACCGGGAGACATGAACTCGTATCCGACAGGAATCTCAGAAGTCTGAACATATAGGGGATACGTGCCTCTGCAGTTTTATTACGCAGTGAATAGAGAATGGAGACAATATTCTCAAGTGTTGCTCCGGAATATGAGATTGCCTCGGTTTGCATCCTGATTTTATCAATACTATCTTTCATTTCGGGCAATAATGCAGAGAGACCGTTTAGTGTATTGTCCTCAAAAAACACTGTAATATTGGCTATGCATCCGTCATTGTCTGTCACTGACGAATCAAACTGCCATACGTGGGGGATATTCGGAGGAAGCAATATCACTTCTCCTTTGACAATCTGTTCTCGTCTATCCCCGATGGTTCTCGTGCCGTCACCATAAATTACGTGAGAGAGTTCCCATTGTGGATGGGAGTGAATGCCAATCTGACGGTCGGGAGTGACGCGGACATCATCGTATGTGAAAGCAATCTTATCCATAATGCAAATATAGTTCAATTATTTTGAATTATTGATAAATCACATGCAATAAATTCCCACTAATTTTGCATCATAAAAAAAGAATCACAATCATGGCATCAGAATCAATCCCCTTATCCTCAAAACCGAGGTTTGAAATTCTTGACGGGCTGCGTGGAGTGGCAGCGATGATAGTAGTAGCGTTTCATCTTTTCGAGACTTATTCATCCAGTCCGAGCGACCAGATACTGAATCACGGCTATCTTGCCGTTGATTTCTTTTTTGTCTTGTCAGGATTTGTCATAGGCTATGCCTACGACGATCGTTGGAACAGGATGACGACATGGGATTTCTTCAAACGCCGACTGATACGTCTGCAACCCATGGTTATACTTGGCACACTGATAGGTGCATTCTGGTTCTATTTCAGCGCCGCCCCGGGATTTGAGCTTGTGATGCAGACTCCTTGGTGGAAACTGCTTCTAATAATGATTCTCGGCTGTATAATGTTTCCGACACCCCCTTCAATGGATATCCGGGGATGGAAAGAAATCAACTCGCTAAATGGTGCGCAGTGGTCGCTGTTGTGGGAATATATAGCAAACATTCTATATGCACTGTTCATTCGCAGATTCAGCACTGCAGTTCTTGCCATATTCGTATTACTGTCGGCATTTCTGACAATAGATCTCGCCATGAATCTTGATGTGTCCGGATTACTTGAAATGCGTGAATATGCCAAATATACTGTAATCGGTGGATTCGGGCTGACGCCCGATCAGATTTATATCGGCATGTGCCGTCTGCTTTATCCCTTCTTCGGAGGATTGCTGTTATACCGGATGAGCAAATGGCGTATCCATATCCGCAGATGTGCTATGACTTTGTGCTCATTGGCTGTAATTGCGACTCTTGTTGTTCCACACATCGGCGGCCAGACACATGCGTGGGTCAACGGACTCTATTGTTCCATTGTGATCCTGCTGGTATATCCGGCGATTGTGGCGGGGGGAGCCGGCAGCGAACTTAAAGGTGTCCGTACAACAGCAATATGCAAGTTTCTTGGCATGATTTCCTATCCGCTATATATCACACATTATCCCATGATATATGTTCAGATGAACTGGGCGGCACAACACGCAGACGCCCCGCTGGGCACGCATATATGGGTTGCTGTCAGCATATTCCTTGCCTCAATTGCAATTGCCTATGCCAGTGTTAAGGTCTATGACATTCCTGTACGTGAATGGCTGACCGAAAAATTTATGCATAAACATAAAGAAGTATGAGAATAGAACATATCACACTATGGGCTGAAGAGATAGGCATCTTAAAGATTTGTGTGAGTGGTTTTATCCGGAATGGGGAAGGCTATATACCGAGAACGGATGATAACTGTATGTCAGCACAGGAATCGGTGAGAACGTCGCGTTTAGATTCGGAGCATGGCCCCAGATTGTAGAAATCACTCTGCATAATTAAATAAAATCCAAGCCGCACTGCCATGCCATTGAGATTACGAGGGTGTGTCATAATGAAGGTTTACGCCACACCCTCATGTAATTTAAGTATGTCTTACGACTCTACCTGTCAGGATTATGAGAAAGGTGGAGCATTCGGAGGCTGGAATTGCGGCCCACATTCCCCATCCGGGGAAGAGCGACGGTAAGAGGAAGAAGAGCGGAACGAGAAGAATAACTCCGCGCAGCAGGGTGTAAATCATCGCTCTCTTGGCTCTCCCTATGCTCTGATAGTAGCCGATGTAGGCTATGTTGAGGGCGAAGAATAGGGCACAGAGTGAGTAAACGGGAAGTCCATGCACAGCTATCCGACCGGCTTCCGAATCTATGGGAATAAAGAGACTTACGATTCCTCCTGACAGAAAGAATAAGCTGACTGTAACGATTGCTCCGCAAAGTAGTGCTACCCGCAGGCTCAATCGGAAAGCGGCTGCGACACGCCCGGAATCATTACTGCCGAAGTTATAGCTTATGATGGGCTGAGCGGACTGAGCCACGGCATTGCTCATCATAAACATGAGGGGGAAAAGATAGCAGGCTATGCTGTAGGCTGCGACTCCCGCGTCGCCGAAATAGCGCATAAATATGAAGTTGCCCGTAAGCATCATTATCGACATGGCAATCTCGGTGATGAACGATGCAGACCCCACGGCCATAATCTTCAGGATATTCCGTCGGAATCCTGAGAAATCGGCCACTAACTTGATGACGTACGACCTCCGGAAATAGACAATAGCCATCACTCCACCTACGGCCACACTTCCGGCCGTGGCGATAGCGGCACCTTTCACTCCCATTCCGAGGGGAAAAATAAGCACGTAGTCGCCTATTATGTTCAGTATGGCGGGAATAACATTGATCATCATGGCATAGTTCGGTGAGCCGTCAAGACGAATGGTCATCATGCCGATACTGCTCCATACGAGAAAAAGGATGCCGGGCACGAGCCAGCAGAGATAGTCGAAGGCGAGGGGCATTAGATGGTCGGAGCTGCCGAGAAGGCGTGCTATTGAAGTAGGGAAGAGGAGCGTCAGTGCGACAAGGAGAGCCATAATGCATGTACCTGAGAGGAAAGCCTGAGAGACCATGGCGCAGGCTTTCTGTCGGGCGTTCTCCGCCAACGCCATTCCGGCCAATACGGATGCTCCGATTCCGAGCATGAGGCCTATGCCGGTGGCAACCATATAGAGAGGCGCTATTATATTGACGGCAGCTATACCGTCGGGACCTACACCATTACCGACGAATATACCATCGACGATGGTGATGAGGGCGGTAAATATCATTCCCAGGAGAGTCGGGAAAAATATTTTCCTGAACAGGACGGGAATTTTCCCTTTTGCGTAGTCAAGACCTGTGGATTCCATATGTGTCAATTCATTGTTATTTGTAACTGAACTCAGATGAAGATATTTGGATCATCATATATTAAATATGAAGTAAGTCTAATCTTATATATTTGGTTTTCAATAGTATAGTAGAAACAAAACGAATACAGCGACCGGATAAGCTGCTGACCGGGCGCACCCGACATCTTATCCAGTCGCTGTAATTCCGATTACGGACCCTCTGATGAGTAATGCAAAATTAATCAAAAAATGCGAGGTCGGCAATAATATCATGAAGATTGTGCTGAAACTTATAAATTTGTGGGGATGGCGGGAATTTTGTAGCTTTGCATTTATTTTTGAAAATACTACGCTATAAAATATGATTTCAGTTGATGGACTTACCGTGGAGTTCGGGGGAACAACCCTCTTCAAGGATGTATCTTTCGTTATTAACCCCAAGGATCGCATTGCGCTGATGGGGAAGAACGGGGCGGGGAAGAGTACACTGCTAAAAATTCTGGCAGATGTGCGAAAGCCTACCCGTGGCTCAGTGTCGATACCCAAAGATTGCAAGGTCTGCTATCTGCCTCAGCATATGATGACCGAGGATAACCGGACAGTGTTTGAGGAAGCCTCGCAAGCCTTTGCGCACCTAAGGGAAATGGAGGCAGAAATCGAGGCACTAAACAATGAATTGACCACTCGGACGGATTATGAGAGCGACTCTTACATGCAACTCATAGAAAAAGTGTCGGCGATGAGCGAAAAGTTCTACGCCATAGATATGACTCACTTCGAGGAGGATGTGGAGAAAGCGCTCCTCGGTATGGGATTCGAGCGTTCAGATTTCCATAGGCCAACGTCGGATTTTTCCGGCGGCTGGCGTATGCGTATCGAGCTTGCAAAGCTGCTCCTTCAAAAGCCGGATGTTCTCCTGCTTGACGAACCTACCAACCATCTCGACATAGAATCGATCAGCTGGCTTGAAGAATTTATAACTGATAGTCCGATGGCTGTGGTGGTCATAAGCCACGACCGACGTTTCATCGACACAATCACGACACGCACTATCGAAGTGACCTTAGGACGTATTTATGATTATAAGGCACGCTACAGCCAATACCTTAAGCTACGACAGGAACGCCGTCAGCAGCAACAGAAACAATACGAGGACCAACAGAAACAGATAGCTGAGGCGCGTGAATTTATCGAACGCTTCAAGGGTACTTATTCAAAGACATTCCAGGTGCAGAGTAAGGTCAAATGGCTTGAAAAACTTGAGATAGTAGAAGTGGATGAGGAGGATACATCGGCTTTGCGCCTTAAATTCCCGCCATGTCCACGTAGCGGCAGTTACCCCGTGATAGCCGACGGAGTAGGGAAGAGCTATGATGGCAAGCCGGTATTTGCCAACGCATCGTTCACCATCGAGAGAGGGGATAAGGTAGCCTTCGCGGGGCGCAACGGCGAGGGCAAATCCACTATGGTCAAGGCCATAATGAAGGAGATAACCCATGATGGCACTCTGACGCTCGGACACAACGTCAAGATAGGATATTTCGCGCAGAACAGCGCATCGCTACTCGATGAAAATCTGACCGTATTCCAGACCATAGACGACATTGCCGTGGGTGATGTGCGCCTGAAAATACGCGATCTTCTGGGAGCGTTCATGTTTGGAGGGGAGGAGAATCAGAAGAAAGTAAAAGTGTTGTCAGGTGGCGAACGAGTGCGCCTGTGCATGATCAAGCTTCTTCTCGAACCAATCAATCTCCTTATCCTTGACGAGCCTACCAACCATCTTGACCTCAAGACCAAGGACATCCTCAAGCAAGCTCTCCGTGACTTTGACGGCACGCTTATTATCGTCAGCCATGACCGAGACTTCCTTGACGGACTTGTGTCCAAAGTTTATGAATTTGGCGGTGGAAAGGTGCGTGAGCACCTGTACGGTATCAATGAATTTCTTGAAAATAAAAAACTTGAACACCTGTCATAAAGCCCATTAATATCTGATGTCCCCGACATGAGGAGAAATTATTAGGGGATGGGCGGCGGCTCCGCTCATCCCCTCGTTTAGATATAAGGTGGTTGAAAAAATAAATCGGTGTGACTCTAAGACTTAGCCACACCGATTAAGGTCATGCGCGTCTCGGAAAGAATCCCTTTTTACAAAATTAAGTAGTGCCACAATAGAATCCATGAATCAGAGGCCGGTTACCTCTACTTTCAACGGATGATCGATTCGCTGTCGGAATCCGCGAAGATAATCAATCCAGGAATTCATATCGGCCATTCCACCTTTTGACCATCCTGCTCCCCAGTAATAACGGTATGAGAAAGGGGAGCGGAATGATGATTGCGCCAGGATATGGCCCATGGCATCACCCTCCGGTACATCAAGCGCCCGGAAGAAAATCGACTCGGCTTCAGGAGCCACAACACCTACGAATATCGTCCCGTTACCGGCCTCCGGATTATCTGTCAGGTCAGAATAAGACATTATGCCGTCATCCTCTATAAAAGCATATCCTTCCGGATTATGGGCGTGCACCACTATGCCCGGCGCTATCCCATAATCTCCCGACAAACCGTTGAACAGGATATCTGTACGGTTAAGAAATTCGCCGGCATCAAGCGAAATCACCCGACTCTCTTCAACACCTCCGGCAATCTGCGAATCATAGGTCAAACGGACTGTAAAACGAAGCGGACCATTGTCAAGAATCTCATATGTCTTGAAGCAATAGGGATAGATTATATCTCCGGTCGGTGAGACAAGAGCTGCCGTCCCACCCCCGAGAGTGGGGCCGACGGTATAGACATCCATCCCATCACCATGATCCTCATGATAGGGCTTGCCATTGTCGAGGGCATCGCGGTATCGGCGTTCTACTACGGGGGAGGAAACCGATTTTGTCCAGATATCATAACCGAATGCTCGTTCGCCGCTTGCCTGCAGCGCGGGTCCATAGGCACGGAAGGCCACACGGTCATTCTCCCATGCAAGATCATCCAGCCGACGAGGGTAGAAGTTGCCGCAGGTTAGAGTATCAGGAACAAAATGAGACTCTCCGGCGGAAATATCATATACGGTTGATGAGAGTGGTGGAACCGTGGCCGGAAATATAAGTTTCCCATCATATGTGATCTGATGAGGAATCGGGTTGCCATACTTATCCTTGATTTCAAATGGATTTCCGGATATCCCGGGGATTGACGCCGTGTCAACCTCCACTACTTCATCATATCGATAGACCGGTAAATCATTTATAACTGATACGGTGTGTCCGTAAGAGAGGACCGGCGTTACGGCCATGCACAAAATAAGTAAATAATTCTTATCCATTCTGTTTAAAGTCAGGTTGTAGAGGATTTTCGGGCCATCTGTGTTTCGGGTATCTACGCCTTAATTCTTTTCGTACTTCAAAGTATGTCTCCCTCCAAAATCCCTCCATATCCTGCGTCAGTTGCACAGGCTTGAAGCCCGGGGAGAGTAGTTCCATCAATACGGGGCGTCGTCCCCCATCGACAAGAGGCGTGGAGGTGAGACCGAAGCAATCCTGCAGTCGCGCACTTACTACAGGAGCTTCTGCACCTTTGCGATAGTGTATCCGAGCATTGCGTCCGGAAGGCAATTTGACATGGGTAGGAGCAAGTTCATCAAGTGCTTGCTGCTGCTCATAAGAGAGTAACCCGAGAATCACACTTTTTAAATCCAGCTTCCGTAATTCTTGCACGGTAGAAGCCTGTCCGATATAAAGGGGGAGCCAATTCGCGGCCTCGGAGAGTAGCGTCTCGGTAGTGACATCAGGGAAGTGTAATTCGGGATGCCAAGAGGCTGTGACGGCTATGCGGAGCTGCAGAGACTGCACATCCTCATTGAAATCAAACATGGTCAGTCCCTCTTTCGGAGCTGCGGAGGCCACGGCGGAAGCTATCTTCGGACGCGGATCTCCTTTCATCGGCCGGGAACCGAGGGTGAGCAGACCCAAACGCAACTCTTCGCGTGCCACGACCTTACCCTCACGACTGCTCCACATCACAACCTCTATCCATTGCCCTTTAGACGAAAGGTAATCCCTGTCAACATGAGCGGCCATAAATATTCGCGACCCCATGGAGGCTATGGCGAGAAATTCATAGCGTGCCAGATCGTCAGAGGGATGTAGCGTCACGATGGAGCCACCGGTAGCAAGACGATATCGACCATTCTTATCACGCATGGCAATTCTCTCGGGATAAGCCTCTCCAATCAAACGACCGATTTCCTCGGGGGAGACCTCCCCCTGATATTCGGGAGCCTTGACAAGGCGTCGGTATTGCGCGGCCACATTATCAATTCTTCGCCATGCAGCCGGAATGCGTCCTTGACGATAGCGTCGCAGGATAGAAATCCGAGTAGAAATATCGGCATCCGTATCATCCTGCAAAGGATCCTTTTCCTCCAGTATGGCGGCGATATCGCAGGCCACAGACTGCATGCCATCCGCTTCGCTCAGCATACTCGCGATTCGCGGATGACATGGCAACTTGGCTATCCGCTGACCCTTCATAGTGAGATGACCGCAGTCGTCGATTGCACCGAGCATCCTCAGCAGGGCGGCTGCATTCGAGATGTGTCCTGCCGGAGGTGTCGTCACCCACGGCAGGTGTTGTGGCTCGGTCTCACCCATAGCCGATATGGTAAGCAACATAGATGATAGATCGGCCGTCTCTATCTCAGGCTGACGGCACTCCTTCATCCGCGATTCCGTCGCCTTTGACCATAACCGATAACATGTGCCCGCCATCAGACGTCCGGCGCGGCCACTTCTCTGAGTCGCCATATCAAGAGAGATCCGCGTAGTTACCAGACGTGCCAGTCCTGTGGAGGGGTCGAATACCGGAGCTCGGTAGAGACCTGAATCAATCACTACAGATATGCCCTCAATGGTAAGAGAGGTCTCGGCAATGGGAGATGCAAGGACAACACGGCGACTATCACCCGCAGCAGGCAATAGCACCTGACGTTGCTCGGCAGGGGACATCATGCCGTAAAGTGTACGAACCTCAGCTGATACACTCGATTCCATGAGTAAATCGCGGCACTTCATAATATCAGCCTGGCCGGGAAGAAACGCCAGGATATTGCCGGAATGCTCATGTAAGGCCCTTCGGATTGCTGCGGCAACCGCAACAGCGCATTCCCTGACATCAAAATCCTCTCCATATACAATTTTTACATCATGGCATCTTCCGGGGCTGTGCAAATGACGGGCATCCAATGACCGACACAGATATTCGGCATCAATGGTAGCCGACATCACAACAATTTTCAGATCAGGCCTTAATATATTCTGAATCTGACGCACCAATGCAAGCGTAAGGTCGGAGCTAAGGCTCCTCTCATGAAATTCATCAAAAATAACAACCGATACGCCCTCAAGAATCGGATCATCTACAAGCATGCGCTCAAGAATACCTTCCGTTATGACCTCAATCCGTGTCGAGGAGGAAATTCGGGAGTCAAAGCGCACGCGATAACCGACTGTCGCACCCACGTTTTCCTCAACCATAGTTGCCATTCTTTCTGCAACCTGACGGGCAGCGATTCTTCTGGGTTCGAGCATCAGGATTTTACCCTCCGGCATATCCTCCAGCAAAGCAAGAGGGAGTAGGGTGGATTTGCCGGCTCCTGGGGGAGCGGTCACCACAAGTCGCGGATTCTCCGCCAATGAAGCGCAGATATCTTCAGCGATAGCAGCCACAGGCAGTTCTCCAAATTTCGTACTTATCTTCATAGTTGTGAAACGGATGGTAAAATTTAATTCGCGAACCGACATTGACGAAAGAAACCTATCCCGTAAGGTACGGGAGTGCAAAATTACAACAAAAACCTGATAATACAAAATCCACGAAAAGTTGCCTGAGTCTTGTTTTTTGAGTAAATTTGCAGGGTGTCTTCACGTCATTGACGTAATGCTGTTGTTGAAACGACAGCATTGGTCATGTCATATTTATCAAAATTTCATGAGACAAAACGTATCGTTTGAAATAAGGAGATTGCTTCCGTCAGAGTTAGCCGACATCCTTGTGTTGCAGAAGCAATGTATGGATGTCATGCCCGCTCCGGAGCTATATTATCCATTGACAGAGGAGGAATTGGAGGAGTCGTTTGAATATGATATTCCACTCGGTGTATTCGTTGGTGACGAACTTGCTGCAGTCGCTGTCATAGTAAAAAATCGCGGGGGCGATCGGAGTGTCGCCCTCGCGGCCGGATGTGCTGCGGAAGAAACATTTACATTCGATGCTGTCATTGTCTCACCTAAATGGAGAGGATACGGCCTACAGAAAATTCTTATTAACCAATGTATAGAATTAGCCGGGAAGGAGGGAATAAGAAATATTGTCGCTACAGTCTCACCCGAGAATAGTCATAGCCTCAATAATTTTCTTAAAAGTGGATTCAAGATTGTCTCAACTTCTGAGAAATACGGCGGACTCCAGCGTCATATCCTTAAATTTGATACCGAGAATAAATCATAATCAGGGCAACCGATGCCGTGGGAACATCTTTCTCACGTGGAGAATAAATTTATCCACGGGTTTCTCGGCGATAACCATCAGGGTAGCAATGACTATAAGGATACCCCCCAGGATATCTCTTGAAGTTATTGGCTGTCCAAGGACAGTGACACTCAACAAGACTGCGGATATCGGCTCAAGCGCACCTAATATAGCCGTGGATGTAGATCCGATTAGCTGAATCGCACGTGTCGTGCAAGCCAAGGAGAGAACCGTAGGAATGGCGGCCAATGCAATCAAAGAGAGCCACCCCGAACCATGGGAGGGGACACGCAATTCAAATCCCAATGGAATAAGTGTCAGGTAAAGCAAACTCCCGAAGCCAAGCACATAAAAGAGAAGTTTTGTGGTGGGGATATTGCGAATAATTCGCGACATATTGGTGAACACGATATAGAGCGCATAAGTCAGAGCCGACACCGCTACCAATAACACACCCACAAGACTGATTTCCCCATCTCCCTGCGGTTTCATCAAGAGTGCTAACCCGGCACCCATAACCAACAGACAACAGGCTACGGAAATCTTAAATTTCTCATGGAAGAAAAAAATCATCATCACCGCGACCATGACAGGATAGATGAAGAGCAGGGTAGAGGCGATTCCGGAGTTCATGTAATTATAGCTTGCGAAGAGAGTCAAGGAAGATAAAGCCATAAGGATTCCGAGAATAGCCACCGGTCCGACTTCATCCTTGTGAAGTCGGAAGGATATGTTCCTTATCTGCATGATAACGGCAAGAATCGGGAGGCCTAAAAGGTATCTAAAAAGAAGAACGGAATTGGGATTCATTCCCTGATAATAAAGGGGAATGGCGAATGCAGGATTAGTTCCGTAAGCCGCGGCTGCGAAAGCTGCAAGCAAATAACCTTTCAATTTACTGATCGACATACGTAAAGTTTACATTTTAGAGGCGTCATTCATAGGTATACCTATGACGGGTCATAACACATACAGAAAAGACGATGATATTGGGTGCCACCATCGCCTTTTCATTTTATTTAAAATTAAAACAAGCTGTCAGAATGGGTCTCAGCCCTCCGTATGGAAGCTGGTGAAAGCGGAACGCTCCTGTTCCGGAATCCCGGATTCCTTTGATGCCATACCGATAGCCTTCAACAAGAAAGCCATATTGCGACCAAGATTTCGCATAGTCTGCAGTCCCTCGAGATCATCCTCAACATCCTGCGCGGTAAATCCATGGACCTCATTCCAATAAGTGCTTGATACAACGGGCATCGCGCTGATGGTGAAATATTTATTGATTTCATCAAACGCAGACGTAGAGCCGGCACGGCGGGAGGACACGACAGCAGCCCCGACTTTCATAGCCTTGTTAATCGTACCTGAAGTGCTGTAGAACAGACGATCGAGGAAAGCCAACAGTTGACCGTTGGCACCGGCATAATAAACGGGACTACCTATGATTACTCCGGCAGCTTCCTTTAGCTTCGGGGCAGTCTCATTCACAATATCATTAAAAACGCATCTGCCATGTTCGCGACAGAAGTTACAACCGATGCAGCCTCTCACGTCTTTATTGGCAACATTGATTCGTTCGATTTCCAAACCATTGGATTCAAGAGTCATCTCCACTTCGCGGAGAGCCCGGTCTGTGCAGCCATTAAGATGTGGACTGCCGTTAATTACAAGCACTTTCATATATATAGCAATTAATTTTCAGTATTTAGTATATGCCTTGCATGTGTTTACTTCTCATTTTTTTGAGCGAAATATTTCCACAAAGATGCCGCCATCAAGGATTGCTTCAATTCATCAGAGTCAAGCATCCGACGAACTTCCTGTTCAGGAATCAGCCTTACAGCGATGTCTTCGGTTGCATCAAGATGTTGTTCCGCGACTTTCTCAACACCCACCGCGATAAAACAGTAAGTAAGATTATTGGTAGATGCCGGATTCTGGGATATTACTGTATTGAGTCGCCATTCTCCACCGGCGAATCCCGTTTCTTCAAGCAGTTCACGCTTGGCAGCCTGAAGAGGTTGCTCTCCCGGCTCCAGAACTCCTGCCACGAGTTCGAGGAACACATCACCCAAGCCATGACGATATTGCTCAACCATTACGAATTCACCCGAAGAGGTGATGGCAATCACATTCACCCAGTCAGGATATTCAAGCACATAGTATTCGGGATGGACCCTGCCATCGGGTAATTCAACTTTATCACGCCGTGCTGTCAGCCATGGGCGTCTGATAAGATATTCCCGATCGAGAACTTTCCATTTCTTTATCTCCATATGGCACTACATTAGATTTTCCTTATTTAGGAACCGATAAAAGAAATGAAATGTTTTGACTTTCATCGGATTTTCCATATAAAAAATCGGGCGCATACTTAAATAAGCATGCGCCCGATAACGTTGAGAGTTAACGATTATTTCACTACAAGAGTCTTCTTGCCATTGATTATATAAAGGCCGGCAGGAAGGGATTCGGCGTCTACGGAGACCTCCACACCCTTAAGGTCGTAGATGATGCTCTTATCAGTGGCTGAAATCGAGTCCACACCTGTGGAGTCATCACCATAGAATTCAAACAGACCCTCTTCGAGCACCACTCCCTCAGAATTGAGAAGAGAGAAGGTGACTTCGTAGTAGCAGCTTGGAGTGAAAGTGATTTCCGCACCGGTGTTATTAATCCAGCAAGGCGCGCCATCATCTGTTTTTGCGTCGGAAGTAGATGTCGGTACGACAGTCTTGGGAAGCGCGCTGTCGGAATCCATATTATAGGACACTACCTTCACTTTAAGCTCAGCCACGGCATCATTATTGTCAGTGTTTATTATGATTGCCGGTTCATCAGCCGGGAAGGAGCTTACTTTGGCGTCAGTGGCGGGAACATGTGAGAGTACATTCACAGCCACCGTAGAGGGTGCGACCTGCCAATAAAGATTCATTGCCGAATTAAGAGCGCCGGCATTCTCATCATTCTGATGATCTTCATTCCAGAAAATCCCCTCGGGAAGGGTGAGTGAGTATTCACCACGGTTACGAGCCTTTTGATCGAGTACGAGTTTGGCCTCATTGCCCTCACCCTTTTCTATTCGGGCAGTAGTGAATTCCGTGAAAGAAGTCATCTGGGGATCAGATTTGTAGCCCACTTCAAGTTCTGTCGCTTCGTCCCAGTAGGGAGTTGACTCAAATAAGAGGATGACTTCCGATATTTCATCAACCTTGGCACCTACTGCAGGAGTTACAAACGGATTGAACGTTAAATCTTGAACGATTTCAGAGGGATCCTTACCTCCCTCGACTGTAAATTCATAATTTATGGCTGCATTCGCATGGCCGAATTCATGGTTTTCGATCCATTCCTTGTCACCAAGGACTCCCTGAGGAATCGACAAGGTGTAGGAACCGTTATACTCCGGGTCAGTGAACAACGCCTTGAAAACTGTAGAGGCCGAAGTGTTCATATTAGGGAGAAGGGGAGAGGTCTGACGGTAATTGGGACCTGTAATCGTAACCAACGCATCAGCATCGGCAGCGACTTCAAGATCGCCCATGCTGAAATAGAGTTGAAGAGTCTCGATTGTGCGGCTATCGAGATCAAGAGGGGAGAGAGATGGTGTGGTCTTTTCCAGAGTAATGTCGTAAGCCACGGGCTGGGGCACATCCGGACCCTGGGAACCATTACCGGCGACATTATACTTGAACTCCGTCAGATCGGACTTGGAGGTTGATCCGTCGGCCCATGTATATGTGATAGCATTTTTGCGGACAGCCACTGTATACTCCCCATTCTCATCCAGAGGGAAAGTAGATGTGGCGGGGAGAGTGCACGTCACGGTATTGTCAGAGTAAGTACCCGACAATTGCTGAGCCACTCCGGAGGGAGAGGTAATAAGCAGCGGGTTACCACCGACTACGTTCTTAGCTATTTTCGAAGGACCGTCGATAGTGATGACGAATTCAGAGGGGAGGAGGTCATACTCCCCGGGTGCCGGCGAGATTGTGACTGTTGCAGTCTCCTGAGCAGAGACAGTCAGCACAGACAGAGCGGCGATGCCGGTCAGCAGAAAAGATGTAAAGATGTGCATAATTCAAAGATGCTTTGTGAAGAATATCGTGTTGAAGAATATCACGGCGGATAGATTTGTATCCGATCGAATATCTATATGCAAAGTTAATAAAATATTTTAACTTTTGTAGAAATTTTGCAAAAATTCATCAAAATCCACTAAAAAATAACACCCGCCACATATAATTGGCGGGTGCTTTCAAGTTAATAGGATTTTATCGGAGTCATGCAAGGAACAGAACGATGAGACTCGCGAAAATCAATATTATATTGGCGGCCGCATATGTTACAGTATATCCGATCATAGGGACATTGCTCTGAAGAGTCTCCTGAATGGCACCGATCGACGCGACTCCACAACGCGCACCGGCTACGCAACCGAGAGTTTCAGGGGAGGAGAACTTGAATAGCTTACGGGCAATGAAAATGTTGATAGTCAAGGCAACTACCGTACAGATTATTCCGACAAAGAATAAACCGAAGCCGGCTTGATGCAGTCCACTGAGGAAAGTCGTGCCGGCATTGATTCCGACAACTGCAATAAACATATTCAGGCCCAAATTATCAAGCATCCAGACAACAGATTTCGGTATGCGCCCGAATGTGGGGCGCCGGTCACGTAACCACCCGAGAATAAGTCCTCCAATCAATGCTCCGCCACTTGAACTGAGCGATACGGGAATGCCATGAATCTTGAATGACAACACACCAAGCAGACAACCGAGAGCTATGCCGAATCCTAAAACCACCATATCCGTCTCAGTTCTCTCACGATCGGCGAATCCTATCATTTTAGCTGCCTCCGCGACATTCGCAGGTAGACCCACAAGAGTCACCACGTCGCCGCGCTGCAACTTTAGCTTATTCTTACCGGGCAGATTCATTCCCGTGCGTTTGATAAAGGCGACTATTACACCACGCATATAGGGTTTCTGTCGAAGTTCGCCGAAGGTGATGCCATCGGGACCACATTTCGAAATAGTAACGTCAACCTGCTCCGCCCCGAAATTTAGAAGTTCCGGATCTACAACCTCGGTGCCAAGATTCGCGACTTCATTGACCATAACCTCCCTTCTCGCACTCAGTACGATAGTGTCTCCTTTACTGACCAATACATCCGAGTCAGCTTCACAGATCTCACCATTGACTCTCAGACGCTCGACAAACACACGCAACCCATGTTGCTCAAAAAAGCCATCAATATCAGATACCGTACGAGGTTGGGCAAAGAAGTCCCCGTCAGCCCTGAAGGCTCTGAACGAGACGGGACGGCGAGCATTGATGAAACCGTCAGAGGGCTGATACACTCCGTCATCGAGTTCAGCCTCTATAGCAGCCGTCTCGGCGAGCACCTTATTCAAACCACCGAGCAACCATGGTCCGACATTTGAAAGGAACCAGGCAGTGCCGATTGTACCGAAGATATATGTCACCGCGTAGCAGGTCGTAATCATAGCGACAGTGGCATCATAATCAGGTTTAGGAATAGACATCCCCTTCAATGTCTCGCTCATAACACCGAGAGAGGCCGATGCAGTCTGTGAGCCCGCGAACAAGCCACCACCGATTCCATTGTCATAACCCATTATTTTACATGCGAGAAGCACAGTGCCCGCACTTACCAAAGCTCCGGTCAGTGCGAACGCCAATTGTTTCAGTCCGGCTCCCTTGAATGAACGGAAGAAGAGCGGCCCCACACTGTAACCTATAGAGAACAGGAACAGCATGAAGAATATACTCTTCACTTCAGAGGGAATCTGAATGTCAAGCTGGCCTACGATCACGCCGACAAGCAAAGTTGCGGCGACCGCACCCAATGAAAATGATTTGAATTTAAGATGGCCCAGCCAAAAGCCGGCTCCCAGCGTAAAGAAAAGAGGTATCACAGGATGATCCCTGAGGAGTTCTAAAAAATAGTCCATCGTTGAGAATTAAATACAAATAATGTTTATTTTCGTTAACAAGGGAATTATACCGACTGTTCACAAAACACTGCCATCCATCAAGTGTTATTTAGATAGAACACATTTATTGAAAATAGAAATGGCAGAAATTGATCTCTCATCTATCGCATCTCCGGCAGATATCCGAAAGATGAGCATTGAAGAATTAAGACAGTTGGCTTCTGAAATGCGCGAGGCCCTAATCAGAAAATTATCAGTACACGGTGGACATGTCGGTCCGAATCTCGGCATGGTTGAGGCTGTACTGGCACTACACTATGTTTTCGATACGCCGGAAGACAAAATCGTATTCGATGTCTCCCATCAGACGTATCCGCATAAGATGATAACCGGACGTATGCAGGCATTCACAGATCCGGCACACTATGATGATGTCACCGGCTATACTAATCCCAAAGAGAGCGAGTATGATCTTTACTCACTTGGCCACACATCCTCAGCAGTGGCTCTGGCGGCCGGACTTGCTAAAGCGCGAGATCTCAAGGGGGGAAAGGAAAATGTGGTGGCGGTCATAGGAGATGGCTCCCTCAGTGGCGGTGTAGCCTTTGAAGGTCTCGATTATGGCGCTACCCTCGGTTCGAACTTTATTGTAGTGGTCAATGACAATCAGATGAGCATCGCCGAGAATCATGGTGGCATTTATGCTGATCTGAGACTCCTCCGCAATACAAACGGCACGGCAGAACCTAACCTGTTCCGCGCTATGGGTTACGCCTACCGATATGTGCATTACGGCAACGACCTGAGAAGCCTTATTGATATGTTCCGGTCAGTGAAGGATTCCCCCGTTCCGGTAGTGGTGCATATCAATACGATGAAAGGTATGGGTCTGGCGGCAGCAGAAATGGATAAGGAGGAGTTCCACTATTCAGGGCCGTTCAATCCTCAGACCGGAGCACCACTCAACGAACAGCCCGAGAGCGATGAACCTACTGATTATTCGGAACTGTTCGCACGCAAGATGATGGCGATGATGAAAGAGAATCGCCAAATAGCTACCATAACTGCCGGCACCCCGGGAGTTCTCGGTTTTGATGCGGCACGTCGTCGCGAGGCGGGAAAGCAATTTATTGATGTCGGCATAGCCGAACAAGCGGCAGTCGATGTGGCAAGCGGATTGGCCAAGGCCGGCGTGCGACCGGTGATGGGCGTTGTGAGCAGCTTCCTCCAGAGAGCATATGATCAATTCAGTCAGGATATAGCCCTAAATCGTCAGCCTGCAACTTTCGTGGTATTCTACGGATCCATGTTCGGCATGAATGACGAAACTCATTTAGGATTTTTTGATATCGCGCTGCTTTCCAACATACCGAACCTTCTGTTTCTTGCCCCGACATGTCGTGAAGAATTTGAAGCAATGCTTGAATGGTCAGTCCGTCAGGATAAAACCGGGACGATCATTCGTGTGCCGGGAGGCCGTATGACATCCAATTCAGAGATAGAGATTCTCGAGGATTACTCCGAACCGATATATGATATCGTGCGCAAAGGTGGAGATGTGGCGCTTATAGGAGCCGGCACAATGTTCGGCAATATGCAGAAAGCCGCCGATATTCTTGAGAAGGAGGGCATCGCAGTCACTCTTATCAATCCCCGAAATCTCTCAACACTTGACGGGGCCACGCTTGATCTTCTCAAGGATTACCGCCTCATCATCACAGCGGAGGATGGCATCTTAGATGGTGGATTCGGTCAGAAAGTAGCCTCCTACATGGGAGATTATCCTGTAAAAGTAATCAATCTGGGGTTGCCCAAGGAGTTCTTGAACCGTTTTTCCGCCAAGGAACTGCTTTCGGAATGCGGTATGGAGCCTGAACAGATTGCGCATGCAGCGAGATAACAGATATTCCGGACAATAGAATAATAATAAGAAAAGGTACTTAAGGAATTCCTTAAGTACCTTTTCTTATTTTATTGTATTGAGATAATAGTGTAAGCTTTACTTCTTCTGAATCTTTGCCCAAGTGTCCTTCAGACCGATCGTTTTGTTGAATACGAGGTGGTCCGGAGTGGAATCGGGATCGACGGTGTAGTAGCCGAGCCGCTGGAACTGGAAGTGGTCGCCGGCTTTCGCACGTTCGGCGAGCCATGGTTCAATCATGACATTGTCAAGCACCTTGAGAGAGTCAGGATTGAGAAGATCCCGGAAGTCACCCTCCTCAGCCGAAGGATTCTCTACAGCGAAAAGACGATCATAGTCGCGCACCTCGGCTTTTACAGCTGTGGGCACGGATACCCAATGCAGGGTACCTTTAACTTTGCGATCGGCACCCGGACGTCCGCTGAGAGTATCGGGATCATATTCCGCATAGATTTCCTCGATCTCACCATTCTCATTCTTCTTGACGCCTGTACACTTGATAATATAGGCACCTTTAAGACGCACTTCCTTATCAGGGGAGAGACGGAAGAATTTCTTGGGGGGATTCTCCATGAAATCCTCGCGCTCAATCCAAAGCTCGCGGCTAAACGGCATAGCGTGTTGACCTTCGGCGAGATTTTCAGGATTGTTATCCATATACATCTCCTCAGTCTGTCCTTCGGGATAATTGGTCAGAATAAGCTTTACAGGGTTCTTTACCGCGCTGACACGAGTGGCAGTCTTATTGAGATCTTCGCGCACAGAATGCTCAAGGAGCTCAATGTGATTAAGCGCCTCATATTTCGTGTAGCCGATACGATTCACGAAGTCCTTGATGGCAGTCGGCGTGTATCCTCTGCGCCGCAGACCGCATATAGTGGGCATGCGAGGATCATCCCAACCGTTGACAAGACCCTCCTTTACGAGTTGCAGGAGCTTGCGTTTGCTCATCACGGTATAAGTGAGGTTCAAACGGTTGAACTCGATCTGACGAGGACAGTAAGATTCATCAGCGAGTTCCTTGACAAACCACTCGTATAGCGGGCGATGAGGAACGAACTCAAGCGTACAAATCGAGTGGGTCACTCCCTCGAAGTAGTCGCTCTGTCCATGTGCGAAATCATACATGGGGTAAACCTTCCAAGTCTCACCCGTGCGCCAGTGCGGAGTATGGATAATACGATACATGATCGGATCGCGGAAGTGCATGTTATCGCTGGCCATATCGATTTTGGTACGAAGCACCATCGAGCCGTCGGGGAACTCACCTTTGTTCATACGCTCGAAAAGATCGAGATTTTCCTCAATCGGACGGTCACGGTAGGGTGAATTTTGTCCGGGCTGAGTGGGAGTGCCTTTCTGCGCCGCAATCTCCTCGGAGGTCTGTTCATCGACATAGGCCTTACCCTCCTTGATCATGCGCACCGCGAGATCAAAAAGCTGAGGGAAATAGTCGCTGGCATAATAGAGGCGGTCTTCCCAGTCATATCCAAGCCAATGGATATCACGCTTGATAGCCTCGACATATTCATTATCTTCCTTAGCCGGATTAGTATCGTCGAAACGAAGATTACATGTTCCGCCAAACTTTTCGGCCGCGCCGAAGTCCATGATGAAAGCCTTGGCATGGCCAATGTGAAGATAACCGTTCGGTTCGGGCGGGAAACGTGTATTGAGTCGGCCTCCGTTCTTGCCGGCGGCGAGATCCTGCTGGATTTCCTGTTCAATAAAGTTAAGTCCGCCTTCGTTGACAACGGCGGTTTCGTCGATGATTTCCGTCATACAATATAAACGAGTGAAAATTCATAATAAATCGGCCGAAGGCCATAGAACGGCGTCATGAGACCCCGATTGACTACAAAGTTAGTAATTTTTTATGACAATTACATATGAAAAACCAAAGAAATAGCTAAATTTGCAGAGAAGTTGCGCCCGCCGCTTCCCAAGATATGCCAAATACATTATTCAATATGGTAAACCCCTTCAAACTCCACGCTATTAAATCATCGTCCGGTCGCCCTGCTAACCGTCTGATGCGGCCGATGGCAATCGCTTTTTGTATGGGGTTGGCAATAACTGCGGAGGCCGAAACCCTCCAATCAGGAGAATTGTATTTCACAATACTAAATGAGGATGATGCTGAAGTGTGCCGTCCTCCGGAGGGGGATAGGTATGTGGCGGAAAAATACGTTATTCCGGAGGTTGTGGAGTATCGGGGAAACACCATAAAAGTTGTCGGAATAGGGGAGAAAGCCTTCTATGGATGTACAGAGTTAAGGTACGTGTCACTACCGGCGACTCTTGAATGGATCGGAGATGATGCATTTTCGGGCTGTCTGTCGCTGGGACCGAATCTTGAATTGAAAGGAATAAACCGAATCGGTAGTGGAGCCTTCAGTTACTGCAGGGGAATAGAACGACTTGATTTATCATCGTACGCGGGAGAAACGGGAGAGGGTGTTTTCATGGGATGTTCGCAGCTTGCTGAAGTCTCTTTCAATGATGAAATAGAGATTATCCCGCCTTTCTCTTTCTATGATTGCGAGGGTTTAAATAGCCTGACGTTGCCTCGGCGTCTTCGTGAGATTGGACAACGATCATTCGCAGGATGCAGGAATCTGACAGAGATTTCCATCCCCGGGAGTGTGACTCTTATCGGAGAACGTGCATTCTCCGATTGCAACGTGGTGGAGTCAGTAAATCTGGAATGCCACGACGCAATAATAGAGGATGGGGCATTCGAGCATCTTTGTTCGTTGACCGCTCTATTCCTGACAGGAGTCAGGGAAGCGGGCAAAAATGCCTTCTCGGGATGCTCAAAAATGAAATGGGTAGAAATTGACCATGGGACCGAATGTCTGGGTCAGCAAGCATTTTCCGGCTGTAATGAGCTTGAGGCAGTATATAGCCATCCTGATGTCCCGCCGACTATATTTCAGGATACATTTGATAAACAAACGGAAGAGAGGGCACTGCTTATGGTGCCTGAAGGATCGGGAGGTAGATATGAGATGGCGGCTTACTGGAATCGGTTCGCGACAATCAGCGAGACTGCCATATTTCCGGTTGGAGTGGAAAGCATAACAGCTGACGACGCCCTTAAAGTGAGCATCAACGGAGGAGTTATAACATTAAGGAGTGATGATACCCCCTCGCTATTTTCACTACACGGAGGGACAATCGCGCCGAGCCGCTCCGGAGACACTTGGAATTTTTCCGTAGTGCCGGGCGTCTATATACTGACGGCGGATAAGGCCTGTAGCAAAATCATTGTGAGATAGTCCTTCAGTTGCAAATCAACTGATTAAGGGTGGTTCCGGAGACGGTGACGTAAGCACGCGAAAACTGACGGATGAAATTTAGAGTGGATACTCTGGGGGATTTAGCCTGCCGGGGGGCCACGGGTGTCAGATTGTCAGGAGTAGAGTCAAAAGCCATAGGCGGAAAATTTTTTATAAATGTGTTATTATTGGATGATAAATACACATTTATAACGCCCTCGATATGGATTTATTATATCCCCCAAATAAAAACAATAACATCCATACCCTTTGAGAAATAACTCAGAGGGTAAGGATGATTTCCTTCTCGTTGGCAATTCTGCGCAGATTGATTATAGCATAGCGCATGCGTCCGAGGGCAGTGTTGATGCTGACACCGGTTTTCTCGGCGATTTCCTTAAACGACATATTCTGATAATATCTCATCACGAGCACCTCTCTCTGGAGTTCGGGAAGCTCCTGGATAAGATAACGCACATCATCTATAATCTGCTGGGAGATTATGTCATCCTCGATGGTTGCCTCGCAAAGATCTTTACGATTGAGGATATTGACATCCTCAACATCAGCGGATTGCACATTCTCGGATTTTTCCTGACGATAATAGTCAATTATGAGATTATGAGCTATTCGCGATATCCATGCCGGGAATTTGCCATTCTCGGTGTATCGTCCTTGCTTTATAGTGAGGATTGCCTTGACAAAAGTCTCCTGAAATATGTCGTTGGCGAGATCTTCGTTCTTGATTATTCTGAGAATATAGTTGAAGACCCTTTCCTGATGTCTTTTGAGAAGAGTATCAAATGCCTCATTATTGCCTTGGGCATAAGCCTTGACCAACTGCTCGTCGGTCATGGTTTGAAAATTTGCCATTCTATTCAGATGTTAAAGTTTGGGTAGAGTAGTTCCGATAGGCATCCGATGTTTGATGGTGAGTAAAATTTAAGTTTGATATAATATTATTTGGCAGGCTGCGTTTAATTATATATTGCAGCTTTATGAATGCAAAGATATAAAACTTTATGGGGATTTGCAAATTTTTGGTATGCAAATCCCCATAAAAATTGTTAATGACAGAAAAATTTCCTATCGATTCTGTTTTCTGAGTCTTAGAGAGGCCCAATTTCCATGGGAGAGGGCCGGATCAGCTTCAGTGAGATTAGGGTCGGGCATTGTGAGACTTTGCTCTACTGTAAAACCGGAAAGAGCGGCCGACCTTTCTATCAGCGGGATATCAGCTTCATAAAATCCACTTATCACGAGCAATCCGCCGGGGGATATGGCGTTGGAATAACGTTCGAGGTCTGCCAGAATAATATTGCGGTTGATATTTGCCAAAAAGATATCTGCCTGAGGGAGTTCCTTGAGACGCGCGGCATCCCCTTCGAGCATTTTCACCGATACGGAATTCAGAGCAATATTCTCCTCAGCATTACGACAGGCGCCGGGATCGATTTCAATCGCCCCCACAGAGACAGCCCCTCGCATAGCGGCAAGAATGGCAAGGATACCGGTGCCGCTTCCCATATCGGTCACCACAGCATTCTCCACAGGAAGATCAAGCAGATGACGTATCATCATGGATGTTGTCGCATGATGTCCCGTGCCGAATGCCATCTTGGGATCTATGACTATATCATAGCGAGCTTCCGGCACATCGGTATGGAATGTGCTGTGGATTACGCATTCATCGTCGATTACAATCGGACGGAAGTAATTCTTTTCCCATTCCCGATTCCAGTCCTTCCCCTCGACAATGACATGGCTAATATCAGCCTTGACCTCCATCGGGAAATCATCAAGGATATTTTTGACTGTCTCAACATCGAATCCCGCGACGGGGATATATGCGGTCAATCCTTCGGAGTCGGCTTCGAATGATTCATATCCCGCATCTGCAAGAAAGGCCGCGAGAAGATCGGTCGTATCCGTATCACATGGAGAGAGGTCAACACGCAGGGCTGTGTAGTCATTCATTATTTCTTCTTCTTAAAAAAACCGAAAACCTTTCTGACGTTTGAGAAAATCGAGAAGCCGAGGATTGCATAATCAATATAATTCATACCCCCGACAATCTTTCCCGCTATCCCGGCGGCACGGCCGAGGGGTTTGGTTTTGCCGGAATAGTTGCTGCTGAAAGGGGAGGAGTTTTTAACTTTCAGTATGCCGGAATTCATTTTTTCTCTGCAGAATTCCTTCTGCAGGGCCACGAGCGCCCGTTGATAACGAATCTCACGAATAGTAAGACCCTTGACCTCCGCAGGTTGAATAGTTTCAAGATCGGAGGGAATCTGAGCAGCCGGAGTGGCGGCGGGGTTCATATCATTTGTGCTCATGGTCAGATGGTTTAATATCGAGAATAAGTTTACTGAGAAGGCGTGCGATCGGGTTCTCAAGCAATGGGCGGCGCAAGAGAATGATCGCCACGATCATCAGGATGAGAATACCTCCTACGGTGAGATATGCCAGTCCGGGATCCATGATGCCCTTGAAAACGTCGACGAGCGCGAACGAAAGAAGGATCAGAATCACGACTCCCAGAAGGAGACATACGGCACCGAGCACAAGGGTGGTCATCAGCACGGTAAGTTTCTCCGTAGCAGTAAGTTTGGCATACTGGATCTCAAGCTGAATCCATCTCATGCCGTTCTGGTAGATGCCTTTGATCTGGTCGGTTAAGTTTTCTTTCATATTTCAGTTGGATATATGCAGGGAGTACGGAGCCAGAATCTACGCGACCGGGCATAGTCCAAACTCCGTACTCAATATATTCAATGGGGGATCAGTATAGTCTCCCCGGTTAAGATTCGTGAGAATCAAGCCTCAGCGCCTGCGAGCTCGGCCACGAGGGCATCGACCTCATCATCGCTGATTTTGATGCCGTTTCTGCGCAGGATCTTGCAGATGCGCGAACGCAGTTCCTCACCCTTTTCAGGAGCGAACAGGAGCGCGCTACCGGCACCGACGATTGCGCCGCCGATGAAGGCGGACAAAAGAATCATGGATTTCATATTGCTTACAGTTATTTATATTTCTACATTTGCCGGGACAAAGCCGCTATTAAGCGAGGCCGACAATCAGATATGCTGTTCGATTTGATCTTCGATCTCGTCAACGAGCTGCTCCATCTGGCTCTTCTTAAGGTTGATGCCCTTTTCCTTAAGAAGTTTGAGGATGTTTGCACGAGTATCTGTGCCTTTCTCGGGAGCGAGGAGAAGACCAACTGTTGCGCCTGCAACGGCACCGCCGATTACGGCGAGGATTACATGAAGGGGTTTCATATTAATTCTGAGTTTTTAAGATATTTGGTTTTATGGATAAACACACGGACAATGATGTTAGTTCATTGCCCATAATAAATTTTCCGGTAAATTTACTGCAGCCTCTGCTTCGGCCCTGTATTCAGCGACACCCTGTTCGGTAAGATTGACCGTGCGGAAGTCGCCGTCGGGTGTGATTGCACGCACATGCGTATCATCGACGAATGTCATGAAGGGATGAAGCTCGCCGTCGACATTCAGCGCCCAGGTCTGAGAATCCTCAATGAAGTCAAGTCGGAAGGCCTCTCCGGTTGTGCGATTGGTGACTGTATAGCCCTTGCCATCACACGCAATGAGATAGGTGGCATCTCCGGTCTCAACGACTTTAGTAGATGCGGTCAAGGGGTTACGTCCGCTCCAGAATTCAATAGAATTCAGTACAAGGAGGTCGGCGATTGAAGTCACTTCATAGACCGGGAGAACCCAGAATGCGAAGAATACTATCTCATTGATAAACTTGGAACCGACCTGATTATTCCATTTTAGCACGGAATTGGTCAGTCGGAAGCTGCCTATACAGCTTGACAGGGAAACTGAACAGAGGAGGAGAGCGGCTACTGCACCCGTAAGATATCTTTTCTTCATAATGTTCGGATTAGAATCCATTTCTGATTTATGGCCCAAAGTTAGTAAGAAAACGTGAGATAAATACTATATAACAGGCAAAAACTACTTTTTCGGAGCCTGAAAAGATGAGGAATATCCATCGTTGTGTCCGCGACGCACCTCTACGAGCCTTGCTGCAAGCTCCAGATTATGACCCACGGAGCCATTTATATTGTCGATGGTGCTCATAAGCCGCTTCATCGCTTCATTTTTTTCTCGTGGCGGCTCAAACAAAGAGGGGGTGGAGGGAACATCGGCCACTATATCGCTCAACCATACGCCGGCTCTTTTATACTCCATAGAGGGTATAAAGATAGTATCGAGGAGATTTACCGCAGTCGCCGTGATGCGGGAGGTAATCGAGGTGGGTTCGGGAAGATGAATGTGAGCGGTAGGCTTGATCAGGCTCCGATCGGATTTGAAGGGATTGCCACGCAGAAAAACCCCTATTCCGCCACATAATCCGCGCATAGCTCTCAGCTTGCGCGCACAATCGGATGCATAGATTACAATCCGGGCACGCAGATAATCGTAATCGCCTATATCCTCGGGAAATGTCCGCGTCTCGCTTATTGTGTCCTGAAGCCTACGGTCGACATGTCCGAGAGTGATACATGACTCCCCGTGCAACTCTCGCCAGGAGCGCTCGCCGTTCACGCCGAACTTACGGCGCACCCACATGACATCGCGTGCAGCGAAATCAGCCATCGTATATACGCCGCATTGGTATAGCTGCTTTGCGATGCGTCGGCCGATTCCCCAAAGATCGCCGACCGGCATCAACTTCAACACCGGCAGGGCATCATCAGATGAAGGGAAGATTCCGACAGGATGTCCGCGCTTCTTGGAAAGCTCCGTGATGACCTTGGCCAGCGTTTTAGTAGGAGCGAAACCGATAGTCACAGGTATATGCATTTCGTTCAGGCAAGCCCGATGAATCGCCTCACCTATTACAGGGAGTTGGCTCACCGGAATACCGTTCACGTCAAGGAACGCCTCATCAACGGAGTAATCTACAGTCGACGGCACATACCGGCGGAATAAATCATGAATCCTCAGGCTTATATCGCGATACAGAAGATGATTGCCCGATAATGCGATGACACGTCCGCTATCCACAAGGGAGCGTATTTCGAAAGCAGGTTGCCCCATACGTATGCCGAGACGTTTGGATTCATTACTGCGGGCAACCACACATCCATCGTTGTTACTGAGGACTACCACCGCCTTACCCTCAAGGGACGGATTGACGCTACGCTCGCATGAGACAAAGAAATTGTTGCAATCAGCAAGTCCGACCATAGAATAGTGATAACATAATGGGTTAGGATAAATAAAACAAATAAGTCAATGCAGGCTCACATAGGGTCCCTCCATCGTAAGAAATCCCTCCTGAAGCATATGGGCGACGATGGAGGCGGCACGTACGGAATAAGATGTTCCGGCACATGAAAGAAGCACTTCATATCTGGCTCCGCGCGGGCGAGCCTCGAGATATGCGACCAATTTAGCTGTCAACTCGCGATCTGACAGTGGCGCATGTGCGGCATGAGACCTGCATATGTCGCACTTTCCGCAGGGGCGCGGACGGGGTTCGCCGAAATATGCGAGCATACGTTCCACTCGGCAGCCGTCGTCATTGGCCGCATAGTCAATCATTGCCTCGACTCGCTTCTCTTGAATTTTAAAACGATCTTCGTAAACAGCCCTTCCAATCTGTACCCAACGACGCTCCTCTCGGGATGTAGGCATATATATATGTGGAGTGCGCGACCGCGGAACATAGCTGATAACTTTCAGCCTGGCCAGTTCAAGCAGGGCGGCATAGACCTCTTTCTCTTCAATAAGAAGTTCGGAGCCAACACGCTTCTCATTGATAAATACATAATCAATGAATAATCCGGTATATAGCCTTAAAATCTTTGCCAAAACCTTGTCAGCCGTTCTTGAGAGACCATGAACGTGATAGAGTTCCTCTCTGCTCAACAGGATTTTCATACGGGCGGAATTTTCACGTTCATCTATATACTCCATGTATCCCGCCCTGCCAAGCATACGCAGGGCCGGCAAAATAATCTCCGGACGCATCCGGAAGGTTTCGGCAAATCGGTCGAGATTGAACTCATACACATGGTCGGCACCCTCGCCGACGGCAAGTCCGAGAAAGATACACACACGCTCATAGACCCGCAGGATATCCTCCCGGTCAGGGAACTCCATAGTCAGATGGCGTCTCAGAGTCGATTTATCATGATTTCCGAATAGAAGAACCGCATAAGATGGAGCACCGTCGCGGCCCACGCGTCCCGCCTCCTGATAGTATTCTTCAAGAGAGGGGGGAATATCGTAATGAATGACAATCCGGACATCACTTTTATCGATACCCATACCGAAGGCGTTGGTGGCTACCATCACGCGAGTCTCACCCTTCTTCCAGCTATTCTGCCGGGATTCCTTTTCCTCGAATTCCAACCCTGCATGATAATATGTGGCCGAGATTCCGGTCTGGAGTATATACTCAGCAAGTTCACGTGTGCGCTTACGATTTCTGACATATACAATGGCTGAACCCTTTGTACGCTGCAGGATATCGACCACATCACGAATTTTCATATCCGAGCGTCTCACTACATAACTGATATTATGGCGCGAGAAACTCATCTGGAAGGTCTGGTTGCCTTGGCGGAATTCAAGTTGTTTCCGGATATCGGCAGCCACTGCCGGAGTGGCCGTCGCCGTCAATGCGAGCATGGTCACCTTGGGAAAGACCTTACGCAACTTCTTGATATTCATAAACGACGGGCGGAAGTCATATCCCCATTGGGAGATGCAGTGGGCCTCGTCGACGACGATAAGACCGGGTTTAAGATTGCGAAGCTCCGTCATGAAGCGTTCGCTTTGAAGACGTTCCGGGGCGATGTATAGAAATCTTGCACGATCATTGACAAGGCGTTCCCATGCGAGCCGAGTTTCCCTGGATGTCATGCCGCTGTGGAAATACACCGCCTTGACGCGATGACGCCGGAGATTATCCACCTGGTCCTTCATCAATGAGACAAGAGGAGAGATGACAAGAGTAAGAGTATCAAGCGCCAGGCCGGCCACTTGGAACACAATAGATTTGCCACCCCCGGTCGGCATAAGTCCGAGCGTGTCTCGTCCGCCAAGCACGGCGTTTATTATATCTTCCTGAAGAGGGCGGAATGAATCGTAGCCCCAATGACGCTTCAGTATTGCGTGAATGTCAGCCACACGTATGCGGTTAAATTAGTTGTTCATGAATCAGAAAGGGGATAGGGGAGAGAGGGGAGCATGGCATCGCGGAATCACGATTTGGACAGCCGGATATCGCGTATCATGAGCTGAATGGCGTCACTGTTGCCGTTGTGTTTGGCTTGCTCGATGGTGTAGCAGATATCTATGGCCTTATGAGCGTGGATATGCTCGAAGTAAGGAGCCATGTTGAAAGCTATGGCGTTCAGCACGCGGCTTGTGCTATTATCCTCAAGCTCAAGTTTTATATGCTCCATGTTTTTACCTACGAGTTTGCTCGTGCCAAAATCAAAAACGTTGCGCGTGCAGAAGACCGGTTTCTGATTGCCGGGGCCATAAGGATTCAGCTTGCGCAATGCGCTGACAAGCTCAGGGGTTATGTCGGCGAATTCTATCGTAGCGTCGATGTCAAGCTGCGGTTGCAGTTGGTTGGGCTGAATGTGCTCTGCCACATACTTCTCGAAACGACGGCGGAATTCCGGAATATTCTCCTCTTTAAGCGACAGACCGACCGCATACGTATGTCCACCGAAGTTTTCAAGAAGGTCGCGGGTGGAATTTATTGCCGAATAGATGTCGAATCCCTGCACCGAGCGGGAGCTGCCGGTCGCCATACCGTTGGAATAAGTCAGCACGACGGCCGGTTTGTAGTACAATTCGGTAAGGCGGGATGCCACGATACCGATTATGCCCTTATGCCAGTTCTTATTGTAGATGACGATTGATCGATTATCCTGCACGACGCTCACATTGTTGTCGAGAAGAGTATTCGCCTCCTCCGTGATGCGCTTGTCGAGTTCCTTGCGGTCCTTGTTGTATTGATCAATATCCTTCCCCTTTTCATAGGCTTCATGCAAATCGCGGGAGACGAGTAAATCGACGGCTTCCATACCGCTCTGCATACGTCCGGAGGCATTGATGCGGGGTCCGATCTTAAAGATGACATCCGATATGGTGATATCCTTATTCGTCAGTTTACACAGGCGGATAATACTTCTCAAGCCGAGATTGGGATTTGAATTCAGACGGCGAAGACCATGATAGGCCATGATTCGGTTTTCATCAACAATGGGGACGATATCCGCGGCGATGCTGACAGCGCACAGGTCAAGCAGAGACTCAAGTTCGTTATGGCTTGTCAGACCGTTGCTTTGGGCGAATGCCTGCATAAACTTGAAGCCGACGCCACACCCCGACAGATGCTGACATGGATATGTCGAACCCGGCATCTTGGGATTCAGGATCGCCACTGCATCGGGGAGCACTTCATCGGGGACATGATGGTCGCAGATGATGAAGTCGATTCCCTTCTCCTTTGCGTAAGCTATTTCATCAATCGCCTTGATTCCACAATCGAGAACGATGACAAGTTTCACACCATTTTCAGCCGCGTAATCAATGCTCTTGCGAGAAATTCCGTATCCCTCATCATATCGGGTAGGTATGTAATACTCGATATTGCTATAGTAGTTCTGGAGATACTTATATACGAGAGCCACCGCAGTAGTGCCGTCAACATCGTAGTCGCCGTAAATCATGATACGTTCCTTGGCACCCATAGCTTTATTGAGCCGATTGACGGCTTTGTGCATATCAGGCATGAGGAATGGATCGTGGAAGTCGTTTACGGAGGGGGAGAAGAAGGCGTTAGCCTCCGATGGAGTCGTGACCCCGCGTCTGACGAGTATCTCCGCGACAGTTGCATTCTGTCCGCATTGGGGCAGAATTTCATCGACGAGCTGACGTTGACGCAGCGTGAGGGGTTGATAGTTCCAGTTGATTGTCATGGTCGGTCAATTGTAAATCTCGAGGAATCGGAGTGACTCCAAAATAGGGAGGTCTGCTACGAATTACAAATTTACAAAATAATTTCCGACTGCCAAAATAAATTATGGGAATACGATAGATGAGATTGAAAATAATTTCCCCTCATATATTTCACACCGCTAAAGATGAAGAATAGTGAGGGATGAGAGGACAGCTATATAGACAAAAAAAGGATAATCGAATGATTATCCTTTTGAAGTTTGTTTGGTGGAGTATAGCGGACTCGAACCGCTCACCTCGACACTGCCAGTGTCGCGCTCTAGCCAGATGAGCTAATACCCCTCGTGACTGTCAAACACTCGTTTAGTTGTTTTGACGTTGCAAAGTTAGGAAATTCTCCCGGTACCTGCAAATATTTTCAATAGAAAAAGAACAGAGAAGATAATTTATTAATAAATATTAATAAAAATGGACTCTATACGGGAATTCCCGTATAGAGTCCAACTGTATGAGCTATTATATAATTTCAACTTATCTTGTAGCCGGCGCCGTGAGATCTGTGGTATAAGGAATGTCAGTCTCCGACTCAGTCCAATTATTTACACTGGCGGTAATTTTAATCGGGCCACCCATTACCGGTGTTCCCGGATGGTGAGGATCGTCAGGATCAGTATTACCGGCACCATCTGTGAAATCAAGCGTATAGATATATTTCTTACCGGCTTCCCAGGTTCCGCTCAACGGAATAGATGCCCAACTATATTTAGATTCTGACGCATACTGCGGGAATGGGAATACCTGCACGCCACCGTCAGCAGTGGTGATTCTAAGCAGTACGCTGATATATGCCATACGCGCCGCGTTATCAGGATCATTCTTAGGCGACCAAGGGTAAAGCGTCTGAGGAATAAGCATCGCGTTCCCCGACGGACCCATTATGGACACGGCCTGCGAACCAAGTTTGACACTATTGCAATGCGACTCGTAGACAGCCGTCTCATGCCATTCATCAGGAGTCCAGGTATTCGATGCGAAATCATAGGAAGCGGTACACTGAGGTCGGCCGATTCTTATTCCGGCTATTTCATACACATAGGTCGTATTGTCGGTCTTCGCGCGGAGCTCAATCTGAGAAAGGCGGTGGTCAAATGTCAATTCAACTCCCGATGTCTCGTTGGCCTTCCGAGAGCCGACGGCGTTGGCCGTAATAAAATCCACCTGATCAGCAATACTGTCGGGTACCGTATAGGATACCAACGATAGTGACGGTTTCGATCCTGACGTCTGAACCTCAATATCGGCGCCCAACTCATCCATAGATGGGGAATAGGCCATGAATGCGATTGATTCATTATCTCCTATCCAATTATAAGAGGGAGTCGAGGTGAAGAAATTGTCGGAACCCTTTATAAAATTAAGGTTGTCAAAATATGTCTCATTGCCGATAAAGCCAGTGACATAGATAGAATTAAGATTGGCGTTCGTGGTTTCATTAGCGCGCGAAGCAATCCCCGTGCGGAAGGAGATCGCGTCTCCCTTACTTACCTCTATGGGCTCGTTCTCGGCACACGAAGCGAGAGCTAAAGCTGCTATGCCATAGAGTAATAATGACTTTTTCATAATATAGTGTGTTTTTCAAGTTATTCAGAGAACTTCTTACTTCCCAATCCTTCTGAACGGAGAACCGGATATCAATCAGGCAAACAGGGTGCCACAGTCTCCCATATGAGAAAATCTACATCTTTAAGGTGATATTCTCGGAATCCCAATCATTCACATCCGCAGTCAGACCGCCACTACCGGAATGAGGGATTGACATTCCCTGAATAACGATATGTACATGTCTGGAATCGGCTGCCTGGTGTACCTGTTCGGTGACATCAGTGGATTGCACCTTCCATGTCCCATCCGGCAATTTTACCATGGCCCGAAGGTTATGCGCAGGGTGAGATTGGAAATCTTCACCAAAGGTCGTGAACTCCGCATGCAAGGCATTTCCGGCTCTGGTGACCTGCTGTAATATAAACGGATAAGAGACCAGATTTGTTGACGATGAACGAGTCAATGCATCAATTCCGTCGCTCATGCCTCCAAGCATTGCCGGTATTCCGCTTCCATCATCATCGAGACCCTCAACATCTATGATATCAACGGTATAATATCGGAGCGCATCCTCCGGAACAATTGTCAACGTCTGATTGACAGGAGAGGCTATGACTTGAAAGGAATCAACCGAGCCGGTCCATAACCCGCGAGGATTTTCATAAACCTTGTTTCCGTCGAGCGATTCGCCACAACGGCGATATAAAGCGGCATATTCACTCTCATCCTGTTCCGATACTTCCGAAAGCTCACCGTCATTTATATTAAAGGTGTAACGCTTGTCAGTGGAGGAGAGATGGACCCAGTCGGTATTGTCGCTGTTAATGCAAAGAGCATCATATGTGCCGAACGGGACACGAATCGAGCCTCCGGTCTTACCGGAGAATTCATACCTAAGCGACGAGCCTCCGTCGATCGGATAAAGATATAGAGCCATCGACTGAGGATCAGCATCCGGATCATCCGACCAATCAAACACAACGTCGATAACCTTAGTTTCGGCACTCCCGTAGACAAGATCCTTGTGATGGCATCCGGCTGTAAACAGAGCTGTCAGGAATAACAGTCCAAATGATTTCGCATTCATTATTTTCCACCTCCTTTCGGCCTATTATAATTATCGCACCCTATCAGCCACACGAGAGATATCTCAGCCTTGGTAGGCCCAAACCAATTCAGACGATTGGTGGATTCCCATCGGTAATATCCATTCTTCGGTTCATACTTGATGTATTTACCGCCGAGATATCCGATTCCAAGAGTGAAATCAATATTCAGTCGACGCGCCACAGGCAATGAATATCCATATTCTATTCCGGCATACCAATTGCACCGATCCCAAAGTGTTCCTCCGGGAATGCCACCCATATATCCGGTAGACCCGAATTCAAAATCGTATGTTATCGCGCCGGCATAAATACCGAGATGATGACCCGTCAGAGGCTTTTCATCAGCCTTACGGCCAAACCAGCGGCGCAACGCCACCTCGCCGCCATACGCGCGCCAATATCGATGGGCGCTATCATCGTCCCACCAACCATAAGTCCAATCGGCCGATATAGACCATGCTCGCCCCAAATAAAATTCCACTCCTATGTTAGGCAAGGCGAGAGCATCGGAGAGCAGGTTGGTCTTCACCGCCATGTAAAATGGCCGACAGGGGTGCCTGTCAGCGAGACCCTCCATACTCCCTGTATAAATACCGGGAGAGAGAAGATACGGAGTAAGAGGTATGACAGCTTGGCCGACCTGAGGGAAAAATGGGGTATAGCCCTTCCGCATCCCATATTCTATAATGACACTTGACTCCCGCAAACCCGGAAAGGCATGTCGATAAAGATAGGAGTAGGGGAGTCCGCCGCCAATTTCCTTGAGCTGCGCAAGATAATCCCGTGTGCCACCGGATTCAGGGCGGGGAGCCTCCGCAACTCTCCTCACGAGATCGAGAACCTCACCCCGACAGGGCACCTCGGAGTCGGCTAAAACATAATTTAAAAGACCATTCCAATCTCGTCCGAGATATTCGAATCCGACCAACGAATCCTCGATCTCAATACGATTGGAGAGCCAATTAAAAATACTCTCAGCCCTTCGATAGGATAAATCACGATTCAGCATTATGCTTCCTTCCGGAGATGCGCCACCACGCACCTTCACTTTTTTTACAGCCAATACGGAATCGCTTTGTTCCCTGCCACGGATCTGTCGAAGAAGGTCGGTCAAATGTTCGCCATTATCAGAGAAGCCCAGATCAATCTGCGAATGTGATTGCCTGAACTTTACAGTCACCGTATCGGAATCAGGAATCCGGTCGGCCCTTGCTAAAGCACATCCTGAAATGGCGAGCAATAATATTTCGGAGATTCTTTTCAACATAAGTAGTTGCTAACAATTAATCGATATATGCTTACACAGTAGTCGGAAAGATCTTGAACGATAAAACTCGTTCTTTTTGGCATCTTAGCCTTTGTCGTTCAGTCGCATAGCGGTGTATGCGCCTTTACTCCGCAGGCTAATCTGCTCAAAAATAACTTCGTTTTATCTGTTCATTAATTCTTAGCAACTACTTTCAGACAAGATTATAGTCAATGCTCAAGAATCATTCCAACCATAAGCAAATATTCTCAAGCGAAATGCGAAACAAAATTTCACATTATTCCATATTCATAAACATCAATAAAACATTCCGCGAAAAGGTAAAGTTCAAAGTCAGGGGATAGCTACGCTCCCCGTATGGCAAGGATATGGATAATACAATAATACAAGAATAAAGATATCAGAGCAAATTCAAAAAAATGACAAAATGAATGACTTATCTGCAACTTAATTTATCTTCAAGTGTTATAACTTTGAAAAGAATGTTTCACCCCTAAACCCGAATGCTATGCATTTTACACCGAAAGAGCAAGACAAACTCACCCTGCTGTGCGTGGGGCTGATTGCCGAACGTCGACTCAAGAAAGGATTGAAATTGAATTATCCTGAATCAGTGGCCTATATCACAAGCTGCGCACTTGAGGGCGCTCGAGAGGGTAAGACTGTAGAGGAAGTTATGCACGACGCCACTCAAGTCCTGACCAAAGAACAAGTAATGGACGGTGTTGCCGATATGATCAACCTCCTGCAAGTGGAGGCCGTATTTACTGACGGCAGCCGTCTGGTTTCAATTCATAATCCTATCCGCTAAGGCATAGCGGCAACTATCAAAAAACAATTATTATGGCTCAGACAACACAGAACAGCGCGTCACAGGCCGGAAGCGAAAGCAAGCCCATGCCGCCTATCCCGAACATTCCTATGCCGGATTTTGCAAAGGATGGATATGAGACACCGATGGGTGTATATACCGGCGCACCTGATATCGCCTACCCGAAGACACCCGGATTCGAGCCGAAGGAATATGTTCCCGTCGGTGGGGTAATCCTGGCCGACGAACCCATAGAATACAATAAGGATCGCCGCACGGTGAAACTGAAAGTCCGCAATACAGGCGACCGCCCCGTTCAGATTGGTTCACATTTCCATTTCTTCGAGTGCAACCGCTATATGGAATTTGATCGTCCGAAAGCATTCGGCTATCATCTGAACATTCCGGCTACCACCGCCATTCGTTTCGAACCGGGCGAAGAAAAGGAGATTGAACTCGTAAGCTACGCAGGCAAGCACCGCGTAATCGGATTTGACGATCTCGTCAACGGTTCGACCGCCCTTCAGGATACACCCGCATACTATCCCAAATACATGGAGGCCCTGCGCCGTATGAAGGAATACGGCTATAAGTCTGTCAGCGAGACAGAGGCCGACGGAGAGTATGACGAATCACAAATCACCAAATAACACAGAATCCCATGGCTGTAATATCACGTAAAGACAATAACATGCTTTTCGGCCCCACGGTCGGCGATAAGATTCGTCTGGGCAACACCGATCTGTATGTAGAAATAGAGAAGGACCTCCGCACATATGGTGATGAGGTTGTATATGGCGGCGGCAAAACCCTTCGCGATGGCATGGGTCTGGCCAACGAGTGCTCCTCCAAGGAGGGGTCGCTTGATATCGTCATCACTAATGCCACTATCATTGATCCGGTGCTCGGTGTGGTAAAGGCCGATATCGGTATCAAAGACGGCAAGATCGCCGGTATAGGCAAAGCCGGTAATCCGAATATCATGGCCGGCGTGACACCCGGTTTGGCTACGGGTCCGTCGACCGACGCTATCTCGGGTGAACATATGATCGTCACTGCCGCCGGTATTGACGGACACGTACACTTCGTCTCACCTCAGCAGGCTTACAACTGCCTGTCAAACGGTATTACCACCTTGATCGGCGGTGGCATCGGTCCGACTGACGGCACGAACGGTACGACAATCACCTCAGGTCCCTGGAACCTTGAGAGAATCCTCCAGTCGATAGATGGCCTTCCCATTAATATCGGTCTGCTGGGTAAAGGCAACTGCTCACGTCCGCAGGAACTCTATGCACAGGCAGCCGCAGGTGCTATGGGATTCAAGATTCACGAGGACTGGGGCGCAACTCCTGCGGTTATCCGCACATGTCTTGAGGCTGCCGATAACCTTGACATGCAGGTAGCGATCCACACCGATACTCTGAATGAATCAGGTTTCGTAGAGGATACTCTGGCGGCAATTGACGGTCGCACGATCCACACTTACCATACCGAGGGTGCCGGCGGTGGTCACGCTCCTGACCTTCTGAAGGTGGCATCGATGCCGAATGTACTCCCGTCGTCGACCAACCCGACGCTTCCTTATGGCATCAACTCGGAAGCTGAGCTCTTCGACATGATTATGGTCTGCCACAACCTGAATCCGAATATTCCTTCAGACGTGGCTTTCGCGGAGAGCCGTGTACGTCCGGAAACGCAGTCGGCCGAGAATATCTTCCATGACCTCGGTATCATTTCGATGGTATCTTCCGACTCTCAGGCTATGGGCCGTGTCGGCGAATCGTTCATGCGTACTTTCCAGATGGCCTCATACATGAAGTCGGTGCGCGGTAAACTTCCCGAGGATGCCGAGGGCAACGATAATTTCCGTGTGCTCCGCTATCTCGCACAAATCACTCTCAACCCGGCCATCACTTATGGTATCAGCGATGTCCTCGGTTCGATTGAGAAGGGCAAAATGGCTGACCTTGTGATTTGGGAACCCGCATTCTTCGGCACAAAACCGAATCTCGTGATCAAAGGTGGTGTCATCAACTGGGCCAACATGGGCGATCCGAACGCTTCTCTTCCCACTCCGCAGCCTAAGATTATGCGTCCGATGTTCGGAGCATACGGTGAAGCTCTCCAGAACACACGCTATACTTTCGTATCTCAGGCAGCCCACGAAGCAGGTGTCAAAGAGAAGTATGGCTTGACCTCTATGGTTTATCCGGTTCATGGCGTGCGCCAGCTCGGCAAGAACGATATGGTTCGTAATACAGCTACTCCTCACATCGAGGTTAACCCCGAGACTTTCTATGTAACGGTAGACGGTGTGCTCGCATACGTGCCGCCGGCAAAGAGTCTCCCGCTCGGTCAGCTGTATTGGTTCAGCTAATAAGATTATAGAAACACGATAGGAATTGGCAGGTGTCCGATCGGACACCTGCCTCTTTTTTAAGGAATATTAAACATTGTACGCGAATAATTGTTACTCTCTTAGAATGGTGTCTTGAAATTAATGGGGCACATATATTAAATTATAAAAACTAAACATTAAAAACCGATAATGAAGATATATTCAGAAGTCCTCGGCAACATGCGCAAATCAGATGAATGGAAAAATCGTCTCGCCAACGCCGAAATCGATGAGATATTCCTTGACCAATGGACCGCACAGAAATCACGTTTCCTCGCAAAGGGTCTCAGCGGGATAGAATATCCCGTAGCTCTGGCACGCCACACTCATATAGTCGATGGAGACGTGATAGATTACGATCCCGAAACGAATAAAGCCGTGGTGCTTCGTCTTGAACTCAGTCCCGTGCTGGTCGTGGACCTCAGTGGGATTGCCGAGAAGGATCATGATACAATTATACGCATCTCCCTTGAGCTCGGTCACGCGATAGGCAATCAGCACTGGCCGGCTGTAGTCAAAGGTACAAAGGTCTATGTTCCCCTGACGGTGGACAAGAAGGTGATGCTCAGCGTGCTTGAGACACACCATATTCCCGGAATCACATTTGAATTTGAAAAGGGACTGGACGTTATTCCCTTCCTTGCTCCACATGAGACACGCCGTCTATTCGGGGGTGCCGGTCACGAAAGCCACAGCCATATCCATGAACACGACCATATAGTGCATTATCATGAGCATGGCGACGGACATTACCACACCCATGAGAATGGCGAGTATCCGCACGAGCATGAATCGGACTCGATACATTGATACTGACAGTTGACTCGGATCCAATTAATAAAATTCCTCCAAATATTCCCATATGGCTTTGAACATAACGGAAATAATGCGCCTGCTGCAATTTACCGACTCAACCTTTCCTGTAGGAACATTCTCCTTCTCGAATGGTCTTGAGACCGCAGGCTTCGAGAATATGGTAAAAGACAAGGCGACGCTACACGCTTTCGCCAAGTCGCAGGCATTACAGGCCGCTTACACTGACGGGATAGCAGCCATCGCCGCACACAGAGCTTATCTATCCGGCGACTATGATGCAATCGTAGAGGCCGACAGAACATTGATTCTCTGCAAGATGAATGATGAGGCGCGGCAGATGCTCAAGCGTATGGGTAAAAAACTGGGTGAACTCGGCAAGAAACTCTTCGACAGTGAGATTGTTGACCATTGGCTGGAGGATATAAAGAATGACCGTACGCCGGGCACTTATCCTGTGGCTCAAGGAATTGCTTTCGCTGCAGCAGGAATATCCGAGGAGGATCTATTCTGTTCGCATCAATATGGCGTAGTCAATATGGTGCTCTCCGCTGCATTGCGCTGTGTAAGAGTTTCTCACTATGACACTCAGGAAATTCTTTACGATATGAGCAAGGATGTCCCGGCTCTGTATGATAAGGTCAGAAAATTAAAGGTAGGGGAGATGCACGCCTTTTTCCCCGAACTTGATATTCTCGCATCTCTGCATGAGAAAGGCAATATGAGAATGTTCATGAACTAACAGTAAGTAAGTTTTAGAAATTAGCCAATAGTTATTTTTGATTTTGAGCGAGGCTATTTGTCTCGCGAGTGAAGGAGCATAGCGGGCTATGCGACTGAAAGAGAGAGACAAAGAGACCGCTCAAAATCAAAAAGAACATTGGCCATTCAGCGCAACTTACTTAGGTGAAAGAATTAACTAATTTATAAAACTTACTTAAAACAAAGGATTAAAAAGAATGAGTACATGTAGAATAGGAGTAGGCGGACCTGTCGGTTCGGGCAAGACTGCTTTGATCGAGGCAATAACTCCGCGCCTGCTTGAGTTGGGTCAGAACGTACTGATCATCACCAACGATATTGTGACTACCGAGGATGCCAAGCATGTCCGCAAAACTCTCAAGGGCATACTGGTGGAGGATAAAATTATCGGAGTGGAGACGGGCGCATGTCCCCATACTGCCGTGCGCGAGGACCCCTCGATGAATATCGCGGCTGTCGAGGAGATGGAGGAAAAATTTCCTGAAACCGACATCGTGCTTATCGAATCGGGAGGAGACAACCTTACACTGACCTTTAGTCCGGCATTGGTCGACTTCTTCATCTATGTAATCGATGTGGCAGCCGGTGATAAAATTCCCCGTAAGGATGGCCCCGGTATCTCCCAGAGTGATATTCTCGTGATAAATAAGACTGATCTCGCTCCTTATGTGCACGCTGACCTCAGCGTTATGGATCATGACTCAAAACTGATGCGACCCGGCAAACCGTTTGTATTCACCAACTGCATGACGGGAGAGGGCATTAACGAGCTCGTGGATCTTATTTTCAAGATGGCGTTGTTTGACAAAGCCAACAAGGCGTGAGGGCTATAACTTCAGATAATTAAACCCACTTCCACAATGGCATTCGACTATCAATCTCATCTGACAACAAGCGACACCGGAGTGCCTCCTGTCGATTTCTCACACTGTAGCGAGATGGCTCCCTATCTCGACACGCCTCTGGCGATGTATGTGGGAGCTCCGGGAAAGCACGGCTATCTGAGACTTGGCTTTGAAATCGATCCGAGAGGGAAGTCAATTCTCAGAGATCTCGACCGACGCGCTCCCCTTATAGTGCAGCAAGCGTTATATTTCGACAAGGGGATGCCGGAGATGCCATGTGTCTATATCCTCTCTTCAGGTGGTCCGAATGTTGAGGGCGACCGCTATCAGCAGGATATCACCATGAACAAGGGGTCTTACGCCTGGATAAGCACCGGAGCGGCCACAAAGCTTGCGGAGATGACCCATAACTACTCCGGATTAGTTCAGCATATCACCCTCAAGGAGGATTCATATCTTGAGTTTATGCCCGAACCGGTTTATCCATGCCGCCACACACGCTTTATCTCTGATACCACGATAACTATAGATCCCACGGCATCGCTGTTTTATTCGGAGATTTTCATGGGAGGTCGTAAATATTACAAGGAGGGGGAGCTGTTTGAATTCGATATATTATCGGTATGCAGTCACGCGGAACGTCCTGACGGCACTCCGCTTTTCCGAGAGAAATTCATCATCGACCCCAAAGAAACCAATCCTCGCCAACTCGGCATTATGGGGCAATATGATGTGTTCTCCAATGTCATCGTTTTGGCTCCAAAGGATAAAGCCGATGAGATTTACGCTCAGACAAATCCCTTCATTGATCGAGAGAACAGAGTGGCATGCGGTATAACTCACCTACCTAATGACGCCGGATTACTATTCAAGGTGCTCGGTATGGAGCCGGGACCCGTGAAGAAAATTGTAAGAGATTTTCTGGCCACATTCCGTAAGGTCGTAAAAGGTAAGGAACTACCCGAAGAATTCCCCTGGAGATAAAATATCAATTAATAGAATAAGGGAGATATATCTGTGGATCAACCATGATATGTCTCCCTTATTGTATCTCATTTAGTTATAGATCAATATGGATTGTCGCGTATGACAGGAAATCCGAAGAGTCCTTTCTCAAGCTCCATGTGCAGCACATCGCCTTTATGCAATTTATTGTATCGCTTCATAGATATCCGCATTTTCTTAGTCTGACCATCCGGGAACGACACTTCCATATAGTAGACGTTATAGGGACGCCCCGTAGAGTAACTGCGACGCCCGCTACGTTCAGAATGGTGATGCACCTCATAATACTTGCGGATGACCACCACCTCCTCCGATTGAATTGATTCTTCGTCAGCGCAATGATAATTCAAGGCATAAAACGAGAATAGATACAATCCGCCTGCAAAAATCATCACACCTGCAATCTTCATCCATAGTCCGGAGTCGACGGATGCGCGCGAGGCGAGGAGATTGGCTACTGCAATACCGGTAAGCACGGCCATGGATAAAGCCACGACTGTAACTATGCTGCCGTTAATAATCGTATCACGATGAATGGCCATAGCCATCCCGTATAATCCTAAAGTGAGGACAGCCAACAGCGTCCAGGCTGCCGACTGTCCTATAATCTTTAAAATATCCTTAGTTTTACTCATCAGGCAATCTTACTATTGGATTCCTCTTCTACACGATGACCATAGATGGATGTCACTATCGCACCAATTCCCATAATAGCAGCCGAGACACCGAGAACAAGAACTCCACCTCCCCATTTGAGGAGAACGGGAACAACGAATACTCCCAAAACAGCTCCGGCCTTGCCTATTGCTGCGGCGATACCTGTCCCTTGACCTCTGACCTCAACAGGATAAATCTTTGGGGGAAGCAGATATGTCACAAGGTGAGGCCCGATATTGAGAAAGAGTTCAAATGCCATGAAAGATACGAGGCTAATCCATACAGGCCATTTCAGATGATAGGAAAATAGGAGAACCACAAGGGAGATGGCACACGCCCAGAAACTGACTGCCTGAAGTCTTACCTCCCTTACCTTCTTGACCGCGAGCCATATGCCGATAAGGAATCCGGGCAATATGATGCATGAAATCCAGAGGGTCGTCTTCACCGAGGCCTCTACATTTTCGATTGGAGTGGCAAACTTCGACTCATGCTCAATGCCGAGTGCCATAACGAGCAGAGGGATAAACACTCCGATTCCATAAACTCCGAGACCTTCACAGCTCCATGGTATGCCGCTTAACACAACTTTATTCCAATACTTCTTACAGAACGATACGAACCCGAGTTGCTGTACGGGAGCTTCATGGGCTGACGACATTGTCGTCGCAGGATTCATTTCCACGTCAGGGCCAAGGAATTTGTGAAGCGCACGTTCAGCCTCCTGCTTCCGGCCATGGTCGTATAACCATTTCGGGCTCTCGAAGAAATAGATTCGTGTCAGTATCATAATGGCTGAGATGCCGGCAATAATCCACATCAGTCTGGGCCATTCGTAGGCATTGTCATATATAACAATGAGGACAAATGAGAGGAGCGCACCTAAAATATTACCGAATGCCGCTCCGGTCTTCACCATTCCAAGCATAAGGAGCTTATACCTATCAGGCATCAGCACGGACGTATAGTCGGAATCAAGACTATATTCACCCCCTATGCCGAATCCGATTACAAAAAGTGAGGCTATCAAAATCCACACGTTCGGGACGAATATAGCCACCAGCGAGGCCACGAGAATCAAAGCCGGACAAAGCCTGAAGAAAGGGAGATAGCCATAATTATCGCTCAATCTGCCGAATACCATTGAGCCCACCATGATACCCAGAAGATCAGCCGCACCGATGCAACCCTGAATAAAAGCGCTCATATGCGCATAGGTCGTCGTGATCATCATCAATGGAATCAATACGCCGGCTACTGTGGCTACCGCCGTTCCGACAAGCTGACCCAGAGAAGCAACCCCTACAATCCACCAATGCCGCCACGTCAGCGGAGCATCAGCAATAGTGTAATGATTCGTCGAACGGGCATCCATAACATCTGAGCTCATAACGATTAAGAATTCTTAGGAGCAAACATTTTATAACCGGGCATAAGGAAGAGCCATGTGCCGATACAGAATGGACCGGTCAATGTGGCGAGACCTATAGGGGCGAATGCCGCATTCATGCCGGCCTGAATGAAGACGGTCGCTACGATGCCGAGAAGAGCCCATATCCATGTGCGCCAATCATTTGAACGACAGAATGTGGCACCGAGAGCTATACCCGTAAGAACAGCTGAGAAGCCATAGAGACCATCTGCAATGTCAGCTGCCGGACCTTGCCATACGATAATGATGAACAGTGAGACGGCCGAAGCGATGGCAGCCCAAAGAGACGCACGCCATGAGCATACAGCAAGACCTGCAAGGAAGAAAATACCGGTCACCCAATTATTTATCAAGAAAACCTGTGATACCCCCTTAAGCCAATATATCACGAGATCACCGAATCCCATTTCAAGGTGACCGACTGTCTCTATCGCCGTGGTGGGAGCGGACTCAAAGGCCGGGGGCATACCGTGCATATATCTGGCCGCAAGCAGGAAGAACCATGTGCAGAGCACAAACGGGAAAGTAAACGAGCTGACATTATATGGAGCGAATACCTTGTTGAGGGCGGTGCGCACCCATGTAGTCATAGCCGCACACAGGATCAGCGCGAGCCACATCCAGATCGTATTACCCATGAATGTCGGGAAGGCGCAGCCGACAAGCACTCCGTTGAAACCCCATAAGCCCTGGGCACCATTATCATCCGGGAGCTGCAGAAAATATCCTGCCAATGTGGAGACAACGACACCAACCACGGCACCCCAGGCCACCACACCGAAACCTTCCGCATAAGCACCCCAGAAGATTCCAATCAAAAATAACAGGCCCGTCCACATACTATCCTGAAACATTACCTGACCGACGCCACGAAGCACCGTGCGCGGGAAATCACTCCAACCCGGAGCAGTAGAAGAAGTTGCTGCACTCATATTCTTGAATTTTATATTTAACGATATAATATTAACATCTTTTTATTATTAAGAGTTGACTATTTCTGAAAAAACTAAATCCTCAAAGGAAATGTTACTTAATCAAAATGATGATATAAACTCAATTTAAGAGAAGAACGAGCCTATGCATATGGCAGACGCACTGATCAGCACGCCGGTAGCTCTCGGAGCAGGCGCGCTGGCAACTATCCTTCTGGCAACAGCGGGGTATAAGGTAAACAAAGAAAAGAGAAATGATACCCGTATCGTGCCACTTATGGGAGTGCTCGGCGCATTTGTGTTTGCCGCGCAGATGATCAACTTCACCATTCCAGGCACCGGGTCATCGGGTCATATAATCGGAGGTATACTGCTCGCAGCCTTCCTCGGACCCTGGGCCGCCTTCCTGACCTTAGCTTCCGTGCTGATAATACAATGTCTGATATTCGCAGATGGCGGATTGCTCGCTCTCGGATGCAATATCCTTAATATGGGGGCGATGTCAACGCTTGTGGCATATCCTTTAATTTTCCGGCCATTGACAAAAAACCATCTGTCAACCGGGAGATTGTTCGTCGCATCAATTCTTGCGAGTCTGGTAGGTATCGAATTAGGGGCATGTGCCGTGACATTAGAAACCGAGATGTCGGGAGTGACCGCATTGCCACTCCGGTCATTCCTCATGCTTATGACCGGCATTCATCTGGCCATAGGAATAGGGGAGGGTCTGGCGACAGGAGCCATCATAGCATTTGTCGTAAAAAGCAGACCAGACTTACTTTTCAACGCCAACAGAGGTGTAGTAACATCCGGAAGAAATCTCCGCAAAATATTGATAGGATTCGGTGTGGCCACATTAGTACTCGGAGGTGGACTCGCATTCTTTGCGTCAGAGTACCCCGACGGTTTGGAATGGAGTATCGAACGCATCACAGGAAGCACGGAACTGGAACCTTCGGAGAAGGATACCGCATCTGTTTCTGCAGCTAAAATTCAGGATACTACCTCAGTGTTGCCGGATTACGATAATTCCCTATCCGGCATTATCGGAGCGGCTATGGTTGTCATTCTCGTAGGCTCCATCACATCGTTACTGACCTCCTCCCGGCGTAGAGCATCGCGCAGAAGTCAACGGGCATGAAACATAGCCATAGCAAAAAGTGAGTAAACTCGAAAAGGCATATTACACCATAACCGAGATGGAGATTAAACATGCGGAATCTCCATCTTTCGTTGATGCGCGTATCATAGTATTGACCACCCTAATATATCTTATTATGATGCTGAGTGTGCCGATGGGTAGATTAGCGACACTGTTGCTGTTTGCTACTTATCCCATCATCGCCACCGGCGTACTCGGAATCGGATATGGGCACATACTGAAGAATTCTCTCTACATTCTCCCACTTGTAGTAGTGATCGGGATCTTCAACCCGATTTTGGACAAAACTCCTATATTCAAGGTATATGGAGTTATGATAACAACAGGGTGGATCAGTTTTGTGACGGTCATTATTCGTGGAGTGCTCGCGATGCAGGCTATTCTTATTCTGATAGATTCCTGTGGATTCCGTGGAGTCTGTCGTACTCTAAAAAAGATTGGGGTACCCTCCTTCCTGACGGATCAATTAATGTTTGTATATCGATACATATCGGTGCTTCTTATCGAAGCTCTGACCATGAGGCGTGCAAGAGAAGCGCGAGGATACGGAAGAAAAAGCTATCCCATAAAGCTATGGGGCACCTTCACCGGACAACTCTTTCTCAGAGCCATAGATCGTTCGGAACGAATTAACAGAGCCATGCTCGCACGAGGGTTCAATGGCAACTTACCTGATTTCCAACAACAAAGGGATAAGATTGGCGCTGGTAGCACCGTCTATCTTATTCTTATGGGAGGGATCTGGATAGCATTACGTTTCATTGACATCACTCCTTATCTTGCCGGATTAGCGATTTAAAGACTTAGATTAGATAATGAAAATTAGCAAATATGCCGTAAAATGAGCCATCATTATATAAAATTCACAGACGTACATTTCAGTTACCCCGACGGTTATGAGGCATTGAGAGGTGTGTCTTTCAATATTTCACATGGAGAGCGAGTGGCATTGCTTGGCCGAAACGGTGCGGGAAAGTCCACCCTCATACTAATGACCAACGGCCTGCTGATGCCCACAAGCGGAGAGGTCAATATAGGAGGTATTCCTATAACGAAGCGGACATTGATGCAAGTCCGCCAATCGGTGGGAATGGTATTTCAAAATCCTGACGATCAACTTTTCATGCCGACGGTCGAGGAGGATGTGGCATTCGGACCATTAAATATGAATCTGCCCTACGAAGAGGTGGAAAGAAGGGTAGTGGAAGCACTCACTTCCGTAAAAGCCCTCAATCTCAGAAAAAAATCCCCTATGCAGCTTTCCGGAGGACAACGCAGAAGGGTAGCCATAGCTACCGTATTGTCAATGGAGCCGGCTATTCTGGTTCTTGATGAGCCTACGGCCAACCTTGATTTTATTTCACGCAAGGACCTGTTAGATCTGCTCAAGGGATTCACGCATACTCAATTAATCGCCACACACGACCTTGACATGGTCAGGGAACTCTGTGGACGCACCATAGTATTGGATGAAGGTAAAATTATTGCTGATGGTCAGACGAGCGATATACTTGAGGATGCAAATGTAAAGGCTACCCTCGGAATCTGAACCGATAGAGGGAGACTAACCCGGAGATCGAAGTGAACCTCATCGCCGTCAGCAGAGTTATAATGATACCCACAGTAAACTATAAAAACACAGAAAAATGAAAACGCATATCTATTCTCCGAAAGAGACACACAGAAGAAAGATTATCTATTTCTGGATTCACATGTTCGTGTTGATACTCTCCTTGTTTCTGATAGTTTTCATCTCTATCGATACATTCAAGAATATAGCATTCTATCGTGAAGCCCAATTCGAACAGGTAGATCTTTGGATCTGTATTCTATTCCTTATCGATTTCTTTATAGAGTGGTATCTGGCAGAGCGAAAATGGAGATATCTGGCTACTCATTTCCTGTTTTTTCTGGTATCGATTCCATATACAGCCATCATCAACCATTATGGATGGACTTTTGATCCGCAGGTGACATATCTGTTGAGATACATTCCATTGGTCAGGGGTGGATATGCTCTGGCGATGGTCGTCAACTGGCTTACTGCCAATAAAGCTACCGGGCTTTTTCTGGCCTACCTCATATCATTAGTGGCGACGCTATATTTCTCCAGTGTGGTATTCTTTGTTTTTGAACAGGATGTCAACCCACTTGTCAACACTTATGGAAATGCACTATGGTGGGCTGCAATGGATATGACCACAGTAGGCTCCAACATTATCGCGGTCACACCGGTAGGTATGGTGTTGTCGGTGTTGCTGGCCGCTCTCGGTATGATGTTATTCCCGATATTCACAGTTTATGTGACGAATATCATACAGGGTCAGCAACAAAAGGGCAATATTCTCGGTCAGGGGAATTTTCTGCCGGAGGATAATGACACCGAAGGATCAAGTTCCACTTCGGAGAAGCCGGCAACGGCAGCCACAACGACATCCTCGGCCAAAAGCTGAAGAAATTCCGTCAATCTTATGATTTCGCATCATAATCAACAACAGATTATCATCCAAAACCATACAAGTGGGGGAGCCGGCAACCGGCTCCCTTATTTGTATGGTTTACATACAGGTGTCCGACGGCAAGATATTAGTAGACACAGAATATTGACATTTGGGCGTTGCACTTCTTATTGGAAACTTTAATACTGTTAAATTCGACATATCAGGCAAAAGATATTTGGAAGAATTAAAAATTTTTTCTAATTTTGCACTTGCAGCCTCGCCATTCATTGGCAAAGCCAGAGGATTGGGGAGGGATGCAAGTTAAAAAGCGTATCATAAATCTCGGCCAAACGGGCCCGGAAGATACTGCTAATTAGAATGTTTGCGTTTATCAACGCTCTTTCTTGGCTCCTTGAAACCTGGAAAATTTCATCACCGTCAAGACTGAGGCAGATGGTAAGGGCTTATGTGGTAGACATATGTCGGCATACGGATGCGTGCGTGAGCACGCATAGATGCCGTATGAAATACCGCGTGAGGCTGTTGCTGTTTGCTCGTCCTATGGTGAAAGGCAGTTCCAGGGCCTCAAGGAATAGGATGAGCGAAAAGGTAAGTTCTCACGCTTTTCTTCGTGCCATTTCTATCCGGCTATCGCGAAGTTTCATCAAAAACTAACCCCGGTCATTGAGAACGTGACCATGAAAATTTGAGGAATCTTCGTATGATGTCCCGCGCACGTAAATTTCCGGTCATCGCTCCGGCCCTGCTCATCCTGATCTGCTGTCTCTTCTCCCGGAAGAGCATGGCGGCTGATGTGGATCTGCGCACTAACGTGCTCTACTGGGCAACGACTACTCCTAACCTCGGTTTCGACGTGGCCACTTCCGGCCGCTTCACGATCGGCGCGACGCTCGGCTACAACGCCTTCAATTTCCCGAACTCCGCCGGAAACAATCACGCGGTAAATCCTAAACTTCATCATTGGCTGATACTTCCTGAGGGACGCTGGTGGCTGCGCAAGGCCTTCGGCGGTTCCTATCTCGGCGTGCACATACTTGGCGGTCAGTTTAACGCCGGCGGCCTGCCGTTGCTGAAATTCATCCGCGACCACCGCTACCGGGGCTACATGCTCGGTGCGGGCATCTCGTGGGGCTGCGACTGGCACATAGGCCGCGACTGGCGTCTGGGCGTGCAGGCCGGCCTCAGCTGGGTGCGCCTCTCCTACGACAAGTACAACTGCGGTAGCTGCGGGCGGCATATCGGCGGGGGCGTCAGAAATCTCCCCCTTGTCACTCCGCTCGGCCTAACCTTCGCCTACGTCTTTCCTTCGCGCAGCCGCCAAAAGAGCGATGCCGGACACCCCGGACTATCATATAGCTATAACAGCTACAATAATTCCGTCACGTCCGTTCCTACTGACATCAAAGACTCCATGGACGTTGATCCTGTCATACCCCGTGTACAGGACCACTCTGAAAGCCCGGCACAGGCTCCTCTCCCCGATACGCTCCGCTTCACAGTGCGCTACGGCGTCGACAGTTCGGAAATCTCGGCGCGCGAGCTGCGCAGACTCGACTCGGTGATCGCAACGGTCTCCGACTGCCACATCCTCGCACTGACGACCGACGGATACGCCTCCCCCGAATATGATGCCACCCACAACCGGCTCCTGTCGAGCCGCCGCGCCCGCGCCGTGGCCGACCGCATAGCTGCCTCGCTCGACCTGCCCGACTCGATGGTGGGCGTCACCGGTCACGGCGATGACTGGGATGGTCTGGAGAGGGAGGCCGGCGGCATAACGGGCGTACGCATGGTGCTGATGACACACTCCGATCCGGCGGCACGCAAGCGTGCCCTGAGTCTGCTCAGCACCTACGACCGGGTGCTACGCACCGTCTACCCACGGTTGAGACGCACAGAAGTGCAGCTCATCTACATTCCTTCCGCCGGGACTCCGCCCGATTAAAGACCATTCCCCTCTGATATTCCTGCGGCTGCGAGCATAGCCGCGTCAGCATAAATCCATTCAGCCGTTGAAATCGGCCAGTTCCCGCGTCAGCCATGGAGCCTATTCCATGGTCAGGCCCCTCCCATACCTGATTCAATCGAAATGAAGATGAAATTTCCTCCCATAGCCCTGATTCTGCTCGCGCTGGCTACAGCCGCCTGCTCGGTGGATGACGACCGCGACCTCTGCTGCGCGCGCACCAACGTGATGCGCTACAGCTACCGTCCCACGGGGCGTGAGGAATTCCACGGCCATATCCGGTCGCTCCGCCATCTTCTCTATGATGGGGAGGGACGATTCATGCGCGAACTCAACCCGGGTCCGGAGCTGCAGGAGCAGTCACTCGACCTGCCGGAAGGCTCCTACACCATCCTCACACTCGGTAACCTCCTCTCCTCACATTCCCTCCTCCACGCTGACCAGCCCATCATCTCCTCTCTGGAGCTGCATCCTGCGGATGCAAGAGTTGCCCGGGAGGCGCTCGGCAATGCCGATGAACTCTTCTGGGGTGTCCGACACTTCGACATCGATACCAACGGAATGATTACCGATACAGGTCCCGACCGTCGCTGGGACGACTATACTCTGCCGACGACGGAGATGAACAACATACATTGCCATCTGCGTGTGGTGGTGGAATGGAATAATATTCCTGACTACTATGGAGATTACGCTATGGAGCTGACAGGTGTGCCCACAGCCTATCGCCTTGATCCGGGATTCGCCGGCAAAGCCGATGGCTTCATCGTCCCTCCACATCACACCGAGGGTATCCACAGGATGTGCGTGCCGCTGGAGGCCGATATGCTCGACGGTGAACTCGTCACCCTCCGATATACCGACAAGGTTATTCCGACTCTCCGCCTATATCATGAGGATGAACAGATAGGCCCTACGATAGATCTCAAGAAGGCCTTCCGCGAATGGGGGTGGTACCCGTCAAGAGTCCATGTGCAGGAATACGCCGTACGCGTCCGGCTCTTCGGTGACGGGAGTGCCGAGGTATCGCCCCTGATCGAAGGCTCCATCGTCGACTGGATCAACGGCGGCTACTTCTCCTGAACCCTCTTCGGTCCATAGCGCGAGGTTTGGTCTGCATCACGAGTGTTGGTCCATAGACCACAGACCATAGAACCATAGAATATTTAATGGTCCCGGGTCAATAAAAACTATGGTCCTATGGTCTTTGGTCTATGGACTAAAAACAATGATCTATGGACTAAAAATATACGCAGAACTAACAACCATGGTATCCATGGAACTAATAATAACCTTTTAAACATCAACAACATGAAGAAAAGTCTTTTGCTGACTTCCATGTTCGCCCTCGGTCTGGGCCTCGTCTCCTGTAGCAGCGAGGAACCCTATGTGCCGCAGACAGACGACATGGCCGGAGCCGGACAGACCCTGTCGTTCAGTCTCCGTATGCCTTCCGGCGACAAGGTGAGCTACACCCGCGCCGACGGCGAGCCGATCCACGACGAATCGGAATGGACCATCAACCGACTCGCCCTCTACGAGTACGAGGTGACCGAAGAGGCGGATACCCTGATTCGCGTAATCAAGTCCGTCGGGCCGGGAAAGAACGTCCTCGACCCCGTCCGTCAGTCGGACAACAGCTACGACGTGGCCATCATCGTGCCCAATGACTATATGGGACGTAAGTTCCGCTATCGCTTCGTGGCAAACGACAACACCGTGGATCCGGCATCCGGATCGCAATTCGCCACAATCAAGGGACAGGCCGGCGACGGATCCGACGATATCCCGGGACTCAGGGACTTCCGTGCCGCCCACACCATCCTTGAGGGGAATACAGCCGATGTGCTCTCCCGGAATGGCATAGCGATGAGCGGAACCGCACTCAACGGAGCCGACGAGGTTATCGTCATGGACCGCGACCTCTCATGCTCCGTAACGATGCAACGAATCGTATCGCGCATCGACATCCGGTATGCCACTCCGAACCTGAAGGTCACGGCCGTCGAGCTGCGCAACGCCCCGAAGTACGGATTTCTCTTCGACCGTAGCGGAGATGGATCAGCCCCGACCATTGACGCCGCCGACTGTCTCACTCTCGGGCGCAATACCGACACGCCGCTCCCGACAGGGTTTCTCCGCGATCTGAAGGACGAGGAGGGAACGCCGCTCGGGCAGTTCGCCATGAACAAGGCTTTATACCTCTACGAACGAGCCAACACGGAGGGGAACTCCGCCACGGTGCATATCGAATATGACGTGGACTACAACGGCAAGACGGAGGTCATCACCGATGAGGAGGGAAAGCCCGTGACCGACGTGGAGGGCAATGAACAGACACGCCCCGTATATTACCACGGATCAATCGACGTGCCATTCTCAACAAAGGAGGGTTATGTCGACGCACTGAGAAACCATCGCTATACAATCGTGCTCGGCGACGGCGACAAGCCCGTCTCCGGTGCGGTTAAGGTTACTCTTACCGTTAAGGAGTGGAACGACGTGGTGATCGACGAACTGCTCACGCCCAAGGATCCGAAGGTGGAATAGAACTGAAAATAATATATAAATAACCGAATCACACAGAATGAATACGAATAAACTTATCTGCACCCTGCTGACGGGTGTGGCCCTGCTGGCGGGCGGATGCTCGGCACAGGATCTAATGGAAACCTCCCTCACGACCGAGGGGCAGGGTAGTATCCGGTTCCGCCTCAGCGGAGCGGCCGGACACGAGGGCACACGCACCCCGGCCGAGGACAACGAGAAAAGGGTCGAGACACTATATGTGCTGGCATGGGACCAGGAGGATAACTCCGACTGCACGCTGCTACAGGCCTACCGCACCGGACAGCCCGATGAATGGGCACTCAACGTGGAGAAGGATGCGCGATACCGAATGCGTTTCATCGCGAACCCGGACGACGACACCGTCGAGGAACTGAAAAAATTCAAGGGGACACCCGGATTCCAATCAAATTCAGGCAATCTCTCGATTTACGGGCTTCTGACAAGAATACTCACCTCGCAGGCGCCCGACGGAGAGAACTTCCTGATGGTATCCTCCGAGGAGAAAGGGGTGGCAACGAGCATCACGGCCGGAACGCTCGACATAGGAACCATCACGATGAATCGTCTGCCGGCACGTTTCGACATCGTAAACAAAGCTGATGGAGTGACGATCAACAGCGTCACATACAATAACCGCGCCATACGTACCGGCATCTATTCGAATTCGGAATCGTGGCTCGAAAAGGTGGATGACAGCTGGTTTGAGCAAAAGAAAGTCTACGATAGCACCAACACTGACAATAAGCTCCCGCTTGAGGGCAGCCGAGAGGATGAGAAAAGTCTCCGACATACCATCTACTCCTATCCCAACTACGCCACGGCTGAAGCCGGCAAACTACCCTCGCTGACAATCGAATACACGCAGGTGGAGAACGGTGAGAGCGTTACGCGTACACACGAGGTTGAGTTCATAGACCCTGTGAAGGAGAATAGAACCCCGCTAGCAATCAAGTACAATACACTCTATACTATCGTGGTCGACAAGGGTGAGGAGATTAACTTCAACGTCATGGTGGCCGACTGGGAGGATACCGACGAGATGGTGGAGGATCACCTGACCGTCAACCTCCTCAATATCTCGGCCGAGGAACAGCGTCAGCTCAACGAGCGTCTGAGCGTCAACCGATTCGCTCCCTACATGGTGAAGAATCTAAATATCAACTCGAAAGAGTTCACTTTCTACGATTCTTTCTCTGCTGATGTAAACGATTACTCTACCGGGGATGACGGACCATATATCAAAATTGAAGAGCTAAAAAATGCAAAATTATTAGATGATGGTACAAATACCAATGAAGTACTGCTCAAAGAGAGTGTAACAGGGGACAAGTATAAAATTCCGAATGCCGGTGAATGGAGTTTATTGATTCCTTCTCAACCAGTTTATATGCTTGAAGATAGGGAATTAGAGCATTATATAAATGGTAACGGAGTGGATGCAGTAAGAGAAGTATTTATTAACTTCGCTGCGGAGAAGAATGATGACAACACTTTATGGAAGAATGATCATATTTCATATCCGGAGGAAATTTCCTTTAAAAATTATATCAATGAGAAGGGGGCGATTACTATGCTACCGGCGTCCAAGGATCCTGAGGCATTGAAAAGTACATTTGTAGGTGCGGTGGGAGTAACTAATAAGATAATCTATCGTAATTATAGAGATTTAACAAATGATGAGGCTGCAACTCCTTTTGCCTATAGACCACTATATGCTATACGATTTAAGGGGACATCGGAATATGCTGCATATAAATGGGAATTTATGTTGGAAGAAAATGATTACAAAAGACCTTACTATTCCATTAAAATAAAAGCACTGCCTGAGAATCTTAATGTATCGGTATTTGATATTGTTAATAATGATACTTATTGGCAAGATGGATATATAGAATACAAAATACCTTCACTTGGTATTGTAAGAAGACAGTCAGATAATAGTTACGCTCGGATCTATACTAACGAAGGATACGGCTATTTCCTTTCTTCAAGCTATATTCAAAGTGGGAGTAGTTTACTAAGACCAAGTTTTGGTGCATTTAATATCAAATTTGAAACTACCTATATTTGGACAGATAAACTACCCTTATTTCTAATAAAAGAACCTGACTCCACTTCAAATCCCTAAGAGCTTGAGTAGATAAGAGTGCTTGTTTAAATAAGTACTTTATCAAGAGTGTTAGCAACTTTACGAAAGCGAGGGAGGCACGATGTGAATCGTACCTCCCTCTTTATAGTTGGCAATTTCGGCGTTATTTGATACTGTCAGGGAGATCATTTTCATATAAAACGGTATCACCATTTCGTAGGAGTCCTGACAACAATCTTTGGGCCTCAGCGAAATCAGCCACAGTATGAAGATTAGCCTTATCGAATCCCTCATCAAGTATTCCCTTGACCAAAGCGGCTCTATTCACCTCATTGACGATAATGGCGATATCAGCATTCCCGGCAATATGTCTTCCAAGCTGTTCATTGAGTTCCTCTGCTTTGTCAGCGAGTTCTATCATACCGGGAGTGACACAAATACGGCGCCCATTACGGAATCTGCCCAACACCTCAAGAGCCATCCTTGATCCTACAGGATTACTGTTGAAGGCATCATCTATTATAGTTACTCCGCCGGGAGTGCGTTTTACATTCAGTCGGTGCTCAACCTGCTCGATTCGACTGACACCTGTGCGGATTTTGTCATGGGGCACCCCAAGTTTCAGAGCTACGATAATAGCGGCAAGAAGATTGGAAATGTTACAGTCGCCGACAAGACGAGTCGTGAATGACAGTCTCTCCCCGGTGGGGGAAACAACCGTGAAACGCGTTCCATCCGGAGAATACTCAATATCCTCGGCTGTATAATCCGCGGATGCCTTTGCTGACACTGCATAGCGGATACACTCCGTATTATCTACGCTACGAGAAGCGACAGGGGGGAAATCATCGTTGACCACTATAAAACCATCGGCAGGAATAGCATCCGCAAGCTCGAATTTTGTATCACGCACGGTCTCGAGATTGCCAAATGTCTCAAGATGCATCGGGCCGACTGCCGTAATAATACCGCATTGCGGATCAACAATATCGCAGATTTCCTTGATGTCACCTTTTTGTTTTGCCCCCATCTCACAGATAAAGACCTCCGTATAGGGTTTCATCATCTCCCGGACAGTTCTCACGACTCCCATCGGTGTATTGTAGCTACCCGGAGTCATTAATGTCTCGAAATGTTCGGAAAGAATTGATTGCAGGTAATGTTTTGTACTCGTCTTTCCGTAGGAGCCTGTGATACCTATAACCTTTAGGTCCGGCATAGATTTCAGAATTCTCTTGGCATCATTAATATAACCGTTATTGATATGCTTCTCCACGGGACGCAATAACCAGACAGCGGCTATGACAAAAAGATACGATACCACCGTAATCAACAACATTACCGACAGCACGAAGGTCGGTCCGGGATAAAAGCCTACCATATCATTTGATTTCCCCACGAAGATAATGAGAAGAATGTATGGAATCAGCGCAAGCAGGCTTGTGACGGAATATATACGCTTCACGCGAGGAGTGAATACAAGAGGCTTCTTATGTTTCTCCTTAAGGATAGTCCAGCATTCAATCACACAAATCAATGCTATCAAGAGTGCTCTAAGAGGAGGATTGAGCAGAGTCGACAGAGCGAGGAAAATCAGCGCAATGACGGCTACTTTGCGCATTGGCAGAAAATTGCCATGTTCAAGCCATCGCCAATAACGGCTGATTCGATAGCTGTTTTGCTGAAGCATATGTATATCGGGCTTGAAGTTAAGGATAAGGAATATCCCGCAGACCAGATAGATTGAAATAAGAAATATGCTCATTTTACTTTAGTATCAATTCAATTCATTTTTGAAGAACTCACGCATTACAGCTTTGAAGCCACCGGGATTGTCAAGAAAACTATAGTGGCCGCAACCCTCGAAGCTGACCAGGCCGGCATCCGGAATGAGACGCTCCATGACCTTGGCATCTGAAATAGGAGTGGCGGTGTCATCGGCACCCCATATAAGGAGAGTCGGAGCCTTGACAGAGGGCATGACATGCTTCAGATCTTCATTGACACATCGACTGAGAATGCCCCGCATCACGGGGGAGGCGTTGCGATAATCTGCCGAACCGGACTTACCCCTGTAGGCATCAAGCATCTTTCCTCCACGTTCACGCCCGAAGATTAATGGCAATGTATGTTTCAAAGTCTTGAATGTATAGATCTTCAGATAATATCCCAGACTTCGTCGAGGCTTGACTCCGGCAGCGTCAACCAACACAAGTTTCCTCACGTAATCATTCCGCGAAGAGAGGAGTATACCTATTCTGCCACCGAAACTATGTCCTATTAAAGTGACATCTTTCAATCCGAGAAGACTGATAAATTTCTCGATAAGAGATGTATACTGCTCTACGCCCCATATTTCCGGAGGCTCCTGACTCTTGCCATGTCCCGGGAGATCGATACTCAAGACCCTCATGCCGGGTTCGAGGATGGAAGCGATCGATTTTACCGTCGTGAGATTACACCCCCAGCCGTGCATAAGAATCACCGGCAGACCATCGGATTTGCCGGTGTCGGAATAGTTCAGGCTTACGCCATCAATTTCAATTCTTTTTTCCACAACTTATTTAATTGGAACCGGTGTTGACCATAGGAGTGACGGGCTCGTCGCCACAAAGCACAACGAGCAGATTGCTGACCATAGTTGCCTTGGAGCGGGGATCAAGCTCAACCACGTTTCCATCCTCAAGGCGACGAAGTGCCATCTCAACCATTGACACGGCTCCTTCCACTATTTTCTCACGCGCCGTGATAATAGCCGATGCCTGCTGACGACGCAACATGACGGCGGCGATTTCCGGAGCATATGCAAGATAGTTAAGCCGGGCTTCCACAACTTCAATGCCGGCCATAGCGAGACGCTCATTGATCTTCTTCTCGAGGAGGTCGTTTATAGCTTCGCCACCATCCCGCAGGGTCAGCTCGTCAGGATGTTCGGGCTGGGGATCATACGCGAAATGACTCGTCACTTCACGAAGCGCGGCATCACTCTGAATACGCACGAAGTTATTTAGGGCAGTATTGCTAAGCGCGCCACCCTGGGCAGCGGAAAGGGAAGCAGCGTCAAGGTCGAATACAACTTTATAAGTGTCACGCACCTTCCATACGAGCACCATACCGATCATTACAGGATTGCCGACCTTGTCGTTGACCTTAATGGGATCGATATCCATATTACGGATACGCAGGGAAATTTTCTTACGTGACATAAAGGGATTTACCCAGTAGTAACCTACCTTATGACATGTGCCGCGATATTTTCCGAAGAAAATCATCACACGAGCCTCATTGGGTTCCTGAATAAAGTAGCCGGCACAACCCATGATAAAAAGCACGAAAAGCACTGCAGTCCCACCGATCGAGAGCCATAAGTTTTGCTCCCCACCGATAAGGAGGCACGCAAGGATAAGAGCCGGGATGACGATAAACGTCCAGAAAATCATCAGAAATCCGTTAATACATAGGCCCTTATATTCGAATTCATGATTATTTAATTCATCCATGTTCGAAATAAATAATATTAGATGGATATATAAAAATCAATCAAGGAAGCGCTTGGTCAGTCCGCCATAATTCTCTATACGCCGGTCGCGGAGGAAAGGCCACCATCGACGCACATTCTCCGAACGCTTCATATCAATTTCGACAACGACATCCTGCGCGGCATTTTCAGGACAAAGCGCAAGGAATTCACCCTGAGGGCCGGCTACGAAGCTCGAACCCCAGAAATCAATACCTGAAGATGCCTCCGAGGGATCCTCCTCATAACCGACACGATTCACACTCACGACAGGGATACCGTTGGCAACCGCATGGCCGCGCTGGACTGTGATCCAAGCCTCACGCTGGCGCTGCTTTTCGGCATCATCATCATCGGGATTCCAGCCGATGGCTGTGGGATAAATAAGCACCTCCGCACCACGGAGAGCCATAAGGCGTGCAGCCTCAGGATACCATTGATCCCAGCAAACAAGCACTCCGAGACGGCCGACTGAGGTATCGATAGGTTCGAAACCTATATCACCGGGAGTGAAATAGAATTTTTCATAAAATCCGGGATCGTCGGGAATGTGCATTTTACGATAATGACCGGCAATCGAGCCGTCTTTCTCAAATACGATAGCAGTGTTGTGGTAGAGTCCCGGGGCACGACGTTCAAAAGCACTCGTGACCAGAACCACTCCATTCTGCTTTGCCGCCTCAGCATAGAAGTCGGTAAACTCCCCGGGAATCTCTATAGCCAGATCAAAATTGTCGACATTCTCAGTCTGGCAAAAGTAGAGCGAATCATGAAGCTCTGAAAGGACTATGAGGTCAGCACCCTCATCCGCCAGATTCTGTATGGCCGCGAGATTGCGGCTTCGGTTGGAATCGATATCGTCAGAGAAAAAATGCTGCACGATACCGACCTTGATTGAGTCTTTCTTATCCGTAATCATAGAAGTTATGAATTAAATAGTTTACAATAGCCCCCATCAGCATTTCCAGATAGCATCATTGTAGAAACCGGGATGCAGTTGCATAGTGGCACAATGAAGAGAACCGTGCTGATGCAGCAGAGCCCTACAATCGACACCGACCACCTCATGCTCCGGATAGGCTATGCGTATGGTCTGGCAAGCAAGCGTATCCTCCTCCTGATTGCCATATATCGGCATAAAGATATGGCGCGTCGTGACGAGATAATTGGCATAAGTGGCGGGAATACGGTTGCCATCCTCATCGTAGATGGGCGAGGGCAGAGGCAATTCCACAAGATTATACGGCTCACCATCCTTATTTCTGAAGAGAGTCAGCTGGGCACGCATTTTCAGCAATTCCTCGAAGTGCTCATCGTCCATATTGCGGCATCCCGTATAAACTATGATGTTCTGAGGCGCAAGACGCGCCAATGTATCGATATGTGAATCCGTATCATCTCCGGCCAAAGCCCCATAATCAAGCCAAAGCACATGCTCGGCGCCGAGTCTATCTTCGAGGACGGAAGTAAGTTCCTTTTTGGTCTTTCCACCATTGCGATTAGGAGATGTCAAACAGCGCGTGGTGGTCAAAAGGGTTCCATCTCCGTCACTTTCCACAGAACCTCCTTCGAGTATGAAATCACGCTGGTTACGGTATTGCTCCGGCAGGAAAACAAACTTCTCTCTGAGATGCAGATTGACAAGATTATCTTTATCTGCCGCGAATTTGAGTCCCCAACCATTAAAGCCAAAGTCAAGGGCTCGCTTTCCTCCCGGACGCTCAACAGCCAAGGGGCCATAGTCGCGGACCCATGTATCGTTATAATCCACTTCGACGCAAACGACAGATTCAGGATAGGGGAGAGCGCTCAGAATCTCATCAGCTTTCTGACGGTCCTTGGTTAGAAGCACAACTTTTACTCCCGCCACATTAAAGGCATTGATAAGACGCCGATAACAGTCGAGCGCGTCATCGAGCATATAGGCCCAATCAGTGTCCTCGTGGGGGAGAGCCAACATGACCCCGTCAACCGGTTCCCACTCAGCGACAAATCTCTTTCTTTTTATATCCATTGTATTAATATTCAATAACTTATATACTGCAATCCGGTTATCTGCGGATAATGCAATAAGTATAATCCTTCAAAAATACAAAAATTCACTCATTCTTAAAAATTTTTTCGCTAAATTTGCACTATCTTACTAAAATTAACCCGTTGCCCGTCGCATATACGACAAGGGCGATAAAGCAATACAGGATAACAAAAATGTCAAAAACATCCGAGGAATTCGCGAAGGAAATCTCAAAATGCCGTGAGGTGTTCGAGAAAAAAATGCGGGACTACGGCACGTCATGGCGTATTATGCGTCCGACATCCCTTACCGATCAAATCTACATAAAGGCTCGCCGTATACGCTCACTTGAGGAAAAAAATGGACGTGGCCATATTAATGAAGGTGTAGTGCCGGAGTTTATTGGGATTGTGAATTATTGCGCAATGGCGCTTATCCAATTGAAGCTCGGATCCGGAGATCCGATCCCCGCCGAGGATGCTTTGCAAGCCTACGATGAAACCATCAGAGAATCAACACAACTGATGCTCGACAAGAATCACGATTATGACGAAGCATGGAGATCGATGCGTGTAAGCAGTTTCACCGATATCATACTTCAAAAACTGCTACGGACCAAGGAAATAGAGGATCATAATGGAGAAACTTTAGTTTCGGAGGGTGTCGACGCCAATTATATGGATATGATCAACTACGCCCTATTCGCATTGATCAAGCTTGACGGGCAAAAATAGTCAAATAGCCATGAATAGCATGAAACAATTCATAACATGGATACTGCGTCTGCTGACAGGCGCAGTATTCATATTTTCCGGCTTTGTCAAGAGCGTGGATCCCTGGGGAACAATCTATAAGATGGAAGACTATATGGCAGCCCTGCATATGCCGGTCTTGAGAAATCTCATCATAGTCTTTGTTTTCCTGCTCTGCGCATATGAGTTTACAATCGGAGTGTTCCTCGCGCTTGGTTGTTTCCGGCGCACTGCTCCCATCGGCGCAGCATTACTGATGGCGGTGATGCTGCCGTTGACGTTATGGATAGCGATTTATAATCCGGTCGCCGACTGCGGATGTTTCGGAGATGCCTTCATCATATCAAATTGGGCTACATTCTGGAAGAATATCGTTATCTCAGGGGCTATCATTTGGCTGATAATTTATAACCATCGCATCAGATGGATAATCCGGCCTCATCTGCAATGGATAGCACTTTTGGCCTGCGGAGCATATGTCGCCGCCATAGGCATATGCGGATATATTTACCAACCTCTCATCGACTACCGCCCATATGCGGTCGGGACATCCCTCATAACCACGGAGGATGATTCCGGCGAGGAAGAGGAGGAGTATCAGCTCGTATATGAGAAGGATGGCCGGGAAAGAATCTTCTCCATAGAAGATGAGCTGCCTTCGGAGGATGATGGATGGACTTTCGTAAGAAGGGAAGTCCGACAGGGAACATCTGATGACACCATACCTCAAGAATCCGAAAATGTGGAGATTTTATCTTCAAAGGATAATGATGAGCCTACATTCCGGATATGGAGCCAAGATGGCGATGAAGATATTACTGAAGATGCGCTCACGGGAGAGGGTGGAGAGATTCTTCTCCTCATGCCCGATTTAGCCGATGTTTCCGTCTCAACAACATGGCAAATTAATTCGCTTTACACCTGGGCTCAGACACACGACATAACTATGATAGGAGTGGTAAGCGCCACACAATCACAAATAGATGAGTGGCGTGATATCTCCCTGGCGTCATATCCTATCTATACAGCGGAAGATACGGAAATCAAGATGATAGCCCGAGGCAATCCGGCAGTCGTGTATCTGCAGGATGGCATTATCAAGTGGAAGACCACCCTCAGAGCCCTTGGAACCGAGGATTTCCAAGCTGCCGGAGCATCGGATGATCCCATGAAATACCGTCGGAATGATCAAGCTCTCCTATACAATACCACCGCGTTATACATAGCATTCATGGTCATGCTGATAGGTCTGTCATTCTTTCCGGAAATCAGGAGATTCTTCCCCTCATCCAAACTCAATCGTGGTGATAGGGGAGACCATGAAGAATCGACACACCACGATAAATCTGTTCGGTGAAGAAAAGGCGTACCATCTCATGATTAAACGTCATCTTTGAAAGAGACATGAGAGCATTTCCCCGGTCATAGACCCTTTGAGAGAAACCATAGGGTCCGCCGACAACGAAGACCGTTCGTTTCCGACCGGAAGACATAAGCCGCTCAAGCAAGGCTGCGAATTCACGAGATGTGTATTCGCGGCCTTTTTCATCGAGAAGCACCACATGGTCATTATCATTCAGATTCTTCAATATAAGATCAGCCTCCGCCTCCTTCTGCTCCGTCTCAGATAAACGCCCCTTTCGCGCATCGGGAAGTTCGATAATCTCATATGGTAAAAATCGTCTGAGACGTTTCAGATATTCAGAGATTCCCTCTTTTATATAAGGAATACCGGTTTTACCCACTGTAAGGAGTGATATTTCCATAAATTATTATTAATTTTGTAGTCAAATATCGGAGAGAAATTTCCATGTAAGTAGCTGGTCAAATTAAACGCATATTATATCGTTTTAATTTGAACAGCTGCTTATCAACTGCAAAGTTAACAATAACCCAACACATAACCAAAATGAAGACAAAAGAAGAGCTGATCGATGAGTTGCTCGATCTTGCTTTCGCCGAGGATCTCGGTGACGGAGACCACACGACTCTTTCTACTATCCCGGCAGACGCAATCGGCCGGTCGCGCCTTATCATCAAGGAGGAAGGGATAGTGTCCGGAGTTGAAGTAGCACGCAAGGTCCTTGCAAAGGTAGATCCATCCATAAAGGTCGACGTAATGATAGAGGATGGCGCGGCTGTAAAACCGGGTGACATTGTTTTCACAGCCGAGGGACCCGTGAGATCGCTGCTGATAGCGGAACGCACAATGCTGAATATAATGCAGCGCATGAGCGGTGTGGCTACTATGACGGCTAAATATCAGAAGCAACTTGAGGGGCTGCATACCAAAGTGCTCGACACGCGGAAGACAACACCCGGTATGCGTATGCTTGAGAAGGAAGCCGTGGCCTGCGGAGGAGGCACCAACCATAGAATCGGTCTGTTTGATATGATTCTTATCAAGGATAACCATATTGATTTCGCAGGCGGGATAGAGAAGGCGATTCAGCGTGCGAATGATTATTGCAAGGAAAACGGTAAGGATCTTAAAATCGAGGTTGAGGTGCGTAGTCTCGATGATATACGCAGGGTGATGGAATATGGAGGTGTCGACCGCATTATGTTCGACAACTTCACTCCGGAACTAACCAAAGAGGCTGTCAACATGGTCGGAGGAAAGTATGAAACGGAATCATCCGGAGGAATCACGATTGACAATTTAAGGGCCTATGGCGAGGCAGGCGTTGACTTTATCTCCGTCGGCGCTCTGACGCACAGCGTAAAAGGTCTGGACATGTCGTTCAAAGCTTTCTGAAAGTCGATGAATGAAAGTCGATAATAATCTTGATTGGATAACGTTGTGTCCGGAACAATTCCGCGACAAACTGAGGCAGAATATCAGATGCCGCCCGGAGTATCCGGCGACAACAGCATTCAAGGAGGATAAGCAGGCGGCCCAAAGCTGGGGTAAATATGCCGAAGCATTGACCGCCCGATACCTCGTCACCCGCGGCCTCCCTATACGCGAAATGAACTGGAAACCGGGTAAAGGGAAAGGTGAAATCGATATCATCACCCAACGCGACAACAGAATTATCTTTGTCGAAGTCAAGGCAAGAACCGGCAGACGCACAGATCCCTGGGAAGCCATAACACCGGCCAAAATACGCGACCTGTGTCACGGAGCGGATATATATCTGAAAATGCAGCGCGAAAGATATGAGTATCAGTTTGATGTCGCCCTTCTATGGGGTAGCTATGACGACTTTGAATTTGAGTATCTGGAGGACGCATTTTTATGCCCGCTCAAGCAGAGTGGACGATAACGGGTTGATAAATTCCATACGGCCTTACAAAAAAATCATTATCCAATGAACAAACCCTACGCCAAGGACGTTTACATATCAGAAAGAAGATAAATCGTTTCATGATGTTAGGTTAGTTCGAAAAAAGTATTATGGAAAAATAAGGTTAGCGACCACCTGTGAAGGCGGTCGCTAATTGTATACCCGTACTTCCTCCCGGGGTACACCGACTGAATGGATTCTATACACAAACGGCGGCAAATCCAAATGGAATTGCCGCCGTAAAAGGCTTTAAAGAAACGTGACGATTACAGGGTCTCGGAAACTTCAGGAGTCTCCTGCACCTTCATTGTATCATCAGAGGGTTTACCCTCTTTGATGAGGGCTACACAGAAGCCACCGACCGCGATTGCAACACCGGCTACAATCATCATCAGATACTCGGGAGCAACTGTTCCGGGAGTAGAGAAGAATGAGAGAATCCATCCACCTACAAGCGCGGCGATAATCTGAGGAATACAGATTGTGCAGTTGAAAAGACCGAGGTAGGCACCGATATTACCACCCTTAAGGGAGTTGGTAAGAATTGTAAACGGCCAAGCGAGCATGGCTGCCCAGGCACAACCAATCAACACGAAGCTGATGAACAGCATGTAGGGATTAGTGAATATGCCGAGAGTGATAAAGCCTGCCGCGCCGAGGAAGAGCGATAATGCGTATGAGAACTTACGGCTGCGGAAACGGGGGAGGACAACAGCCCAAAGTACAGAACCCAATGCCTGAACGGCATATAAAAGGCCGACCCAGTTACCTGCCGCGTTGTATTCCTCAGAAGCCGCGTTCAAAACAATCGATTTCACATAGCTGCAGTCGCGGGCAGAGGATACCTCTGTAGACTCAGCTCCGCTGATCTGAAGCGAGCCATCCGCAGACGTCTCCACAATATCCGCCGATGTCAGTTTAAAGGCACCCTGATGAGTCTCAAGGAAATCAGAGGTCTGCTTGCCATGGTCGAGAATAATGATGGAATCATTGGCAATAAGATACTTGCCCTTTATATCCTTACCATTGTAGGAGATCGCACTTATTGTTTCCACCGAGGGAGTGTGGAATGCTTTGTTGGCAACAGTATTAGTGGCGTATGTCCAGAGGAACAGGAACGCGAACCAGCAGAAAAACTGTACGATTCCGACAGTCCAGAAAGTAGAGGGGGCATTAACAAGAAGTTTGAAGAGACCGGGGCTCTTTTCTTTAGTAGTGTCAGAACCGCCATTATATTCCGCATATTCCTTCGGGGGCCACTCCTTAATCTTAATAAGAGAATAGATGACGCAAATCAGAAGAATCGCGGCACCAAGATAGAATGACCATATGACAGTCTGAGGCACGACTCCGGAGGGTGCGGTATTGCGCAGGCCGATCCAGCCCAACACGAGCGGGAAAATATAACCCACCACGGATCCGGCATTACAAAGGAAAGACTGGATACTGTAGGCCAAGCCCTTCTGTTTCTCATTGACCATGTCTCCGACCAGCATCTTGAATGGCTGCATAGCCATATTGATTGAAGTGTCAAGCAACATCAAGGCAATAAGGCCGAAGATAATGGCAGACTGGACGGTGAATTGGAAACTACCGGCATTGGGGAGAAGACACATCACGATGACGGCGATTGTCGCTCCAAATATGAGATAGGGGAGACGACGACCGATACGATTCCATGTTCGGTCAGAGTACATTCCGACAAGTGGCTGTACAATCAGACCCATCAATGGCGGCAGAATCCAGAAATAAGAGAGATCATGAGGATCCGCACCAATAGTCGTAAAGATACGGGACACGTTGGCACTCTGCAACGCGTAGGCTATCTGGACACCAAAGAACCCGAAACTCAGATTCCATAATTTCCAGAAGCTCAAATCCGGTTTGATTTTCATGTGTAAATATATTTATTTAGATTATTTCGGTCAACAGATTTAAGTGCGGGAGTCAGTGTTCAATCTGGCTATAGAGCCATTTTATTTCTTCGGGCCAGATAGCCTCATCCGGTGTTTCAAGAATCAAAGGCATATTGTCGAATCTCGGGTCATTGACGAGACGCCTGAAGAAATCCCTACCGAGAGTGCCCTCTCCTATAGATTCATGCCGGTCGATGCGCGATCCAAGTTCTCGTTTGTCATCGTTAAGATGAAGCGCACGCAGATAACTACCACCGATAATCTCATCGAATTGCTTCCAGGTCTCTTTATAGCCTTCCTCAGATCTCAGATCATAACCGGCCGAATAGGTGTGGCAAGTATCCACGCAGACACCCACACGCGTCTTATCCTCGATCTTATCGATTATATGGGCTATCTGTTCGAATTCATGACCGAGATTGCTTCCCTGGCCGGCAGTGGATTCAATGACCGCCGTCACCCCGGCTGTGCTTTCCAAAGTCATATTGATAGATTCGGCTATCCTGTCGAGACATTCCTCAATTCCTATGGCGTTAAGATGACTGCCGGGATGAAAATTCAACATGGTGAGACCGAGTCGCTCGCAACGTTGCATCTCCTCGAGAAATGATTTGCGGGACATCGCGAGTTTTTTGGAATCGGGGCTACCGAGATTAATAAGGAAATTATCATGAGGAAGAATGACCTCCGGCTCAAAGCCGTAGGTCTTACAACGTTCTTTAAACAATGAAGCCTCTTCGTCGGATATGGCTTTCGATACCCAACGCGCCGAGCTTCCGGTAAAAAGGGCAAAAGCTTTTGCTCCTATAGCATGTGCGTTAACCGGTGCGTTGGCAACTCCTCCGACCGTGCTGACATGTGCGCCTATGTATTTCATGCAAGTGAGGTTTAATACTGCAAATTTAATAAATTTATTTTATTCAGACATATTTTAGCTCATATTATTATTCAAAAAGCCGCCTGAAACATTCCTCCACCTTTCCAACTTCCACGATATCGATTCCAAATGTACTTTTCACCCCTTTTAGATTTCCTTTCGGCACGAATACACGAGTGAAACCAAGTTTCTGTGCTTCAGCGACACGCTGGTCTATGCGGGTGACGGTACGAATCTCACCGGATAGCCCGACTTCTCCGATGAATGCGGTTGTACGGGGAATGGAAACATCGAAGTTGCTCGACATAATGGCTGCAACAACGGCGAGATCCATAGCAGGATCAGCGATTTTCAGACCACCTGCCACATTGAGAAAGACATCCTTCTGAGCCAATCTGAAGCGTGCTCTTTTTTCAAGAACGGCAAGAAGCATATTGAGACGGCGTTGGTCAAATCCTGTCACGCTTCTCTGTGGAGTGCCGTAAGCTGCACTTGATACCAGAGCCTGAATTTCTACGAGGAACGGACGCGCGCCCTCCGTCGTAACACCTATAGTGATTCCACTCATCTCCTCATCCCGATTCTCCGACAGAAGCATCTCCGAGGGATTCTTCACCTCTTTAAGACCTTTCTCGACCATCTCGTAGATTCCGATTTCATTGGTGGATCCGAAACGATTTTTTATAGCGCGTATGATACGATAGAGATACTGACGGTCTCCCTCGAATTGCAGGACAGTGTCAACTATATGCTCAAGCACTTTAGGACCTGCGATCGCACCATCTTTGTTTATATGCCCTACCAGGATAACCGGAACGCCACTCTCTTTAGAATACCGTAACAGAGATGCCGCACACTCCCTGACCTGACTGACACTCCCGGCCGCGGATTCAATATCTGCCGAAGCAATCGTCTGAATTGAATCAATCACCACAAGGTCAGGATTTACATTCTCGATCTGCGTAAAAATACCTTCGAGTGACGTCTCGCAAAGAATGAAAGTGTTGTCAGAGACCTTGCCGAGACGATCTGCCCGGAGTTTGAGCTGAGTTGCGCTCTCCTCTCCCGAGACATAGAGAATTGTGCGATTGCGGATGGATAGTATATTTTGCAAAAGTAGGGTGGATTTACCGATTCCCGGTTCGCCTCCGATCAATGTGAGGCTACCGTTGACAAGTCCACCACCTAAAACTCTGTTGAGTTCCTTGGAGGGGAGCGGAATACGGGGTTCGTCAAGGGTCTCGATTTCAGATATCCGGATAGGCTTGGAACTTTTCACCAAACCGCCACGACCTTTTGACTTGGAGGATTTGGCCGACACCTTCTCCTCCTGCATCGTGTTCCATTCACCGCAGGAGGGACATCTGCCAAGGAATTTCGGGGATTCATATCCGCAATTGGAACAGAAATATACACTTTTAGTCTTTACTGCCATAGAATAAATATTATACTGTCACCTACAGAATGCGGCCAGAGTGATCGCCGTGGCAACCGCTACATTCAACGATTCCGGATGATGCACGGGATGTGCGGGAGGAATTGTATAGGAATTACTGAGAAGTTTCTTGACATCCTCCGACAGTCCATTACCCTCGGATCCCATACAGATGATAGCCGAGGAGGGTAGATCCGCATTGAATAGATTTTCTCCCTGCAACTGCAAGCCTACTGCCGGTATATGGGGATTATTGCTGATGAGGGTGGGAATATCTGTATAAATCACCTCCACCTGCCCCAATGAGCCCATCGTGCTCTGCACCGTTTTAGGATTGTATACATCCACGGTATTTACAGAAGCAAAAATTTTTCTTATGCCAAACCAGTGGGCTGTACGGAGAATCGTGCCAAGATTACCGGGATCCTGCACTCCGTCAAGAGCGAGATAAAGACCATCCTCCAATATCCCGTCAGCCTGCCCGTAATTCAATTGAGGCATCCTGAAAACTGCCAGCACCTCGGATGATGTTGACAACGATGTGCATTCATCCATCTCGGATTGCGTAGAGACGCTGACACTATCCGGATGCAATCCCCAGGTATCAAGGATATCCTCACGATGTTCCTCAAGGAACCGCTCGGAGGCGACGAGCCAAACGGGGAGGAAAGATCCGTTTGAAAGAATGTCGGACACATTCTTTCTACCCTCTACGACAAACATCCGTTCCTTCTTTCTGCGTTTCGGTTGATCAAGGGCCTTGATCATGGATTTCCGTGTCTTGGACAGGTGACCGAAAAGGCCTTCTGACCTATGATTTTTAGTTTTATTCATAAATCAAGAGAAATTCTCAAATAAAAACGTATGATGCTACGTTTTTATTTGAAGTGAATAGACATTTCCTACCCGAACGTGAAACAGAATCCCAATCCACATATTCTCAAAAGTGTTTGCAAAAGACTTCGAAGCATAGGCGCGTGTATGGCGCTTGCCCTCTCCGCCATGTCACCGTCAGAATGCCTGGCGCAGGTCAATGCAGAGCAAGTGCTCAACATCGGTCGTAACGTTTTGTCGATGGAGGATTATCTTCTCGCCATACAGTATTTCAATCTTGCGATAAAAGCGAAACCATACCTGGCAGATGCCTATTTCTTTCGCGGACTGGCCAAGCTAAGTCTTGATGATTATGAGGGTGCTGTAGCCGATTGCACGCTTGCGCTTGAAAGGAACAAATATAAATCCGAGGCTTATAAGGTGAGGGGATTCGCACTCATGAATCTCGGGAAAGACTCGCTGGCAGTGGAAGACTTCCGGCGAGGACTTGATTACAATCCGACCGACAAATATTTTCTTTATTACAAAAGTGTTGCCGAAACCGAGCTTGAGCGCTTTGATGCCGCTGACACGACCCTCAACACGCTGTTGCGGCGCTATCCGAAATTTGATGAGGGATTCGTAGCGAGAGCAAGAGTCAGGTTGATGCAGACTGATACCGTCGCTGCTCTTGAAGATCTTGACCATGCGCTTCATCTGACCAAGACTCAACTCACCGCCTACTTAATGAAGGCGGATATAGCGGCCCGCCAGAATCGTTGGCAAGAGGCGCTCGCAGATATGGATGAGGCCGTGAGACTTCGTCCGGAATTGCCGGATTTCTATGTCAACCGCGCATATCTCCGATATAACAATGAGGATTTTTTCGGGGCAATGAGTGACTACAACTATGCACTGCAAATTGATTCCGAGAATATAGGAGCTTTGTTCAACCGAGCACTTCTCCGCACAGAAGTCAAGGAACTTGACAACGCCGAGGCTGACTTCACGGAAGTATTGAAACGTGAGCCACAAAACTTCTACGCGCGCTATAACCGAGGGCTCGTGAGCCTGGAGAATGGGCACGCGGCGCAGGCACTCGACGACTTCAGGGCGATCATCCGTCAATATCCGAGATTTCATCCTGCATACTATGCCATGGCTGAATGTTTCCGTTCGCTCGGACGCACAAAAGAGATGTTCGATTACATTAAAAAAGGTGATGATCTGGTGGCCCACTACATTCAGAATCCCTCAAAGAATCCACTTGACCGGCCGACGATCGCACCCGGAAGAAATGACCGTAACGACGGAGAACCGGAAACTGAGGAGGAATTCCTTGCAAAGTTTAACCGTCTCATGACTTCAGGAGAGAGGGTAGAACAGCCGTTATCATTCAATGATAAAATAAAAGGACGTGTCCAGGACCGCAATATGAACGTAAACCCGGAGCCTGCCTATTCATTGTCATATTTTTCTCAAGGTCAGACGCTGCGTAATTCAAGCAACTATTTCCGCGATCTTGATAATCTCAATAACCGAGGTTACCTCGAAAGGAAGATATATATGACCGCAGGCTCCCCGACACCCTCGGATCAATCGCTTGTGGAGCTGACATTCTCAATTGAGAGCGAATTCAATCACGCAATTGAAGAGAAAGACGGGAAGGGGAGACCTGTGGATTATCTCGCGCGAGGTATAGCAAGGACGATGCTCAAAAATTATGATGGAGCGATCGCCGACCTTACAATAGCCATAGATGAGACAGATGACTTCGCTACCGCTCTATTCGCGCGGGCCTACACATATTATATGAAAGCGAAAACTCCGATTTCAGAGACAGATGCTCCCGTCGCCACATTCTCCGTGGATATGCAGTATGCGATGTCCGACCTTAACCGGGTATTATCGATAAATCCGGGTATGGTCTACGCCTGGTTCAACAAGGGTATAATATATTACGATGCGGAAGACTTCACATCGGCTATACAATGTTTCAGCGAGGCAATAGCGCAAGACCCTGAGTTTGGAGAGGCATATTACAATAGAGGATTAGCTTATATGAGACAAGGCAACCGCAATCAGGCTTTTGCGGATTTATCAAAGGCCGGCGAGCTTGGGGTGCTTCCATCATATCATATTCTCAAAAAGATGAAATAAATCTTTTTAACGAATAAAATTTTGCATTATGCCGATATTTTATTAATTTTGCATTCGGCTTTGGAGTAGGCCGGAGGGATGAATAAAATCCCGTCGAAGCTACTGCAATCCGCATAACAAAGAAACACAAACACAGCTAATCACAGCAATGATTGATATCAAATTCCCCGACGGCAGTGTGCGCCAATATGAGTCAGGTGTGACTCCCCTGCAGGTAGCCGAGAGCATCAGCCCGCGTTTCGCGGCAGATGTGCTGGCAGCCAAGGTTAATGGTGAAGAATGGGATATATCACGTCCCATCGCCTCTGACGCAGAAATTCAACTCTTCAAATGGGATGATCCGGAAGGCAAGCATGCTTTCTGGCATTCTTCGGCGCATCTGCTTGCAGAAGCACTCCAGGAGCTCTATCCGGGCGTAAAGTTCGGAATCGGTCCGGCAATTGAGAATGGATTCTATTATGATATAGACCCCGGAGAGCATAAGATTACAGCGGAAGATTTCCCGAAAATCGAGAAGAAGATGCAGGAGCTGGTAGCCAAGAAAGAGGCTATCGTCCGTGCTGATATCACTAAGGATGACGCCTTGAAGATGTTTGGCGAAAGAGGGGAGAACTATAAGTGTGAGCTGATTTCGGAATTGGAAGACGGCACTATCACTACATATACGCAGGGTGCTTTCACAGATCTCTGTCGAGGACCGCACCTTCCCTCAACGTCTGCGATTAAGGCTGTGAAAATTCTATCTCTCGCCGGAGCATATTGGCGCGGCGACGAGAAGCGCAACCAGCTTGTACGTGTTTACGGTATCACGTTTCCGAAAAAGAAAATGCTTGATGAATATCTTGCTCTTCTCGAAGAGGCCAAGAAACGTGACCATCGCAAACTCGGTAAGGAGATGGAGCTCTTCGCATTCTCAGAAACCGTCGGCAAGGGACTGCCCTTGTGGCTTCCCAAGGGTGCCGCTCTCAGAGACCGCCTTGAGCAATTCCTGCGTAAAATTCAGAAACAATACGGTTACCTTCAGGTAATCACTCCCCATATCGGCAACAAACTCCTTTACGTGACATCCGGTCACTGGGCAAAATATGGCAAGGATTCTTTCCAGCCTATTCATACCCCTGAAGAGGGTGAGGAATATCTCCTCAAGCCGATGAACTGTCCTCACCATTGTGAAATCTACAAGGCGGCTCCGCGCAGCTATAGAGATCTTCCGATGCGACTCGCAGAGTTCGGTACGGTCTACCGTTACGAACAGAGCGGTGAGTTGCACGGACTGACCCGCGTTCGCGGATTTACGCAGGATGATGCACACATTTTCTGTGCGCCTGAGCAGATTAAAGATGAGTTCCTCAAGGTGATGGATATAATTCTCTATATATTCAAAGCTCTTGACTTCAAGAACTTCGAAGCGCAGATATCGTTGCGCGATCCAAAGAATAAAGAGAAGTATATCGGATCTGACGAGAACTGGCATCTGGCAGAGAACGCCATTATAGAGGCTTGCGCGGAAAAGGGACTGAAAGCTCGTCAGGTTGAAGGCGAAGCAGCTTTCTATGGTCCGAAACTTGACTTTATGGTCAAGGATGCAATCGGTCGTCGCTGGCAGCTCGGCACAATTCAGGTTGACTATAACCTTCCCGAGCGTTTCGGGCTTGAATATACAGGAGCCGACAATCAGAAACATCGTCCTGTAATGATTCATCGCGCACCTTTCGGATCGATGGAAAGATTCGTTGCGGTGCTCCTGGAACACACGGCCGGTCGACTCCCCCTTTGGCTCGTACCGGAACAAGCCGTGATTCTGCCGATCAGCGAGAAGTTTAATGACTACGCATTCAATGTGGCAAAGCAGCTTGAGAATAAAGGTGTACGCGCCGTCGTGGATGACCGAAATGAGAAAATCGGAAAGAAAATTCGCGATAACGAACTCAAGAAAGTGCCGTATCTTCTTATTGTAGGTGAAAAAGAAGCAGAAAATGATGAAGTTTCTGTAAGAAAACACGGAGAAGGTGATAAAGGTACGATGAAAATTGCTAACTTTGCAGACGCATTGAATGCAGAAGTAGAAAAAATGACAAACCAGTCTGCCGAGGCATGACGGATATCCGGCATCTCGAAAGATACAAATTTGATTAATGGAGAAAAAAACCAACTTTTCAGGTCCGCGTCGCCCGGCCGGCCCTCGTCCTCGTCCGGGACAGAAACCAACCCAAAGAGGTGGAAGAAGCGACAAGGATCCGTACGCAACAAATGAGCAGATTCGTGCCAGAGAGGTGCGACTCGTTGGCGACAATGTCGAGCAGGGAGTATATCCCATAGAAAAGGCCCGACGTATAGCGCGCGATATGGAGCTTGACCTCATTGAAATCTCGCCCACAGCCGAACCGCCCGTTTGCCGTATTCTCGATTACCAGAAATTTCTGTATCAGCAGAAGAAACGTCAGAAAGAGCAGAAAGCCAAGGCCACTAAGGTTGTTGTCAAAGAAATCCGATTCGGTCCGCAGACTGATGACCATGACTACAACTTCAAGCTGAAGCATGCACAGGGATTCCTTAAGGAGGGATCGAAGGTAAAGGCATATGTATTCTTCAGAGGTCGCTCAATCCTGTTTAAGGAGCAAGGCGAAGTTCTTCTACTCAGATTCGCCAATGATCTTGAGGATCTGGGTAAGGTAGAACAGATGCCGGTCCTGGAGGGTAAGCGTATGATCATAATGATAAGCCCTCTCAAGACTCAACCTAAAAAAGATTCATCCAAGAAGGATTCTCCCAAACCGGAATCAAAGCCTGCGGAGGCTACTCCCGAAGTAAGCAAAGATTCCAATCCATCCGACGAATAAGAATAGAGACCGTAGGCACACTGTGTGCCGAGGTAAATTTAACAATCTAAATATTTCAACCAATGCCTAAGGTAAAGACCAATGCCGCGTCAAAGAAGCGCTTCGCGCTCACCGGCACAGGAAAAGTGAAAAGAAAACATGCCTACCACAGCCACATTCTGACGAAGAAGTCGAAGAAGCGTAAACGCAACCTCGATCACACCGCTCTCGTGGATTCGGCCAACATCAAGCAGGTACGTTCACTTCTCAACATGCGTTGAACCCCAAGGTTCAGACCTTTCCGACTCAATCGACCGGAACAATCTGAAAAACTCTCTCTTCGAACAACAACATTTTTATAACCGAGTGTAGAGCTCCAAAAGAGCCGTAAAGCCGCTCACATTCAAAATTCAAAAAAAATGCCTAGATCAGTCAATCACGTCGCATCACGCGCCAAAAGAAAGAAAATCCTCAAACTCACCCGTGGTTACTACGGTAGCCGTCGCAACGTCTGGACCGTCGCCAAGAATACTTGGGAAAAGGGTCTGACATACGCCTATCGCGACCGCAAGCAGAAAAAGCGTAACTTCCGCGCTCTCTGGATTCAGCGTATCAACGCTGCCGCTCGCCTCGAGGATCTTTCCTACTCAAAGCTCATGGGACTCATCCACAAGGCCGGCATCGAAATCAACCGTAAGGTTCTCGCCGACCTCGCAATGAATAATCCCGCAGCTTTCAAGGCTATCTGTGATAAGGTAAAATAAAATCACAACATTTTACCCTGTAAAGACGTTATAAGAATAGAAAATCCCACATCAAAGCAATTTGGGAAACTCATCAAATAAATCGAAAAACCGAGACAAGCTTCTTATTTGATGGCGGGCCCCGCATCCCTTAAAGGGATGTTGCTTATGGCACAAGGCGGATTACAAAGAATAAGAGGCACTCAAAACCTGTCATTCGGAGTTTCATCACAAAGCCTTTGATGTGGCCTTATAACCGAGGGCGGAACGGAGTAATTCCGTTTCGCCCTCTCTTTTTTAAATTTATTACCTTATATTTATGGAAAGCGTTAAAGACTCTCTCCTCCTGCGTACGAGTGTCCGCCGCTATGAAAGAGAGGCGATACCTCAGGAAACCATGGAATTCATCTATAAGGCTGTCGAGAATACTCCGACGTCTTATAACGGTCAGCAATTCTCAGTCATTGATATCGATGATCAGGAGATTAAGCTCAAGCTCTACGAACTTACCGGTCAAAAGCAGATTAAAACCTGTAACCGTCTGCTTATCTTCCTTTCTGATTTCAATAAGATTTCTCTTCTTGCGGAAAAGAAAGGTCTCCAAATGCCGGCAATCACCAATTGCATGGATGGAGTGATGTTGGGTGTTATTGACGCCTCATTAGCGATGATGAGCGCAGTCGTAGCAGCCCAGGCTTGCGGACTTGGATCAAACTGTATCGGATACTTGCGTACCGTTGATCCGAAGGCCGTGGCAGAACTTCTGCAGTTGCCGAAGGGTGTATTTGTAGTCTGCGGTCTTGCATTAGGGATTCCTCGTGAACATCCGGATCTCAAGCCAAAACAGCCGTCATCATTGGTGTTCCACAAGAACCACTATCGCGATGACAATGAAAAGATGGTGGAGGAGCTGGAATCGTATGATGAGATTGTAAAGCATTACAATGCGACAAGAGCCGGAGGCACAACTACCAACGACTGGGTAGCACATATTCTGGATTACTACGATCATGCGACCAAATACCAGATACTTCAGTATCTCAAAGATCAAGGTTATGATGTAAACCATTGAGTCTGAACAATACAAAGAGACCGACAACTTTCGCGAAAGTTGTCGGTCTCTTTGTATTGTGTAAAGTCATAATAAAGAAAAACGGAGTCAGGACGCATCCTAAACTCCGTTTTTGTCGTAAAGATAGCTTGTTTTATTATTGGCCTGCCGTCACCGGTATGCCTTACGGAAACATGTCTACGACAATGTTCTCTATATATAAGACGTTTAAACTTCAAAAAAGTTTAATACAGATGGGTATTTTAACAATCTTTAAGGAAACAATTGAATTTTGAGTTTACCTTGTCATAACAGTTGGTGCGGGGCCTGGCATCATAGGGCCGATACCACTACCGGGACGTGGAGCACTGTTGGGTTGATGACGTGGCACCAAGGATTTGAATCTCTTTTCAAAAATACGATATTGCGAGGGATTCAAGTTACGGCGCACTTCATTCAAAAATGAGTTTTCTCGTTTCAACGCATTTCTATGATAATATTCCGCTCTTCTCGGATCAGATGAAGCCTGACGCATATATTTATCGATATCTCGACAATATTTAGAATAGCTCTTATCAAGCCGGTCGATTTGTCGGTGGGAAAGTCCCAAATCGCCGAAGAGATGATGTGACGAATATTTCCGCCCCGATACGTTATTGTCACGGTGGGGCATACGGCAATTATAGTTCCGCTTAGGAGCCGTTGCCGCATCCGCTACGAATGGAGAGCCGAAAGATATCCCCATGAAACATGAGAGAATGAGGAATATTTTGACAGTTAAATTTCTCATAGCATTACGTGATATTGAGTATATATGATTTTTATCAATATGACACGCCATTCCGGAAATGGTTTAAGAAGAGTTATCTCAACTGGAATCAGGGTAACTCAGCAGAAGAAGCTGTAGCGAGCTTGAGAATCTCCATAGGATTGCTGACAATATGTTCCGCATAAGCACGACGCAATTCACTGACAGGGCGAAATCCCCACGTCACACCCACAGAACCGACACAAGCACGTCGGGCAGTCTCTATATCTACGGCGCTGTCGCCTACCATCATCACGTCGGCCTTCGGAGTAGGGCTGTCATTGAGGATAGCGAAAATGATGGAAGGATCAGGCTTAGTCTGACGACCATCGATCTGTCCCATAACCGCCACGAAGGGAATCTGCGGAAAGTAGTGTTGAATAATCCTTTCAGCGGCCGATTGATATTTATTAGTGGCTACGGCGACTTTTATACCCTTCTTGACTAAATCATCAAGAAGTTGCGGTATGCCCGGATAGGGTTCGGTATGATCAGTGCAATGAGCATCATAGTATTCACGGAAATATCCCAACAATTTGTCTATCGTAGCGGGGTCGGCATCAGGTTCAGCACGTTCCAAAAGCTTTCTAATCCCATCTCCAACCATGAAATTATATGCAGATAGAGGGTGTGGGGGATAACCCATCTGCTCAAGCGCATGATTACATGCCATTCCAAGATCGGCGATAGTATTTAAAAGAGTGCCATCAAGATCAAATACAACAAGAGATTTCATAGATTTAAAATTTTAAAATGGATAACCAATAGAGAAATGGAATGCTCTGTCGCGCCACCACTTAGGATGAAGAAGAGGCCATGGTTGCTCACCTTCAGCCGGATTATGGGCTTTCATTCCGAGATCAAAACGGATAAGGAAGTAATTGAAGTCAAGTCTCAGACCGACACCGTAAGCAGCGGCAAGTTGCTTATAGAACGAGTTGAAACAAAACAGGCCTCCTGACTGATTCGGATAATCACGAATGGTCCATATATTACCAACATCTATAAAGCCGGCGAGTTCAAGAATCCAGAATAATTTCGCGCGGTATTCAGCGCTCATTATGAATCTTATATCACCGCATTGATCCATAAAATCACTGACACTGTTTATACTCTTGAATGATCCGGGTCCAAGAGTACGCACAGCCCAACCTCTGACTCCATTCGCTCCCCCACCATAAAATCTCTTTTCAAATGGCATAATAGCGGAGTTGCCATAGGGGATACCTACACCGAGACCGACTCTCGTTGCTACCGACTGGCGGCTGTCGAATCTATGGGTAAAGGAAAAATCGGAGTCAAATTTGAAATATTGAGAATAATGAATGCCAAAGACCTTATACGGGTGCTCATGAAAGTCAGATCTGTGGTGGAATATACTGCTCAATAAAAAGAGGAAGTTACCGGCGAACTCAGCGTTGACTCTGATATTATAGATGTTCTTTTGAATCTGACGCTGCCATGGTGTCTCAGGGCGTTTGTTGGTATGATAGAAACTATATCCGAGACGCATTATAAAATGATCCTCGTAGCTATACCTCAACAATGGATTATCCGGGGCAATCTGATTTATAAAGTCATTTGTCGATTGAGGCAAATAGACATAATTGATATCTATTGGCGTAAACGTATGACGATTGTTGGAGAGAGGTTCAGTCCATTTATAACTCCAACCGGCCGTCGACACAATACGGGTATATTCAGGTCGCTCCTGATAGTTCATTGAGACGTTCAGGAGAGTCGAAGCATTGATTCTTCTTTTAAAGGACTCTTTGAGGAAAGGAGCCTTGAATTTGGGGAATTGCAATGCCACATCCGCCGAATATTCCATATAGCGGTTATGGAGCAGCCCCTCAAGGTTACCGCTGATTGACTCATAAGCGCCACGCAGTTTTGTGGTGAAGGTCTCTGAGCCATGTCCGATATTTCGATGGGAATAGGTGAGACCCACTGCCACTCCGAGATCACCTTCTGAATTTGTACCTTCAATCTCGACGCTCATCGACTGACTTTTGCCCGGAGTTAGAAGTACATACGCATTTAAAAGGCCGATATCTCCGACAGTGCCGGCAGGTTCCAGCCGGATATTGATAAATTTCAGGATTTCCAGCCTCGATAATGCCTTGTAGGTTCTGTCAATCTCATCTTCCGAATAAGGCAGACCGGCCCGGATAAAGTTATTCTCATATAAAACCGACGGGCTGAGATACCGGCTGTCGCCATATACTATTTTAATATCCTTGTAGCCGACGGTATCCACCGCCGAGCGTTCATGATTGCTTCCTGCAGAAAGATTATAGTCGGTGACATAAATTACATCACGTATGACATATTTCCTAACTGCTGTAAAATCTTTATCCAGACCGGATTTCAGAGGAGTGTTACTGATACGCATCGTCAAGTCAACATCATAGGAGTCACTGACAGTGTCGGCCACAAACGTGATGTTCTCTGTCATGAAAGAGAAGTAACCATGATTGCGTATCGATTTCGTAATAATTTGCCGTTGCTGATCAAGACGATTTCTATCGAGAAAATCCCCGGGCCTGATGGTCCAGGAAGCGGAATCTGCCAAAACGATTGAAGAGATAATTGAATCCGAAATCTCACAATTGAAGGTCCTGACAGTATGAGGTATGCCGGCATGCACCCTATACGTGACATTTGCCTTACGTTTGACACTGTCGGTACAAGTCAACGTGTCGACTTTCGCAGAGAGATACCCTTTATTAATCAATGCCTGCCGAATCTGTCCGGCACCCTCTGCTGTTAAACGGGGATCGTAGATTACAGGTGGTTCTCCAATTTTCCTGATCCAACGGTTCCACCATTTCGTAGAATCATGGCCGGAAAGGTTGTAGACACCGAGACGTGTGCGCGCACTCCATAGCATTTTATGGTTAGGCTGCTGACGCAAATAGGTCTGCAGTTCATCCGTATCCATATTCTTTGCTGTTGAGTCAAGTTCAATTCTCACTTTATTGAGCAAGAATTGATTGGCCGGGACATGACGCGCCGGGTTGCAGGCCGCCAGCAACACAAGAGATGGTATAACGCAATGTAGTGCGGAACGTTTCATCTATAAACCAACGTAAATATCATAAGGAAGGGTAAGGACCGCGCCGGGGCTTCAAAATCACTTTTGAATATAGCACGGGGGTATGTTCCTCCTTTGTACGAATCATAAATTCTGAGATTAATTCATCATCATCGGAATCACACGAATCTACACGAAGAATCTCCATAACCTTACCGTATTTGCCTTCGCTCAAAAATGAAATTTCAATTCTTGCCACATAATGAGTATCATGTTCCTCCAAAGTGAATTGATTCATCAGAAGCTCCACAAATCGAACCGTATTGACATGACGATAACCATCCAGATCAGAGTAACCGAATGTATGGAATCTTACCGGTGCGGTAGCCTCGACTGATCGCCGGTCGTTAATCTGTCTTTCCTCCGGAAGTTGAATCAGACGATGCTTACCCTGCTTCTTTATAGGGCAGACTCTTTGCGATAAATATGATTCATCAAATGCAAGAGCGGATAAACCTGCATTAGCGTGAGTTTCGGTATCAAGTACCATCCACGTCTGACGAGCATACCCTATGGCATGTCCGGAATTATCATTGATACTGAATGCACGCTCTGAGAAATGGCGATTCCAGCTCTCAATCCATGTCGAAATAGAGAAGAATGAATCGACGGCAGGATAGTCATTCATTTCCACGCAGACTCTGGACAATACCCACCCGCAATGATTGTTTGGCATCTCGGAGTTTCCGATTCCCAGCATATTCGCATGATTCGTTGAGATTTCTATAAGTCGGGAAATGAGGAACGGGAGAGAAAGCTGACGTTCGGCATTGACATCACCGGCAGAAAGATACCAGGATCGCTTCAATTCCGATACGACATCACAACCATCGGAGGCCAACTTTCCGCTATCATCCATAAAACAGTCATAGGGAGCTGTCAATCCTACCAGCTCACCATATCCCGAAGAATATTTCTCAAAAGCCAATGCATCCGCATGACGATGACTGAGTCCAGCGGCATCCTCGGCAAGCTCGAAATGCATCGGGAAAAAATGCTTGACACGAAAATTCCGCAGGAATACTCTTGCACCCTCCTCATAACCGGTGCCTATTCTTGAATCAACCGGGAACATAGCGATGTCGAAACTATCGAAAGAGGCAGCTATGGCGTGGAGTTCGGATAAGAAAGCCTTCTCAGCGGACGCTACCTCTTCAGGAGTCGACTCATCACGCCATGTCCAACAATTCAGATCTCCGGCATGAAAAACAGTCAATGAGTCACTCTTAATCGTAAGAGCGTAGGAGTTACCGATATCCGTACTTCCAAAGGCATCGACGGTCAATAGATTATCCGAAAATTGCTCAAGCTTCGATAGTACAGTGATTTTTGAGTCATCCAATCGTTTACCTTTATAAGTTGAGGACGGTTCAATACGGTAACGAATTTTACGAGCCACATCTCGTGAGACTATATATCTCACCGACTCCCGCATGTCAGCCCACCGGAAAATTTCAGGATTGAAATGATCCTTATGAAAATGACTTACGAGGACATAGAGAGGTATGTCCGCCGGCAAATCCTTGAGAAAAGGGGGTATTCCGGCGGAATCAGCCAACGGATCTTTCCAATAATCAAACACTACGGCCAATTCGGGTGTGCGAAGAAGGAAACAATCGTGATGGATATAAGTCAGGGAAAACATGGGGAGAATAGAATTAGACTATATCTTTAAAATTCACTTGTAGTGTGGAAACGGATTTTTGGGAAATCCGCCTGAGCCATCTGTAGCACATAATTTGAATCCGCAAGAAACACATCGCGCCCATCCTTATCAGTAGCCATGAACTGATGTTTACGTTTCTTGAATGCAGCCAGCGCCTCTTCATCGTCACTTTCAATCCAGCAAGCCTTATATAGGCTAATCGGTTCCCATCGACATTGCGCACCGTATTCATGCAGCAAACGATATTGAATAACCTCGAACTGGAGCTGACCGACGGTACCTATTATTTTACGACCGTTAAACTGGTTGGTGAACATCTGCGCGACACCCTCATCCATCAACTGCCGGATTCCCTTGTCAAGCTGCTTTGCCTTCATCGGATCGGCATTCTCGATATATTTGAACATTTCAGGAGAGAAAGAGGGGAGACCTTTGAAATGAAGATTCTCACCTGATGTCAATGTATCGCCAATTTTGAAATTACCGGTATCAGGGATACCGACGATATCTCCGGGATATGCCTCATCCACCACATTCTTCTTTTGCGCCATGAAAGCAGTGGGGGCGGCGAAACGCATCTGTTTCCCCTGCCGGACATGGAGATAGTTCACATTTCTCTCAAACTTTCCTGAGCATATCTTCACAAACGCTATACATGATCTGTGATTGGGATCCATATTAGCATGAATTTTGAATACGAATCCACTGAATGTCTCCTCTTCAGGTTTAACCTGCCGTTCCTCAGCATTTATAGGTCGGGGAGCAGGCGCGATCTTCACGAAACAATCAAGAAGTTCTTTAACACCGAATGTATTGAGGGCAGAACCAAAAAATACCGGGGCAACCTCTCCATCAAGATACTTTTGAACATCAAATTCAGGATATACCCCCTCGATGAGTTCAAGATCCTCGCGCAATTTGGCGGCATCAGCCTCACCGACGAGCCGATCAACTTCCGGTGAATTCACATCCGGAATCTCTACACGCTCACTGATGGTTTGCTTCGATGGAGTGAAGAGATCAAGTCCCTGCTCATAGATATTGTAAACACCTTTAAACTTCGCACCTATATTAATAGGCCATGAAAGTGGGCGCACCTGTATCTTAAGTTCAGATTCAAGTTCATCGAGGATATCAAAAGGATCACGACCCTCGCGATCGAGTTTATTCACGAATACAATCACGGGAGTCTTACGCATACGGCAGACTTCCATAAGGCGCCGGGTCTGTGTCTCAACGCCTTTGGCGACATCCACAACTATTATTACAGAATCGACAGCCGTTAGAGTACGGAAGGTATCCTCCGCAAAGTCCTGGTGACCGGGTGTATCCAGGATATTGATTTTATAATCGCCGTAGTTAAATCCCATGACGGAGGTCGCCACGGATATGCCACGCTGTTTTTCGATCTCCATCCAGTCGGATGTTGCCGTTTTCTTTATTTTATTACTCTTTACCGCTCCCGCGACATGTATCGCGCCACCGAAAAGCAGAAGTTTCTCCGTAAGGGTTGTCTTACCGGCATCAGGATGGGAGATAATGGCGAATGTACGTCGCCTTGCGATCTCTTTGTTCAGTTCGTCAGACATCGGACTATCTTATGTGAAATACAAATTCTCCGATCAATCCTGATCGGAGAAAAGTTCATTATTGTAATCTTTCTTATAGTAGTTGGAGAGATGGGCCATAAATGTGGATATCTGTTTTATAGCGGCCATTGTTTCCTCCGAAATTTGCTTTTTCTGCAGTTTAAGCATCAATATGCCGTAAAGGGCATTCAGACACGTCTCTACTTCACCGGCTTTCGCGTCACCGGCTTTCGCACGCAACTCCACTATGTAGGGGAGAGTCTTATAGAACTCAGCCGCATATGTCGCGAATTTATTGTCGGCCAATAAACGACGATGCAGCTCATCAAGGGTAGCAACTGTGTTCTTGTTCAGCTGGAGATGCCCTTGCTTTTCCACTCCCTCTCTGCGCATCATATCTATCAGTGATTCATACCATTCATGGAGATCACGTTTTTGGGTGTCAGTAAGATTTTGATATTGAGCGATAATTTCTGAATCAATACGATCAATATCAAGATTATACGCTCGAATTAAATCCTCTATCTGCCACATATACAGGATATATTCGGCAATATTTTCACGTTTCTTTTCTGAAGCTGTGTACATATGCTTGGATTTATGAATTACAAAATTAATAAAAAAATATCATTCCACATTATCAACCGCCGTCGTAATTGATTTATCGGGCATATTCCGGCGAACAAGCCAAGTGACAGCGAATGTAGCAAGAGTGGAGAGCATAACGCATAAAAAGAATCCGATATACCCTGCCGACCCCGGATTATCTATACCGGGGAACAGGCAACCCACTATATCCCATACTGAGCCACTGTCCATATTATCAAATTTCTCATATAACCATCCTGCCCACATGCCGGGTAGCATCATACCCAGAGCCATAAATGCCGTGCAGAACGCATAGTGCGAGGTAGAACTCTCACCCTTGCTAAAATACATGAGGAACATCATGAAAGCGGTAAAGCCGAAACCATATCCGAACTGCTCTATGCCGATTAAAGTGGAGATAAGAATAAAATTATCGGGTAATGCGGCCGCCATGTAACAATAGACCACACACGGTAGAGTCAGCGCAGCCGCCATCGGCCATATCCATTTCCTAAGACCTCCACGCGCAATTACCACTCCTCCCACAATTCCACCGGCGAGCAGAGCCAATACTCCGACCGTACCGTTGACCAGACCAATCTGAGTCGTGGATAAACCAAGACCTCCGAGTGAGTGGGGATCTTTAAGAAAAGGCTGGACAAGTTTAAGACATAGAGCCTCGGGCAATCGATACAGCAACATAAAGGCAAGTGCGGATATGATATACGGTTTCTTGAAGAAAGTCACGAAGGTATCCAGAAAATCCGCAGCAATCGTTTTAGTGGAAACTCCAGGGATGGGATGATCAGACGCTACTTTCGGCAGGGAATAAGTGTGATACAGCGCCACCAAGCCGAAAAATATGGAAAGCAATCCGAACGTTAAAGTCCAAGCCTTGGGAATATCATTGTATCTTGTTTCAAGCCAACCGGCAAGCATAACCAAACCTCCTTGTCCGACAACACTGGCCACACGATAGAAAGTCGATCTCACTCCAACATACGCTGCTTGCTCACGTTGATCAAGCGCAAGAATATAGAGACCATCGGCCGCAATATCATGTGTGGCCGATGCAAACGCCATCACCCAGAATGCAACCAGTGATATGGCGATCCAGACAGAGGAAAAAAGAGATAACGCCACTCCTCCCATCGCGATTCCGATCACGATCTGCATTGCAAGCACCCACAGGCGCTTTGTCTTGAACAAATCAATAAAAGGACTCCAGAAAGGCTTGATGACCCAGGGGAGATATAACCATCCTGTCAGAAAAGCCATCTGACCTTTTGACATACCGAGATTCGTATACATAAGCACCGTCAGTGTATTAACGGCGAAATAGGGGAGTCCCTCGGCAATATAGAGTGTCGGGATCCAACTCCAGGGAGATCGGGGATGCTTCATTTATCCGTGATTTTTTGCAAGGCTACTTCAGAATATACACGATTTACAGTCTCGTCGTCCATTCTTATGAAATCTTCCTTTCTGGGAAGAATCATTACTCCGGCCATATCAATCGCTCCGGGACTGACCATGTAACCCTCCATTCCTGAATTATCATAAAATGATGGGCGATGCGCCGAACGTGGAATGACACAAACACGAAGCAGTCCATCAGCCCCGATCCACATGTATGCATTTACCAAGCGGGCATCGGCCTCTCCGGTCGTCCGATCCTTACCTTTAATTTTCACAATCTCATTCAAATGTCGCATTCCCTCGAAATCGGGTGTGATCACACGAAAATATACAATAAAAGGGAGTTTATCAATATCGCCTCCACCCTCAAGATAACGCATGAGAGGAAGTTCGGCTGTCGGCACTGCCTGACAATGCAGATGATCAGGAGCGGATGCTCCCGCTCTGGCTCCATTGAAAAAAACAGTCATTCCCGGAAGTTTCTCCGCCATCGAAGCCATATCAAGTGGTATTCTATCCTGAGGCCTATGCTCCATGGAGACTATCGTGAAATGAAGAGGAAATATAGGATATGGATTCACAAGGAACTCCCAACCCGGAATTATCTCTTCACTACTCTGCTGCAAAGGTCGATTGGCACCGCATAGAAAACAGGGCCTACGAGATATGGAGGCTGCATCTATCGATGCACCGGTGGAGACAGCTCTTGCCGGATTGAATTGTATGGCACCGGTAAAATCATCCAGTTTAAATACACGTCTCTCCGTAGAGCCTAAGGAAAGATAATTCTCACGCGCCAGAGGCCAAGACTCCATTTGAACGTCACGCGCTTCCGATAGTAAAGTCATCATATCCATACGTGCCGTCATTCATTCTCCTCAACTTCGGAGATAGGATGTTGCTGATTATAATGGATACGGGCGATAATCTCGTTTGTACGGAGAAAATCCTTATATGCATTATGCTCATTCACCTTAGACACCGGAAGGGAGGCATCTGAATTCCCATCCCACCGCCTACAATAATAGAGGCCGTCAAATATACGTCCGACAGCATAATCGCGACTGAGACGAAGACACATGGCATAATCTTCACCATAGCTGACATTTGGGAAGAGAATCTCACGAGCCACATCTCTGGCGAATGCACGTGGCGCACCGAATCCATTTATGCGCAACGCATTGTTAGCACCATTATCATCAGTCCACTCTCTATGATCCACCAACCCCGGGGGAATAGGCTTAAGGTCGAAATCCGTCATAAAATAGCTGCCGATAACAACTGCGTAACCACCTTCGTAGAACTTGTCTACGATTGTCTGCAGCGTTTGATCCGACGCGTAAATATCATCTGAATCAAGTTGCACTGCAAATCGGCCGCAATCCTCAGACAACAGGGCCTCATTCCAGCAACCGCCAATCCCGAGATTCTCGCTTCCGTCGAGCAATATTAATTTAAGCCGAGAATCATCGATGGATTTTAAGAGTTCTCGGGTGCCGTCAGTGGAAGCATTATCCACCACGATAACATTATAATCAAAATCCGTCGTCTGTGAGAGGGCAGACTTCACGGCATCACCGATTGTGCGCACGCGATTCTTAACGGGAATAATGATGGAAGCTTCCGGCTTATTGACATTGTCGTCAGCATGAAATACAAGAGTCTTCTTTTCAGTGGGAGCCAACGCGTCGACCTCGAAAAGATGCTGGTAAAGGGCATCCTCCATCTCAGCCTGATAGCGTATGTTGCGCGGATCAACATAATCATGCTGTTTCTCGCCACTCTTGCGGTAATCAACTCTTTTTACAGTATAGAGATATTCCGGAAGCATCTGAAAAAATCGGCCCTGACTCAGACGCAGACGAAGGGCATACCACCCTCCGTCGATATAATTGGATTCCTCTTGTGTGAAATCTTCCGTTGCTGTCAGCACATCAGCAGCATTCAACAAAACGAAAGAACCGAAATCAAAATCATCCCTGACAGAGCCGGGTAGATACTGTGTCAACGGGTGATCAAGCAACGATCCATCCTCGTTAACCTCACGATACCATGCGTACACCATAGTGACATCGGTATCCTCCGCCACCTGTCGCATCCTTCGGATGGCATGAGGGGCAAGATTTATCTCTCGGTCAGTCAAACTGACCAGTATATATTGTTCAAGCGGAGAGCGGAAAATTTCCTCTCTCAATGCCTCGACATTTGTGAATCTATAGATATTCATATCTGGGGATTAAGTATCGTCTAAAAGATAGTTCAATAAGTGTTTTTTGCGAGATTGAGAAGGCCTTTCATCAAATTTGTCCGGGCATCTGCATCTTTGACAGATTCAAACGGTATGGACATAACAGTCACATTGCCTTTACCGACGTTAGAATGCACTGCAGCCGCATCGCCGGTATCCGAGAAAGTTATCACTACTTGTCCGTCGGGATTGACAGGCTCAAGGACATCCGGTTTCTCTACAATATACTGGCTGGAATTGATATTATTTGAATATCTCAAGGCATTGTTACCCAATGCCAGCCCGTAGGTAGAGAGAGAACCGGAACGCGGACGTGCGGCCGAGTTCGAGGGGCGGACCTTAAGTATGTCTTCAGCAAAGGCATGGTCTACTGAATTTGAACGCTCGTCAAACAAATCGCTTGCGACATAGGCACCGCTGACAATCAACGCACCACCTTGATCAATATAGTTTCTCAGCACCTCCTGTAACTCGCGGGGGAAAGCTGTATAATTAACTCCGCTTGTACCCCGGCCTATGGTAGTTTTTTTCTGCTTACCGAGAATGAGATCGACAATATCATAATTCGAAAGCTTAACAAGTCCTTTCTCTATAGCTGAAGCCGAACAACTGACAAATCCATAACCTGCATCAGCCACCGCATCACCATGCACGGCAGGATAATCAAACGTATTGCCTGCCACAACCGTACCTATGTAATTGCCGGAACTACGTCCGAACGACTCGCCGGCATTGCGACGGAACTCTGTCTGATAACCTGTGAAGGAGGCATCATTGATATAAGGCACTCCGAAGTCGTCCTCTGCTTTAAATCCGGCATTTCCATCGGTGGAGAAATGACCCGGTGCCGATACCCGGTTGAAACCATTGACTATCAGTACAGTTTCCCCCTCATTACTCTCTCTCAATGCGAGAGTCTCGGATGGGAATGCCAATCCACCGTCATTCGCTGCAATAATCTTATATGAATGTATCAAATCATCATTTACCTTGACATCGAAATGAGTCGATGTGGTTTCACCTGCTTTATGGAATCCAAGAGTGCCCTCGGTGCGTTCAAGTATAATGTACTTATTGGGTACCGCTGAAGGTTCGATAGGATCGGGAGTAGGATTCCAGGTAAGATGAAAATGCCCCTTCTTGACATTAGTAATCGCGAAATCCTGCACGGGGAGAGGTTGTATGACAACTTCACGATCTTTTCGCTCGCTGATGAACCGCGCCATAGCCTTGTAAATGGCACGGGATACAAGGAATCTGAAGTTTGGATCAAGACCATATTGCATGTCACGGAAGTTCTGATGACTCAATATCTCTATCAAGGTTGTGGGCACCTCTGCCACCCGCGCTTCCAGATACGACTTGTCCCACATTGAACGACGAGTCCAATTGGGCTCATACGTACGTCGTATATCGCCGGTTATCTGGCGCATAAGCATGTCTGTCAGCATACGCGAATTAGAACGGGGAGTGCCATCGGCGTATACATCACCATTATTAGTATAGTATATGCCGAGAGTGCCGACAGTGGAATCATCAGCACGTTTACCGGCATCCGAATGCAACGCGAAAGAGATATCGACAGGAATGTTCAGACCCGGTTTACCGGGCAACACACGTGAACCCCCCGCAAGATAATTTACCCAATGTCCACGGGAAGTATAGTCATCTTTATAGTCATCAGTGCCATGGAAAGGGGAGTAGACCGACTCAGGGAAACCGGCCCAATGCATCCAATAGCGCGCCCCCTCGAGATAACGGGGCATACCGGAAGTCACAAAAGTGGGTCGACGGCCGGAATTATAGGAGGGTGTCTGAGGTTGTTGAATGACAGTTACACTCTCTTCGTCTACGGTATCATCAACATCATCCTCATCATCGTCACTTTGATCCGCATCCCCGGCAATATCTTCGTCATCTTCATCATCATCGTCAGTGATTTCCTCATCCACATCATTATAGCTGCCGGGCGCCGAAGTCTGTATCGGAGTCGACGGATCATAATAAATGTCCGATCGGCTTGAGGATCTCGCGATATTACCCATTCCGCCTCCGATCTTCACAGCGTCGGCTGTAACGATTTTATCGGCCTCCTTATCAGAAACGTTAGTAAGGGTAACTACGGGTACAGTAGCGCTATAACCCTCTTCCAACGGGAATGTCCCGAGATAAATCCAAGTCCCGCCACCCATAGTCTGATTGACCTTGAATTCCTTGCTGCCACCTGAATAGTTAACAGTGTAACGGGCATCCTCGGTAGAATTCGGCAATGTCTTGTAACTTACATACACAGCATACTCACCATCTTCAGGAATATCGGCATACCATCCTGCGACGGATGGCTTCCCGCTCTTAATAGTCGTCACCTGACGGTAACTGCCGTTTTCAAAAGGATTCTCCGTATCACGGAAATCAGGCAGGTCATAAATGAAACCCTCCAATTCTCCGGTTTCCCACTTTCTTGCCCCATTCTGCTCCATATAGGATGTCTGGGAGAATAGCATACCTCCATCATTGGTGTCATTATCGACAATTACCTCATGCCGGTTATAGTCGCGTTCCCTTGGGAGCATGACATAAGCACCGGCATTTTCAAGCATCGGGACAAGGAAAGGAATTACATATCCCATAGTATATGTATCCTCAATCGATTGGAACAGAAGACCGCGTTGCCATTGCCAGCCGCCACCCTTGAAGTAACGACCATGGCTATGCCACAGAGCTATTATATCCCCCTCCATACCCTTCTTGGGATGCACATATGGATTCAGCGCAGTCACGAAAGGCACATTGTGGCGATAATGGGCCGGAAGTTTGTCGATCTTATTTATGTAATATGCGAGGTTTCGTGTTCCGACATGAAGTGTGATATTATAATTTGCCACAGAATCGGGGAGGGCCTTTCTCACTACTTTAGTCATGTCGTTGATCAACTCTTTAGTGACCGGCATGTATGTGAAATTCTCGTTGAGAGAAATTCCTACAGTCCCTTGGCGGGAATTTGGAGTCACACGGTTCACCCTGAGTCCGCCGGGGTTCTGATCTTTCGGCATCCATTCGAGAATCGCTGAATTGACCTGCAAAGTCAGAGGATCATCAGAAGGTCTTTCCACCGGAGTCGAAACAGTTGTCTTCTTCGGTGTCGACTTGCGAGTGCGTGATGCAGTGGATTTTCTTCTCTTCGTCCCGGAGGATTTTGTGCGCTTGCTACTTGAAGAAACAGCTGTTCTCTTTTTAGAAGACGTAGTTCTCCGCTTGGAAGAAGATTTCTTCTTGGTTGATGACGTGGTGCGCGCTTTTGTCCGTGTCGCCGCCTCTGCGTCCGGAGTGGCACAATAGCAGACGGCAGTTACGATGGCCACCGCAAGACAATATATATATCCTTTAAACTTCATCTTATTTAAGATTTATGACGAAATGATTTTGCCAATTTGCAAAATTATCAAAAAAAATCCATAAACGGAATGATTAAGGGAATCCACAAAACCATAAAAGTTAAAAAATCATAAAGAGAGACCGGCACAAAATGATGACATATTTGGCAGAAGATAGTAGAGATAAAAAATTTAGCGGGGATAATTTTTTAGTCGGAGTTTTTTTTGTAATTTCGCGAGTAGAATCTAAACCATAAAAAGAATGCCTACTAAACCATTCCATTATCAGGAACCTTTCCCGCTCGGGAAAGACACGACAGAGTATCAGCTCATAACTAAAGACTATGTGAAAGTAGAGGATTGGAACGGCCATGAAATGCTCGTGGTTGACCCGGAGGCTCTCACAGTCATAGCCAACGTCGCATCACACAACTGCTCCTTTATGCTCCGCAGGGAACACAACGAGATGGTCGCCAAGATCCTCAACGATCCCGAAGCATCCGAGAATGACAAATTTGTAGCGCTGACCATGCTTCGCAATGCTGAGGTTGCAGCCAAAGGCGTACTTCCGTTCTGTCAGGATACCGGCACCTCCATATGCGCCGCATATAAGGGACAGCAGGTATGGACCGGATGCGATGATGAGGAAAAGATTTCGCTGGGTGTCTATAAAACCTATACGGAAAACAATCTCCGTTACTCTCAGAACGCGCCCCTGACAATGTATGACGAGGTGAATACCGGCTGCAATCTCCCGGCACAGATCGAGATACACGCGACAGAGGGTGATGAATACAAGTTCCTCTTTATCGCGAAAGGTGGCGGTTCGGCCAACAAGACCTATCTATATCAGGAAACAAAGGCGATTCTCAACAAGAAGACACTCGTGCCATTCCTTATCGAAAAGATGAAATCACTCGGCACGGCAGCCTGTCCTCCCTACCATATCGCATTTGTCATCGGAGGCACCTCGGCTGAAGTGAATCTTGCCACTGTCAAGAAAGCATCAGCTAAATATTACGACACTCTTCCTACGCATGGTAATGAGTATGGCCAGGCATTCCGTGACATCGAATTGGAGAAGGAACTGCTTGAGGCTGCCCAAAACCTCGGTCTAGGCGCACAATTCGGCGGAAAATATTTTGCACATGATATTCGTGTCGTACGTCTACCTCGCCATGGAGCCTCATGCCCTGTAGGCATGGGCGTAAGCTGCTCGGCCGACCGTAATGTGAAGGCTAAAATCAACCGTGACGGTCTCTGGATAGAGAAGCTTGACGAATTCCCCGGCGAACTTATTCCTGCGGAGTATCGCAAAGCCGGTGAGGGAGAGGTAATCGAGATTGACCTTAACCGTCCGATGGAGGAGGTGCTCGCCGACCTCGACAAGTATCCTGTTTCCACACGTCTCTCACTCAAGGGTACGATAATCGTAGGTCGTGATATAGCCCACGCAAAAATCAAAGAGCGTCTCGACGCAGGTGAACCCATGCCCGAATATCTGAAGAATCATCCCATCTACTACGCAGGCCCCGCTAAAAAGCCGGAGGGGATGCCCTCGGGTTCCTTCGGTCCTACTACTGCAGGCCGTATGGACAGCTACGTCGACCAGTTCCAGGCTGCCGGTGGCTCAATGATAATGATTGCAAAAGGCAATCGCTCACAGCAGGTGACGGATGCATGTCAGAAGCATGGAGGTTTCTACCTAGGATCGATAGGTGGTCCTGCGGCTATCCTCGCCAAAGACAGCATCAAGAATGTTGAGCTCCTTGAATATCCCGAACTCGGCATGGAGGCAATCTGGAAAATTGAAGTAGAAAATTTCCCGGCGTTCATCCTGGTAGACAATAAGGGCAACGACTTCTTCAAGCAAATCAAACCTCGTTGTCCGATGGATTGCAAATAAAAATCACGGCAAGAATTCATATAGAATTTAGCATCAACCTATTCCGTCCGACCGAACCTTTAACCATAAATTAAAGGTTCTGTCGGGCGGTTTAACATATTTTAGAGGATAGCATAAGCTAAATAAGAGTGTTAAACATATGATTATTTGCATATTTCAAAGAAAGTTATTAATTTTGCAATCTATAAACACAAGGCCAATGTCTTATAATCATTGGCTTGGCGCCCGCAGGTAGCGCCGTATGCAGGTAAAATTCGACAATTTATCTAAAATGCTGAAATCCTCAGAATTGAAACAGCCTGATTTATTGTTTGAGACCTCATGGGAGGTCTGCAATAAAATAGGCGGTATATATACAGTGCTTTCCACTAAAGCGCGGGAACTCAAGAAAATGCTGGGTGACAATCTTATCTTCATTGGTCCTGATGTCTGGTCAGACCGGAATCCGTCCCCCACATTCGTAGAACGCAAAACGCTTCTGAAGAGTGCCGCTTCCTCCCTGTCACTCCCTGAAAACATTACAATCCGTGTAGGACGCTGGAATATTCCCGGCTCCCCAATAGTCGTGCTTGTGAAATTTCAGCATCTCATGGGCCACCTCAATGAGATTTACGGCCGGATGTGGAATGAATATGGTGTTGACTCCCTTCACGCATACGGCGACTATGAGGAGGCTTGTGCCTTCGCCGTTGCCTCGGCAATTGTCATAAAGGAATTAACAAAGCACTTGAAAGGGGAGAAGGGTAGAACTGTAGCCCATTTTGATGAATGGACAACAGGCATGGGTCTCCTTTGGCTAAAGAGCGAGATGCCATCTATCGCTACCGTATTCACAACACACGCCACAAGCATCGGTCGATCCATATGCGGCAACGGCAAAGCTCTATACGAATATTTTGATGGCTACGATGGCGACCAGATGGCCCGCGAGCTCAATATGGAGTCGAAACATTCCCTTGAAAAAGCGGCCGCTCACAATGCCGACTGTTTCACGACTGTCAGCGAAGTGACCGCTCGCGAATGCACACAACTCCTCGGTATCACTCCTCAGGTCGTAACTCCCAACGGCTTTGAACCTGATTTCCTACCGGGTCAGCGCACATACAACCAGCAACGTAAAAGCGGGCGTGAACGTCTGCTGAAAATCGCTGAAGCGTTGACGGGTAAAAAATATTCTGACAGCACTTTTATTATAGCCACCTCGGGACGTAACGAATACCGCAACAAAGGACTTGACCTTTATATCGATTCAATGATCACCCTTGGTGAAAAAGTAACTAAGGAAGATCAGGATATCTTAGCACTCGTGCTTGTCCCCGCATGGGTGAAAGAGCCATCCGGTGAACTCTTGATGGATCTTTATCATGACGGACATGATCAGCCGGCAGTCGATTATCTCACACATCGTCTTAATAATGAGGACTCTGACAGCGTCTGCTGTCGTCTGCGCGAACTCAGTGACTCAAAACGTGGGAAGAACGTCAAAATCATATATGTTCCTTGTTATCTTGACGGGAATGACGGCATCGTAAACATCGGATATTACGATCTTTTACCCGCGCTTGATCTGACTGTTTTCGCCTCATATTATGAACCATGGGGCTACACACCGTTGGAAAGTGTGGCTTTCGGGGTACCGACCATCACCACCGATAAAGCGGGATTCGGACAATGGGTGCTTTCCAATTTCACGAATTCTCTTGACAAGACAGGGGTATTCGTGCTTCCTCGCACCGATAGAAACTATACTGCATCCTGCGAGGGTATCGCTGAGGCAGCCGAAAAGTATATGGAGCAATCCTCCAATGAGATTCAGAAAGCTCGCTCGGCAGCCGCCGCTACAGCCCGGAAAGCGGACTGGCAATACTTCATAAAAGATTATGAGAAAGCATTTGATATCGCACTCTCAAATGTCTTAAAACGTCATAAGGCTTAACATAGGGAGCCGGCGTCTCCGTAAATATTGATTCCGGCAACCAAATAAATTAATAAATCTCAACTAATAACCAAAATATGAAACTTCAAGTAAGTAATTCCAATCAGCCCACATGGCACAATATCACTGTGTCAACTGAGCTTCCCAAACAGCTCAACCCCCTGGAGGAAATGAGCAAGAACCTTTGGTGGGTATGGAATAGCGAAGGCAAGAGCCTCTTCCGCGACATTGACCACGACCTCTGGCGTAAAGTGGGCGAGAACCCCGTTATGCTGCTTCAGCAGATCAGCTATGAGCGTCTGAAAGAGATCCTGGACGACAAGGCATTCATGGACAGAATCAACCTCGTCTATGATTCTTTCAAAGCCTACATGAAGCAACCCATGCACAATGACATCCCCTCTGTGGCATATTTCTCGATGGAATATGGATTGTGCAACTGTCTCAAAATCTACTCCGGCGGTCTTGGTGTGCTCGCCGGTGACTATATCAAGCAGGCTTCCGACAGCCGTGTCAACATGACAGCCGTAGGCTTCCTGTACCGTTACGGCTACTTCTCACAGAGCCTTTCTATCAACGGTCAGCAGGTGGCTAACTATGAGCCCCAGAATTTCGAGCAGCTTCCTATCGATCAGGTGCTCGATGAGAATGGACAGCCCATGGTGCTTGAGGTGCCTTATCCCGGCCGCATTGTTTACGCTCACATATGGCGTGTTAACGTTGGCCGCATGAAGCTCTATCTGCTTGACACCGACTTCGACCGCAACTCTGAGTTCGACCGTCAGATTACACATAAACTCTACGGTGGCGACTGGGAGAATCGTATCAAGCAGGAGTATCTGCTCGGTATCGGTGGTGTGCTCATGCTCAATAAGCTCGGCATCAAGACTGATCTCTACCACTGCAACGAAGGTCACGCCGCACTCCTTAATCTCCAGCGTCTGGTGGATTATGTGCAGCAGGATCACCTCCCCTTCAACGTGGCCCTGGAGATGGTACGCGCAACCTCGCTTTACACCGTACATACTCCCGTACCCGCAGGTCACGACTACTTCGAGGAGAGCCTCTTCGGCAAATATCTCGGAGAATATCCCGCTAAACTCGGTATCTCCTGGAACGACCTTATCAATATGGGTCGCGAGAATCCCGATACCAACGAACGCTTCTCAATGAGCGTCTTCGCCCTCAATACCTGTCAGGAAGCAAATGGTGTAAGCTGGCTCCATGGCGAAGTATCGAAAAAGATGTTTGCGGGAATTTGGAAGGGCTACAGCCCCGAAGAGTCTCACGTAGGTTACGTGACAAACGGTGTCCACATGCCCACATGGGCGGCAAGCGAATGGAAAGCATTCTATGCAGAGAAACTCGGTCCTGAAGTATTCGAGGATCAGTCAAATCCCGAAGCCTGGAAGGGAATCTTCGAGGTAGGTGATGACGAAATCTGGAATATGCGAATGACGATGAAGAATAAATTCATCGACTTCGTAAAGAAAGACTTCAAGGAGAAATGGCTCAAGAATCAGGGCGATCCCTCGGCAGTTGTCAAGATCCTTGACAAGATTAATCCGAACGCTCTTATCATTGGTTTCGCCCGTCGCTTCGCAACCTACAAGCGTGCTCATCTTCTCTTCACTGACCTTGATCGTTTGGCTAAGATTGTGAACAATGAGCAGTATCCTGTTCAGTTCATCTTCTCAGGTAAGGCTCACCCGGCTGACGGAGCAGGACAAGGCCTGATTCAGCGTATCGTCGAGATTTCCAAGATGCCGCAATTCCAGGGTAAGATCATCTTCCTTGAGGACTATAACATGATTGTGGCTAAACGCCTTGTCACCGGCGTTGATATCTGGCTGAATACTCCTACGCGTCCTCTTGAGGCATCAGGCACTTCCGGCGAGAAGGCCGAAATGAACGGTGTCCTCAACTTCTCAGTGCTTGACGGTTGGTGGTATGAGGGCTACAAGCTCGATGAAGAGGCCGGATGGGCATTGACAGAGAAGATCACATACACCGACAACGCTCAGCAGGACCAGCTTGACGCAGCTACTATCTATTCTATGCTGGAGAACCAGATTATCCCGTTGTATTTCAACAAGAACTACAAGGGTTACAGCCCCGAATGGATACAGTATATCAAGCGTTCAATCGGTCATATCGCTCCGATTTTCACTATGAAGCGTCAGCTTGATGACTATATCTCTCGTTTCTACAAGCCGGAAGCAAAGCGTGCGGCTAAGCTCGCAGCTCATGATTTCGCTAAAGCTCGCGAGATCGTAGCATGGAAAGAGGAGGTCGTATCCAAGTGGTTCGATGTGCAGGTTCTGAGCGTAGATTACAACGACGTGGTGACTTCACCCCTCACAACCGGCTCAGATCTTGAGGTAAGCTGTAAGATTGACACCAAGGGTCTTGGCGATTCAATCGGTGTAGAACTCGTTTACTATCGCGACCATGACGGCGAAAGCACTTTCGACGGCACCCAGGATCTCAAGATTGTTTCTAAGGAGGGCGACATATTCACATATTCTCTCAAGCTGAAGATTAAAGAAGCCGGCATGTTCCGCTACGCTTTGCGTATGTATCCGAAGAATGCGGAACTGCCTCACCGCATGGACTTCGCATATGTCCGCTGGATCTGATTTGACTGAATAGATTCCCCTTGAGGAAATTCTACCTTACGATTAACTGCCCATACTCTTAGATAAGAGTATGGGCAGTTTTTTATTATTACCATAAGGGTGGGAGGCTTGAAATTACTACGGGAGCGACCGGAGGGTAATATATCGGTCGCTCCCGTATTTTATAGCTTACATGAAAGTCTTACACTGAAGCCGCTCCGGATTCATCTGTAGTTGCGTTCGGAAGTATTCCGGATTTTGGTGGAAATATCTTTGATAAATATTTCTCATTGAAACGTTGCAATACTTCCCAGAAGACAGGAACGAAAATAGTACCGATTAGTCCATTCAACGCCATCCCGAATACAACAGCTGTGCCTAACGCTTTGCGGCTATTGGCGCCGGCACCTGTCGCAAACATCATAGGGAGAACTCCGAATACAAAAGCGCAAGCTGTCATCATAATCGGACGGAAACGTATCACGCCGGCATCATGAGCCGCCTTACGTATAGGCACTCCCGCTTTCCGGAAGTCCATCGCGTATTCAACGATTAGAATAGCATTTTTAGCTGACATACCTAATAGCAGAATTAATCCGATCTGAGTGTAGATGCTGACGCTTTGGCTCATAAAAATACATCCAAGCACGGTGCCCATTATAGCCACCGGCATACTTAATATGACAGCTATAGGATCGGTCCAACTCTCATATTGCGCGGCAAGGACAAGTAACGTCATGATAATTGCAAACACAAATACAAAGGAAATGGTCGTATACGCCTGTGTTTCTTGATATGCCTCCCCGGTCCAAGCGTAAGAGTAGTGATTTCCTACAGCCTCCCTAACGATTTCCTCCATTGCCTCAATTGCCGTTGCGGAGCTCACACCCTTCGCGGCATTTGCTGTAATGGATGCGGTTGTATACATGTTGTAACGGCTGACGGAACTCTGACCCATTATCGGCACTACAGATGTGAAAGCTTCAAGAGGCACCATCTCTCCATCAGAATTCCTAACCGAAATCTGACGTAAACTCTCCGTGTTGCGGGTGCTGGCTGCGTCACCTTTAAGAATCACCTGAAAAGACTTTCCAAAAATCATGAAGTCATCGACATAGTTACTGCCGAGATAGGAGGAAATAGCGGAATAAACGTCAGCAAGATCAAGACCGAGTGCAGTGGCTCTGTCGCGATTGACCTTGAGTTCATATTGGGGCACCTCACCTTGATACATCGATGTGACGGATGCAATCCTCTTATCATGGGATGCAGCCTCCTGAATGGCAGCAATCGCTTTCTCCATCTCGGCTGCTCCGTAATTATTGATATCAAGCAACTGAAGTTGTAAACCTCCGGAAACACCAAGTCCGGGGATGGCAGGAGGATTAACTGAAAAAATCTGAGCTTCCGGAAAATATCGTGCACCGATTTCATCTGTCATCGCCATCAGGCGGTCGACTCCTTCATCAGAGTTTCTATCCTTCCATGGCTTGAGTTCGATCATCAATATCGCGAGATTCGAACCCGCTCCATCAGCAAGAAAGGAGAAACCGCTGATTGAATTGACATCAGCGATACCGGGGACTTCTTTGATAATCTTTTCAGTTAGTCCATTGACGATTTTATCTGTGCGTTCGAGGGATGCATTCTCAGGAAGTTGAATGCTCGTCATGAAATAACCCATATCTTCAGAAGGAATATAGCTTGATGGCCAAACTATATAGCCCCATATGCCTATACCGGCGAGAATAAAGAAAACAATTAACGAAACAACGGGATGCCCGAGCATTCCATTAATCACCTTTTCATATAAAGCCTCACATTTGCTCCAGAATTTATTGAACCACACAAAAAGAATGAACTTGGTTTGCTTTCTGGGAGTAAGGAAAAGAGCGCACAGGGCAGGTGTAAGGGTTAATGCGTTAAAGCCTGAAAAAGCTGTTGAAACAGCGATCGTCAATGCGAATTGTTTATAAAGCTGTCCCGTGATACCCGAAATAAATGCAGTGGGAATAAATACCGACATTAAAACGAGTACCTCGCCAATAATCGGCCCCGTCAGCTCGTTCATTGCTTTTATAGCTGCCTGCTTGGAATTAAGCTCACCCTTATCAACAATACGAGAACAATCCTCAACAACGACTATGGCATCATCGACAACAATGGCAATCGCAAGAACAAGACCGAAAAGAGTCAATGTATTAAGTGAAAAACCCATAAGTTTCATCACCGCGAAGGTAGCTATCAGCGACACGGGAATCGTTATCATTGGAATCACTACAGCACGCCAGTTCTGCAGAAATATCATGATGACAATCATCACGATAAGCGATGTAAGCAAAAATGTCGTAAGCAAATCATCCAGTGACGCACGAACGAAGTCAGTAGAGTTCTGAACTACCTTAAATGTGACACCTTCCGGAAAATATTTACTTAGTCTTTGCATCTCGGCCAAAGCGCCATCTGCCACATCAAGAGCATTCGCACCGGGTAGCTGCTGGACACCAATGAGACATACCTGCCTCCCGTTCAGACGGGCAACATTTGAATAGCTTTCACTTCCAAGATCAACCTTGGCGACATCCTTTAAACGGATAATGCCATCAGCTCCGGAGCGCACGACGATATCCCCGAACTCTGTGACATCTGTTAAGCGTCCATGACTCACCAGAGAGTATTCAAACTCAGCTTTACCGCTATGGGGATCACCTACGCTTCCTGCCGACACCTCCATATTCTGAGCCTGGATGGCTGTTTCAATATCCGCAGGCGTCAATCCGCGAGCCGCCATCAATTCGGGGTCAAGCCATATTCTCATGCTATATTCACCACCACCAAATGCCGATACTCCTCCAACACCACTTACTCTCGATAATGGGTCAATAATGTTTAATTGGGCGTAGTTCGTCAGATACAGCGCATCGTAGCCTGAGTCATCCGGGGCCTGAAGGGCAAGAAAAAGCACCTGATTGGAGGAATTTTTTGAAACGCTCACACCCTCTTCCTTCACTACAGTCGGAAGCTGGGCATTCGCTTCCTGCATACGGTTTTGAATGTCGATAGCCGCTTCATCAAGATCCGTGCCATTCTCAAATGTGACGGTAAGAGAATAGCTGCCGTCAGAACCGGAGTTACTGCTCATATACAGCATCCCTTCGATACCATTTATCTGCTGTTCTATAGGCTCGCCCACAGTCTGAGCCACCGTGGTAGCGTCAGCACCCGGATAAGATGCCGAGACCATCACTGTCGGGGGAGTAATATCAGGATATTGCGCGATCGGAAGAGTGAACACCGTCATCGCGCCTGCAAGCACCATGAGAATAGCAAGCACCGTGGCGAAAATAGGCCGATCAATAAAAAACTTGGAAAACATAATCTTACGTTTATTAATTTTTACTGCCGGTCATTACCGGTCGGACGGTTTCTCCATTGCGGACGCTTATCATCGCGCGGGTCACATATCGATCATGCGGACCAAGTCCTTTAGTGACGAGACGCAGTGTGTCATTATAAAGTTCTCCTACTTCAATGGGAGTATAGACAACCTTATTTGAATCATTAACCACGTATAGATATTTGCCACGCTGATCGGTGGATATAGAGGCATCTCTGACAAGTATCGCATTCTTGGATACACCCGTGGGCAACATGATTCTACCATACATACCGGGACGCAGACCTTCGGTGTCTCCAAGTATCTTAGCCTTTAAAAGAATATTACCGGACGATGCATTAACGGATGGAGCTTCATATGTAAGATCCGCCTTGACAGAGGGAGCATTGACATCAGGAGTATCCGAGGATGTAATATAGACCGGAATATTACGATAAACAGGATTACGGAAACCATCTGCGCGGGTTGATATGGCCGCATATTCATAATCCGTGATGCTGAATTGGACTTCAAGATCCTTTTCATCGTAAATTGTGGCAAGAGTAACGGGAGCACCGTCACCATTTATATATGCGCCGACATCAAATGTGGAGGAGGTTATACGACCTGAAACCGGGGCGGTAACCGAGCAATAGCCGAGACGTGTCGCAGCGGTAGTAAGTGCGGCCTTTGCCTGATTGACCGCTGCCTCAGCCTGAGATTTGGAGCTGCGTGCCTGAATCACATCCATCTCTGAAACTGCGTTTGCATCAAAGGCTTGCTCAAGAGCGGCGAGATGTTTTTCGGCATAGTCCAGTTGTCCCAAAGCAGAGTTGACTTGAGCTTTGGCCTCATTTACCGAGGATTGATACAATGTAGGCTCTATAGAGAATAACACTTGCCCCTTGTTGACATACTGTCCATTCTCAAAGGATTTCTTTAAAAGCTGTCCATTGACTCTTGCCACCACATCCGCCTGACTTCTTGATTGGAGTGTAGAGGGGTAGGATGTATAAGTAATCACAGAATCCTGCTCCATCGGTAATGCGACTTCCACTTCCGCGATTTTCTTTTCCTGAGTGGCAGCGTCTTTACGACCGCATCCGGCAGAAAGACCAAGTGAAATACATAAGACAAATATCCAGTTACGTTGCAACTGACCGAGTGTAAGATTGCCGGCTTTAATCATATGTTTATCCATAGCTTTTATTTCAATATTTAGGCATTGTTATTTATTACTCCATCCTCCACCAAGGGCTTTATAAAGAGCCACGACCGTATTAAAGCAATTAGCCGACGCACTTTCATAAGAGGTCTGTTGGCTCAGAAGAGAAATTTGAGCCGTAGCCACATCAGAGAAATCGGTCAGGCCGAGTTTATATCGCTCAGTCGCAAGATTAAGCACATCCTGACTATCCTTGATAACTTCCTTGTAAAGTTCCACTTCCCTCACAGCCGATTCATACGAAGCAATGGCGTTATTGACTTCCTGCACTGCCGTGAGGAGAGTCATATTATACGAATCAATCTGAGCCTCAAGTTCAGCTTTGGCCTCGGCTATTCCTGCTTGACGTGAGAAACCATCGAATATAGTCCAGCTTAATTGTGGCTCAACTGAATAATGCATGCTCCGGAATCCGAATAAATCCCCGAAAGAATGGGCTGAGGTTTCAGCGGTAGCATTAACCGTAAGAGTAGGAAGCCACTCCTTTTTAGCTACTCCCAGACTGGATGTAAGCACCTCAATTTGCTGTTCTGCCTCGGCTACATCAGGACGGCGCCTGACCAAGTCCGCCGGAGTACCTATACCGGGGGGAGTCACCACACTCGGAGTAGTATCTTCATCAATCATATTGCTTATTTTCTCCTCATTCAGACCGCATAGAGTCGCGATGGCGTTACGAGTCGTAATTATGTTTGCCTCGAGACCGGGTATCATGAGCCGAGTGGAGTTAAGGGTATTACGTGCCTGAGCCACATCAAGCTTCGAAACCAGACCGGCTTCAAATCTGGCCTCGACAATGCGTAACATCTCCGTTTGAGAAGCAAGATGTATCCGGGCCATGTTGAGTTGCCTCTGATACATTCTTAATTCTGAATAATCTGTCGCGATTTCAGCCGCGATAGAGAGCATCATCCCTTCATATTCCAATCTACTTACATTGATTGAAGCTTTGCTTCCACGTGCTTTCTCAGCTACGCGACCAAAGATATCAATCTCCCAACTTAATGTCGTGCCGATATTGAACGAGGAATTATCATGCTCCTTCACATACGGAAGTTTCTCTCTATCGGAATCTTTATTGAAATCAAGCCCTGTATAGACTCCGAGAGTAGGGTAGTAGGCGGAGTAAGTGCTCCTCAGCATCTGGCGGGAGGCTTCAATGCGTTTTAAAGCAGCCCGAAGATTATAATTATTCGCTACAGCCGCGCTGATTAAAGATGAGAGAACAGTATCATCGAATGCCTCCCACCAAGTATCCGAATCAGGCATGGGGATATCCTTCAGTTCTTCTGTCTGAAATCTTTGAGGCAGAGAATCCGCAAGTAAAATACTTGAGGAGATTCCTGAATCAGCATTAGCGGTCAGGAATGTATAGAAGGGGAGAATAGCAGCACAGCAACCCTTGAGCAATCTCAGATTTCTGCGCCAACATGTGGAACTACTCATATGCTATATAATGTGTTATAGTGGAACTTGTCCTAAAATTACAACCAATAAATCGAGAATAAAGTTTAAGAGTGGGATTGCGAGAAATCGGGTCATGTTGCATGATTATGTTTCACAACATGTAAAAAAATATCGATAAATTGGGAAATAATGATTAAATTGCAACAAATTTCAAAAGAAGCTCATACTACTTTAAAATCAATTAAAGAAGAAGGCTTCAGAAACAGATGACAACTTAACCCTGAAATCTATACAGACATGAGGATTTACAATTCAAACGAAATTAAGAATATTGCCCTTCTCGGTTCAAAGGGCTCCGGGAAAACCACACTCGCAGAGGCCATGATCTACGAGTGTGGGGTGATCAACCGTCGCGGGACCATCGACGCCAAGAATACGGTGTCCGACTATTTCCCCGTAGAAAAGGAATATGGTTATTCAGTTTTCTCCACAGTATTTAACGCGGAGTTCAACAATAAGAAGCTCAATATCATCGACTGTCCCGGAGCAGACGACTTCATCGGTAACGCCTACACCGCACTGGGTGTGACCGACCTCGGGTTAATCCTCATAGACTCTGAATATGGCGTGGAGGTCGGCACAGAAAATATATTCCGCACAACCTCAGCCCTCAAAAAACCCGTAGTATTTGCCCTCAACCAAATGGATGGCGAGAAGGCAGACTATGAGAATGTAATGGAACAGATGTACGAACACTTCGGCAACAAAGTCGTACCTATCCAGTATCCATTGGAATCCGGACCCGGTTTCAGCAGCATCATTGACGTGCTGATCATGAAAAAACTCGAATGGAAACCGGAAGGAGGAGCCCCCGTAATCTCCGAAATCCCGGCCGACCAGATGGAGAAAGCCCTTGAGCTCAACCATAAACTACGCGAGGCGGCGGCGGAAAATGATGAATCGCTGATGGAAAAATTCTTCGATGATCAACCGCTTACAGAAGATGATCTGCGTATGGGTATCCGAAAGGGTCTCGTCGACCGGAGCATCTATCCTGTTGTGGTGCTGAGTGCCGCTAAAGACATGGGAGTGCGTCGTCTGATGGAATTCTTGGGTAATGTATGTCCCTTTGTCGACGAAATGCCGGCACCCAAGACAATCACCGGAGAAGAAGTACATCCTGATTCAGATGGGCCTCTGTCCGTATTCTTCTTCAAGACAAGTGTTGAGCCTCACATCGGAGAGGTCTCATACTTCAAGGTTATGAGTGGAACACTTAAAGCCGGAGATGACCTGGAGAATGTATCAAGAGGTGGAAGCAAGGAACGCCTCGCGCAAATTTATACAGTATGTGGCCAAATCCGTTCCTCCATCGACACATTGAAGGCCGGTGATATCGGAGCTGCCGTAAAACTCAAGGATGTACGCACAGGTAATACTCTTGACCAAAAGGGATGTGAATATCAGTTTGATTTCATCAAATATCCGAAACCTAAATACCAGCGCGCAATCCGCCCGAAAAATGAAGCGGATGCAGAGAAATTGGCCGGCATCCTGACCAGAATGCACGCCGAAGACCCGACATGGGTGATTGAACAAAGCAAGGAACTCAAACAGACTATAGTCAAAGGTCAGGGAGAATTCCATCTCCGCACACTGAAGTGGAGAATAGAAAACAATGAAAAACTCCCGATTGAATTTGTGGAATGCAAAATTCCCTATCGTGAGACAATCACCAAAGCCGCGCGTGCAGACTATCGTCATAAGAAACAGAGCGGCGGCTCCGGACAATTCGGTGAGGTACACCTGATCATCGAACCCTATACCGAGGGAATGCCTGAACCCGACACTTATAAATTCGGCAATCAGGAGTATAAACTCAATGTACGCGACAAGCAGGAAATTCCTCTTGAATGGGGTGGCAAACTGGTAGTCTATAACTGCATAGTCGGAGGAGCGATCGACGCACGATTCATTCCGGCCATCGTAAAGGGTCTGATGGACCGTATGGAACAGGGTCCGCTCACCGGCTCCTATGCCCGAGATGTACGTGTCATGATATATGACGGCAAGATGCATCCGGTTGATTCCAATGAAATTTCGTTCCGTCTCGCCGGACGCAATGCGTTCTCTGAAGCCTTCCGAAACGCAAATCCCAAGATTCTGGAGCCTGTTTACGATGTAGAGGTACTCACATCAGGCGACACAATGGGTGATGTAATGAGCGACCTGAATGGGCGCCGTGGCATCATAATGGGCCAGGATTCGGAGAATGGAATCTATAAACTTCAAGCTCGCGTTCCGCTGAAAGAGATGAGTTCCTACAGCACTACGCTCAGCTCGCTGACCGGAGGCAGGAGCAGCTTCTCCATGGAGTTCAACAGCTACGAGCTCGTGCCCGGAGATGTGCAGGAACGCCTGCTGAAGGAATATGCAGCAAGTCACACTGAAGACTGATATTTCGGTCTGAACCAGTATATATGAGGGTGGGAGGCTTTCACAAGCCCTCCCACCTGATTTTTTATTTTTACCATTCATTTGCAGAATTACCGAAGAATGTGTAATTTTGCATTCAGAGCCAACCTGTATGCGGGACTAAAATTTTCATACCACCGCGACTTTTCACATTGGACTCTTCATGACAATGACAGACAACGATTCCTTATACGAAATAGAGGATACCCACAACGACACTTCTACCGCAGACGGTTCCGCCAATAATATTGTTATCCCGGAAGCGAATGGAGAGGTGCTGATAGATTACCGTGGAGTCTCCATTGAGCGAGCCGAAAGACAAGTGTTGAAAGATGTCAATTTTCGCCTGCACAAAGGTGAATTCTGTTATCTTGTAGGGCGCGTGGGAAGCGGTAAATCCTCACTGATGAAGACTATGTATGCCGATGTCCCGATTAAGACAGCCACGGAAGCACGGGTACTTGAATTTGATCTCACCAAGCTAAAAAAGTCAAAGATACCTTATCTGAGACGAAAAATCGGAATTGTATTCCAGGATTTCCAATTGCTGCAAGACCGCTCCGTAGCGGCCAATCTCCGCTTTGTGCTCGAAGCGACAGGTTGGAAAAAGAAACATGAGATTGAGGAGCGAATAGAGGAAGTGCTGAAAGATGTCGGCATGACGAACAAAAGTTACAAGATGCCCCACGAGCTGAGTGGGGGAGAGCAACAGAGAATCGTGATTGCACGGGCGTTGCTCAATCGGCCGGAACTAATCATAGCCGACGAACCGACAGGAAATCTTGATCCTCAGACCGGATACCAGATTGTGAAGCTGCTTCACCGTCTCGCGTCCGACGGACATGCTGTGCTCATGGCCACCCACAATCTGAAACTTGTAGAGGATTTCCCGGCCAGAACGGTTCGGTGCACGGACAAATGCTTGAAATAAATCGGGGGATACACACCCAAACAAAGGTTAAACGATGACCCTCTGAACGTGAAAACTATGTTTATAAACATATTTATGGATTTTTAGCCAAAAAAAATTTCACGTTTGACGCAAATCTCATATCTTTGTAACGGAATTTGGAGCAAACTTCAGCTCCATCGTTTCCCTCTACTAATCTAATACTACACAACATCATTCTATATCAGCTATTTCATTATGGCAAACAAAAAAGAGAATCTTTTTGACATGTTTCCGCCGATTTCTACAGACGAGTGGATGGCGAAAATCAATGTCGACCTAAAAGGTGCGGACTTCAACAAGAAATTAGTATGGCGCACCAATGAGGGCTTCAATGTAATGCCGTTCTACCGCAAAGAGGATCTCGAGGGTCTGCCCACACTCGGCACCCTTCCCGGTGAATTCCCCTATGTACGTGGCACCCGCGACAACAACGACTGGTTGATCCGTCAGCAGATCCAGGGCGCGACCGCCGAAGAGATTCTGGCTAACGCACGCCATGCAATTGATCGCGGCGTGGAATCCGTGGGTATCTGTCTCTGTGGTGACCTCACTCCCGATCAGCTTCCCGAAATCCTTAAAGGCCTTGACCTGAAGAAGACTGAGGTCAATGTGGCATGCTGTCCCGGTAAAGCTGTCGAAGTTGCTGAACTTATGGTAGCAGCAATCATTGAGCAGGAGGCGGCCACTGAATTCAGAGGTTCTATCGATTTCAATCCTTTCAAGCGTCTCCTCAAGAGAGGTCTTGAATTCCCCAAAGATATCAAAGAGACGTCTCTTGCCCTCTACAACGTTGTCAAAGACGTAAAGAATCTGCGTTGCTTCGCGGTAGATTCATATATGCTCAACAACGCCGGTGCATACATCACTCAGGAACTCGGCTACGCGCTCGCATGGGGTGCGGAATGGATGACGATGCTGACTGAAGCAGGTTTGACTCCCTGCGAGGTAGCCGAACGCATCAAATTCAATATGGGTATCTCCAGCAATTACTTCATGGAGCTTGCCAAATTCCGTGCCGCACGCATGCTTTGGGCTGAAATCGTCAAGGCATACGGTGCAGAAGAGGAATGCTGCAAGATGTGGGTACATGCCGTTACATCGCAGTTCAACCAGACCATATACGATGCACATGTCAATCTGCTCCGCTCCATGACAGAGACCATGAGCGCAGCATTGGCCGGCGTTAACTCAATCGAGACACTTCCTTTCGATCTTCAGTTCAAGAATCCCGATGAGTTCTCCGAGAGAATTGCACGCAATCAGCAGCTCCTCCTCCGTGATGAGTCTCACCTCAACAAGGTTGTCGATCCCGCAGGCGGTAGCTACTATATCGAGGTGCTCACCACATCTATCGCACGTGAAGCTTGGAAACTCTTCAATGAAGTTGAAGAGAATGGAGGTTTCCTGGCAATGCTGCAGAAAGGCGACATTCAGGCCAAGGTAAATGAATCCGGCGTAAAACGTCACGTAGATGTTGCACGTCGTAAAGAAATCCTTTTGGGTACGAACCAGTATCCCAATTTCAACGAGTTCGCTCTTGATAAGCTCCAGAAGGATGGCTGCTCCTGTGGTTGCGGTTGTACGAAACCGGAGGATGGTGCAGTGGAATACCTGAACTTCGACCGCGCCGCAAGCCAATTCGAGACACTGCGTCTTGACACTGAACGTTCCGGCAAACGTCCGAAAGTATTCATGCTGACAATCGGCAATCTTGCCATGCGTCTCGCACGCGCCCAGTTCGCAGCTAACTTCTTCGGTTGCGCAGGTTATGAAATCATCGACAATATCGGCTTCAACACTGTGAAAGAGGGTGTAGATGCAGCCATAGAGAAGGGCGCAGACGTTGTTGTGCTTTGCTCAAGCGATGATGAATATGCGACATTCGCTCCCGAAGCATTCAAGGAACTTAACGGACGCGCGATGTTTGTAGTTGCCGGAGCTCCCGCCTGCATGGAGGAACTTAAGGCGCAGGGCATCGAGGATTTCATCCATGTGCGCGTAAATGTGCTTGACACTCTGATTGGTTTTAACGCAAAACTTCTCAAATAACCGAGAACCATGAGACCGAATTTCAAAGAAATCGATATAAATAAAGTAGTAGCTCCAGCAGTTCACCCCGAGGTGAAGAGCGAAGAATGGATGACGGCTGAGCTGATTCCCGTAAAATCCATCTACACGAAAGAGGACCTTGAGGGTCTTCAGCATCTTGACTATGCAGCCGGTCTTCCCCCCTTCCTGCGTGGTCCTTACAGCGGTATGTATCCGATGCGCCCCTGGACAATCCGTCAGTATGCCGGATTCTCCACCGCAGCTGAATCAAATGCCTTCTATCGTCGAAATCTCGCTTCAGGCCAGAAGGGCCTTTCCGTAGCATTCGACCTCCCGACTCACCGTGGATATGACGCTGACCACGAGCGTGTGGTAGGTGACGTCGGAAAAGCAGGTGTATCAATCTGCTCCCTGGAAGATATGAAGGTTCTGTTTGATGGTATTCCATTGAACAAGATGTCTGTCTCCATGACAATGAATGGCGCAGTTCTGCCGGTACTTGCATTCTACATCAATGCAGGTCTGGAACAGGGTGCGAAACTTGAAGAGATGGCCGGAACTATCCAGAACGACATCCTCAAGGAGTTCATGGTGCGTAACACCTATATCTATCCCCCGGCATTCTCGATGAAGATCATCGCTGACATCTTCGAATACACATCGAAGAACATGCCGAAATTCAACTCCATCTCCATCTCTGGCTATCATATGCAGGAAGCGGGCGCTACTGCCGATATCGAACTTGCATACACCCTCGCCGACGGTCTTGAGTATCTCCGCGCAGGTGTCAACGCCGGTATGGATATTGATACATTCGCTCCGCGTCTGTCATTCTTCTGGGGTATTTCGATGAACTACTTTATGGAAATCGCCAAGATGCGTGCCGCTCGTATGCTTTGGGCACGTATCGTGAAGCAGTTCAACCCGAAAAATCCGAAGTCTCTCGCACTGCGTACACACTGCCAGACTTCCGGATGGTCTCTCACAGAGCAGGATCCCTTCAACAATGTAGGTCGTACCTGCGTAGAGGCAATGGGTGCGGTTCTCGGTCACACACAGTCTCTGCATACCAATGCGCTTGACGAGGCTATCGCTCTCCCGACTGACTTCTCCGCCCGTATCGCGCGTAATACGCAGATCTACATTCAGGAGGAAACCTATGTCACCAAGCAGGTGGATCCATGGGCAGGTTCTTACTATGTAGAAGCTCTCACCGATGAAATCGCTCGCAAAGCGTGGGCTCATATCGAGGAAATCGAGAAACTTGGCGGTATGGCCAAGGCAATTGAGACCGGTCTGCCGAAACTCAAGATTGAAGAAGCTGCCGCACGCACGCAGGCTCACATTGACTCCGGCAAGCAGACTATCGTCGGCATCAATAAGTATCGTCTGGAGCATGAGGATCCCATCGACATTCTGGAGGTTGACAACACAGAGGTGCGTAAGGAACAGTGCGCACGTCTTGAGGAACTCCGTAAGGATCGCGATGAAGAGGCCGTCAAGAAAGCACTTGAGGCTATCACAGAGGCCGTGAAGGATCCCTCGAAGGGCAACCTTCTTGATCTCGCTGTAAAAGCAGCAGGTGTTCGCGCATCACTGGGTGAGATCTCCGATGCATGTGAGGCAGTTGTCGGTCGTTACAAAGCAGTCATCAAAACTATATCCGGCGTGTATTCAAATGAAGAAAAGGGTGATCCCGAATTCGAGGAAGCCCGCAAGGCCGTCGAAGACTTCGCAAAACGTGAAGGTCGTCAGCCTCGTATTATGATTGCCAAGATGGGTCAGGACGGCCACGACCGTGGAGCCAAGGTAGTCGCAACAGGCTATGCTGACTGCGGCTTCGATGTCGATATGGGTCCGCTTTTCCAGACTCCCGCCGAAGCAGCCCGTCAGGCCGTGGAGAACGACGTTCATATTCTCGGTGTCAGCTCACTCGCCGCAGGCCACAAAACTCTCGTGCCTCAGGTGATTGAGGAACTCAAGAAGCTCGGTCGTGAGGATATCCTCGTGACAGCCGGTGGTGTTATCCCCGCCCAGGATTATGACTTCCTCTATAAGGCAGGTGTATCCGCCATCTTCGGCCCCGGCACACGTATTCCTCGTTCAGCTATCGAGATGATACGTCTGCTGAATGAGCAGCGTGCCGCAGAATAAGCACAAGACACTATCCAACAACGGATTAATCTATTAAATCCGGGACCATCCCCGCTGTTCGGGGGGATGGCCCCGGATTCACTCGCAATATAATCCCTATCACAACAACTTACTATCGATGAATTCAAGAACTGACAATCATCCTGACGAATACGACATCGATGATCTTCCCGAAGATATGAGTTCGGCAGAATACGATGAGGATTCTTATTCTCTTGAAGACGATGATCCGGAACTTCCGGAAGATAACGTGAATACTGAGGATGAAGAAGGGGAGAGAGAGGTGAATGCCAAGCGACTGAATCACACTGCCGCATGGAAACTCATGCTACGTATGATGGTTAATCCTGTGGAAGGCTGGAAAAACATCCGCCGTGCATCAGCAAGTGTAGAAGATGTTGCAAAGGAATGTTTCTATCCGATAACGGGAGCAGCTGCTTTATCATGTTTCGTGGAATGTCTGTGGAAAAATAGTATCGGTCTTAATCTTGCCACTATCAACGCACTTAAGATTTTCGTAGCCTTTTTTTTCGGCAATTATCTTATACTTTTGTTGATTAGTTGGCTCTTCCCTCGCGAACAAAAGGAAATTGCCGATTCAGATTTCTGCAAAAAGTTCGTGATGTACAACTTATCGACCCTTGCATTGTTTTGCATATTATACAATTGTCTGCCGATGATAGGGCCGATTCTCGTTTTTCTTCCGATTTGGACTATTTATCTTGTCTTACGGGGCTCAAGATTCTTTATGTTTCCTACCGACAAGGCCAGTCTGCTTCGCACACTCCTGTGCATCTTTATCATCGGCACACCGATAGCGGTCTACTGGACATTTGATTTATTCATCCGACCCTGGTAAGCTATCTTACCTTCTATTTATCAGCTATAATGAAACAGAATCAAATTAACATCAAGAATAAACGCGCCTCATTCGACTATGAGATAGGGGATACCTATACGGCGGGAATCGTGTTGACCGGAACAGAAATAAAGTCAATACGAGAAGGCAAGGCATCATTGGCCGATACATATTGTCTTATTGAAAATAATGAAGTATGGGCTAAAGGTATTCACATCGCTGAGTATTCCTTCGGGTCCTACAATAACCATATGCCCAGGCGTGACCGGAAGCTTCTCCTTACCCGCAAAGAAATATCAAAACTTGCCAAAGCTGCAGATGATCCGGGCTATACTATCATCCCTCTGAGGATGTTCATTTCCGAGAAAGGGTATGCCAAACTTGTGATCGGTGTGGCACGAGGCAAGAAACAATATGATAAACGCCAATCTCTGCGCGAGAAGGATGATAAGCGGATGCTTGACCGCATGATGAAAAAATAATCTTTAGTAATGAGAGATTCTCACAAAATAGAACTGCTCGCTCCGGCAGCCAATGCTGAAGTAGCTCGTGAAGCCATACTACATGGTGCCGATGCAGTCTATATGGGGCCTCCATCTCATGGAGCCCGTAAGAGTGCGGCCAATTCCATTGAGGACATTTCACGTACCGCAGATTTTGCCCATAAATTTGGAGCGAAAGTTTACGCTACAGTCAACACCATCGTTTATGATCATGAACTGAAAGATGTAGAGAGATTGGCCTGGAATCTTTATCGTGCCGGTACGGATGCATTGATTGTTCAGGATATGGCTCTTCTCAGACTCGATCTTCCCCCGATAGCCCTGCATGCCTCCACACAATGTGATACTCGTACGATAGAGAAGGCTCGCTTCCTTGAAGATGTAGGCTTTTCTCAGATTGTGCTTGCCAGAGAATTGACTCTTAAGGAAATCGCTGATATCTGTGAATCTCTTACGGTGCCGGTCGAGACATTTATCCATGGTGCATTGTGCGTGTCTTATTCCGGGAGATGCCATGCCAGTCAAGCCACCTGCGGGAGAAGCGCCAATCGCGGAGAGTGCGCGCAGATTTGTCGGTTACCCTTCACTCTGACCGATGCCAATGGTAAAATACTTGCAAAAGACCGACATTTGTTATCTCTAAAGGATTTCAACGCATCTGACAGATTAGAAGAGCTACTCAACGCCGGAGTGCGCTCGCTTAAAATCGAAGGACGTCTAAAAGATGCATCCTATGTCAAGAACGTAGTGGCTTATTATCGGCAACGCTTGGATAACATTATAGAAGCAAGCGATGGAAGATACGAGAGAAGCTCATCCGGAGAGTCGACAGTCTCCTTCACACCCCAACTTGACAAAAGCTTCAATAGGGGATTTACCCGATACTTTCTTGATAATCGCAGACAAGCGGGCATTTCATCACCGCTCACTCCTAAATCTATGGGGGAGGAGATCAAGGATATTTCAAGCTTGAATAACGGAGATGGAATCAGTTTCTTTAATTCAAAGAATGAATATGAGGGGGTGATGGTAAACGGTATCCGCAACGGACGTATCTTAGGGAATCGACCCTTTGTAATTCCGAAGGGGGCGACCATTCACAGAACCCTGGATTGTCAATGGCAGAAGCAGCTTTCACGTTCGACAGCAGAGAGAAAGTTATGGCTTGATATAACACTTGAGCCCAATCGCTTGACCGCGATTGATGAACGAGGGACAATGGCAAGCGTAAATCTTGATGCAGAAATCGAACCGGCCAAGTCAGAACAGAATCTTCGCAAGCAAATAGATAAATTCGGCAATACCATCTATAAATTGCGAGCCTTCAAAACATCATTACCCGGAAACGTATTTATACCGGCATCTAAGCTTTCGGATGCTCGGCGAAGACTCATTGAGGCTATGGAAACAACAGCTGCAGCAACATATGAGTATGACAGGCGTCGGGTGGAAAATGTTGAAGTGGTGTATCCATCAACATGCCTGGATTACCAAGACAATGTCGCCAATTCGCTTGCAAGGGATTTCTATAAATCTCACGGCGTGAAAGAAATCTCACCGGCAATGGAAACAGAGAAGAAACCTGATACCCGCAGACGTTCGGTAATGACGACAAGACACTGCATACTGCGGGAAAACGGCCGATGCCTTCGTGAGACACCGGCCGGGAAAAGGGATTTTAAGTTACCTCTGACACTTTCATCAGGGCGCAACAGGTTTCTACTGGAGTTTGACTGCCGACGATGTGAGATGCATCTTCTCCATAGTTCCGATGCTATCGATTGAGTCCAACGGCAAATCCTTCGGCTTTCCGAGTTCACTCAGTCTGCGGGCGTGCATTGCGACAAGAGAGTCCAGACGCATCTTTATGGTATCGTTTTCACCCTCTGATAGGGAGTAATCCGTATCAGGAGCAACCGAGTAATTAATTTCCACAAGCCGTTCCTCGAAACGGTCACGTAATGCATCTACAGTGGCAGAATCGCCGGCATTACGTATGCTATCGGTATATTTAATCGTCGTCGAGCAAATTTTTGAATAAAGTGAAACGGCTTGCTCACGCCCGATATTCCGCTCCTCGTGGCGGCACGCTCCGGCCATTATGAGAAGGAGAAACATAATTATAGGAAGTATCCTCATCACTTTAGTTTTTCCTTTAAATACCGACCTGTATAAGAACTTTCACAAGCAGCGACTTCCTCAGGAGTGCCGGCCACAACGATATCACCACCCTTGTCGCCACCTTCAGGGCCGATGTCGATGATCCAATCCGCACATTTTATGACATCCATATTGTGTTCAATAATAACAACGGTGTGACCGGCTTCAATAAGCCGACGCATGGATTTCATCAGAGTGGCGATATCATGGAAATGAAGACCTGTGGTGGGTTCATCAAAGATAAACATAGTATGAGGTTGTTTATCCTGGGAGATATAATAAGCTAACTTCACACGCTGATTCTCGCCACCTGAAAGGGTAGACGAGGATTGCCCAAGTTTTATATATCCAAGCCCTACCTCCTGTAGCGGCAACAATCTCTTTACTATTTTCGATGCCTGAGAAGTCTTGTCTTCCGATAGGAACTCTATGGCTTCATTAACCGTCATTTCCAAGAAGTCATGGATATTCTTTCCACGATATTCCACCTCAAGGATTTCAGGTTTGAAGCGTTTGCCATGACAGACATCACAGGGAATTGTGATATCCGCCATGAATTGCATGGGAATGGTGACGGTTCCCTCACCTTTACATTCGTCACAGCGTCCGCCATCTGAATTGAATGAGAAATATCCGGGAGAGTAGCCCATCTGCTTTGAGAGCTGCTGTTCCGCGAACAGTTTTCTCAATTCATCGAAAGCCTTAAGATATGTGGCCGGATTCGAACGGGAAGATGTACCGATTGGATTCTGATCGATAAATTCAACGGCTCCGATTTCCTTCAGGTCACCGGAGAGACGTTTATGCGTTGCCGGAGCGTCACCGGGTTCGCCGAGAGCACGGACAAGGGCCTTATAAAGCACCTCACGCACAAGCGAAGACTTGCCTGAACCGGATACACCTGTCACTACAGTCATAACTCCAAGCGGAAACGTGACATCAATATTCTTCAGGTTGTTGGCCATAGCTCCCTCTACCGTAATGGATTTCTTCCATGGGGATCTCAGAGCACTATAGGGAACTTCCCTGCGACCACTGAGATAATCCAGCGTATAGGAGTCATTGGATACACCATCTTCAAGAGCTTTCTTTAGATTTCCGGAGAATACTATCTCTCCACCATTGCGACCCGCATCCCTGCCTACGTCTATTATATTGTCGGCAGCAAGCATTATATCCTCATCATGCTCCACTACCACTACCGTATTACCAATCTGCTGAAGACGTCGGAGCACGCCTACGAGTTGATTAGTATCACGCGAATGAAGGCCGATAGAGGGTTCATCAAGTATATAGAGGGATCCCACAAGCGATGATCCTAAAGATGTCGCCAGATTAATTCTCTGACTTTCTCCTCCTGAAAGGGTCGATGACAAACGATCAAGAGTAAGATAGCCTAAACCTACCTCCTCAAGAAAGCCGATACGGTTCCGAATTTCTGTCAGCAGACGTCGGGCGATGACAGCGTCATGCTCGTTAAGCTCAAGATTGTTGAAGAATTCTCTAACTTTACTCACAGGCATTCTGACAATTTCCGTAATGCTCTTTCCTCCGACTTTGACATATTCCACGTCGGGACGGAGGCGTGACCCATGACAGGTAGGACATTCGGTTTTGCCCCTATAGCGAGCCTTTAGAACCCGATACTGTATCTTATATTGGTTTTCATCCACCCAGCGGAAAAAGCCGTCTATGCCTTCCCATTTACCATTTCCATGCCATAGCGTCCGCTTTTGTTCATCCGTCAACGATATATAAGGGGTGTGTATGGGAAAACTTATGTGAGGAGCAAGTTGAATAAGCTCCTTTTTCCATTCACCCATTTTATCACCACGCCAGCACTGCACCGCACCTTGATATACCGAAAGAGTCTTATCGGGAATAACAAGGTCTTCACTTATACCAAGCACTTTTCCGAATCCTTCGCATTCCGGACAAGCACCGTAGGGATTGTTGAAGTTGAACATCAAGTCAGTAGGTTCTCTAAAATCAATGCCATCGGCCGAGAACTTATCCGAGAATTCATTTTCCACACATCCGTCATCTCCCCAGACTACAACTATACACCGATTATGACCTTCGAACATCGCGGTCTCAAGAGAATCGGTCAGGCGGGAAACCTCATCCTTATCGGTTGAAACACTCATGCGATCTATCAGCAACCTGAGCGTTTTGCCGGAGAAACTATCTTTAGATCCAAGGATATCTTCTATATCAAGAAATTCATTCTCCACCATCACACGGCTGAAGCCCTCCTTGAGATAAATAGATAACTGCTCCTCCAATGTGCGACCCTCCGGCACATTTATGTCAATCACTATGGCAAACCTCGTACCCTCAGGATAAGACTGAATGTGACGTACAATATCCTCAATTCCCTGCTTTTTAACTTCTTTCCCGGAAATGGGGGAGATGGTATGCCCGACACGAGCGAAGAGCATTCTTAAATAATCATAAATCTCGGTCGCAGTGCCAACCGTGGAACGCGGATTGCGGGTATTGACCTTCTGTTCAATCGCGATAGCAGGAGGTAAGCCCTTGATGTAGTCACATTCGGGCTTTGACATTCTGCCAAGGAACTGGCGCGCGTAGCTTGAAAGGGATTCCACATATCTTCTCTGCCCCTCCGCATATAAGGTATCAAATGCCAGACTCGACTTACCGGAACCGGATACGCCGGTCACTACAGTGAACTCGTTCAGTGGTACATTGACATCAATATTCTTCAAATTGTTGACTCTCGCACCCTTTACTTCAATCACTCTTCCATGATCGGAGGGATGCGAGGCGTTTTCCATATTCTTGCTGTTCATCTTAGAAAATGATGATTGTTAATTAGGGGAATAATCAGATGAGCGCGAGAGCTGTCTGATACTTAGCCATAGTGCTTGCTTTTTTAATTGCCTTCCATGCTTTACGGCCGATTTCATCTTCGGCATATTCCCAGAAGGGTTGAATTTTTGAAAGCACCTGATGCTCTCCGCCGATCAATGACTCTGTATAGTGGGTGATAAGATCGCGATGAAAATTCTTCATTTGCCTTAGGCGCTCTGCGACATCAATCTCGTTGCCGGCCATAATCTCCTTAAAAATCGAGGGGCGGGCCAAGGCTCCGCGGCCTATCATAATTCCGGCAAGGCGTGGATATTGTTCAGCTATTTTGATCGCATCCTCCGGTGTTCGGATATCGCCATTGTATACGACAGTATTCTTCGATTCTCTGTATATGGCCTCGAAACTATCCATAGATAATGGACCGCTATATTGATCTTTGGCAGTGCGCGGATGAACAGCGATGTGATCGAGGGGAATAGTATTCAAATCCTGAAGCAATTCTTTCCATTCTTCCTCCTTATACCCAAGGCGCATTTTTACACTGAACACAAGATCAGGATTTGCCGTTACAATATCGGTGACGGCACGACGACAAGCCTCATTAGCGACCGTCGCGGCTCCACGCCCATGGGATGTCTGCAAAGGAAACGGACAGCCCATATTGATATCAATTCTTGATACACCCTCAGCTTTCAATATATCTACGAGAGTTTCAAGTTCAGATCTATCCCGAAAGATAACTTGCGGAACTACGCTCTGACCTTCATTAAGATTGGAACACACATCTTTCAGGTCCTTTTTCCTTATCTCTCCCTTTTCAAGACGAATGAAAGGAGTGGTGTATATGACATCTTCACATCCATAGCGCAGGGCATGGAAATGACGGTATGCAGCATCTGTATGCCCTTGAACGGGCGCAAAATAATATTTCATATTACAAAGATAATTCATATACCGCGCATTTTTTGTAACTTTGCGGAGAAAAATAAAGTTATATAGTTAATAACCCTTAAAACTACCTTTTCACTTCATCCCACGGGGCTTTGCCTCATAAGAGATGAAGTAAAGGAAACGTCAAAAACAATAACTAATGAAATTGAGAAAAATATCGGATAATATCCATTATGTAGGGGTCAATGACCGTTCATCCATGTTTTTCGAGGGCCTTTGGCCACTCCCTTACGGAGTCAGCTACAACTCCTACATCGTCAAGGGATCAGAGAAGATAGCGCTTATTGATGGTGTGGAGAGTTCCTATGCCCGAGAAATGATAGCATCCTTGAAATCTGAAAATAAGGATGGTAAGATCGATTATCTCGTTATCAACCATATGGAACCCGACCATTCAGGGAGCATTCCTCAACTCATCGCTCTATACCCGGAGATGAAAATCATCGGAAACAGTAAGACAATTCAGATGGTGCAGGGATTTTACCATATAGAGAATCCGGATCTTTTTATAGAAATCAAGGAAAATTCCGAAATCTCTCTCGGTGATCTGACACTCTCATTCATCATGACACCTATGGTGCACTGGCCCGAAACGATGATGACTTACTGTAAGGAGGAAAAGATAATATTCACCGGAGATGCATTCGGTACATTCGGAGCCCTTAACGGAGGTCTGATCGATGACGAGATGGAGTGTGGAATATATATTGAGGAGATGTACCGTTACTATTCAAATATAGTCGGGAAGTACGGGAAGTTCGTACTGAATGCCCTTAATAAAATTTCCTCACTCGAAATTGACTACATATGTCCGACGCATGGACCGGTATGGCACTCAAGACTGGCTGAAGTGACTGATATTGTGCGCAGACTTGCTGCCCAGGAACCTGAAGCCGGCGTGACCATAGTGTACGGCTCGATGTACGGCAATACCGGTGATCTGGCGGATTTATTCGCCACTGAACTCAACAGACGCGGAATCCGGAACATTAAAGTGCATAATGCTACTGTTGAAAATCTAAGTAGTATAATTGCGGATGCTTTCCGGTATGAAGGGCTGATTGTAGGAGCGCCGACATATTCGAATGAAATCTTCCCTCCGGTAAAAAACTTCCTTGATGCGATGAAAATCCGTGAAATGCGTAACAAGGTCGTCGCCTCCTTCGGCAATCATGGCTGGGCTCCTTTGGCAGCCAAGGCAATATCGGCTACCCTCGCTTCAATGGAGCTTGATGATGCGGGCACCGTAGCCATGAAACAATCGATGAATGCTGCGACGGCTGACGAAGTTTCGGTTGTGGCAGATAGGTTTGTCGAAATGTTGACTAAGAAATAATATGGATACTCCTCAAAATATAGTTCCGACCGAGTCGCATCCCTTACGCCCCTTCCTTCCGGCCGGAGCGAAATTACTGATGTGCGGCACCTTCCCTCCACAACGTCACCGATGGAGTATGAATTTCTATTACCCCAATTTCATCAATGACATGTGGAGAATCTTCGGATTGATTTTCTTTAACGACAAAGATTACTTTGTTGATATACCGGCCAAGACATTCCATGTCAACGAACTTAAAGTTTTTCTGGAGAAAACGGGAATCGCACTCAGCGATACGGGACGTGAGATTGAAAGAACGGCAGGAAACGCATCCGATAAGTTTCTAAATATAAGGAAACAGATTGATCTCCCCGCCATCTTAGCCGAAATTCCGGAGTGTATAGCCATCGCTACAACCGGAGAGAAAGCCGCAGGAGTCATAGCAGACCTAACAGGTACGGACATCCCTAAAATGGGAGAATTCAGCGAGTGCGAATTAACAGATTCCACCGGTACCGTGCGTCATTTTCAGCATTGGAGGATGCCATCATCTTCGCGTGCTTATCCTTTGCCACTGGCGAAAAAAGCAGCGGAGTATGAAAAAATGGTGCATTCAATAGGATTACTATAAGATTTGGAATATGCTTGATATGATTCCTCTCGCGATTTTCGATGCGTCACAATTTTTCAATTGGTTTGTCGAAAACGCCAATTATTGGTTTGTGTTCGTATTTATGGTCATCGAGAGCTCCTTCATTCCATTCCCTTCGGAAGTCATCGTGCCCCCCGCCGCTTACCTCGCATGCACGAATACAGGCGCCGGGAGCGACATGAATATCTATATGGTTGTGGTTATGGCTACTCTGGGTGCCCTCGTAGGAGCTTTCGTCAATTATTATCTTGCCTTATGGATAGGGCGTCCGGTTGTCTACCGATTCGCTGATTCCCGACTTGGACACGCCTGTTTGATAAACAGAGAGAAGGTAGATAAAGCTGAACGGTATTTCGATGATCATGGAGCAATCTCCACCTTTATCGGTCGTCTGATTCCCGCGATTCGTCAGCTAATATCAATCCCGGCGGGTATATCGAAGATGAACGTCGGTAAATTCGCAATTTTCACGACGCTGGGTGCAATGGTGTGGAATACCGTTCTGGCGGCTTTAGGGTATTGGCTGTCCCGTACAGTCTCACCGGACGATCTCTTCAATAAGGTCGAAGAATATAATAAATATCTCACATGGGCAGGCTACGGAATAGCTGTAATCTGTGTGGGGTATATAGTATGGAACGCTTTCAAGCCTCGCAAAGAACAACTATCAAAGTAGTTAACCGACAATTAAAATCAATACAATATGCAAGTATCACCTTCACTCCTTTCGGCCGATTTTGCAAATCTTACGCCGGATCTCGAGATGATAAATGAATCAGAGTGTGATCTGCTTCATCTTGATGTCATGGATGGCGTTTTCGTGCCGAATATATCTTTCGGGTTCCCTGTGATGAAAGCTGTGGCAAAAATCTGCAAGAAACCTCTTGATGTACATCTGATGATTGTCGAGCCTCAGAACTGGATTTCTCAAGTAAGAGATCTCGGAGCGGAATATATGGTATTCCATCAGGAGGCCTGCACCCATATCCATCGCACAGTACAGGCTATACACGCTGCCGGCATGAAAGCCGGTGTATCACTGTGTCCGGCAACACCCGTCTCCACCTTGGAGGATATAATCACCGATCTTGATCAGGTCCTTCTGATGTCGGTAAATCCCGGCTTCGGAGGTCAACCTTTCATTGAAGGTACAGTAGAGAAAGTAAGACGACTCCGTAATCTGATTGAGAGAACAGGCTCTAAAGCCTTGATTAATGTGGATGGGGGAGTCAACGCATCCACGGGTTCGCTGCTCGCAGAAGCGGGAGCGGATATACTGGTGGCCGGGAGCTATGTTTTCGGAGCGGAGAATCCCTACGAGGCAATTCACTCGCTCAAGATATTATAAACAATAGAATACCGATACAATTAGGTCCGGATAACGTTCAAGTTATCCGGACCTAATTACATATGTACGGAATCAATGCTTATTCAAGCATCTTCAGAAACTCCTCCTCGTTGACCAGAGGAATATCCAGCGCACGGCATTTCTCAAATTTAGCAGGCCCCATATTATCACCGGCAAGAACAAATGAGGTTTTTTTCGAAATACTACCTGCATTTCTTCCACCATTTCGTTCGATCATCTCCTTATACTCATCTCGTGAATGACGCGAGAATGTGCCGGATATAACAATCGTCTTACCTTGAAGCGCATCTCCGGCCGGCTCCATTTTGTCTGCAGAGAGCTGCATCTGTACGCCGGCATCCTTCAGACGTTGAATATTATATACATTCACCGGATCCCGTAGAAAATCATAAATACACTGTCCTATCACAGGTCCTATATCCTGAATGGCAGTCAACTCTTCAACGGATAGCGACAGGAGATTATCCATACTTTTCACTGAGCTTGCAAGACGTTTGGCCGTTGTTTCCCCCACATTTGGAATCGAGAGTGCATAAATCACGCGTTCGAAGGGGACACTCTTTGATGCCTCAATACCTGCCATGATTCTTTCGGCACTTTTTTGCCCTATTCTATCTAATGTTGAAAGCCTGTCTATCGTAAGATCATAAATATCGCCGACTTTCTCAACCATACCGGAGTCAAAAAGCAGTTCAGCGGTTTCCTCTCCGATACCATCTATATCCATCATCCTACGTGCACAGAAATGCTCGATCTTTCCGGTAAGTTGCGGTCGGCAACCATAATGGTTAGGACAACACCACGCCGCCTCGCCGTATATGCGTTCAAGCGGGGTACCGCATTCCGGACAATCCTTAACGAATTGGATTTTAGAAGCATCAGCCTGACGTCTGGAGATCTCCACACCGGTAATTTTTGGAATTATTTCTCCACCTTTCTCTACATAGAGCCAGTCTCCCTGATGTATATCAAGTTCCTGAATTATGTCATCATTATGCAGAGAAGCACGCTTGACAATCGTGCCGGAAAGCAGTACCGGTTCAAGATTGGCGACAGGTGTCACAATACCCATTCGCCCCGTCTCAAAGGAAACGAAACGAAGACGTGTGCAAGCGCGTTCCGGGTTAAATTTATATGCTATCGCCCATCTGGGAGATTTAGCGGTATAACCAAGATTGAGCTGTTGTTTTAGGGAATTGACTTTGAACACAAGACCATCGGTCGCCACAGGCAATTTCTTCCTCTCCTCATCCCAGAAATTGATGAAGTTGTCGACCTCTTCGAGGGAATGAAGCAAGGTCATATGCTTAGACACCTTGAATCCCCATTCGCGGGCAGCCTCAAGATTATCGTAATGATTATCGTATGGTAGATTATCGGATAAAAGATAATAAAACCGAGCGTCGAGATGACGTGAAGCCACAATACGGGGATCCTGCATCTTGAGAGTGCCGGATGCTGCGTTACGCGGATTAGCGAAGAGAGGTTCTTCATTATATGCCCTCTCCGCGTTAAGACGTTCAAATACATCCCATGGCATCAATATCTCTCCTCGAATCTCAAATTCGTCAGGCCAATTGCCGGGAAGAAGCTGGAGAGGTATCGAACGTATTGTCTTTACATTGGCTGTAACATCATCCCCTTGAGTGCCGTCACCACGCGTCACCGCACGCACCATACGACCATTTATATAGGTGATTGAAATGGATGTGCCATCGAATTTAAGTTCACCTACTACATCGAATGCTTCACCCTCAAGAGCTCGTTTCACCCTGTCAAACCATTCATCGACCTCTTGAATGGAATATGAATTGGAGAGTGACATCATGGGGCGGCTATGTACCACATGATCGAATCCTTTGGTCAAATCGCTTCCGACACGACGTGTAGGGGAGAGGTCATCTGCAAATTGCGGGAATTCTTCCTCCAATCTCTCAAGATCCTTAAGGAGATGATCGAAATCATAATCTGATATTTCAGGTGTATTCAATACATAATAGTTATGGTTATGACGGTTGATTTCATTCCTGAGAGTCTCTATTTTTCTCTGTGCTTCTTCCGGAGTCATGTCAATTGATAATACAGATGATTACTTATATTTATTCACTCAGATAAGGATACTTCACATCCCATAGGAAAAGAGCCTGCGGGGGCATTGATGTCCCCGCCTCGCAGCGGTCGCGAAGCGAGATAATATCTTTAAATCTATCAACGCTGATTTTCCCGCGACCGACCTCCACTAAAGTCCCGACGATAGCTCTGACCATATTGCGCAGGAATCTATCGGCCGTGATTTCAAAATAGATACCGGAAATCCCATATATGTTCTCATAAGTCACCCACTCCGCGCGTTTGATATCGCAGATATTGGTCTTTACATCCGTGTGAAGCTTTGAGAAGGATGTAAAATCCTGTCGGCCTAACAGCCACCCGGCAGCCTCATTCATCTTGTTGATATCAAGTAGTCCCGGGGAATACCACGAGAACGGAGAGAGAAACGGCGACTTTTCAAACACTGTGAAGTATCTGTAGGTGCGCTCTGTCGCATCAAATCTCGCATGAGCTTCGGTATCCACCGGAATAAGACGCTGCAGAGATATTCCGCGACCGACCATTCTATTGAGACCTGTCAGGAATCTACGCTCATCCGATATCGGAGTATATGCGTCAAAATGTGCATACATCCTTCGGGCGTTTACTCCGGTATCCGTGCGTCCGGCCCCCGTAATCTTAGTCGGCTGTCGCAAGATTGTAGATAAAGCCTCCTCTATGGTTTGCTGCACGGAGCAGGCGTTAGGTTGAGATTGCCAACCATGAAAGCCTGCTCCGTCATATGCGAGTTGAAGAAAATATCTCATCAGTCTCTTTCTTCAAGATAGGTGATACCGTAAAGGCCTGATCGATATATGTTAAGGAATTGTCGGCCCTCCTCAGCAGAGATAACGCCCTCTTTCACCGATCTCGATACCCAGGATTCGAGATTCCTGACGAGTTTCTTAGGGTTATACTCCACATAGTCAAGTACGTCGGCCACCGGTTCGCCATCAATCACCTGCTCTATCTGATAACCATCCTTTGAGCCTACGATATGCACAGCGGCAGTATCGCCAAAAAGATTATGCAGGTCGCCAAGTATTTCTTGATACGCGCCTACAAGGAACACGCCTATGTAATAATGCCCCCCGGATTGGAATTTATGAATCGGTAGTGAGTAGGATACTCCTTGAGGCGATACGAATCGGTTGATTTTTCCATCACTGTCACAGGTCACATCCTGAATTGTGCAGACTTGGGTGGGCTTCTCATCAAGATGAGCGATGGGCATGACAGGGAAGAGCTGGTCGATGGCCCAGGAATCAGGCAGCGATTGAAAAAGTGAGAAATTGCAGAAATATTTCTCAGGCAACATTCTTGCCACCTTGCGCAATTCTTCCGGCGGATGCTTCATGGACTGAGCAATATCATTGACATCTCTCGCGACACTCCAGAAGAGCTTCTCAATCTGCGCTCTCGCGGTCAGATCAAGCATTCCGAGGCTGAATAGCTCCAGAGCTTCCTCCCGAATCTGCAGAGCGTCGTGCCAATCCTCAAACACTCGTGCAGGATTGATTTTATCCCATATATTATAAAGTTCACGGGTTAATTCATGTGCATCCTCCGCAATAGTATCAACATCTTCCTTCCATTCCGGCAGTTGCGTGGTGGCCAATACCTCAATTATCAGCACGGAATGATGGGCAGTCACAGACCGGCCGCTTTCGGTGATGATATTGGGATGGGGGAGATCATTCTTAACACAGACATCCACCAAAGCCGCTACCGAGTCATTGACATATTCCTGTATGGAATAATTCATTGAGTTTTCACCCGAAGCCGATCGTGTGCCGTCATAATCGACACCGAGCCCACCTCCGATATCTACGAATTCAACCGAGAATCCCATCTTGGAAAGTTGCACATAGAATTGCATAGCTTCCCTCAAGGCATTCTTGATACGGCGTATTTTGGTAATCTGGCTTCCGATATGGAAATGTATTAGTTTCAGGCAATCCTCCATACCTGTGCTACGCAGGTATTCAAGCGCCTCAAGGAGCTCACTGGAGTTGAGACCAAATTTGCTGACATCACCACCGGATTCCTCCCATTTACCACTTCCGGATGAAGTGATTTTGATACGTATTCCGATATTCGGCTTAACGTCAATACGCTTGGCTACTTCATGGATGAGACGAAGTTCATTGAGTTTCTCCACTACTATATATATTCTACGGCCCATTTTCTGGGCGAGAAGAGCGAGCTCAACGTAATCTTCATCCTTATAGCCATTACAGATTATAAGGGAGTTTGAATGTGCATTCACACCCAGAACGGCATGTAGTTCCGGCTTCGATCCGGCTTCAAGACCGATGTTATACTTATTGCCATGGCTGACAATCTCTTCCACGACCTGGCTCATCTGATTCACCTTGATCGGGTAAACCACGAAATTTTGCCCGGCATAGCTGTATTCCTGCGCGGCCTTCTTAAAACAATTGGTGATTTTCTGGATACGATCATCAAGGATATCCGGAAATCTTAACAGGAGAGGGGCGGAAACATCTCTAAGTCTCAGTTCCTCCATGACCTCCTGAAGATCAATAGGGGAATAGCCTTGGCGCGGCACAACCTGCACATGTCCCTTATCATTGATGGAAAAATATTTAAGACCCCAGCCTCCGATATTATATATCTCGGCAGAATCCTCAATACGCCATTTTCTCATGATTATAATATTCTTAATTATTTATTTTAATGGTTTTCGGAAGACGTTGCGGCAGGCTGTCCCACCAACTCCATATAAATGACCTCGACTTCCGCAACTCTGCGTTTTATCTTGTATCGATCCTCATATTCCCTGTATCGCAACTTCCCTTCCAGATAGACGCGAGTCCCTTTCCGGACATAACGTTCAGCAACGGATGCGTTTCGACCGGTCAGGATACACGTATGCCAATCTGTGATTTCAACACCGGAAGCACCTTTAGGTTCGCTGGTGGCAAGAGAAAATCTGGCCACGGCAAAATCCCTCTCCGGATACCTCATTTCGGGATCATTCCCGACATACCCCAAAAGTATAATCTTATTGACCGACATAATAATCAGTTTTTCCTCCAGGCCGATGTTTTCAACTCAAGTCCTGTCTTCTCATGAAGATTGAACAATAAATTCATAAGATGAATGGCCTCGCCCGCACCGCCCCTCATTCTTGGGTCGGCCACGATATCAAGCATTATTCCGAGTCCGGTTTTTTCGGTTACTGAAATAAGAACTTTATTCGTACCTTCGACTTCAGCGGTCGAAACCGGATGATGCACCACATATGTGAAGTTATGATCATCGTAAATAGAATTGTAGATTTTGAAGATCTCCTCAACACCGGTGGAAGTAGGAAGTAGAATCCGGATTCGGATAGCTCTGTCAGATTCAGAGGGAGTGCAGGTCATAACCACCTTCCCGTTGAAACTCGTCTGAATCTTAGGTAATTCATCGACAAGTTCCTGACGTGCGCCAACAACAACTTCATCTCCGATTAAGTCAGATGGTGCGATTATCTCCACATTTAAATCTCCCGAAAGAAGAAGATGTTTTGCCAGGGGATACAATGCGATCAGTATCGGGGATGCCAAGGGATTGGGAACTACAGCAGTTCGCGCCCCACGGACAAGAGGCTTGCGATTGAGTTCAGAAAGTCCATAGACCGGGGCACACGCATCAGCCAAACCATCCTTGGCTGCATCACTGAATAACACCAGTTTCAATTGCGGGCGATCTGCCATGAGTTTCACCCAGTCGGTCGCACTGTAAAGCGGCTTGATCAGGAATGCCACGTCAAGAGCTGTGGCATCAAAATTGGATGTGAAAAGTATTCTTTCCTCTCCGATGAATCCATGATGCTGACTACTGACAGGATGACCTGCTTTATCGGGCGCATACACCGACACTATCTCTACATCAGGATGATGGAGACATAGCCTCAACAATTCCCCGGCCATTGGCGTGTCGGCTCCGGATATCCCTACTTTTATCATATGCGTTTGATTTATGGTTCAGAATGGTGGAATATAATGCTTCAGAGGGACGAATTTCCCCATTACCTCAAGCTTCTGCTCCGGAGTAAGCCCCTCTTTGAGCACGGCGAAAATAGTGTTGGCTCCCGCAATAGTACCCAGAATTTCGGGACAATTCGATATATCGATGTCATAGGCCAGCCCGGGTGCATAACCGTTACGGGTCTTTATGACCGCTATATCACCTGAGAATACTAATGAAATAAATCCACTTTGGTAATTGGCGTTCATATCAAGTTGCCCGGCTGCGAGAAGTTTATCCTTCAAAGAATTGCTATCAGGAAGAATATAAACATAAGTTCCACGATCTGTAGGCACTTTCGTAGTGTGCAGCATCTTAAGGTCACGCGATAGTGTTGCCTGAGTGACCGAATAGCCTCGCTCGGCAAGTTTGTTTGCCAGCTCTTCTTGTGAAGAGATGCATTGAGACTTGATTAGTTCAACAATGACCTCTACTCGTTTACGTCTACTCTTCATAATACAGGTCTTTTTTTATAATGCGAAGCCTTTCCAAGAAACGACTAACGGGATTTGATGATAAAACCACTTTATATTTTCGTTAAAATCGTTTGTCAGACAGGTTCTTTGTTTTATTTATTTCTTCGGCGGTTAAGAAGATTCTTGAGCCGGGCAGCAACCTCATATTTTTCTTCCGATGCAAATTTGGAAATTTGTTCCTCAATTTCCTTATCAGAGAAATTTGTCAGGAAATCCATTATCTCGAGATCAAGCTCTTCATTGTTATCGGCAGAAGCCATCATTTCCTCAAGACCGGAAAAAGTCTCAACTTTCTTTTTATTACGATCAATGGCAGCTTGAAGAATCTCCTCCGGAGTTTGAGGCTCATTTGATGTTTCTTCGGCTTCCTTACTTGATTTCGGAAGGAAGCCGCTTTCCTCAAGCACATCTGATGTTGTATAAATTGGCGATCCTGTGCGCACAGCTATTGCCAACGCATCGGATGAGCGCGCATCTATCTTATGTAGCTCACCGGAGGGTCCTTCCATTACAAGATCTGCAGCAAAAACGCCCGTAGGTAATTTTCGTATATCAACACAGGTCAGCCTCAACCCGAATGTCTCAAAAAGTGACTTTATCAGATCATGTGTAAGAGGCCGAGGAGTTTTGACCTGCTGCAGGTGACACTCTATTGCCTGCGCTTCCGGATAGCCAATGACAATTGGGATTCTGCGCTTTCCGTGAAGCTCTTCAAGTATGACCGCATACACTCCGGATTCTATCTGATTGTAGGTTATACCTACCAAACGAAGTTGATGTCTTTTTTTCATATAATCTTTAATTACTCGTTTGATTTAAGTTGGGATTATCTATTTTTAGGCAGTTCCAAAATGCTTGCGCGACGGCAGTGTAATCATTCCCGATCCAAGACATAATTTTGAGTCGGGAGTGTAGATAATACAGAATTGTCCCGGAGCAATTCCCTGCACATCTTCTTCAGATTCAATCCTGTAACCTCCATCAGACAACTTGTGTAATTTACCCTTGGCGAAGTGAGGTGTATGACGATTTTTAAAACTGATATCAAGAGATCCATTTGTACTCCTGAGCCAGTCGGGAGCATCCGGGCAAAACGGATCAACACTAATCCAGTTGATCTCCTCTACAGGGATATGACGTCCGAACTGCTTTGGAGTGGTATAGCCGTTGGATACATACACAACATTATCCCGGACATTTTTTCTTACAACATACCAAGGGCCACCGCTCAATCCGAGGCCCTTGCGCTGTCCGATAGTATGAAACCAATACCCCTTGTGTGTTCCTATTTTTCGTCCGGTCTCTATTTCAATTACCGGACCCTCCCTTTCACCCAAATGACGACGTATGAAATCGGAGTAGTCAATCTTCCCAAGAAAACATATTCCCTGTGAATCTTTCCTTCCTGCATTAGGCAGAGCTGCCTCCGATGCCAGTTTTCTTACGTCAGACTTTGGAGTATCTCCAAGCGGGAACATTAGATGGGAGAGCTGTGAATATGAAATTTGAGCGAGAAAATCCGTTTGATCCTTAACAGGATCGGCCGCAGTGGCAAGAAACTTGATTCCATCCACCTCCTTTATTGATGCATAATGTCCCGTGGCCACAGCATCGAAGCTGTGGCCCCAGCGTTGCTCAAAGAAACCAAATTTAATAAGTTTGTTGCACATCATGTCAGGGTGTGGCGTGAGTCCCCTCTTGACGGTCTCCAACGTGTACGTCATCACATGTTGCCAGTATTCCTCGTGGAGCGATACTTCCTGAAGCGGCAGTGAATATTTCCTTGCAATAAGACGGCACATCTCCATATCCTCCTCCGCAGAACAATCCCCTTCACCGTTATCCATACCGATACGTATGTAGAACAGATGAAGCTCATGTCCCTCCTTAAACAATTTATCGACCACTACAGCCGAGTCAACCCCTCCTGAAACAAGAACTGCTATTTTCATATTTGTCAAACCTCTTCAAGTTCTTCATCCTCACTCTTGTCATCACTATGTATCAGATGCAGAGAAAGAAAGTAATCGACAGAAATCTTACCCGGACCAACCAGCAGAATAAAGAAGTATATGCCGAGGAACATTATCGGCAAGAATCCTTGAGACTGCCAGGTGAGCATATAGGGCGCGCTGCTTAATGTGTCGTGGAGCAGATGATACTCGGCAATACACATGGCCACAAAAGGAGGAATGGTCATCAGACGCGTTAGAAATCCGAACATTATAAAAATTGAGCAGATAGTCTCAATACAGATCATCACAATCAATGAGGTATGACTATCAAGACCCGCAACCGAAGGAAAAGCATTACAGATATCCGAGTAAGTGGCAATCTGCTTTACTGCAAACTGTATCAACATTATTCCTACGAATAGGCGCAGAAATAATCGCCCGAGATTTGTGTAGGAATATCCCGTGCTGCGGATATAGAAGGTTTTTATGAAATTCCGTATGGTCATTGGCGTATAGATTAAATTAGGGGAGAATCTACTTTGAGTTTTCCTTGATATCGCGAATCATGTTGACAGCCTGTGTGACATCAAGATTTTTGGCTATGATTTTGCCATTCCTGTCAATCAAGTAAAAACTTGGTGTGGAGCGGATATCGAAAATATCATCTCCACCATAACAGATTCCGGCAATCCATTGAGAAGGATAATCCTTTAGTTGGGCAAGAATATCCGCCTGATCTTCCGGCACTGCGTCAGCGACGATGAATGCCATACCGACCTCACCATTCTCAATCCACGTGGCTACATCATGGGCCATCTCCAGTTTGAGTTTGGAGAATCGGCAATCATCACAATCAGGATTGCCGAATTCCACAATAGTTACCGGAGATTGTGGTTTAAAATCCGTATGTCTGCCATCCTTAAGAGTAAGACGAATCTCGGGGAACTTCATCCCCGGAGCATTACGCTGAAGCACGTCAAGATGCATCTTATATCTCTGTTTACGAGCTTCAGAAACTCCCTTGTCGGATATCAGGGCCTTGAGAAAGGGGATATACACTTCGTCACTCCAAATTGTTGCGCGAGGACCATACAGATATTCTTCAGCCGCTTTTGTGAATTGAAGAAGCAGCACAGGATTTCCCTTCAGTCGCTTAAGGAGAGTATTGACTGAAGAAAGAGCCACACCACGCTCCGCATATCGCATGGCTGTCGTATATACATTAAACGCATCGTTGAGTGCATTCTGATCAACCGCACCGGTCCGGGAGAAATCAAAGTCGTCCCAGAAATGGTTCATCAGATAATCCGAACGTTCCTGCAGGCCCTCCATATCCTCGGGGGGGGCAGGATATTCGAATAGGGGCTCTATTATAATTTGCGCAGCGGCATATGAGCTGCCACCACCTAATATAGCCATCGATAGCAACAAGGATATGGTAAGATTTTTTCCTCGCATCATCTCATTACTTTTATTATTGAAATGGGTAAAGATTCCTCCGAATCCGAAGCTTTTGTCTCATCCGGGATATCATTTGCAGGAGAGGGGAGAAGTCCCTCCACAAATGGACGCACAGCCTCCGTCCACGCTCTATAACCGGCTCCCGTCAGATGAAGCCCGTCAGAAGTGAAGTCTTTCTTCATCTTGCCCGTTTCGGGGTCAGCGAGCACCGGCCAAAGATCTATATATACGGCTCCTGCCTCCATGGCGATATTCTGAAGTCTGGAGTTAAGATCCGGAATAATGGATTCACGTCCTATCAGACTTTTATATCGTTTGAAATCATTGTTTATAGGCATTATGCTTTGTACATATAACTGCGTATCCGGAGTCTTTTCTCTGATAGTCTTGACCAGTTCCTCATATTTCCCGGCAATCGAGGCGGCCGTGTTGCGTGAGTCGGCCACATCATTTATTCCGATTAGAAGGAATATCATTTTGGGGTGGCCATCGGTCACTTGGTCAAGACGTTTCAGCACACCGGAAATCCTGTCGCTACGTATTCCACGATTCAATACATTCTCCATCCCAAACAATTCCTGAAACTCACCACCATCGGTAATCGAATTGCCAAGAAACACTATATCACATGTATCGACCGGAAGCTTGGAGAACAAACTTACTCTTTGATGCCAATATTCATCTTGAGCATACGTAGAAGAAGTTCCACACATTCCAATAAGTGCCAACAAGCCGCTGACGTAAACGATTCTGTATCCTTGTGTTTTTTTATTCATATAGGGTCGGCTTGATTATGAATGATAAGCCACCAGTCCATCCATTGGAGACTTGGTGATAATATTGACTTTTAGTCCCTGAGCATCTGCAGCTTCCCGAAGAATATCGGAAAAATGCCATGCGATTGAACCGGTAAAGGCAATTGGAAGGCTGCGAGCTCCATCATACATCGCCACATTACGCTTCAGAAACAGAGAAAATTCTTCGAGTACAAGGGAATAGATGTAAGGATTCCAGATATGGTCTTTCATAAACGGCACGAGCGATGCCAGAAATCTATTCGCAGCGGGTCGACGATATGTATATTCAAGAATATCTGCAAGGGATAGCTCGAATATCTTCATGAACTGATCTCTGATTGGTTTGGGAAGGTGCCCTTTAAACGCATCGGCAACCAGACGTTTACCCAAGGCGGCCCCGCTTCCTTCATCACCGAGGATGAAACCTAAAGAGGGTATATTCTCCTGTATCGAACTACCGTCATAAAGGCATGAGTTGGACCCGGTTCCAAGTATGCAGGCGATTCCTTTGGACGACCCGAATAAGGATCGGGCAGCTCCAAGCAGATCGGATTCAACCTGTATGGATCCGGCATCCCATACGGATGCAATAGCCTGACGCATTTTCTCGCAGACTTCGGGTGTAGCGCATCCGGCACCGTAATATATAATCTCCTTAAGAGTGCCATCCACACCGAGTTTATCGGCTATCTTGGAGAATATCCCGGTTATTTCATCAACATCTGCTAACAATGCGTTGACGCCTATCGTATTGGCACGATTGATAATCTCTCCGGAGTCGGAAAGTAGCAACCATTCAATCTTTGACGAACCGGCATCGGCTATGAGTTTGTTCTTCATCTGATAAGTAACTGTCAATATTGTTAAAGAATGATTCCGACGCATGTATTACTATGGCTTATGAATCATTTCATTAAATGACACTATATTTTACAAATTTACTCATTAAATATGATTTATGCAAAATTTCTTTCAAGAATTGCATATAGATTCTTATGCACTGTGTCCGGAACCCAAGAATAGGGTAGACCTAAAAAAGAAGAGCCGCCTCCGAGGCGACTCTTCCACACAATTACTATTTAGATAATCAATTACTTTCCGAAACGGGATATCACTCCCAGCTATCCCATACACCTACGATCTGACGAAGTGAATTGTCACCCTCCGTACGAAGATCAGTCAGGAGATTATTGCCGGCGAGATTGAGCGAACGGAGCATCGGATCAAATGTAACGTCAAGAGTAATGAGCTGGTTGTTGGCAACATTGACTCTCTGGAGGAAACTAAGATTCGATAGCGTGAGAGTCGTGAGATCATTCCATGCCACATTTACATCCGACAGGTTGCTGCAATTTTCCACAGTGAATACCGTGAGATCATTATAGGGTGCATATATATCAAGAAGGGCAGGGCAGTTGTTGGCGGCGAACTGAGACATGTGATTGTCGCTGATGAATGCTGTCTGCAGTGCAGGCATATTCTGAAGATACAGCTTCTGAAGACGATTGGACGTAAGATTCAGATTCTCCAAGGAAGCCAGTCCGCCAAGCTCAAGTTGCGAGATGTCGTTATAACCTGCATACAGGTTCTTCAGATTCTGACACATTGTCACATCCAGAGCCTTTAGACGATTATCCATGCAGTTAAGGCTTTTAAGATTAACTGCATTGCTTACATTGAGCTGTTCCATAGAGTTGGACGCCACATTTAAGACAGTCAGAAGGGGAGTATCCTGTAGATTGATGGCATTCAGACGATTACGGTTCAGGCGTAACTCTTGAAGAGCTTGGCATCCGCTGATTGAAACGGAAGTCAGATCATTCTTTGAGGCGTTGAGCACCACCAACTGTGGATTATTGGAGACCGTGAGCGAGCTGAGACGATTTCCACTGACATCGATCTTTGTAAGAGCAGGGAATGCGGAAAGATCCAGATCTCCGGCGAGATTGTGACCACGCCAATCGATTTCTGTCACATGTCCATTCTCGACTTTCACACCGGGGCAAGTAGCGAAATTGCTACCGACCATTTTCAGAGCCTCGGCATTGTTGCCTCCGGCAGCAGCCGGCATGGAGAGGAACGTACTGAGGCTCTTTGCCTCAGACTTTGAAATATTCTGGGCTTGTGCCGCGCCACCCATTGTGAGGGCAAAAGCCAAAAGAATAGCTAACTTTTTCATAATGACTAAATTAAGATTATTGTTTTCAGTTTGTTTACTTCGCAATTATGAATAGAAAGAATGATTGGGACTTATTGAATAGATAAGTAATCATATCATTTCTATCCGTTTTAATTATTTAACACTATAAAGAAAGAATTGGTTGTGAAAAAAGCTAAAAAAATCTTTAGAAGCGCAACCGAAGTCTAAAAAGCGGTGTTAATAAGGCATCACAAAATTTATTATTTATGCCGGATTTCTTAGTATCAATATTTAGAGTAGCCCTCGTAGGGATAATTCTCATCGGAATGATTATGATTCTCTTAGGTATTAATCATTTAACACATAATGATGATTCCTTAACAGATGAAGAAACTCAATCGTACCGCCAAGATATTCCCACGGAAAAACGTGTAATATCTTCTAAAAGCGTCTTCAATAATTTTTTGGCGCGGAGCATGAAGAGAGCGGTAAGAAAGAAGTCTTAATTATTTTTTGAAGCCCTATTTAACATAATGGTGATTATGTACTATACGAGCCCATAATTTCCGATAAGGATTTTACGGGCTCATTTTTAAATTTTTCTCAATTTTTTTGATCAATTATTGGCCGCAGATAATTCCATTTTCAGAAACCTTGCGGTCGGTCCGTCACTGACGGCTACTTCTTCCGGAGTACCCTGAGCAACTATCCGGCCGCCGGCACGTCCACCATCCGGACCCATATCTATTACGTAGTCAGCACACTTTATGATATCAAGGTTATGCTCGATTACTACCACCGTATTCCCTTTATCAGCCAACTTGTTGATAACACCGAGTAAAATCCTGATATCCTCAAAATGAAGTCCTGTCGTAGGTTCGTCAAGAATAAACAATGTATTTCCCGTATCTTTCTTTGCCAATTCGGTAGCAAGTTTAACACGCTGATTTTCACCACCACTGAGAGTACTGGAGGGCTGTCCGAGTCTAATATAGCCCAAACCGATTTCTTGAAGCACCTTGATCTTCTTAAGGATCGTCGGGACATTTTCAAAGAATGCAACCGCTTCATTGACAGTCATCTCAAGCACATCTGAAATAGATTTACCCTTATATCTAACCTCCAATGTCTCTCGGTTATATCTTTTGCCATGACATTCCTCACACGGAACAAGCACATCGGGAAGAAAATTCATCTCTATAGTTCGATAGCCGTTTCCTTTACATACCTCACATCTCCCCCCTGACACATTGAATGAGAACCTACCAGGTTTATAGCCTCTAATCTTTGACTCAGGTAATTCTACAAAAAGCTTTCTTATATCCGAGAATACACCCGTATATGTAGCCGGATTAGATCTGGGAGATCTTCCAAGGGGAGATTGATCGACAGTTACCACTTTATTGATGAATTCAAGGCCCTTAACCGACTTATATGGAAGCGGAGGCTGTAATGACCTGTATAGATGCTGGCTCAAAAGTGGCTGTAAGGTGCCATTTATAAGTGAGGATTTTCCGCTGCCGCTCACACCCGATACACAGATGAATTTGCCCAAAGGAAGTTTCAAGTCCACCTTCTTCAAATTATGTCCAGTAGCGCCCTTAATCTCGAGAAACTTTCCATTGCCCGCACGACGAGCCGCGGGAACCTCTATACATTTTGTCCCGTTTAGATATTCTGAGGTCAAGGTGTGATGCATCAACATCTCCGTGGGGGTGCCTTGGAAAACCACCTCTCCCCCATGGACACCCGCGCCCGGACCAATATCAACAATGTAATCAGCCTGCGTCATTATGTCTTTGTCGTGCTCGACTACTAAAACACTATTGCCGGCATCTCGCAGACTTTTAAGACTCGTTATCAGGCGTTCATTATCTCGTTGATGAAGTCCTATGGAAGGCTCATCAAGGATATAAAGCACATTGACCAATTGAGAACCGATCTGAGTTGCCAATCTTATTCTTTGGCTCTCGCCGCCACTAAGAGTGCTGCTTGAGCGATTTAGTGAAAGATAGTCGAGACCGACATCTAGAAGGAACTTCAAACGTGAACGAATCTCCTTCAATACTTCAGATGCTACTACACGGCGAGAAGGGTCTATCTTATCTTCTAATGTACACGCCCAATCATACAACTCAGCGATATCCATTTCAGCGACATCAGCTATTGTCTTGCCGTCAATGAAGTAATGAAGGGAAATTTTATTCAGCCGCTTGCCATTGCATTCGGGGCATACGGCTTCAGAGAAATATTGATTGCTCCACTTGTTTGCCTCGGCGCCGGCATCATCACTTTGCTGCATCTCGATATATTTCACTAACCCATCGAAGCCGGTATCTATTCTACTGGTCGACATGGTCTCATTTTCGAGATTCAATTTGATATCGACACCCTGTAGAATATCATTTATAGCTTCTTTTGGAAGTTTCTCTATAGGCATTTTTATATCGGCATCATACAATTTTAGAATGGCCTGAATCTGCCAGAATACAAGGGAATACTTGTACTTGCCGAGAGGCGCGATACCTCCCTCATAGATTGATTTCTTTCGATCAGGAAAAACTTTATCTTCATCCACCAGACTAACTCTGCCGAGACCCTTACAACGACGACACGCACCTTGAGGGGAATTGAATGAAAAATTATGTGGGGCAGGTTCAGGATATGATAATCCGGTCGAGGGATCCATAAGTGACTGCGAGAAGTGATTAATCTCCTCGGTGTCGACATCATATACCATCATCTGTTTATCTCCCTGGCGCAACGCATTGTCAACAGTCGCACGCAGCCGTTCGATATCATCAGGAGATATCTTCAGACGATCTACAACGAGCTCAACGCTATGATTCTTGTAGCGATCAAGCTTCATACCATAACTAAGTTCTCTCAGCTCTCCATCAATACGCACCCTTATATAGCCCTTCTTTAAGAGATTTTCAAATAAATCCTTATAATGACCTTTACGATTCTTAACCAATGGAGCGAGGATATATACCTTTTTACCTGAAAATTTTTCAAGTAACATATCCACAATCTTATCCTTGGTATATTTCACCATGGGAAGGCCGGATAGATAACTTCTGGCCTCTCCAAGCCGGGCATAAAGAAGACGGAAGAAATCGTATATCTCGGTAGTGGTGCCGATTGTAGATCTCGGATTCTTATTTACCGTTTTCTGCTCGATGCTGATAACAGGACTCAAGCCGGATATATAATCTACGTCGGGACGCTCGAGCGATCCCAACATATTTCTCGCATAGGAGGAAAATGTTTCAATATATCTTCGTTGTCCTTCGGCGTAAATTGTATCAAAAGCCAACGAGGATTTTCCACATCCGCTCAATCCGGTAATAACAGAAAGCTTGTTGTGCGGGAAAGTTACACTTATATTTTTAAGGTTATGTACGCGTGCTCCAAATACCTGAATTTCGTCAGCTGCGTACATTGAATTAGAATTTGCATTAGACTCGCAATCTACGACCTTCACATTATCTTGATGCAGATCGTTTACTTTATCACGGTTACTCATAAGCTACCTTCTGTATAAGATTAAATCTACCACCATCGCATAGTTCATATGGGACGTCGGTACTGAAACGTATAGGAACGCAGAAAAGTTGAATTTAGGAAATGAACTGGTAAATCATTCCTCTCCCGAACCGGATACATCCTTAATAACTTTACGACGTAAGATATTAATATCTCCAGATAATTTATATTTCTTCCCATCAGCTCCAACAGCGGAAATGACATAATAATAGACTCCGGGAGATACTGTCTTACCACCACGTGTTCCATCCCAACCTAATTGAGGATCTGAGAAGTGAATTATCTCTGCACCGTATCTATCAAATATCCAACAGTCAAATTCTACAATAGATCGATAACTCACTTTCCATTGGTCATTAACGCCATCACCGTCAGGAGTAAAAGCATTTGGACATAGAAGTTCCGAAGATCCGATGGAAACAGTATATGTGTCACCTATAGATTCGCAACTACCATCTGAGTTACTTCCAACAAATCGAAGGTAATAATCTCCCTCTTCAAGAAACGTATAATCGAGTTCTCTGACATTGAATCTAAAATCAATATTCTCAAATTCCGGATCACGACTCATCTGCCATTCATAGTGCAAAACTCCTTCGCTTGTATATGCTTCAAATGTAATGTCAGCGGGTGCAGAACCCCCGAGTGAATCACTATTGTCATTAATGACATTGCTACCCTCGGAATTTACTGAGTCATCGGCCTCAAGACTCCCGTCATCCGAGGAAGATCCGTCACTTTTAACAATAGCAAGATCATCTTGGATTGCTGTAGTTGTAACTGCGACCGCGAAGGGCGGGATAGCAACACTTTCGACATCAATTCCCCAATTCCAACTCTTCAAAAATCTATCACCTGTGACACGGAAAAAAGTTTGACATAACGATGCCGGAGAGATTCTGATTATATCGTTAAAACTTGATATAATCTTGGTTTGATTGACGACTTTATATTCGGCACTATCTTCATCAAATATTTGAGTGTCATAATCAATATGAATTTCCCTTGATAACTCGCGTTGTTGACCATTGATAGTATAATAATGTATCGCTCCGCCGACACCATCTATATTCAGGATAGTAGCATCACAATCTTGATCATCCGATGCACTGATAGCATCAATAGATAATCTATACGGAAGATACTCTACAATCCAGTAATAATAACGCTTATCATTAACCTCAATGATGTATCCAAAATTGCCCTCAATATCAGGAATAATGAGAGAGGAATCATCTATAATCACGTCATCTATACGCTCTGCATATCCGCCACCAAGATTCCCATATCTATACACATTAACTGTGGCGGCTGCAGTTAAAGGGAAAACGAGATCAACACCGGCTGTGTCGTAAAGAACGTAGATATTATCGAGACCCGTATTTGCATCAGGCTCGATAGTGATAGGACGTAGGTGATTGCCACGAAAATCAACCATTGGAGCATCCGCGTTGACGGCAGTGACCGGGAAAATCCCCAGAATGGCAACAACGGGAAAGAGTAAAGGAATATTCATTTCTATCTGGATAAGAACTATTCCTTATAGAACGGAATAAGTTACCGTATTATTGCCCTAAACTACAAAGCTTACTTCGGTACAAAGGTTTCAAAGGTAGAATCGTCATAATAGATGGTAATCTGAATTACTTTTCGTGGATTTTGCTTCATTTGATCTATTTGGCGTTGTAAATCCAAGATTCTCATATCAGACTCAAACAACTGATTTTTCGTAGGCTTAGGGTTATTTTCAGCTATATTTAAGCCCCTGAGAATAGAATCTGGCAACCGAGTCGTGGAGTTATCGGCATACACAGAATTTTCAGATTTAATTTCAGGGGTATCTACCTGTACAATGTCATCCGCAGACCGTCCGGGATCTATGGCGTAGGTTGTTTGACCCAATCTTACATCCGAGCCTGAATTTTTCACAGGACCCTCTCCAAACATGAGCCATACTATTGATAAGTCAGGAAAGGCCTGATGTATCTGGGTAATGAGTTTATCGCTTATCTTCTGATTCCTACCTGAAAGAATCTGAGAAACCGTGGGGCGGGCAATTCCACACATATCCGCAAACTGAGATGAGGTCAACCCATTGGTATCTATGAAGAGTTTTAGACGAGTTACTATATTTTCTTCCATTTTAAGTAAAAATTCAGGAATCGGAATTGAGTTACAAATGTAATAAATAATTTTGAAATATACAAATAATTTTAAATTTATAATTTTTAATTGCGTTTCACGATTGTAATAAATTACAAATCGTAATTGTAAACTCCAACTCCACCAACATTCAAGTTAATTATAGAAATCATAAGACTATATACTGTTATTCAATAATATAAAAGAGTTGTTCCACAAATAACTCACTAAATCAGAATAATTCGGTTGAAAACCTATATTTAGATGTAGAAAGTATGGCTATATACTTGAATGTCTAAGATTTAAACTGAATGTTAATGAGTGTGATTTACATTATATTGATAAATCAAAGCAACTAATTTTGTAAATTCTGTTTCACATATTCTACTATTTACATTTACGTTTGTGTTTCACAGATAATAATAATTTACTGTTCCACATAAAATATAAATGTAAATAGTAATGATGGTTTACAAATTGAGTTTACATTATATAATTACAATTGTTCCACGCATAATTAATTTTCATATTGCGCAGATTTGACCAATTCACATAGAGATAATAAAATCCCAAATTATCCGACGCTGTTGGTAGATCTACTTATTGAATCAAATTCTAATTTTTTCAGTACGACTAAGCGTAAGCTCTACCCTACCCTATTCTCAGAGCCTTTAATCTGTAATTTGGAGGATCTTCTCTTCTGGATAACAGCCACTTAACAGAATAACCCCAATGCCGTTCTACTATCACCAAAAATTTAAAGATATTACTTACACAAATTATGCTTCAACCTGATACCGACAGTCAGCCGATACCGCCAATCGTATAAACACAAAATGAATCGAATTGTGGATTCACTAAAATCAAAGCAAGATAGAAAAAATAAATACAGTCCCGTCATTCAAAATGAAAGACAGGATTGTATCAATAAATATCGTCCTTAAGTTCCGGATTCAATCTAACATATATCGGAATCGTATTGTGGAAGCAATCCGAGAATTCAATTCACCATCATTTTCATGAGAATTGATTTTTCCATATTTATTTACAACTCCACATTCCCTTTCAAATATTCGATTCTCAGAGCCTTTAAATTTTTCCAAAAAATTATTGGAATATTCCTTCTCAAACCTGACCATACCATATAGTTCCATCGTCTCATCAATCAATATGTTTGAATCGCCGTGATCACGAAAATTAACATCCATTGAAGAATTGTCATCGCATGATACGTCAGAGAATACAACACCAAGTAACTCACTTACCAATGGAATTTCACCTCTTAGTAACTCTATTTCCCCGTCAATATTCATCATAAAAACGAGACTAAAATCCGATGAGAAAAATAACAAATAACCTGATAGTAACTTTTCTTCTAAGATTAAATACCAATCAATAGATGTATGAATAATATGGTTACCCGGAGTACTTGCTTCACACAGATGTAAACTATTAGCCAAGTCCATGATTACACAATCCGTTATCATTTCTCTACCGTATACCGAAACCTCCATCTCTCCCACCTCCACAGTTATCCTATGTCCGTAAGAAAGATATTCTTCCCAGATTTTATATCTGTCTGCAATTGTCTCTTGCGTAAATAAAGAGGTATGTGTGATAGCATATTTATTGATGTGAGAACTATTATAATAACCAAGTTTACTATAATAGTTTCTTAGGTGGGAATCAGCGGGAATCAAGAAGGTGAAATCATATGAATATTTACGTGAGATAACCTTGATCATATCAAGCATATTGCTCATTATTCCCTGCCCTCTATATGGTTTTAATGTTGATAATCCACATAGATATAATCCGGTTATATAATGTTTATTTACCACAAACTTATAGGGTATACCAATCAGCATTGCAATAAGCTCAGCATCTGAATATGCTACGATACAACTATCTAAATTAATATAATTACTAAAAATAATATTGAGATAATCATCAGTGTCATTAAAAGTAATCTTCCATAATCTACGCATATTTTCTATATCAGAAAAAGCGGGATTTTTATAGGATATACGAGGATTACACATACGATATGATTTAGTAGAGTTAAAAAGAAATCGACGGAAATATCACTTAAATTTATTGATATTTCCGCCGATATATAGCAAGTGATTTATCACTTTAAACGTAGAAATGAATAGCCAAATCTCTCGGCAGCCGCCTTGGAAAGTTCATCACGGAACTCCGGAGCAGCAATTGAAATCATGAGCTTCGCACGCTCGGCGAGATTTTTTCCTCTCAAATTAACTATTCCGTGTTCTGTGACGATATAATTCGTCTGGAATCGTGTAGTGACCACACCGGCTCCCGGGGTTAATATAGGCTTGATTTTTGTCTCTCCCTTGTTAGTCGTTGAGAGCATAGCAAGAAATGATTTTCCACCCTCGCTTTGCGATGCTCCGTAGACGAAATCATGCTGCCCTCCGACACTTGAGAAGATGCGTGTTCCAATAGAATCAGCACATATCTGACCTGTCAGATCAATCTCAAGACATGAATTAATCGACATCACCTTTGGATTCTGAGCGATTACGAATGGATTATTCGTCCATGCGACATCCTTGAACACGATATCTTTATTATAATTCATGTGATCATACAATCTACGCGATCCAAGAGCAAGTGAGGCCACTGATTTACCGGGCATAACTTTCTTCTCACTGTTATCTATTATACCCTTCTCAAGAAGTGGCAACACACCATCAGTCATAGCCTCAGTATGTAAGCCAAGATGCTTATGATTCTCAAGAGCCCTTATGACAGCATTCGGTATCCCTCCGACTCCAATTTGAAGTGTCGCACCATCCGGAATATGTTCCGCGATAAAGTTACCTATACGTATTTCCTTCTCCGTTGGCACAGCCGTCGGAACCTCCACAAGCGGTTCATTTACCTCCACTACTGCCGATAGCTTTGAAATATGAATCACAGGATCTCCATAGGAAAATGGCATATGCGGATTGATTTGTGCGATGACTACATCAGCGCATTCTGCAGCGGAAGTAGCGAGATCTGCAGATACTCCAAAGCTGACGTAGCCATCCTCATTAGGCATCGAGCAATTCAACAACGCCACATCAACCCTGCACGTTCCGTCGCGGAACAAAGCCGGCACTTCTCCGAGGAATCTTGGTGTCATCGTGCCGTATCCTTCTGCGATATATTTGCGGACGGCATTTGAAACAAAGAATGAATCTACAAGGAATATATCCTTATATTCCGGCTTGCAATAAGGAGCAGGGCCCTTGGTAACAGCGAATGCAGAATATACCGTTACATCATGAAGTTCATGGGCTCTTCTCGTCATTGCCTCCACGAGGACTTCGGGAGTTGATGTACTACCCTGAATATATACATGATCGCCTGATTCAATAAGGCGTACGGCCTCATCCGCCGACATGTAATTAATTTTATCACTCATAATTTTATCGTAAAAATATGAGGGTCCTATGGCGTTATAGAGGTATTTTAGCCACAGGACCCTCCGGGTTATATCAAGCAAAAACTATCTTTTCGGAATTTTCCTCTCTCGTATTCCTTTTTTCCATCATGAATTGCTTACGCCATGCATCAAATGCCGCCAAACGCTCTCCGAGACGCTGCATCTCTTCATCGCTTGAAATCATAGATACAGTCACACGTATACCCTCTTGATCACTCCCGGTCGACGGAAGTGAAATTGAGCTTACGCCATAACGTAGCAATTCCCTCTGCAATTCCTCTCCCGACATATTGGGATATCCCACCGTGAAGAAGAAACCGTCAGAGATTGGATTATCGCCATCCAGACTATATACAATATGGAATCCGTTATCCATAAATAACTTCTTCACAATCCCGGCACGGCGTCCATACTCAGCAGTATGTCCGACGAAATCCAGCTTACCCTCTACTGCCGCATCCATCATGCCGGCCATCGCATACTGAGCAGAATGTGAAACACCTGACGAAGCACAATAAAGGACTCCGAATACATATGCGTCACCAAAGGCCGGCATTTCATAGAACTTTTCAAGGGCCGTATAACGTCGTTCATATACGCTCGGAGACATACAAACCATCGCGATACGTTGACCGGCATAGCTGAAGATCTTGGACGCCGATACAAGGAGGATATAATTATCCGTATACTTGGCGACACTCGGTATAAACGGTGGTTCATATGGCTTACTGAAATCGGAACGGAAATCCATTCCGAGATAAGCCAAATCCTCAAGCACTATGACATCATATTTAGTTGCAAGCCGCCCGATAATCTCAAGTTCCTCATCAGTTAGATTTGTCCATGCAGGATTATTGGGATTCGAATAAATCATAGCGGTCACGCGCCCTGATGCCAATTCCTCCTCAAGACGTGCTTCAAGAGCCTTCCCACGATAATTATAGATATCGAACGACTGAGTACGCATTCCAAGCACCTTTGCCTGATGTCTCTGAGCAGGGAAACCGGGATTAAGGATAAGGACCGTGTCTTTCTGTTCAAGACGCTGCTTTAGAAGAAGCATGAGAGTAAAACTACCCTGCATTGAGCCTACTGTGGGAATAATCCCTTTCGAAGGAACATCAATGTCAAGAAACGCCTTCAAAAAGCGCGAGCCGGCCTCCTTGAGAGGTGTAATTCCCTTAATGTCGGGATACTTGTTAGCTACTCCATCATTAAGAGCCTTACATTCGCACTCTACTCCTATCCGCTCCGCAGGAAGACCCGGATTTCCAATTTCAAGATGAACACATGGTTCCTCCGACACCTCCTCCAGTTCAGCCGCTACCGCGCATATCTGACGTATAGTGGCAGAAGCGATATCCGGTATAGCGAGCTTTCTGAGGATGCCCTCAAGTGCATTTTCTGTTACAGGATACATAGATGATATTTTGATTCGGTTTTTATTTCAAAAACAAGACCCGTGAAGCACATTAATGCGCCTCACGGGTCCCTGATGTTTATTTCTCGGCTCTTTCCCAACCGGCTCTAAAAGCCTTGAGATTACTTTCAACCATAGCCTCCCCTTTGCGTCCGAATATCTTTCGGATACCATCCTCTATTTTGGATTTCTCCAGGCCCTCTATAAAGGGGCTGCAGGCTCCGAGGAGCACCATATTCGCAGCTCTCGCACTTGCCACCTCCTTCGCAACGGCATCCATATCGAATGCCACGACATGCGGCAGATTATCAAGTTCTTTCATCACCTCCTCCATTTCCGGATAATCGGTGATATTATTGAAGGGGGTCGTATTGGTAACTACCCAACCTTTCTGTGAAAGATACGGCAGATAACGCAATGCTTCCATCGGCTCAAGCGAAACTATAAGATCCGCTCCACCCAGTGGAATCAGATCGCTTGCGATGGGATTACTGCTAAGTCTAAGATTTGACTGCACATCGCCTCCACGCTGAGACATACCGTGTACCTCGGCCTGCTTGAGGTGAAGACCTTCGTCAAGAGCTGCCGCTCCAAGAATTGTGGCGATTGAAAGTATACCCTGCCCGCCGACTCCGGCAAGAATTATATCTGATTTCATATGACTGTTGCTTTATTTCTTTGCAGAGGCATGTCGACGAGCCGTCTGAATGCACTCACGTCGGCTGATGATTACCGACAATCCATTATAGTTGATTTCCTCTCGGAAGAGATTCTTCATCTGCTCTATATTCTTGGGGAGAGAATCTATCGTGCGTACATGAGCAGCATTCGCGCCAAGACCGAGACATATATCCTCAAGCTTGCCGGTGCCCTGTGAATCCTGACCTCCCGTCATACCTGTTGTCAGATTATCCGAGATGATCACAGTCATCGGAGTGTTCTCATTAATAGCGTCAAGTAACCCTGTCATTCCGGAATGAGTGAATGTGGAATCACCGATTATAGCCACGGCCGGGTGTTGACCCGCATCCGAGGCACCCTTGGCCATAGTTATTGATGCACCCATATCCACGCAAGTATCGATAGCATTGAACGGAGAAAGGAACCCGAGAGTATAACAACCGATATCTCCAAACACTTTAGGATTGTCATATTCCTCAAGAACTGCGTTCAATGCGGCATACACATCACGATGGCCGCAGCCTTGACACAATGCCGGCGGACGAGGCTTAGTCACCTTCGAAGCCTCATGTAATTCCGCTTCCTTAAGGCAATCAAGATCTCCCTTTACTTTGGCTATACCTTTCTTGACAAGATCCGGAGTTAGTTCACCGGTGAGATTGAGTTCGCCTGAAATCTTACCATAAATTTTTCCGGTACGATCAAGAAGACCTCTCAGTTTTTTCTCAACCAGCGGCTGCCCCTCCTCGATTACCATCACGGCCTCACATTCATCAAAGAGTTTGGCGATCTTGCGTGACGGAAGAGGATATTGCGATACTTTGACAACAGGGAAGGGGATTCCATCCGGGAATGTTTCCTTAAGATAGTTCCATGCCAAACCTGTCACAACAATTCCGAGTGACTTATCTTCACCATCAATAAATTTATTGAAAGGAGATTCTTCTGACGCCTCCTCGAATCGCTTATAATCCTCAAGAAGCACTTTATACCTCTCTTTGGATATTGCCGGCATCAGCACCCACTGTTTCGGCTTGGCCGGATAATGAAGTTCATTCTCCGGAGCTGCGGTATCGTCCGTATCCACTACCGCACGACTATGGCTCAAGCGGGTGACAAGGCGTACGAGAACAGGGATTGCAAAGCGCTCCGATAATTCAAAGCCATACTTTGCCATATCGTAAGCCTCCTGCTGATCGGAAGGCTCGAGCACCGGCATTAATGCAAAATCCGCATAGAATCGCGAATCCTGTTCATTTTGTGATGAATGCATGGAAGGATCATCGGCCGCGATGACAAGAAGACCTCCGTTTGCACCGGTCATGGCGGAATTAACGTAGGCATCGGCCGCCACATTCATTCCGACATGCTTCATCGAAACGATAGCACGCTTGCCACAATATGACATACCGAGAGCCTCCTCTACGGCAGTCTTTTCATTACTGCTCCAATGCGAATGAATCCTTCGTTCACGGGCCACTTCATTACCCTGAACAAACTCAAGAATCTCTGTCGACGGTGTGCCGGGATAGGCGTATGCCCCGGACAAACCTGCATTTATGGCTCCCAAGGCAAGTGCCTCGTCGCCCAACAAAAGTTTTTTCGTTTTCATGTATAATTAGATTCGATGTGCAAATATACGAATTTTCCCGAAGTTCGGCAAACCCGACATAGGCTTTTTTATATGTTACATAACATCATTCCGGGCCCTCAGATGTGTATTTATACTTAAATTTCATAATAACCATAAAAAATCATCTTAAAGCGCGCGCTACTTATAAAAATTTTATTAATTTAGCGGTGCGAAGTTTTCAGGCTCCCTGTATCCGAGGTCAAAACCGCGAACGGAACCTGTATAAAACTCTCCAAAAAAAGTTCAACCAACATCATTATCACATATGTTTAAAAAATTCTTCATGACGGCCGCTGTAGCTCTTACGGCTATCAGTGCATCCGCAGGCCTTCCATCCGTGAATCTTACCGATGTGAACGGTAATACGGTTGACACCGCCACTCTCTCCAACGACGGCAAACCTTTCATCATCTCTTTCTTCGCCACATGGTGCAAACCCTGCATGCGCGAGCTGAAAGCTATCCATGAGGTATACCCCGATTGGCAGGATGAGACCGGTGTACGCCTCATCGCTGTCAGCATTGACGAGGGACAGAACACTCAGAAAGTAAAGCCTCTTATCGAAGGTAAAGGCTGGAGCGACTATGAAGTCCTTCTCGATCCCTCCAATGAATTCAAGCGTCAGCTCGGTGTCAACGATATCCCGCACGTGTTCGTTGTTGACGGAGAGGGTAATATCGTCTGGAACCATCAGGGATATGTAGATGGTGGAGAAGAGGACATCCTCGAAGCCGTGCAGAATGCGGCAAAATAAGCATCTGAGATAACAAGTACATGTATGTATGGTCGGTCCTTTCACCTATGTGAATTGGCCGGTCATACATCAATTGTAAATGAATATAACCTAATATCATGCCAAACATTTCATTTCGCGCGGCAATCCCTCTTCTGTTCGCAGCTATGGCAATGTCTGCCTCAGCTACGGAAACGGTCTCGGAAAATGACGAGAAATCCGTTGTCATGACCGAACGCAAATATCAAGGGGAGACCGTCAGTGTGCCGGAATCCACCTCCGATTACATGCCCGAAAAACCATCATGGTGGAGTGGCGTAAGAGCAACCGGAAGCATCCAGTCGGAATTTATGGTTCCGATGAATGATCCTTCCCTTGGAATCAAGGTTGATGATTATCCGGCCAAGGTTCTTAACAACACATATTTCGACTTCACAGTCAATGCCCCGTATGTCTCCGCAGGAGCCCGTTTCCAATTCACGAAGTGGCCATTGCCGGGATTTCAGGAGGCTCAGATGCCGGGATTTGCCGGTTGGGGCGTCCCATATTTCTGGCTGACCGGTAAGTATAAGGGATTCCAGCTGACCGCCGGTGATTTCTACGAGCAGTTTGGATCAGGCTTGATTTTGCGCACTTATCAGGAACGTGCCCTTGGCGTCGATGGCGCACTCCGAGGCGGTCGTTTGAAGGCGAATCCTGCAAAAGGTCTTTATTTGACGGCCCTTGTCGGAAAGGAGCGCAGATTCTGGACTCACACTCCTGACCTTATCTGGGGTGGAGACGCAGAGTGGAGTATCAACGAGTCGTTTGCCGACTCATTCAATCCACGTTACGGCATCACGCTCGGATTCTCCTATGTAGGCAAACATAACAAAAAAGGGAATGGCGATATTATCACGACCACTATCGATGATATCAAATATCGTCTTAATTATCCTGAAACAGTAGCCGCCTTCGACGGACGTATCAATGCCCGACTCAAGGATTTCAGTGTGCTTGCTGAATTCGCGACAAAAAATAATGATCCGAATGCAGTCAATAACTACATCTATCGCAATGGTCATGTAGAACTCCTTTCTGTATCTTATGCAGCCAAAGGATTCAGCGCTTACGTTCAAGCCAAGAGAAGCGAGAATATGGCATTCATGTCTGACCAGGTTTTACAGACCAATGCCTATATAAACTATCTCCCGGCATTCACCAACACTCAGACCTACACACTGGCCGCCCTTTATCCATATGCAACGGATTACAATGGAGAATGGGCTTATCAGGCCGAGGTGCGTTATCTGTTCAAGCGCAACACTCCGCTCGGTGGCAAGTATGGCACGAATGTCAAACTTTCCGGATCATATATCGCGGATCTACAGAATCAGGCACCTCTCGGCCCTCCGGCAGTAGGCTATGATCCCTCCGGCAATGAAATCCAATACACTACAAATCCGGCTCTCTACGGAACTGACGGCCTTGGATCAGCATATTGGAAGACTGGCGGACTCCGTTATGCCGATGTCAATTTCGAAATCAATAAAAAATTCAGCCGCAAAATTCAGTTGACTCTCTTCTACCTCTTCCAGCGTCTGAATTACAACAGCATTTTCGGACATCCGACTGAACATGGCGGCGACATAATGGTGACTGCCAATACCTTTATTCTCGAAGGACAGTGGAAAATGGCAAAGCGTACCCAACTCCGCTGGGAGGTGCAGTATCTCACCACTCGTCAAGATGACAAGGATTGGATCTGCGGTCTGGCCGAGCTCTCTCTCGCTCCTCACTGGATGTTCACACTTTCCGACAACTACAATCTGGGAGTAACAAAGGAGCATTACTACACCGCAATGGTTACCTTCAACTACCGCGCCAACCGTTTCGGACTCTCATTTGCACGCAACCGCGCCGGCATGAACTGTTCCGGAGGTGTCTGCCGCATGGTTCCGGCATCCAAGGGCTTCTCCCTCACTTATAACTACACTTTCTAACTTGATTATGATTCGCAAAAGATTTTCAAAATACCCCCTGTTAGGCGGATCTATCCTTATGGTAGCCGGAATGGCCTCATGTGATAATGTGGAGCCGGCCGACAGATACATAGAATTACCAAGTGTACAAATCGCACGAAAAGTGCTCGTACAGGAATTCACCGGTATCAAATGCTCCAACTGTCCCACAGGTGCGATGACACTGAGCGAAATTCAGAAGGCCAACGAAGGTTCCGTAATAGCGGTGAGCATGCACCCTTCGGGAACCACATTCAGTGGGCCGATGGGCAATTTCAATCTCAACTCCGATGAGGCCGACGTATATTATGCCGCCTACAACCCCATGGGATTCCCCGCCATCTTGGTTGATGGCGGAAGCCCGGAAACCAACATCTCCGCTTGGGGTGGTCTGGTCGATGCAGCTCTCGGGAATCCTGCTCCTGCCGAAATTTCCCTCTCCAATACCTATGACTCTTCAAAACGCGAGCTAACCGTCGATTATGAAGTCGTGTTCAATTCCGGTTACTCCGGCAATCTGAATATGAATCTCTGGCTTGTAGAGAACGGCATCATCGGTCCGCAGCTCTCAGGAAGCGCATGGATTCCACAATACACCCACAACCACGCCCTACGTGCATCTTTGACTGGTGATTGGGGCATCTCGATTGGAAGCGGGTTCCATCTTGATGACGTGCGCTCCGGCTCCGTCACTTATACTCTTCCCGAGGAATATGTGGCAGAAAATTGTCTGGTCGTTGCATTCATTCAAAATGACTCCCATAGAGTGGAGCAGTGTGAAGAGGCCCATGTGATCCAGCATCAGGAGGAATAATCCTTAATTCATTACCATATCACATCTAACCTATCCGAAGAATTTTATGAAAAGATTCTTTCTAACATTTTCGTTGATTCTGATGGCAATATGTGTCTGGGCCGCTGACGCGGTCAACTGGACAATCGCCCTTCAGGACGACAACACCGACCATCCGTCGGTGAAAATCACAGCTACTGTCAATCCCGGCTATCACCTCTACTCAGTCGACAATCCGGCCGGAGGATCAATGCCTCTGAAATTCTACTTTGATGTAGAGGGATGTAAGACTGTTGGCTCACCCCAAGCCAATAAAAAGTACACTACCGAGTTTGACGACATCTTCGAAGTTGACCAACATTTCTATGAGGGCACAGTAGTGTTCACTCAGAAACTGCAGCCAACAGCCAAGAATTTCAGTGTAAATGTTGAGATTCAAGGTCAGGCCTGCAACGACAACGGTTGCGTACAAGTTGGCGATGCGAAAATGCTGAAGGGCAGTTTCGCCGGAGCCAAGGAAGAAAAAGATGAAAAGAAAGCTGACGAAGCCGCAGAGGTGAACGCTCTTGTCGAGATGACTGACTCCCTTCAGGCCGCAGAACCCTTCATGACACCTGAAGCCAATCTCTCGGGCGTTGAAGCTGACAAGTCCTGGTGGAATAACGTTGAGGCAGAACTGCGTGTATTCGAGGATGCCCCCGAACAGCAGGGCCGCTCTCTCTGGTATATCTTTATCGCAGGTTTCATAGGCGGTCTAATCGCCCTCGTGACACCTTGCGTATGGCCGATGATTCCCATGACGGTCTCCTTCTTCCTCAAGCAGAACAAGAGCAAGTCGAAATCCGTTGGTACTGCAGCAATCTACGGTCTTTCCATCATCGTGATTTACGTCGTGCTTGGTTTAGCGGTGACTATTATATTCGGAGCATCCGCATTGAATGAATTGGCCACTTCAGCCCTCTTCAATATCATCTTCTTCCTGCTCCTCGTAGTCTTCGCAATCTCGTTCATGGGTGGCTTTGAGCTCACGCTTCCTGCCTCCTGGACTAACAAGATGGATTCAAAGGTCGATACCACCACAGGTCTTCTGAGTGTCTTCTTCATGGCATTCACTCTCGTTCTTGTATCCTTCTCCTGCACTGGTCCGATTATCGGTACCCTGCTTGTCGAGGCAGCCGCCACAAGTAATTTTGTGTCCCCCGCAATCGGCATGTTCGGTTTCGCACTCGCACTCGCACTTCCGTTCTCGCTTTTCGCCATGTTCCCCACTATGCTCAAGGCAATGCCTAAGAGTGGTGGTTGGATGAACACAGTGAAAGTCGTGCTCGGATTCCTCGAGCTTGCCCTCGCTCTCAAGTTCCTCTCCGTTGCCGATCTCGCCTACGGATGGCGTATTCTTGACCGCGAAGTATTCGTATCCCTTTGGATTGTCATCTTCTTCCTCCTCGGGGTGTATCTCCTCGGCAAACTCAGATTCCCCCACGACGATGAGGTTGAAAAGACAGGCGTAGGACGTTTCATGCTCGCTTGCATATCTTTTGCATTCGCAGTCTACATGCTTCCCGGCCTTTGGGGCGCACCCCTAAAAAGCATCTCCGCTTTCTCTCCCCCCATCAGCACTCAGGACTTCTCGCTGTTTGAAGGCGACGTGCATGCGGAGGTAGATGACTTTGAAGAGGGCATGAGACTCGCGCAACAGCTCAATAAGCCTGTCCTCCTCGACTTCTCCGGCTATGGTTGCGTCAACTGCCGAAAAATGGAGGCTGCAGTCTGGACCGATCCAGATGTCAAGAATTCAATCGATAACGACTTTATTCTTGTCACCCTGATGGTCGACGAAAAGAAAGCTCTTCCCGAGCCTATCAAAATCACCGAGAAGGATGGCACAGTCAGAACCCTCCGCACATACGGCGACAAGTGGAGCTACCTCCAGCGCTCAAAATTCGGTGCCAATGCTCAACCATTCCACGTGATTGTCGATCAAAACGCCCGTCCGCTTGCTCCCGCATTCGTATACAAAGAGGATATCCCCGGCTACAAGGCATTCCTCGAAATGGGTAAGAACAATTACAAAAAAGCGGCTAAGTAAAATCTTATTCGCCAGCAACTATCTCAAACGGATCGCAGACTTTCTGCGATCCGTTTTATTATAATAAAAATTCCCGGATGGCGTTGGGAATAATATGAGAAATAAAATGTTAAGAATCGTGGCTGCCATTCTCTCCATCACAACATTTTCACCCTCATCGGCCGCCACTAAATATGAGACTTATATAGACTCCGCCGAATATTATGCCGGGAAAGAACAATTCTCCAAGGCCGCTGAATACTATAGAATGGCATTGCGCTCAAATCCCGCATCCCCATTAAACTCGATGGTGTTCGCCAATCTCGGATTATGCCTGACCGAGACCGGCAACTATTCCGATGCAATCGAGGCTTATGACGTAGCCCTCGTAAAATCTCCCCGTTCTGCCGTAATACTTACGAATCGTGCGAAGACACTAATACTTGCCTCGAAGCCGTCAGAAGCGCTTGAATCGCTTGAGAGAGCCATTGAGATAGAACCTGCGGATATTAACGCACGACGATTGCATGGACAATTGCTACTCATGGATAATCGACCCAATGAAGCCCTGGACGATTTCAAAACCGTGCTTGATCAGACTGCCGATGATCCAAGCTCCATTGACGGAGCCGCCAGATGCCATGCGTTACTCGGGAACCATCAAGAGGCAGCCAGACTCTACAGAAGACGAATCGAGGTGCTCGATGAGCCTGAAAGCCACATCGGGTTGATTACAGCCCTAATTAACGACTCTCAACTTGATGAGGCCGATCAGTGCGTGTATAATGCGATTGATCTGTATCCGCGCAACGGTGAGCTTTATTTACTGCGCGGGATCATACATAATCTCCACTACCGCACTAAAGAAGCCATAACTGACCGAAAGACTGCAATCACTCTCGGTGTACCCTCTGAGATAGCCAATCGGGCAATTCCGGCGACATTACCAAAAAAATGACCTTTCATATGGCCTGTTCAAATATATTGAGGCTCAACATATTAATAAATTCATTAAAATAAAGTTGAAAATTTATGGCAAAAAAATTTGCGTAATCCAGAAAAAAGTCGTAACTTTGCATCGCAAATGAGGGAAACGAGAGCGGTTCCTGATGCAAATGACAAGAAAATGCGAAAATAGCTCAGTTGGTAGAGCACGACCTTGCCAAGGTCGGGGTCGCGGGTTCGAGTCCCGTTTTTCGCTCCAAATCGAACAATGAAAAGAATGAAAAGAGAGTTGTAGATTAATTAAACGCGAAAATAGCTCAGTTGGTAGAGCACGACCTTGCCAAGGTCGGGGTCGCGGGTTCGAGTCCCGTTTTTCGCTCCAAATTAAATCTTCTGATAAAAATGTCCAGGTGGCGGAATTGGTAGACGCGCTACTTTGAGGGGGTAGTGGCCATTAGGCTGTGTGAGTTCGAGTCTCATCTTGGACACTTATTTGCGAAAATAGCTCAGTTGGTAGAGCACGACCTTGCCAAGGTCGGGGTCGCGGGTTCGAGTC
>JAAVBX010000022.1 GCA_014802625.1 bacterium | reverse complement strand
GCTTCTTCTCTCCCGAGCGTCACCACTCGAAACTTGCAAGTCGCTTTAGGGTTCGTCGGCAACTACGCCCCGTGTGGACTTTCACCACAGATGTATGACATGCCCGTCATACAACGAAAAGATGTTGGATGATTATTCATACAACATCCCAATGCCTATGCTTCGAAATTATATTAAGGAGATTATTGATATTCCGTACCATGAATTTCTATATTTCATCATTTCATGGGATTATGAAACAATTAGAACAGAGGATATGACTCAAAGCAGCTCATTCTCTGCGTCTGAAATAGAGATGTGTTCTATCCTTTCTGATAATGATAATCCCGGCTATTCATTTGAAGAAATTGGTCGATTATTTCCTCATTATTGTAAGAGCCAAACGGAATACGCACTCCGCAAGTATGGTGAAAACCAAATAAAAACATCTAAGCAGCTCGGTCTAGTATTCCAATATTATAGTTCCTGGTATCTAAGTTGTTTTGGATATGTTTATAAAGAACTTAATGACAATGATAAGTCTGCATTTATAGCAAGGTCAATCTTAAGAGACCCATTTTACGGAACCATTATTAGAGATGTTTTAACTCGTGATGTCACTATCAATAACTATCTTCAGGGGTTAAGTCCATCGACTATTCATAGGCGAAGCCCAGGCATTATGCGCATACTTAAATATGCTTTAAATGCCGCAAAAAAAGAGCACATTGAGCTTCATCGCATTGTTAAAATCCTGCCTCCTAAATAAATTTATCATTACCATATATATGACGCTAAGTCCATGTAATTCTTAACATTATTAGAACGGGATTATTATTGAGATTTATCGTTTTCTTCCACTATATCATAGAAAGACATTGTTGAATCATAAATTACATATAAAAAGTAGAACAGAGCGAAAAAGACAACCGCATTGTTTGTAATGTTTAACAACTTAATAATTATTTCATTATTGTAATGAGCAAGAACTAACCCTTTGGCTATAAAGAATATTAGGACAAACGCCAGTATGGAGAACTCAATATAGACATTTCGTCTCAATGCTTTAAATACAGGCGTGAGATTGCTTATATTTTTCTCTTGATACTTCTGAATTTGCCCCAAAACAAGATTGGAGAGTGTGGTATATAATACAAGAATAGTTATCAATAATGGTAATAAATTCATACTCAATTTTCCCAAAAAATCATTCTCTGCCCCACACATAAATGAGGCATAGCCAGCCCCAATTGAAAGGATGAGGTATAGTAGGTATCGGAGGATGGTCTTCATTATTCTATTAACGTTTGAATAATGATACAATTTTATCAATAGCTGAATTTATGAGATCTGAAGAAAGATGGGCCTCCAAATCTTCACACTCAAAACTTCTGACTGTTGTCCCAGTTTTGATGAAACTTTTAATACCTCGGGCTTTTATATCTATTACTTCACCGCTTGCTGCCGAGCATTCAACAATTGCATTCAAAGTGTCGTTCGTGCTTTCGAGTTCCAGCGATTCTCCATCAGCTGCTTTAAGTTCAAACGATGAATGTTTGCTGTTTGTCAATTTATTCGCCTCTGCAAATACCTCTTTCACACTCTCTCGTACTCTCGGAAGGTTAGGATATGCAAAATGAAAACGCACCATAGTAATTCTATCCTGATGCTTATTTACAATTTTCCAGAACTCTGATTTTTTATATTCTCTTTGAATTGTAACTGTTAGACCACGAGGTTCTAAGAATTTCTTAAAGGATGATTCTAATATTGACTTCACCACATTTGTATCTGAGAAAGCCTTATGATCTTCTTCTATTGCGATCTGTTGTGCGTCTTTACGATTATCAATTATCACTAAACAACTTGGAGCATACTGATGCTCCTTAATTTGAAATGACTCTTCCAATGCCATTCTCTTGGAGTTGGCCAAACGCAATACCACAATATTGCCTTGATTAAATAGGATTCGTGCATCATACTTCTTCGATCCTTTGGAGAATATTTTATCCGGTGGGAGATTAAATACTTGTTGAAAAATTGTTTGTTTCTGCTCCATACGCTCTTGTACAGGCAAAATATTATCTGTGCTTTCAAACAAAGAGGGAGTGGGTACATTTTGCAATGGTGCAAACTGGTAAGTATATATTATAAATCTAGCCATACGAATTTGTGTTATACAACAAAGATAAATAGAGATATCATGTATTTATATCTTTCTTAACTGTTATTGATAATTTCCCAATGACCGCCTTTCTTGGGGCCAATACGCTTTATTAGATGTGACATTTTTACCATCTCACGATCTATTGTCGGAGCACTAACACCGAGTGCTTTAGCTATTGAATTAAGACTAATTGTAGGCTCCTTCTGTATTAATTCGAGAATATCACGCTGACGCTGAGAGATATTTTTAGCATCATTTTTAGCATCATTTTTAGCATCATTTTTAGCATCATTTTTAGCATCATTCCCATTTACAGAGACATTGCTGTCATCAACCTTTCGTTGGATGGCTGATTTAAGTGGAAAGGAGACGGTGGCGATGGTGCGGTCGCTTTCGATGGTGGGGCGTGCGCCTGTCAGAGTCTCCCAGCTTGTGAGTTTGTTCATGCCATATCCGGCGTTCTCGGCGATGCCTACAAAACGGAAGAGTTTGGCAATGGTTGGGTTGCGGAGTTTGGAGTATATTTTGCCAAGTATATCCTTTACGGGGAGAGGGAAAGCTCCACCATTCATAAATTCGATATGATCGGTATAAACGCGTATGCAGGAGCGCAACGAATCAAAGTGATCGCAGTGCATGACCATATTGGCAAGGGCTTCACGGAGAACCTTGTATTGACTCTCATCTGTTGTCGCAAATCCATCGTCTTTGATATGTATGGGCGCATCAACAAGTGTCCGGAAACGACGCAAGATAATCTGAACTGCCTCCCAAATGTTGTCCTGCTCCGGAATACGGTAGGTGTATCTCACTTCTGCCAGCTGAATTGTCGGTCCCGGAATCTCGATGTAGTCCACACAGAATGTCGGCACATAGCGAAGGACATAGGGGGCTTTGCCGAACATCAGAAGTCCGGCATACGTGAGCAAGCCATTTCGGGTTATATTGACCAGTTCGCAGAATTCAGCATCATCCACCTCGCGGAGATTTACAAGATTCTGAGTCTGACTAAGGGCAAACCTGTAACTTTTCAGCGTATTGAGATTAAGCATCTCAATACTGGTGTCGGGTATTGTCTCCTCGGTTTTCTTGCCAAAGGACTGATTGCGGAACATCGCACGTATCTCGCCCTCGGTTGCTCGTTGGTCTCCGCTACCCATTCGGATGAACGTGTTGATGGGGCTGCCGAAATATACGGGCTTCAAATCAACCTCAGGCACATAGAACGCAAGAAGTTTCTTGCCGTCAATGTCGTAGCGCTTTGAGGTAACAGCCAATCTCTCGTTGAACTTCTCAGAACGCAAAGTGCCAAGAAAATCCTGTTCAAGTTTGTCGATGTTATCCACCCCTTGAATCTCGAAGGTCTTGCCGGATTGTTTCACTCCGAGCACAATCCACCCGCCGGAGGTATTTGAGAATGCGCTGACGCTTTCCCAGATATTCTTCGGCAACTCTGATTTTGCAGCCTTGACTTCAAAATCCTCCCATTCTATGTCGTGTAGCTTTGCTACAAGCTCATCCTTTGTCATTTCATCTGCAATTAAATAATCGCGAGTGGAAACTTAGCGAATGTAGGGCGAAGACCGATTCGCGATGCCATCGGCAAAGTTATCCACCACAAAATTACGAAAAATTTGTTAATAAACCGCTATGTTTGAGTACGGAATGCCCGATATTGAGGCAATTAGACAATAAATTATCTTTTCCTCAGCAACTCCGCCTTATGCTTCATTGAGTTTGGTTTGGTTGGGCTTTATATATGCCCGATAAACCAAACCTACATATATATGGGCTTGTGAAAAGAAAGGTTAGTCCTTATCATTTTCCGACAGTTGTTCCAGGGTTGATTCAATCTCTTCGATAGACAGCAGGAAGCTCTTTATTTCAGAGGGAATTAGATTGGTTAGTTCGTACCGAGAAATACCAAGAGGAAGATTGTATGCCTCCAATGAATATTGATTGCCAACGAAAGCAAAATCGCGTCCGAAAGTCATTATGAACTTCTTGATATTGTGGATTATCTCTTTCTCCACTACCCGCTCATCTATATCTGCAAGGTCTCGAATACCAATTTCCTCAGTATTGATAAAATCAAGCAGGTATTCGTCTTTAAACATATTTAAAGCCTTGATGGCATCACGGCTATCCTTGATTGTTACGTCGAAGTTTGAAGGTATTGCACCATATTTATCAGCCGCCTGATCCTTTATCTGTGCTTTGAGAAAACGTTTATCCCATCTGTTATTAATTGCAAGACTGATATATTTCCAGCGTTTTTCAATATTCTTCTCTTCTGCTAAGATTATGATATGGTGGCTGAAACTTAGATTGAGAAATCTTTCTAAATCGTCAACCATGGCTGAAGATTTAACCGGCAGAAGGGAGTTGGTGTCAATTTCGTCAGCCGTGGCTGACGATTTAGAATATTTTGATTCGATAATAGGAGACCATTCCTCGTAAAAAATTCTCATATATTTGAGATTAGTCTCCGAAAAACCTTTCAGTCCCGGTAATTCCTTGCGTAGTTTCTCTGAGATTGTTCTTATGGCTCCGCTACCCCAGAAACCCTCGCGAGAGTTAGCTGAAATATATCGACCTATACCGTAATATAGAGACAGCATCTCACGATTAACCAACTTAGCTGCCTGATATTGGCTGCGAAGAATTGCGTCTTTTATTGTCTGAATAGCGACATTGTAATCTACTGCGTTATGCTGAATAAATGTTTCCCTTGCCATAAGAATGCAAATTTACTAATTATTTGGTGTATGTATCGTCCTACTGACTTTTACTCCAGTTGTTGATTCGTTTCTCAATCTCAGCTTTCGGTAATCTGACATTTATGGCCACCAATTCCCGGAGCTTAGCAGCGGCCTGATGAGAAGTAATGACATTGTTTGCAACCAGTTCGTCAAATATAAAGAGAACACCTCTTACCGATACATTGCTTGCCTCGGCATATCTGCGGAGTTGTCTGTCGCCGGTGAGTAAGGTGGCGGCGTGTTTCCGGGCATAATAGCAAACGGAACAATCAGGGATAGAAATATTCCCGGGTACGGAGGAATATTCAGCAATTATCTCTCCAAGTTCTTCCGCATCAAAACTCTCTATCCTTATTTTCCCTTCTGTCGCGAGTGCCGACAATGCCTCGGACTGTTCCGGGTCTGTAATTTCCGCTATAACGAAATCAACAGTCCGGACATCGTATGGAAGCTCACACAACGCTTCAAGCAAACCGATTGAATGTAAGTCAATGAAGATATTTGTGTCGTTGACTATTATCTCCATTGACTTATACTAATTGAAGATTAGACTTAATCCTGTCTACCGAAGTATTGAGCAATACGGCGGCTTTTGAGAACGTGATGGCTTCATCTGCCAACGCACGGTAAACCATTCGGGCAAAACGTCCGGATCGCTCCAGTTCCACACGAGATTTATCAACCAACGCACGAAAATCAGGCATAGTGCTTTTCTTTTTCTGAAATCCTGAATATCTGCGGTCGGTGATCACGCCGTGTTCACGCAAGGAAATCATTATGTCATCAACAGATATGCCGAACTGACGCTGAATGTCGGTAAGCTCCGACAGGGAAATGTCGTGCCGGTTTTTACCCATCTTGGCGGTCAGTACACTCGATGGCAGCAGCATCTCTGATGCGAAGCCATTACAAATAGCCTCGACAACTTTTGCAGGCAGTCCGTCCGGAGTTACGAGCAGAAGGTGTCCCAACTCATGAAGGGCGGTATATCGCTTACGCTCAGTCGGGAAGTTTCCGTTGACCACGATGAGGGGTATTTGACCATTGGCATAACCGCTTAATCCGTCAAAGTCACTGTTCTCTGACAACTCAATGACTTTGATCCCATTGTCTTCCAGCACTTCTATTACATTGGAAATACCGTCATTCCCTAATCCTAAAAGACCACGTATCTCTCCAGCGAAAATTCTTGCGTCCTCGATGGTTCCGACCTCCTTACGTGGTAGAGTAAATTTAATTGAGGAATCTGATAATTGTTCTATCTCCAGATACCGCTCCAGCTCTTCCCTTACACGCTCCTTGACGGCAATAGCCATTTTCTCGGTAAAACCCGGTTTCTTCCGAAACTCCACATTGTCAACTTCAACGGTAAAGGGACGATAGAAATAATCAATCTTAACACCCAATGCTCCGGCAAGAGCTATCAGCACACGGCTGTCAGGCTTCATCAGGCCCTTCTCATACTTGTTTATCGCCTGACGGGTTACGGACGGACTGAGAGACTGAGAGAGCTTTTCTAAAGAGAAGCCTCTCATAAGTCTTGCCTGTCGGAGTCGGCGAGGAAATATATCAGTGGTGGTATTAGTCATATCATCTTATTTTGGTTGACGAAGATAATAAAATTATTTTAATTGTCAACCATAATAAGCTAAGAAAATGTAGAGTAGAATGTAAAAAGTAAAAGTGCGACAGCACGTCGCACTTTTTTGATAACTTTTGTGATTGACAAGATTCTGAGTCTGGCCAAACGCATATCTGTAACTTTTCAGCATATTGAGAGGATGAGTGTCGGTAAGCCCCTATCATCCGTAATAAGATCAGAGCACTTCTAAAATCCATATATTTAGACGAAACTGGTGGATTGTCAAGCTTGTATGCAGTCTATCTGCGTAGCAACTGTCCATACCCCTTATGAGCAATATGGTAAATGATATCGGATGGTGCTGAGGCTGCCGCGTTATCGGCGGGGAGCAATACTCAGCGCTATTGGCTCATCATCTATTGCCACACACTTTATCATTATTTCAGTTCTATTTGGAGCGATACATTATAAATGTCGCTATTGCTATTGATTTTCAATTCATATTTTCCCGTATAAAGTAATTCGAGGCGTTTACGGCAGTTTTCGATGCCCATGTGTTCGCCAATTCTTTTTACAGGAAATATTTTATTTGAAGAAGAAAATAACAGTTTTCCTTCATTTTCAATAATTCTGATAATGATACGGCTCCTTTCCACCGGCGACACTCCATGCTTAAAACAGTTCTCTACAAAGGTCACCAGAAGCATCGGCGGAATCATAAGGCTATCGTTATGGATATCGATATTCAGTGCTACTGTTGTCATCTCATTCAAACGCAATGATTGCACGTCCACATATTCTCTTATATATTCAGCTTCCCCTGCCAATGAAACCAAATCACGGTTAGACGACGTGTGGATATACCTCATCATCGAAATAAATTTCTCAAGCGAAGGCAGTGCATTCTTATTCCCTGTCAGAAAGAGTCCGTAAAGAGAATTGAGGGTGTTAAACATGAAATGAGGCTTTATCTGAGCTTTATATAGTTCAATCTCGGCCTTGTCTCTCTCGGCTTCGGTTGCTCTTATACGAGCTTTCTGCACATTTGTCTGAACAAGAAGACCAACAGAGAAACTGAACGCTTCCACTATCATAAACAGAGTCCATAGGGCCTGTTGATACTGAAGAATCTGGGGCAAATGTCTCACAATTCCTTTATCGTGAATGTTAGGCTCAGGATTATATAGTTCTATTGCTGAAAAGATAAATGTCACAATAATTGACATTAGTATCATTATCACTGCGCCAATCTTTTTATGACGGTCTCCAAACAAAAATGGTACCGTAAATACACGATTAATGAAATATACGAGATACAGCCATATTCCGGCACACAACATATACGTAGTGAAATGTTGAATCCACCTTTCTATGGGAGACATTGCCACCATTATCGGAAGTACGACAAGGCAGAACGCAAGGTCTATGTAGAGAGCGAGATTTTTCATTACTAATTGCACTACAAAGTTAACTATTTTAGAATTAAGTAAGTAGTCGCTACGCCATCGTTAGCCACTACTATAATGCAGTTGGTCATTTTGTAGTTTGACCGATATGAAACGTAATGGTTCAATTCTTTAAATTTGTCGTAAAATTAACGAATCATGACAGTAAAAACTTTTATAGACCGCCCGATTCTTGCGGGAGTCATCTCAGTGTTGATTGTTGTACTCGGCATATTGGGACTTGTCCAATTACCGATCGAGCAATTCCCTAACATAGCACCTCCGACGGTGCGAGTATCCGCAACATACACCGGTGCTAATGCCGAAACGGTACTAAAAAGTGTCATCGTGCCTCTTGAGGAGTCACTCAACGGTGTGGAGGATATGATGTATATGACATCTACTGCCACAAATACAGGCACCGCATCCATATCAATATATTTCAAGCAGGGTACGGATGCAGACATGGCTGTGGTGAATGTGCAGAATCGAGTGGCTTCCGCTCAGGGTCAGCTTCCGGCAGAAGTGACCAAGAGTGGTGTGACAGTGAGGAAACGTCAGAACAGTACATTGAAGTCAATTACTCTTTATAGCCCGGACGACACATACGATTCAAAATTCCTCACCAACTATATGAAAATCAACATCGAGCCTCAACTTTCAAGAATTGCGGGCGTAGGTGAGGTGAATATTTTCAGTGCCGAATATGCTATGAGAATCTGGCTCGATCCGGCAAAGATGTCTCAGTATGGGCTTGTTCCGGCTGATATTGACAAGGTTCTCGCGGATCAGAATATTGAATCTCCGACCGGTACACTTGGCGCCGAATCTCCGACTACGTTTCAATATGTGCTTAAATATAGAGGACG
>JAAVBX010000021.1 GCA_014802625.1 bacterium | reverse complement strand
CCATGATATGGCTCATGGTATCGAAAATTCCGGCTACCATCTGACGATGGGGCAGCGAGAATGTGTAGCGCGGATTGAGCACGGCAAACTTAGGCATGACCTCTTCGCCGAACACCTTGCCGATTTTCATTTTTGTGGCATGGTTGGTGATTACGGAGCCACCGTTCATCTCCGAGCCGGTACCTGCCATTGTCAGTACAGCTCCTACAGGTATGATTCTTTCACCCGGCTTGGGGTCTTCCTGCTTCACCCAGAAGCGTTCCCATGCGTCGCCGTCATACCACGCCGATACACTTACGGCCTTGGCATAGTCAATAGTTGAGCCACCACCGACGGCAAGAATAAAGTCCACATTGTTTTCGCGGGCAACCTTGCAACCCTCGATTAGTTTGTCAACCGTAGGATTAGGCATGACTCCCGGGAGTTCCACCACTTCCTTGCCGGCAGCGGTGAGAGCAGCGATGACATCATCATAGACACCGTTTCGCTTGATTGAACCGCCACCATAGGTGAGCATTACTTTCTTGCCGAAACCGCTGAGAGCCTCGACGAGATTCTTCTGAGCTTCATCACCGAAATAGAGTTTCGTGGGATTTGAATAAATGAAATTTCCTAACATATCTTTTGTTTTATATTATCTGATTATTGTCTGTTTACCGTTGATGATATAGACGCCGGGAGCAAGGGGCTTATTTGTTATTCGGTGTCCGTTCAGGTCATATATGACTTCTTCTTTAATAGCGTCAGAAGTTACATTTTCTATCCCGACAGAGGATTCCAAGGATAGAGTCAATGTTACGTCGCCGTTTCCTAAAAACTGGCGGAGATTACTTGCTGTGGCTCCGTCAATCTTCCCGAGGCGGGTATAACTCCATGAATTTGACCCATAGAAGATTACCATTTGATTGCCTTGATAGAGCATTATGTCGCCGGGCTCGGTAGTTATCTGAGTGTTGGAAGTAGGTAGAGACTGTGGCAACGCGCCTACCTTCTCAAAACCGCCATATTCGCTCATGCGTATGGTTATGTCGCCCTGTTCGAGCAATTTCGTTAACTCGCGTGTAGCTTCGTTGTCAGTCAGTGTCGCGGTTATTGTGTTTCTGCCGACTTTGAGCAGGACTTTTGTCTGTGAAGATGCCATAAATGAAATCATTGTCATTAAAGCGATAAATATTGTTGTCCTCATGGCCTCAGATAGTTTTGATTACCTTTGCTGGGAGACCGCCGACGACTGTACGGGGCGGGACGTCTTTATTGACCACCGCACCTGCCGCGATGACTGCGCCCTCTCCGATGGTTACACCTTGAAGGATAGTGACGTTGGCTCCGATCCATACCTTGTCGCAGATTTTCACAGGAGCGGGAACCATATCGGCTCGTCGGTCCGGGTCCATAACATGATTGAGAGTGGCGATCACGCAGTTATGACCCACGAGTACATCATCGCCTATGGTGATTCCGCCTTGATCCTGAAATTTGCAACCGGAATTGATGAAAACACGTTTGCCGATTCTGATATTCTTTCCGCAGTCGGTATAGAATGGAGGGAACAGCCCGAAACTCTCATGGATTTCAGTGCCCGTCAGCTCCGACATCAGGGCTACGATTTCAGCATGGTTATGATAGGAGTTGTTTATCTCCATCGTGATGCGGATTGCCTCCTGACTCAGCTCGTGCATTTTTGCATGGATAGGGCTCCCACCGGGAATGACCTTGCCTGAGTCCATTATTTCTATAAATTCTTTTGTTGTCATATTCTTTATGCTTATTGCTCAGGTAGATTGGCTTTGAAGAATGAAATAAGTTTGTCAAAGGGAATAAGGTCGGTACGGTCGTACAAATCGACATGTCCAGCACCCGGCACAACAACCAGTTCCTTGGGTTCGGCTGCCTTTGCATACGCATCTTCACTGAATTCACGCGAATGGGCTTCTGAGCCGGTGATGAAGAGCATGGGACGAGGTGAAATTGTCTCAATGTCCTCAAAGGGGTAGAAATTCATGAACTTCACGTTGGAGGTGAGTGTGGGATGTGTTGTCGTTGTCGGTGTAGCTCCATCGGGTGTGTACTGACCTCTGGGTGTGCGGTAAAACTCATAGAATTCCTTTTGAACAGGGTCGAGAGATTCGCTCCATTCATTTGCCGTGCCACCAGTCAATGCCGCTTCAGCACCTTCAAATTCCTCATACCTTCTTTGAGCAGCCTCTGCGATAATAGCCTTGCGTTGCTCCAATGAAAGGGAGTTGCGGAGTCCGTGGCGGTTTGCATTACCCATATTATACATGCTGACAGTTGCCACCGCTTTAAGACGCGGGTCGATCTTTGCCGCGCTTATTGCGAAACTGCCACTTCCGCAAATACCTATCACACCAATTTCATCGCGGTTTACAAAGGGTCGCGTCCCAAGATAATCTACTGCGGCACTGAAAGCCTCGGCATACATGTCAGGACTTACGGCGTTGCGGGGTTCGCCTTCGCTTTCGCCCCAGAACGGCAGGTCTATGGCAAGAGTAACGAAGCCCGCCTCAGCCATCTTCTGTGCATAAAGCATCGCGCTCTGTTCTTTTACAGCTCCCATAGGATGACCTACGATTATCGCAGGGTATTTCTCACCTGTCTTAAGTGAATTCGGGATAAACAGTGTTCCCGCCACTTTCATCTTATATTGATTCGGGAAAGATACCTGCTGTTCTTTTACTGAATAGCTGTGATAGAAATTATCGGCGCCTGCCGGCTTAACGTAATTATCCAGAGTAGTTTGTGCTTTTCCTACGAAGGTCATCGCACCCATGACAAGTAATAATAAAAATCTTGTGGTTTTCATATATAGTGCGGTATTAGTCAATTGTTTTAATCCATTCAGCCACCTCCTCTTCGGAATAGTCGTTCATGACCTTTCCCTGCTTGAACACGGCTTTGGGAGCTGATACACGCAGGTCTTTTTCTGTTTCACCGATGGGACTTCCACCTGAAGTGGCGAACGGTATGATTACTTTTCCCTCGGTATCGTACTGTTCAAGGAAAGTGTTGACGATTGTTGGAGCAGTGTACCACCAGATTGGAAATCCCAAATAAATGGTATCATATTTCTCAAAATTATCTACATGGCTTTTTACTCCGGGTCGCGTTGAGCGATCCTTGGATTCCCTTGTTCCTCTCGCGCTGTCGTTCCAACCGTCGAGATCCGCTTCTGTGTACGGTTGTTCCGGTTCGATTTCAAACAGGTCACCGTTGGTGACTTTCGCAACCTTTTCAGCAAGAGCTTTGGTGTGACCCTGCGCGGAGAAATAGGCTACGAGCACTGTTGAATCTTCATCATTTGGTGATGAAGTCTCACTACTTTTTGCTGCACACGCACTTAATATGCACATTCCTGCAGCCATAAAAATTGTCATTAATTTCTTCATATCGTGCCTTTTTAATTGTTATATGGATATAACCAATGTTCTGATTGCAAAGTTAGTATGAGATTTCCACAATTACAGACCTATATTTTGGTAATGCAGACCTCAATCGCTGATGAGGGCGTTTTTCAGATAAAAAAGTAGTAAATTCGCAGTATGAAACAAGATTCAACAATAGTCAGGCTCAATTCGATTGATGCCTATAACAAACTGTATGGGCTGGAAACCAAGCACCCCTTGGTTACTGTGATTGATCTCACCCAAGCGACAAGAATCGTCAATCATGTCCGTATGGACTATGATGTCTATGCACTTTTTCTTAAGAATGGGACGAACTGCACATTGAAATATGGAAGACAGCCTTACGACTATCAGGAAGGTACCGTCGTAAGTTTTTCACCCGGTCAATTGATAGGTGTCGAGACAGATGTAGATGAGATAGCACCGGATGTAATCGGCCTGATGTTTCATCCCGACCTGCTTCACAAGACCCCTTTGGCATCTAAAATCAAAGACTACAGCTTCTTTGATTACTCCCAGCGTGAAGCGCTTCATCTCTCGGCAGATGAAAGACGCATATTCAATCAATGTCTTGAGCGGATAAAGGAGGAGATCGCACATCCGGTTGATAAACATACGGCGGAAATCATCTCCAGTCAGATACAGGTACTGCTTGACTATGTGACGCGATTCTATGAACGCCAGTTCATCACTCGCGGAAAAGTGAATTCCGATATTCTGAACCGATTTGAATCCTCCCTGAAACAATATCTGGAGTCAGACCGTACAAAAGAGGGACTCCCGACGGTTAACTACTTTGCAGAGGAGGCACATCTCACTCCCGGTTATTTCGGAGATATGATAAAGAAGGAGACCGGAGTGACGGCGCAGGAGATAATCTCCCGTAATATTGTAGAGCGGGCAAAACGACGACTGACCGAATCTACAGATGATATAAGCATAGTTGCTTACGAATTAGGATTCCAATATCCACAGCACTTCTCGCGTATGTTCAAACGCATCACCGGCATCAGCCCCACGCAATTCAGAGAGAAATATTCTTCAGGGAGGTAAACACTCCGTGGGGGCATGTTCGGATACATTTATTTTGAGTGCAAAGTTCTCAAAATTCTACTCGCGAATCAATGCAACGAATAAGGTATCTGTTGGACTAACTGATACTGTCTCTGAATTTATTGGGAGAAACGCCGGCGGTTTCGGTAAAAAGACGGGTGAAATAAGCATTGTCGGTAAAGCCCAGCCAGTATGCTATTTCCTTTACGCTGTCGGCAGTTACAAAATTCCCGGTTGGCTGCGTTGGCGAGTCAATTCTATAGCCTCTTTTCCTGTCATTTTCAGGATTGAAATTTCGATGATTGCCACTGCTTTCAGAAACTTGGCTATTTCATTAGACGGATCAATCCCTTTACTGTATTTTTCCGAAAGTTTCTTTAAGGCATCTACCTTTTCTGCATCGTCCTCTATGAATCGTGCTGTGCCAAAAATGATTGCGGAACGGAAATAGGTTGTAAATTCCTGAGGAATGACATCGCATTTATCGATTACACACAGCGATATATTGGGATTATGCTTCAGTGCATCTATTTTGTGACCGCTTTTGGCTGAATGAAGATAAATATGAGT
>JAAVBX010000020.1 GCA_014802625.1 bacterium | reverse complement strand
TTCTCCATAGACCATCAGGCCATGGGACCAGCGGATCTTGCTGCGTCGGGAGGTTCTCCATAGACCATCAGGCCATGGGACCAGCGGATCTTGCTGCGTCGGGAGGTTCTCCATAGACCATCAGGCCATGGGACCATCGTTAAATTTTCATATATGCACATGGTTCTACGGTTAATGGTCTATGGAGAAATTTCGAGAACGCTGGTTCTATGGTTAATGGTCTATGGAGGATCGATGGAGTTTTATGAGTGCTTGTTGTAGATACGTGTCTTGTGCTGAAACTGGAATTCAGTTCCGAAGTTTATGAGTAATCCGTCGTTGATTCCCGTGGTAGTTAGGTAGTTGACAATCTGAAATGTATGGGCGGTAGTAAGCATAGAAGCAACTTTCAATTCAATTATGACACAATCCTCCACCAGCATATCTATGCGGTATTTCCCTACATTGACTCCTTTATATTTTACATTTGTTTCTACTTCGGTTTCCACCTTCAGACCGTTGCTCCTTAATTCTAGTAGTAAAGCAGTCTTATAAACATTCTCTAAGTATCCGGGTAACAGATGTTTACGAACTTCGAATGCGGCATCGTGAATACGATCAATCAATTCTTTTATATCCATAGTTTCATTATATTTACGTTCCATAGGACCAACGGTTCTTGCCGGGACCGTGTGGGTTCTCCATAGACCATTAAACCATAGGACCAACGTTTCTTGCCGGGACCGTGTGGGTTCTCCATAGACCATTATACCATGGGACCATCGGTTCTTGCCGGGACCGTGTGGGTACTCCATAGACCATTAAACCATAGGACCAACTGTTCTCTTCTATATATTATCATGGTTCTCTGGTTATTGGTCTATGGAGAATCCTCGTATACGTTGGATCCCTGGTTATAGGTCTATGGAGAATCCTCGTATACGTTGGTTCTCTGGTTGTTGGTCTCTGGAGAACCCTTGTGTACGTTGGATCCCTGGTTGTTGGTCTATGGAGAATCCTCGTATACGTTGGTTCTCTGGTTGTTGGTCTATGGAGAATCCTCGTATACTATGGTTCCCTGGTTGTTGGTCTCTGGAGAACCCTTGTGTACGTTGGTTCTCTGGTTGTTGGTCTATGGAGAATCCTTGTGTACGTTGGATCCCTGGCCAGTGGTCACTGGAGGAATACGGGAAGCGGCGCCATCGGGGGGATGACGCCGCTTGATATACGTTGGAAGATGGGTTCTATGGATTAGTTGTTGAAGAGGACTTTCGCAGCCTTCTCACCTACGACTTTAACGTAGATGCCGTTAACGGGGTTCTCAACACGAACACCCTGGAGGTTGTAGTAGTAAACGGGAGCGTTCTCAACTGCAACAGTCTCAACTGCATTGGAGTCTAAGAATTCGGGAACGTACTCCTTGTCGTTGGAAAGAACGAACATAACAGCACCTTCATAGTCGAGGCAGAGCCATGCAACGCCGTTCCATTCCTCACCGACAGTCATGTTGGTATTGCTGCCCTGGAAAATCTCAGTCTCAAGGTCGAGAAGAATCTCTGCTTCCTCACCTGCACCGAAGTTGTATTTCGCCCAGCTTGCGTCAGCTACCTTGAAAGTCTCGGATGCCTGGATCTTCTGATCCTCGCCGCAGACGAATTTGAATACGTTGTCGCTGACCTGCTCGAACATCCAGCCCTCGATGTTGTCCCAGCTGTTCATGTCACCACGGAGATAGAGCTCAGGGCCACCGGTGGGCTTGGGAGTGTCAGTTGTCATTGTGATTGTGGAGAGGTCGGCTGCTACCACTACAGTCCAGTCGCCTGTCCAGGGGCACATGATATTGGCGTCGCCTTCAGTCAGTGCTACAGTTGCGCCGGCTTCTTCGCCATAATTGCAAGTGAGAGCACCTGCATTGAAGTCGGTCCAGTCACCCTCTACCTCGGATTTCGCAGTGGAAACCTTGAACTGAGAGAGACCGTTGACAGTGATCTGATATACACCGTTAACTATCTCGAACTCTGCGGGGTTGCTGGGTGCCCACTGTGCGGGGAGACCACCCTCTTCTGGACCGTTGTCGCTTGCACCTGTCATGTAGAGCGCCTGTGCGTTAGCTGAGATAGCTATAGCAGCTGCTGCTGCGAAAGCGTAAAATTTCTTCATCGTGAAGTAGATTTTTGGTTAAGTTATTTATTTAGTTTTATCAGCACAAGTTGAGGAAGTAGCGTAATGCCGAGTTTTTCATTTAGCATCAAAATCGCGCTTCTTGTATTTGGTGACAAAGTTATATAAATTTTTTTAAATCTGCAAAATATTTATGAATTTTTTCCCTTGAATTTTTCGTGAGTCTATGTTGTTGAGATAATTCGGTAGATTTGCCGGCGTTTTGAAAACAGATAAGGGGAGGCTATCTGAGGTAGCCTCCCCTTATTCATAGGTGGGTGAATTTATCCCGGGTACTTACTTTTTGGTGAAAGTAGCGATATAGGGATATGTTTCGAAGTTAATCTCGATGTCATATTTGCCCTTCTCGATGCTCATGTTGCCACCCTTGAATGCAAGAGTGTAGACGGATTGTCCGGAGTAATCGGGGTTGGGAGTTCCGCCGAAGTCGAGAGTCCAGTCGTTGTTGCAGTTGAACTTGAACTCGCCGTCGAGTTCTACATCGGAGATGGTCCAGGTGTGGAGGTTCTTCGAGGGAGTCAATGCCGGAGCAGTGGCGAGGTCCCAACCGTTGTGGGCACCGATGACAGAGATAGTCTGGATTGCGCTGATGGAGTAAGTCTTCTGCACGAGATTTACGTCGGCCCAATAGAGAGTGTTACCCTTTACGGGAGCTGAGATAGCGGTCGAGCCGCTCTGGCTGATACCGCCGGTCTGCACGAGGCCATCCTCGCTAACTTCTGCTTCAACTTCATCGTCAACCTTGAATATCACACCCTCCTTGTCGGCCTGAGTGTAGATATTCCAGCGTTGGTTGATGGCTGTCACGCCGGTGTAGTTGATGTAGTTGGTCGTGTAGAGGGGAAGCACGGCGTCAGTCTTACCGCTGTAGAGAGGATAGATGATGTCGAATGCGTAGCTCAGAGTGTAGGATTCCTCATCCATGTTGACAGTCACGAGGACAGCACCGTTGATAGGCATAAGACCTGCGGTGTAGCCTGTGGCCAGTTTACCGCTCATGCCATCTTCCGTTGCGTTGCAGCCGAAGAAGGTTGCGGATACGCCTGCCGACATGGAGCTTGCGGGAGCGATCACCCAACGGTATTCTGTGTCAGCGGGGATGTCGAGCTTGATAGCGAATTCAGGGTTGTCGTAGGGTGATACGCCGGAGCCTGCTGTATTCTCCATGCGTACGGCTTTGGTCAGTTCGGGTGTGCCGGATGCATTGCAGGGAACGAAGTAGTAGCTATCTTCGATGACCTTACCATAATCAAGAGTCTTCACAGAGAGGAGCTCTTGACCGAAGAATGCGTCGACACCACCGAGGCGCATGCGTGTTGTCTCACGTGTGGCGTAGGCGATGAATCGTGCGGGCACGTTGAGAGTGCCGGGTTCGCGTGTAATAATATCCTGGATCGCACCGTTGACGAGGTCCGGGTTGACAGTGACTGCGTCGCCCTCGATGACAGTGGAGAGTGTAGTGACATTTGCGAACTGATCGTTAGAGCCGACCTGCATGTCAATCTCAAGAGTGTAGCCCTCTGGGAAGTTCTCAAGAGTGGTGATGTTGGCCACTGTTGCGAACTTATTGTCAGCGTTGAGCTGAGTGAGATCGAGGGTAGCGGTTACCGGCTCCAGAGCGATGCTGCTGTTCTCGAAGTAGCCGTCGGGTGCCGGATTGGTCTGACCGGGAGGATTGGGGAGATCGTAGTTTTCACAGGCTCCCAGCATCAAGGTCAGAGCTATGGCTGATATGAATTTGATTTTTTTCATAGTTGGGTAAAAAGATTTTTCTTTTTAGGAGACGCCGGGTGGTGCTTTACCGCGCCACCCGGCGCATAATGATGTTCAGATCGAATCGGAGCGGATTACTCTGCGGGAGTGAACTCGGGTTCACGGCCCACGAAAGTGACGGTGTTGCTACCCTCCTTGACGAAAATCTTGTTGTTCACCTGATCGACGACAATAGTGAGGGGCTGGGGTTCGGTCACGAATACACCCCAGTTGCCGAGACCCTGGTTGACGATGTCGCCGCTGAATCCGGCCTGCCACTTGTCGGTGATGGGGAGACAGTAGAAGTCGGCCTCATTCGAACCGAGAGAAGCGTCGGCAGTCCAGCCGAGAAGCTCAGTGAAGAATCGGAACTGCGCGCACTGGTCAACGTTGCCGGGATCGGATGTGGCGGGATTGGCGGCATCTTCTTTGGGAGTTACGTTGAAGACGCCGACGTAGAGTTTCTCGCCGATCATATCCTCGGGCTCGTAGAGGGCGAAGTTGTTCTTATAGAGATCGAAGTTAGCCATGCTGGGAGCAGTGAAGCCGTTGTTGATCATCGTGACGGGGTTCTGTACATCACCGCAGATATAGATCCATGCCGGAGTCTTGACTGCATAGTAGATCATGACCTTGTCGTAGCTGACAGTATTGTCGCTGACGATGTAGGAACCCTCGACGCCTTCAATCTCGCATGCGGCCTTGAAATAGCACTTGAATTCCTGATTGCCGTAGCCATGGGCATCGAAATCCTCCTGGTCTACCACACCGAGCAGTTTGTTGACCGCGCTGCCGAGCTCGAAAGTCTTGATGGCCATAGCGGCTGAAGTGCTGTTCTGGTTGGGGAGGGGCAACCACTCATCGATGGGAGCGTTGGGATCAAGCGATACGAGCGCAGAATACTTGCAGACCGCTGAGTAGCCGTAGTCGGGCTGAGAGCAGAAGAGGTTGAAAGTCTCTGCATCGGTCATATCGGTGGCACAACGGAAAGCCTGGTTCTTGAGAGCCGGCTCGTTGACCGTGAAAGTGGTGGGGGCGTGGTATTGGGGATCAGACTCCTGCTTGCATGAAGAGAAACCGAGCACCAGAGCGACCATCGCCATGATTATCGATAATTTTTTCATTTTTTCTTGTCAGAATTAGTCAGATTAATAACCGGTAGTCTGCTCGAAGTTGGAAGCTGTCATCGTACGTGTCGGGATGGGGTAGAGCTTCGTGTAAGTGGGGAGGTTTGTACCGTTCTGCAGGCCGCCCTTCCATTCCCAGGTGTAACCTGTGCACCACTGGTTCCAGCGGATGAGGTCAGAACGGCGTACATTCTCCTGATAGAGCTCGCGGCAGCGCTCGTCGCGGAGGTCCTGCATGGCGAGACGGCTCCAGAAGTGAGATTCGTCGCCGACGGCATCGCCATAGGCACGCTGACGGATCCAGTTGACATACTGGAGTGCCTCTGCCTCGGAGCCGCCGCCACCGTTAAGGATGGCCTCGGCTGCGGTCAGATAGATCTCTGCCAGACGGATAGCGGCGTAGTCGCCGGAGGCGTTGGCGATATTTGTGGGAGATTCAGCCTTGTTGATAGTGCCGTCGTCGTTGTAGGCCCAGTTGGAATACTTCGGGCAGAGGTAGCCGTTGTTACCCCAGTCGTCGCCGACGAGCGAAATGTTCTCGGAGCTGAAGCCATGTTTTGAAGTCTGCCAGAGGCTGACGCGACGGTCGGAGCTTACGCTCATGGCCACGTCGTCCCATTCAAACTTGCGGACGAAAGATTTGCGAGCTACCATACACTTCCAGCCGTAGCCGGCGTTGTACCAGTCTTGAGCCACATATCCGGCGCCGTTGGGGTCGAATGAGTAGTGGACACCATTGACTGTCTCGGAGATCTGGGCAGTCCAGGCAGTCTTTGAATCACCTACAGCCTCATCATATTTTGTTTTGGCATTCTGATATTCAGTGGCATCAGCATAATACTGATAGAAAGACTGAGTGCCGTCGGCATTCTCGTAGACCTTGTTGTTGTCGGCAGCGACCTGGGTGGGAGTGCCCATAGTCTCCTGCACGGCGTTAGTGCCTATCCAGCCGGCCTGGAGGAAGCCCGAGCCGGAGAAAGATGTCAGATTGACGTTGTTGCCGACAATACTCCAGATAATTTCGTTGACGTCGGAGCCGGGGTTGCCGATAACATACTTGTCGTTGTTGGCACCGAAAAGGGCGTTGTAGCTGCGTGCGAGTCCGTTGCCATAGTAGCCGCCGTGGCCGAGACGATCGATGACGTTCTTACTGTGGGTGTAGCATTTCTGCCAATCGGCTGTTCCGGTGAATACCTCGGCGTTGAGGTAGATCTTGGCCAGTACGGATTCAGCCATGTCGAGGCCTACGAAACCATAGAGAGGCTTCTGGTTAGCACCGAAATCTGTCACCACCTGCTCGAGGGCGGATGTCACGAGGTCATATACCTGCTTACGGGGAAGCTGAGTGGGCTCGGCGCCGATGGGAAGAGTTTCGTCGGCATAGGGAATCTTGTCATAGAAGGAGAGCATGTAATAATAGCATGCGCCCCAGAGGGCCTTGGCCTGCAGTTTATACTGCTGTGCTCTGGCCTGACCTTCGGCGTCGAGATTGAAATAGCCGTTGTCGACGTTCTGGATGAACTGGTTGCAGAGCGTGATGTTGATCAGCAGACGAGAGTAGAAACCGTAGAGACAGCCCTGGTCGGCGTTGAAGGTGCCGTAGTTGAAAGTGCCGTAGTCGGCGGGGTCCCAGAGCCAGGAGGCCTCGTCGGTGGGGATTTCCTCGGCTATGAACATAGCGCGCTGGAAAGCGGCCATACCGCCGTCGAAGCCGGACACGGGGCTTGAGCCGTTGGCTCCATATGTGGAGAAGTTGAGATAGATATCGGCGAAGACCGCATCGATATCGGATGTCACATCTGTATTTTCGCTAGGGTCGCGGGGCTGGAGATCCAGATCGCCCACACAGGAAGACATGCCGAAAGCTGCTCCTGCGATTCCGAGGCTGAAGAAAATCTTATTTAATGTTTTCATATAGAAATCAAATCTGAAGATGGGAGATTAGAAAGTTGCCACGATACCGAGAGTGGTGGTGATGGGACGCGGATAGGGGTCGCTCTGCACACCGCCGAATTCTTCGGGGTCGATACCGGAGAATGTAGTGATGACAAACGGGTTCTGGACAGCCGCGAAGAGACGGAGCATCATGTTGCCGTTGGCGATGTCGCGGAATGTGTAGCCGAGAGTGATGTTGTCGCAACGCAGGAACGAGGCGTTCTCTACGAAGTAGCTTGACAGCGGGAGGAGTGATGCGCTCGATGCGTTCTTGAAGAGATATGTATCGGAGAGCAGGTTGCCGAGCTGATACTGTGCGGCTGACACGTTGTAGATACGGGAGTTGGAGTACTTCAGGTTATTGTAGACGTAGTTGCCGAGGTTGGCACGCAACGAGATGCCGAGGTCCCAGTTCTTCCAGGAGAAGTTGTTGTTCCATGTGAGGGTCACTTTCGGATCCTTGGAGTGGTACATGATGAGGTCCTGGCTATCGATAACGCCGTCGGCGTTCTGGTCGACATACTGGTTTTCGAGAGGATCGCCATTAGAGTCATAGACCTGCTCGTAGACCATGAATGTGAAGGCGGGCTGGCCGACGATGTGCCATCCGAGGTTACCGCCGGTGCCGGAGGGGAGACCGATTGCGGAGATAGCCGAGTCGGTGCCCTCACCCTGCAGCTTGGTGATTTTGTTCTTGTTCCAGGCTACGTTGAGGCTGGTGTTCCAGGTGAAGTCGTGAGTCACGACGGGCTTTGCGCCTACAGTCACCTCGACACCGATATTCTCCATCTCACCGATATTGCGCCAGCCGTAGTTGGCGGTGTTGGTAGTGGCGGTGGGAACGTATGCGAGGAGGTCGCGTGTCTGACGGAGATACCAGTCAGCTGCGAGAGTGAAGCGGTTGTTGAGGAAGCCCATGTCGAGACCTACGTTCCAGGTGGTGGTAGTCTCCCACTTCAGGTCGGAGTTGTAAGACTGGGGATAGAGCGGGTTGATCCAGTTGTAGGAGCCGTCGGGATTGATCGGCATAGCGGGATTGAGATACTGGAAACCGAGTTGATAAGATTCAGTGTAGATGGGGAGGTAAGCGAAGTACTGACCTATATCCTGCTGACCTGTCTCACCCCAGCCGAGGCGGAGCTTGAAGTCGTTGAGCCAGCTGCTGGCGTTGTGCATGAAGGGCATGTTGTTGATTTTCCAGCCGAGGGCGAGGGCGGGGAAGAGACCCCAGCGATTGTCCTTGGAGAAGCGGGAGGAGCCGTCGTCACGCAGAGTGAATGTCAGCAGGTAGGTATCGTCGAAGATATAGTTGACACGACCGAAGAATGAAACGAGCTGGTTGATGTTGCCCCATTGGCTCATGGGTGCGTTCTCGTAGGAGTGGCCGATGCGGTCGGCAGTCGCGGGATTGGGAGTGATGCTGTAGATACCGCCGGAATACGACATGTTGTAGCCGAGAGTATTCATCAGAGTTTCGGAACGACCGTGGTAGTCAAAACGCTGCCAGTCGTAACCGAGTGTCACGTCAAGGTTAGACTTGATGGCATCGAACTCCTTCTTGTAGTTGATGAAGAATGAGAGGTTGGTGTTGCGCTGAAGCTCATACCAGTTGTACTTTGTTCCTGCGCCATCCTTATAGTTGCTGCGCCAAGCCATGATAGAATTGGCATCCATGATGGTGTTGGATGTATTCTTCGACACCTGATAACCCATGTTGAGGTTGAAGTGGAGCTCGGGGAGCCAGTGCAGAGAGTAATCGATGGCGATGTTACCGGTGGAGTTGAGAGTCTTGCCTACGGTCTTCTGATCCATGAGGAGCTGAAGGGGGTTCTCGGAAGCATTTTCCTCGGGGTTACCGGTAGTCTGGAGGATATTGTAGTAACCGTTGAATGCCATGGGCATGTCGGACGACGCCATGTCATAGTTTTTGTAGACGGGATAAACGGGGGCCATGCCTACGGCGTTGCCGACAACACCTGCGGCGTTGCCGGTGCGTACGTAAGAACCCTGGGCGTTAAGAGCCACTTTGAGGTGGTTCTCAAGGAACGAGGGTGTAAGGTTGAAGCCTACGGTGGTGCGTTCCATCGAGGAGGTCTTCACGATACCCTGATTATTGGTATAAGATGCGTTGACGCGGTAGGGGAGGAACCCTGCTGTGCCGCCGACGCTGAGAGAATAGTCCTGCGAGAATGCAGTGCGGAGCACCTCTTTCTGCCAATCGGTGTCGTAGAGGTTGAAGGCGGAGCCTGCTTCTGTGCCGAGCTCGGGATTGACGGGGTTGGAGTAGAGCATCTGCTTGGCGCGGTCGTTGCCGTATTCCTCGATCAGACCTACATACTCGCTGGCGTTCATCATCTTGAGCGTCTTGCGGGCGGTGTTGACGTGGAAGTTCGCGGCGAAGTTGACCTGCGGACGACCGCTGGAACCCTTCTTGGTTGTGATGATAATCACACCGTTAGATGCGCGGGAACCGTAGATGGCGGTTGCGGATGCGTCCTTGAGGATGGTCATCGATTCGATGTTCTGGGGATTGAGCATCGTGAGGGCGTTTGTGCCGCCGGCGTTGCTCTGGTTGCTCTGGGGCACGCCGTCGATTACGATAAGAGGATCGTTGGAGGCTGACAGAGAGGAACCGCCACGGATACGGATGCTTGCGTTGCCGGAGGGGTCACCGCCGGATGTAGTCACCACGACACCGGGGCTTGCGCCGACCAGGAGGTCCTGGGCGGAAGTGGAGATACCGGCGTCGACATCGTCAGGGGTAACGACGGCCACAGAACCTGTGGCATCCGATTTTTTTACGGAGCCGTAACCGATTACGACGGTCTCCTGAAGCATCTGCGCGTTCTCCTTCATTTCAATCTGGAGTTCATGGCGTCCGTTGACGTGAACGTCCATGGGGTCGTAGCCTACATAGCTGACTACGAGAGTAGCGTTGGGCTCGACATTGATCTCAAAGTTACCATCGAGATCAGCGGCGGTGCCGTTGGAAGTACCCTTTTGCATGATCGTTGCGCCGATCAGCGGGTCGCCGTACTCATCAATTACCGTACCGCGCACGGTGATTTTCTGAGCTAAAGCCGGAAATGCCAGGGCAATCACCATAGCGACAGTGACCCAGAACTTCCGATTCAGATGAAAACTGTAGTTTTTCATGCAGGAATGAATTTAGTTCTACATTTGTTAATTATTGCTGTTATTTATCTCTTTTCATGGTGAGTGTTGCGGTCAATGACCCGGTTTCCTGCACATGGTCCGCAGAGCTGTGGAGAAAAATTTGAGTCTTTCAAGGTAGGTAATTCCGGGCTATGAACGAATTTTGGGCTTCTCTGCAACATGCGTGCAATCGCAGGGTAGGTACACAAACAGGAATCGGTGAGTTGATTTGGATTAATATAATGCAAATCAGTCACTTAGTGGTGTTGCGGCCTTTCGGATGCACGCTATTGCGGGAAAGTCACTGCAAATGTAACGAAAAAAAAGAATTTTAAAGAATTTTTTGCCGAAAAAATTAAAGAATGTGAAAAAGTTTAAGAGCAACGGTTGCTACACGTGAAAGGCACGTCTCCATATACGCGATGCGCGAAACCCCGGCGACGCAAATCTGATGTTGCGTCGCCGGGGTTTCGCGTGTATGTCGCGCCGATTATCGGCGTCAGGACTTGTAGGACTTGGTGTTGGTGTCGCGTCGGTGGCAACCGAAGCAGGAGCTGCCGTCGAAACAATGGGTGCAGACCTTCTCTTTCGGCAGACCGATTGACTCGATAAGGGTCTCGATCGGATTGAACTTGAGGGATGTCAGGCCGAAACGGTCGCGGATTTTCTCTACGAGAGTGTTGTATTCCGGCGAATTTGTCGTGGCGTACTTGTCAAGATTCTTGTTGGGGTCCCCTTCGAGTTCACCGATTATACGGCGTGTGAGAAGTTCCATATCACTCTTGGAGGAGGTGAATCCTATGTAGCGGCAACCGTAGATGAGGGGTGGGCAGGCGATGCGCATATGCACCTCACGCGCACCCTTCTCGAAGAAGTCGGAAACATTGTCGTTGAGCTGAGTGCCGCGCACGATAGAGTCATCGCAGAAAAGCACTCGTTTGCCGGTCAGCATGGCGCGGTTGGGCACGAGTTTCATCTTGGCGACGAGATTGCGGGTCGATTGCTCGCTCGGCGTGAAGCTTCGGGGCCATGTGGGGGTGTACTTCGAGATGCAACGATGGTAGGGGACACCATGGCCGGCGGCGTAGCCGAGCGCCATGCCGACACCGGAGTCGGGTATGCCGCAGGCGCAGTCGACTTCCGTGTCATCCGTGCGTCCCATCTCATAGCCGGAGATGAAGCGGGCATCCTCCACGTTTCGTCCCTCGTAAGTGGATGTCGGGAAGCCGTAGTAGACCCATAGGAAGGAGCAGACCTGCATATCCTCGCCGGGTTCGCGCAGGGTCTCGGGGCCGTCGGCTGTCAGCCTGACGATTTCAGCGGGGCCGAGGTCGCGGACATGTTCATATCCGAGATTCGCGAAGGCCGTGCTTTCAGATGCGGCGCACCATGCGCCCTCTTTACGGCCGAGCACGAGAGGTGTGCGGCCGAGGCGGTCGCGGGCGGCGATTATATCCCCTTTCTCAGTTAGGATAAGGAGAGTGCAGCTGCCTTTGACTTTATCAAACATATGTTCGATACCCTCGCCGAAAGTGCGTCCCTCGTTGATGAGCAGCGCCACGAGTTCGGTCTGGTTGGTAGAGCCGGAGCTGAGTTCGCCGAAATGCACTCCCTTGTCGATAAGCTCGCGTTCAAGCTCCGTCATATTCTCGATGTGGGCCACTGTGACAATCGCGAACTTCCCGAGATGGGAATTGATGATGATTGGCTGTGGATCAGTGTCGGAAATGACTCCGATTCCGGAGGGGCCTATGAACTTAGGAAGCTCATGCTCGAATTTGGTGCGGAAATAGGAACTTTCCAGACTGTGGATAGAGCGGCAGAAGCGCTGTTCGGTCGGGTCGTAGGTGGCCATACCGGCGCGACGTGTGCCAAGATGTGAATGATAGTCCGTACCGTAGAAGAGATCGGTGCGGCAATTTTCGCGGGCTGCGACGCCCATTATACCTCCCATAAGAAGATGATTAGTTTGAACTTTTACCTGTCAGAGGTCCTCATATCAGAGTTGCTCCGAACTGAAACAAAGTGCAAAATTAAGCAAAAAAGCGCAAATCCCGTATAGGAATCCGCGCTTTTTTTCATGTCGTGTGTGTTAAAAATCGGTTTCAGAGATTGAGTCAGAAATTTTGAAGCAGGAGAGTCTCGCGTGGCGCGAGGGTCATGGTTTCCGTAATCTCCACATCCTCACCCCCGAGCGATCGGTGGAGTCTGGTGCCGGCGGGGAGAATCTCGGCGTAGCGGGCCATATCGAGGTCGAGGGGTTGATCGGTGCCGTTGATCATGACCACCACCTGACGGTCGCCGAGGCGGCGCTCATAAACATAGGCGCAATTTATAGGCATGAAATGCTTGAGGGTGCCCTTGGCTATCACATCGTTGGCCGTGTCGCGTCGCCATTTCAGGAGCGATGACAGATAATCCCACGCCTCGTTCTGAATCGGAGTGCGCCCTTCGGGAGTGAAAGCGTCGACGGTATCACCGGGGAAGCCGCCGGGGAAGTCGCGGCGCACATATCCGTCGCTACCCTCCTTCGAGCCGTTCATCAGCAGCTCGGTGCCATAATAGATCTGGGGGATGCCGCGTGATGTCAGCAGGAAGCTGACGGCCTGTTTCCACGTATCGAGATTATCGGGCTCCGAGAGCAGGAATCGGTCGGTGTCATGATTGTCGAGGAACGTCAGTATTTTCTGAGGCTCCGGGAAGAGGAAATCCATTGCCAGATGGTCGTAGAGGCCATTGAGTCCGGTCCATGGTGTGGTGGGCTCGTCGAAGTATTTATGTCCCTGCGTGGTGAGGCGGAAATCCATCACTGAGGGGAGACGGGTGTCGGTCGGGTTAATGGAATTCCCCTTCTGCCAGAATGCGGCTCCACCTTCATTGTCATACCAGCACTCGCCGACGATATTGAAATTGGGATACTCCTCCATGACGGCATCGATCCATCCGGCCATGCCATCCATATCGGCGTAGGGGTAGGTATCCATCCGGATACCGTTGATGCCGCTTGATTCCACCCACCATATGCTGTTCTGGGTCAGATACTTCATAAGATGAGGGTTACGCTGGTTGAGGTCGGGCATACTGCGTACGAACCAACCGTTGACCGTGGCATCCTTATCATATGAAGAGACATAGGGGTCATGGACCGTGCTGAGGCGGAAATTGGTCATCACATCACCCTCCGGATGATTGAACCAATCGGCCGAGGGCATATCCTCCATCCAGGGATGGGCCGAACCGGAATGATTGAAAATCATATCCATCACCACCTTCATGTCGCGTTTTCCGGCCTCTTCGATAAGACGGTTCCACTCCTCATTGGTGCCGAAACGCGGGTCGACGCGATAATAGTCGGTCGTGGCGTAACCGTGGTAGGAACCACCCGGCATATCATTCTCCAGCACGGGGCACACCCATATAGCCGTCACCCCGAGGTCATGGAGATAATCGAGCCTGTCGATGATTCCCGCTATATTTCCGCCATGGCGGGCATTGGGGTTGGCTCTGTCGGGACGCGCCTTGAACTCAAGGTCGGCATAAGGATCCGTAGCCGCTGCCTCCCCCTGCGCGAAACGGTCGGGCATGAGAAGATAGAGCACGTCGGAGGCGGAGAAGCCCTCGTGGGCCTCACCGGGAGCCTTACGGGCGCGTAGTTCGTAGTCCAGAGTCTGACTTTGGTTGCCTAAAGTGAACGTGATGGGCACTTCGCCCGGTTTTGTATCGGGTGACAGCTTCAGATACAGGAACTTATAATTAGGGCTGTCAAGATTGATATCATCGAGCAGGGTTATGCCCGGATAATCAAGACGCACGGAGGCATTCGCGACTCCGGGTCCGCTGACCATCAGCTGGAGGGTGTCGTTGCGCATGCCGGTCCACCAATATGGGGGCTCCACTTTATCTATTAAAGCGGGGGCGGCGGCCGAAGCCGCCGCCAGAAGAATAGAGGTTAACATTAATCGGGGTTTATCAAGATTTATCAAGATTAATCGGGATTGATCAGGATTAATCGGGATTCGGCGGGATTACTTCAGCTTGGCTGATGCCTCGGCGATGCGACGCATTGCCTCGCGGATATTGTCGTCGGAAGTGGCGTAGCTCAGGCGCATGTAACCCGGGGCGCAGAACGCCTCACCGTCAACGCATGCCACATGAGCCTCCTCAAGGATATACATCACGTAATCGGCCACTTTCTCAATCTTGGAGCCATCGGGTTTGATCTTGCCCACATAGCTCTCGACCTTCGGGAAAAGATAGAATGCACCCTCCGGGCGGTTCACCTCCCAGCCGGGAATCTCCTTGGCGAGTTCCACGATAAGGTCGCGGCGGCGTTCGAACGCCAGACGCATATCCTCGATACACTGCTGGCTTCCGGTGTAGGCAGCTTCGGCAGCCTTCTGGGCGATTGAAGAGGCACCGCTCGTATATTGGCCCTGAAGTTTCGAAACCGCCTTGGCTATGGGAAGCGGGGCGGCGAGATAGCCTATTCGCCAGCCGGTCATCGCATAAGCCTTGGAGACGCCGTTGACGATAATCACGCGGTCGCGCACCTCGGGGAATTCCGAGATACTGTGAACCTTCTCCACGAAATTGATATGCTCATAAATCTCATCAGCCAGGATAAGAATCTGAGGATACTTGGCCAGAACCTCAGCCAGACCCTTCAGCTCCTCATAAGTATAGACAGAGCCGGTAGGATTGGAGGGGGAGTTAAGCATGATCATCTTGGAGCGGGGTGTGATTGCCGCTTCAAGCTGCGCCGGAGTAATCTTGAAATTATTCTCGATACCGGCGGCCACTTCCACGCTGACGCCTTCGGCCAGCTTGACCATCTCCACATAGCTCACCCATGCCGGAGTCGGGATGATGACTTCATCTCCGGGGTTGATGGTGGCGAGCAGGGCATTGGCCAGCTCCTGCTTCGCGCCATTGCCGACGACAATCTGATCGGGGGTGAACTCGATATTGTTCTCATTGAGAAGTTTGCCGCAGATAGCCTTGCGCAGGCTCAGATAACCCGGCACGGGACTGTATCTGGAGAAATTGTCATCGATGGCACGCTTGGCCGCCTCCTTGATGTGGTCGGGAGTGTCGAAGTCGGGTTCCCCGACCGACATATTGATGACGTCGATGCCCTGCGCCTTGAGCTCGGCGCTTTTCTGCGACATGGCGAGCGTCGCAGAGACCGCCAGACGCTCGATACGCTGTGAGATAAAGCTCATATCTATGTGTTTTTTATGGTTGTGATAGATATATTTGGGGTAGACCATTATTTTATTTCCCCTAATATTTTGCGAAGATAGGAATTTATTTTAATTTTGTGGCAATTTAAAAAGGGAAATCTAATGATTTACCGCTTCAATTGTTAAAAAACATATATCAACGACCCATATGAAGAAGCCGTTTTCCTCTCTACTCTCCACAATCCTGCCACTTCTTTCGATGGTGCTGTGCATAGTGTCGCTGACCGGATGCACCGGCAACGACGGAGCTGACACACTCGATTTGCTGGGGACTGTCCCGGCCGATGCCGAAGCTGTCGGGGTGCTTCAGGTGAATACCCTTGTAGATCAGACCGGCGGAAAAATCAAGGATGGTAGAATAGAGGATGCCACCTCCCTTAAAGATGCCTGCGAACAGCTCTACGCCACCGTCGGATCAATAAATGTAAAATACCATGAACTGTTCTTCTCTCCCGAATCAGGACTGGAGGCAAGTTCAGTGATAGTGTTCAGCTACAAAGGCTCCACCTTCCTGTCGGCCCTCGTGGCCGATGAGGCACAGCTCAAGAACGCCGTCGGACGTATCGCCCCCGGAGATTGGGAAAAGGTGGGAAAGGCGCAGGTCAACGGAGAGTTCGTGATACGTGAGAACCGCTTCTGGACTATGCCTAACGGCATGATAGAGAGTGTGGAGAGATTCGCCAATCTATCGGAAGTGGAGAGTTTCCGCAGCAACGCATATGCCGAGACAATGTCGAAATCAACCGATGCCCTGACGGTATGGGCCTCGATCGAGGGACTGATGAAGACCTCCGGAATGGCCTTTACGCAGCAGGCCACCGCACGGATGGCACTCGGAATGTTCTTCAACAATCCGAGCTGTGTCGCTATCAGCGCCAATGTGGAGAAAGATATGGTCAAATCGACGATGCGTATTCTCGATGCCGATCTCAAACCGGCGAAGTGTGAGTTGGCTGTCAGCAAAATCGACACAAAACTTGTGGAATCACTTGGAGGAAACGCCAATTTCGTCTTTGCAGCAGGCGTGTCGCAGAAACTCGTGAAGCAGCTCCTCAATCTCGCCTCATCATTCGGCGGGAGTCTCCCCGAGCCTTACGCTTCGGCTCTTGAGCCGATTGACGGCACCCTGACATTCGCCGCTACAATGGTGCCCCGCGACGGCTTCTCGGGCTTGGGCTTCAAGGGGGCCGTACAGACATCGGGGAAGAACAATGCCCGCCTGTTGCAGGTGCTTGAGCCGGTAGTAGGCAAGGTGCAGGTCGATGGCAACACTTTCCGATTCGGCAACGAAGGCTACGGCACCGGCATCGCCCCTCTGGCCGATGTGGCCAAAGACTTCAACGGAGCGTGGCTCGGATTGGCCGGGAAAATGAATTTTCAGGATCGTCCGCCTTATTATATGTTCTCGATGGCGCTTGTGCCTGCCGACGGCAGCCTGCGCCTTGACTTCAAACTCAACCTGAAGTGAATCCCGAATCCAAAGACTACCACATAAGGCAGATACGCCTGGAGAATATGCTCCCGGAGGTATTTGTCAACGAACATGTGCCGCATTCCGACATATGGCAGACCGACAGGGTCTTTGATCGGGGGCGCCACTACCTCGTGGAGGCACCCTCCGGAGGTGGTAAATCGTCGCTCATGGCTTATATCTACGGCAATCGCACCGATTACCGGGGGAAACTCAGTTTCAACGGACGCGACACGCGCTCGCTCTCCATGGGGATATGGCAGATGCTTCGCCGGCGTCATATAGCATATCTGCCTCAGGAACTCGATCTGTTCCCCGAACTGACCTGCATAGAGAATATAAGACTGAAGAATGATTTGACGGGCCATGTCCCACCGGCACGTATCGACGAATGGCTTGAACGTCTCGGCATCGACTTCCGCCGCGACACCCCGGCCGGGCGCATGTCAATCGGTCAGCAACAGCGTCTGGCCATAATACGCGCGCTATGTATGCCCTTCGACTTCATACTTCTCGATGAACCCGTCAGCCATCTCGACGCGGCCAACAACCGTATCGCGGCCGATATCATCGACGAGGAGGCGGCCCGTCAGGGCGCCGGAGTAATATCGACGAGCGTCGGCAATCCTCTTCTGCTGCACTCCGCCATCAGCATCAAACTATGAACCTGGTCTATAAACTACTTCAAAAGAATATATCGCCGTCACGTTTCGTCGGTTTTTTAGTCAGCAATTTCATAGGTCTCGCCATTATCGGGGCCGGATTGCAGTTCTGGCTCGATGCCCGCTCGATATGGAGCCGGGAGGATTCATTTCTCAAATCCGATTATCTCGCCATAAACAAGGTGATCGACGCATCGCGCACGATCGGAGGTGGCACGACCGAATTCTCGGCAGAGGAGATTGCCGACATCGAACATCAGGCGTGGGTAAAGAGAGTCGGGGAGTTCCGGCGCGCCGACTTCAATGTGCACGCATCCGTCGCGCTCGACGGGGGAACGGGACGGCAGATGAGCACAGCCATGTTTTTTGAATCTGTGCCGGAGGGGTTCCTTGATGTAGACCGCAACTCATTCTCCTGGCAGGAGGGTGATGAGGAGGTGCCGATCATAATATCCAAGGATTATCTCGCCCTCTACAACTTCGGCTTCGCCGGAGCGGCCGGTCTTCCTCGCCTCTCGGAGTCGCTGGTCAGCGGTATACCGCTGCGGCTGACGTTGGTCAGCGAGGATGGGTCCCGGCGCATTCAGATGCTTGGCAGGGTAGCCGGATATTCCAACCGCTTCAACACTATTCTCGTCCCCCGGACCTTTCTCGACACCATGAACATCCGACTCGGGAGTAACGGTGGGAGAGTCACTCCCGGCCCCGACAGCGCGACAGCCGCCCCGAGCCGTCTGATTGTCGATGTCAGCTCCCCCGGCGACGCCGCCATAGCTCCATACCTCAAGGAGAGGGGATGGGAAGTGGCCGGCGATAAATCGGCATCCGGAGCGGCTTATCTGCTCAAGGTCGTGGCCGGCACGGTGATGGCTGTAGGAGTGATGATTACCCTGTTGTCGGCATTGATACTGACTCTCAGTCTGTCGCTGCTGATGGAGCGCAACCGCCGGAAGCTTCACTCCCTCCTTATGCTCGGATTCCCGGTCAAAACCGTCGCGAAACCCTACTGGAGAGTGACCGCGTTGAGCGGTGTGCTGGCCGGGGCACTCGCCTACGGCACGTTACTTCTTCTTCGAAGCACCTACATCCATCCCCTTGAGGGACTCGGAGCCACACCGGGCACGACCTTATGGTCGCTGCTGATTATCCTCTTGCTGACGATAATCATAATCCTGCTCAACTGCGTGGCGGTGACACGCCGTGTGCGCGCGGCGTGGCGTTGATGCGGCCCGGAGAGGGGGAGACGCGGATGTCCCTATCCGGTCGGGAATTTGGATAAATCGCGGAAAAATCGTAACTTTGCATACAAATCCAACTGACTGAATACATGTTACGATTTATAGCTCTGTCAATATATCTTCTATGCCTTGGCGGCATTATGTATGCCCGCGACTTTATAATAGAAATCACCGGAGAGGATGCCTGCCCGGCGCAATTCACCGTGGCTCCCGACCTGATTCTGGAATTTGAAGATGATGAAATCGTGGTATGGGACAAGTATGGTTCGTTCCGTATCCCCCTCCTTACCGTCGACCGAATAAATTATATCCCCGTCGCCGAGGAAACCCCCGAAGAGATTGAGGAAGTTCCGGATGACAAAGAGGAGATGGAGGAGATAGGGGAAACTCCGGATAACAATGAGGAAACCCCGGACGGCAAGGAGGAAATAGAGCCGGAGGAGGAGCAATCCGCTGAAATCACGGAGATAAGCGTGGATATGCCGCGTGTGTGTCTTGAAAGTGGTGCCGTGCGTCTTGAGGGTAATGCCGCGACGGGATATGCGTATAAACTTTACGATATGGGTGGAACCATAATCGCCGAGGGTCGGCTGACGACCTCCGACCCCCTGTATCTCTCCGAATTCCGCTCCGGAACCTACGCGCTTGCGATAGAGCGACTCACCACACTCAAAATTCTTATCAAATGAAGAAGAAACTGATGTCGGGCGTAGCCTGCGCCATGATGGCCCTGACCGCACTCATCCTCCGCGCGCAGACAAATATCTCCTATTATTGCGGCGATAACACATTCTATCAGGTATTCACATCCGGAGGGGCCACCATATCGCATGGAATAGATGATTCGGAGGCTCCCACCGTAAGGATGAGAGATTGGATTCTTGGCGATGTGGAGGTGCCGGTGGAGAAAATCGACAGTTGCATAGTGCGCCATATTGAGATACCCGTCGTGCGCCTCACGCTCCCCGATTATCCGGAAGCCGATATGCCATGGAGCAAGGAGGAATATGCCGACGCCATTCTGAGCATCGATGGCAACGGGCTTACGGAAGATGCCGAGGGATTGGAAGTTAAGGTGCGCGGGCGAGGCAATACCTCATGGAGTATGCCCAAGAAACCGCTGCGGCTGAAATTCTCCAAGAAAACCTCCATCTACGGATTCCCGGCGATGAAGAATTATGTGTTGCTGGCCAACTATATCGACCCCTCACTGATGCGAAACGCCGTGGCGATGTGGCTCGCCAAACGCCTCGACGTGCCTTTCGCCAACACGATGCGGCCATGCCACGTATTCATCAACGACCACTATGCCGGAGCTTATACGATGACCGAAAAAGTAGGCATCAATTCCACGAGCGTCGACATCGATGAGGAGACAGGCATATTGTTGGAGTTGAGCACCGAGTTTGATGAGCCTTACAAATTCGAGTCGGCCATGGGCGCACTCCCGGTGATGGTGAAGGATCCTGATTTTGACGAACTGTATGAGGATAATCCCGATTCACTGACTCCGCAGCAACGGCTTGCAAAATGGGAGGCCGACTTCAACCGGGCGGAGGCCATGGCTATGGCCGGCGACGGAGCCAAGGCTTTCGACATCGAGTCAGCTGTCAACTATCTGCTGCTTTACGACATAGTCCGCAATACGGAGAACCGTCACCCGAAGAGCCTCTACATTCACAAGCGCTCGCTGAGGGCGCCTGACAAATATTGTTTCGGACCGGCGTGGGACTTCGACTATGCCTTCAACAAATCCACCCAGTCGCTTGAGGGGGGACATATTCCCGACGCTCCCGAATGGGGGATGGTGAAGGTGCCGCTTATAGAGGCCATACTGGCCACGCCGGAATTCCGGACGCGATACAACGAACGACTGGCTTATTTCCGGGATGAGGTGCTGCCCGACCTTCTTGATTTCATAGATGAATATTCATCAATGATCGGTCCGTCGGCCGAACTCAACGGACGCAGATGGCCGGAGAAACGACCATGGTCGACGTGGGGCTATATCCTGCCTTCAACGGGACATGCGCGCCATGCCGCCGAACTCCGGGAATGGCTCATAAACCGCGCGGCATACCTGACCCGAAATCTCTGACCCTACGTTGAAAGATAGGAGTATATTTGGAAATTAGGGGGGATTTAATTAATTTTGCGTATAGATGCGTGACAGCGTCAAACCCTTTTAAACTACCTTATTCCTTAAATCTAAAGGAACCATGCTAATAAGAAGTAAATCTCCCCTGAGACTCGGTCTGGCAGGTGGCGGAAGTGATGTCTCGCCATACAGCGACATATATGGCGGCCTCGTGCTCAACGCCACAATCAATCTTTATGCCTACTGCACAATCGAGGAACTCGACTCTCCGGAGATAATCATACATTCATACGACGCCAACTGCTTCAAGACCTATCCTCTCGCTCCTGCGCTCGAAATCGACGGAGAGGCGTCGCTCATAAAGGGAGTATACAACAGAATCGTAAAGGATTTCAATATAAAACCGCGCGGATTCCGTATCACCACCTATAACGACGCCCCCATCGGCTCCGGACTCGGGACATCGTCGGCGATGGTCGTAGGAATACTCAAGGCATTCATAGAATGGCTCTCTCTGCCGTTGGGTGATTACGAAACCTCGCGTCTCGCATTCGAGATAGAGCGTAAGGATCTCGCTCTGAAGGGTGGCAAGCAGGACCAATATGCCGCAGCTTTCGGAGGATTCAACTTTATGGAATTCCATAAGGATGAACTCGTCATTGTCAATCCGTTGAAAATCAAACGCTGGATTGTCGATGAACTGGAGTCATGCCTAGTGCTTTACTTCACCGGAGCCTCCCGCAGCAGCGCCAAAATTATCAACGAGCAGCGTAAGAACACCGAAAAGGGAGATCGCGAGGCCATAGAGGCCATGCACGCCATCAAGCAATCTGCCGTCGACATGAAGCATGCCCTACTGAAGGGGGATATGCACGCGCTCGCATTGATTCTCGGGCGCGGATGGGAGAACAAGAAGCGTATGGCCAGCGCAATCACCAACCCTATGATTCAGGAGGCATTCGACACGGCTATCGCCGCCGGGGCAATCTCCGGAAAGGTGAGCGGTGCCGGCGGGGGCGGATTCATCATGTTCATGGTGGATCCGGTCAAGAAACCTGATGTCATAAAGGCCCTCGGCACGTTGTCGGGGTTCGTGATGCCCTTCCAGTTTACGGAGGGTGGAGCCCACGGCTGGAAAATCTACGACACAGACCATATCTGATACACGCATCAATACCATGAATCAACAATATATGACGACACAGGAACTCATCATATCCCAGATATCGGAAAGCGTAAGGGTAAAAGAGGCCGCCCTGGCCGACGAGACTCTACGCGAAGGAATCCGCCGGGCCGCCGAAGCCTGTACGGAAGCATATCGTAAAGGCCGCAAGACGATGTTCGCCGGCAACGGCGGAAGCGCCGCCGACGCCCAGCATCTCGCCGGTGAATTCGTCAGCCGTTTCTACTTCGATCGTCCCGGATTACCATCGATCGCCCTGACGACCGACACATCTATCCTTACAGCCATCGGCAACGACTACGGCTACGATAAGGTATTCGCGCGCCAGGTGCAGGCCCAGGGATGCGAAGGGGATGTGTTCATCGGCATATCCACCTCAGGCAACTCCCCGAACGTGGTGGAGGCTATGGAGGAATGCCGGCGCAAGGGTATAACCACAGTGGCCTTTACCGGAGCGGCACCATGTAAATTGGATGCGGCCGACATAGTGATCAAGGCTCCCAGCCGGGAAACTCCGCGAATACAGGAATGCCACACTCTGATAGGCCATATCATTTGCTGCATAGTGGAGCAGGAGATATTCGGAGCCGAGTATAACAAAGAGAATAAGTAATGAAGACAGTCATAATGGCCGGCGGGAAGGGTACCCGTATAGCCTCGCTCTTCGGAGATATTCCGAAACCAATGATCCGGATAGCCGGGAAACCTGTGCTCGAACATGAGTTGGAACGACTCCGTGACCAGGGCTTCACCGATCTCATAATCACGGTATCCCATCTCGGGAATGTTATCATGGACTATTTCGGCGACGGCTCGGGAATATCCCCGGCGACGGGTAAACCCTTCGGTGTCAACATAGAATACTACAATGAGGAGACCCCCTTAGGGAATGCCGGGGCACTCTTCAAACTCCGCGACCGACTCGACGGCGACTTCCTGTTGCTGAACGCCGACGCCATGTTTGACATCGACTTCCGCCGTATCGTCGACTATCACCGGCGCAACGGCGGCCTGGCAACGATCCTCACCCATCCCAACAGCCATCCCTATGACAGCGGACTCATCATTGCCGATGACCGGCATCGTGTCGAGGCATGGCTGACGAAGGAGGATCCACGTCCGGAATTTTATGACAACCGTGTGAACGCCGGTCTTCATGTCATCAATTCGTCGCTGCTGGATGAATGCGGCATTAATCCGGCTATGGTGGGGATGCCCGGGGAGAATGGAAAAACAGTGAAAGTGGACCTCGACCGACAGTTGCTGAAACCATTGGCCGGAACGGGACGTCTCATATGCTACGACAGCCCCGAATATGTGAAGGATATGGGGACACCGGAGCGGTTCGCGGCAGTGGAGAGAGATTTCCTTCATGGCACGGTAGGCGCCCGCAACCTCTCGCATCCGCAGAAAGCCATATTTCTTGACAGAGACGGCACAATCAACCGATATGTCGGCTTCCTTCGCCGCACGGAGCAGATGGAGCTGATACCGGGTGTGGCCGAGGCTATAAGGAAGATTAATGAATCGGGATACCTGGCCATTGTCGTCACCAACCAACCCGTCATAGCCAGAGGAGAGACCACGGTAGAGGAACTCGATGAGATTCATCGAAAGATGGCCACGCTGCTGGGCAAGGAGGGTGCATATACGGATGCCCTGTATTACTGTCCGCACCATCCCGACAAAGGATTCGAGGGGGAGGTGGCCGAGCTGAAGATTGACTGCGACTGCAGGAAGCCGAAACCCGGTATGCTCCTGCGGGCCGCGCGTGACTTCAACATAGACCTTTCGGCATCGTGGATGATAGGCGACAGCGAAGCCGATGTCAAGGCCGGCGAGGCCGCCGGTTGCCGCACGATACTCGTGGAGCGAGATGCTCCCGGTGCCCTTCTTAAGGCGGTGGATGAGATTCTGAAAAATTGATGGCGGCGCGGGCATTGATTATGCTTAAATGCAATATAATGCAACAATATAGGTGGAATTTCAAATTTAAATAGTAACTTTGCAGAACGAATCCACCTATCGCTTCAGCCGGAAACCGGCACCGGAGGGTGGCGACTAATCTAACAATAACAGATAAGCTGTTGAAAATCATGGGTAAAGAAACTGCAGATCGTATACAGACCTCATTCCTGAACGCGGCAGAGAGCCGCCTTACGATATGGCTCGCCAAGCGTCAGCCGGCATGGGTGACATCAGATATGCTGACATATCTCGGGCTGGTGGCCGCAATTTTCTATGCATTCTTCTGCTGGATGGCCAATTTTGACGTCAACTACTACTGGTGGTCCTCGCTGGCACTTGTTGTCAACTGGTATGGCGACAGCCTTGACGGCAATTTGGCGCGTGTCCGACAGTTGCAACGCCCGAAATATGGATTTTTCATTGACCATTCGGTCGACGCATTGACCACGTGTCTCTTCTGCATGGGTCTCGGTCTCGGTCCGCTGATGCAACTGAGCATCTCCCTCTTCATCATGGGGGGTTATCTCTGCCTGTCGATCTATACCTATCTCTCGACCATAATCCTGGGGCAGTTCAAACTGACGTATGCCAAGATGGGTCCCACGGAGATGCGCCTTTTGATCATAGCGGTGTGCATACTCTTTATCTACAATCCCTGGTCTGACGTGCAGGTAAATATGTGGGGCACAGACTGGAGTGTCTATGACTTCGCCGGAGCTACCGTCGCAGCCCTTCTCTTCATCATCTACATAGTCAGCATGATCAAGGATCTCCGCGAACTGGCCAAGATTGACCCTGCGAAACCTTACAGGAAAAAAAACTGACAGACAGTGGAGCGCCGGACAAAGACCGAGAGGGTCAAAACATCGGACCATCCTGCGACGAAACAACAGATGGCGAAGGTCAAGGATAAGATTCTGCACAGCGACGGATTCTTCTTCACACTGTTGCGTTCGAGCGTGTCGTCGCAATTATGCGGCTGGATAGATACTCTGACGGCATTTCTTGTATTCTCTCTCGCACATCTGACCCCCTTCCTGTCGACTGCCATAGGAGCATTTGTCGGGGGTGTCTTCAACTGCATAATCAACTACCGATTTACCTTCCACGCCTATGGTGTGCAATGGAGAGTGGCACTATTCAAGTTCCTCTTCGTCTGGGCGGGCTCGCTGCTGCTGAACAGTTTCGGCACCCAGATTGTATATTCCTGGGTACACGACTGGCATTGGCTCGAACATAATCCCTGGATTTCCAAGGACGGTATCTTTCTGGCGGTGCGCCTGAGTGTGGCCCTGGCGATATCCTTGGGATGGAATTTCCTGCTTCAGCGTAATTTCGTATTTAAGGAAACCCGGCTCGACAAGTATATAAGCCGGATGCTCGATTGGATGGGTATCGGCGTCAATAAATCAAGAGAAGATGATGAAGAGGCAACTGAATGCTAAGGGAGAGGAAGTGATGGTATTCGATGAATACCCGGGCATAGAGGTGCGGCCCGATGTTATCAATATGGGAGACGTGACGGATCTCGTTCCGAAGGCGGCGAACTATCCATGGTTGGTAAAAAAACTTCTCCATCTGTTCCAAATCGATGAGGTCAACCGTGTCCACGGAGCCTGGTGCAAGGATCCGGGGCCGGCTTTCGTGAAGCATCTGATGGTAGATGAATTCAACATCGGTCTTGAAGTGGAGGGGATGGATATCCTCCGGCGTTTCAAGGAGGGACCCTTCATCACGGTCAGCAATCATCCCTTCGGCTCCATTGACGGTATCGCCCTGATATATATAGTCACTCAGGTGAGGCCGGAATACAAGGTCATGGTCAACATGATACTCAACAAACTCTCGGCCATGCGTCCGAATTTCATTGCCGTCGACCAATCGGCATCCGATGATCCGGAGAAACGGCGTATATCGGTGGCAGGTGTGCGCGAGGCCATAAAGATGCTCAAGGAGGGTAAGCCGGTAGGGTTCTTCCCGGCCGGTGCGATAGGGATGACCGACAAGGATGGTATCATCACCGACAGGCCGTGGCAGCCGACGGTGCTCCAGATAATCCAGAAGGCAAAGGTGCCGGTGATTCCGATTTATTTCCACGGCACTAATTCACGTCTCTTCAACTGGCTCGGACATCATTGCGTGCCGCTGCGCACGGCGTTTCTGGCACGCGAACTGTTCAAGAAGAAAAACAAGCCTATGAAGGTGACTATCGGCGAGCCGATAAGCGTGGAGAAGCAGGCGGAATTCGGCAAGGATTACGAGGCCTTGGGATGGTATCTGCGCATGCAGACCTATGATCTTTCGGGGCGGCACGTCACGACGCTGAGCAAATGATCTCCCCCCGTCGGGTGGCCGAAAGAGTGAGGCGGTTACTTTAGCTGTTCCGCCGGCGCCGGAAACGGCCGAATAGATAGCCCGCGGATTCAGGCAGCTCCGCGACACGAAGACTTCGAAGCACAATGATATAGACAGCGGCGAAAGCCGCTGTCTGCGTTATAATCAGCATAAGATTCCAGCCAATACGCGGAGCAATCTCCACCGACATATCAGGGTGGCCGAGACCATAGAGGAGGAGATTTCCGGCTCCGATAGCTGCCAAAGCTGCGAAAATAGTAGCGGCCAGGAACGGGAAGAGATGCCAAAGCAGTCGTAAGGGTCGCATCCCGATTCCCCGGGCCGTGACGGGAAGCAGAATTAGCCAGGTGATGACTGAAGCCGCTGTCTGACCGAGCACAAGAAGGTCGATATCACCATATCCTACCGTGAGCACTATGGCAAATAGAATCAATCCATCCTTGACGGCCTCGGAGAGAAACAGTTTTTTCGCGCGCCCGAGCGAAAGCAGATAATTGGAGTATAGGGAAATCAGCACCACGAAGATTCCCCTCAGGGCCAGCATACTGAATAGAGGTATAGCCGCATCCCATTTATCGCCGAACAGAAGATGAAATATAGGGGCGGCCAGGATGGCAAGCAGCGTCATAGAGGGGAGGAGAATGAAGGATGTGAAGCGACCTGCCCGATCGACATATCGGTGAAAATCCTGTAGGGATTTCTGGAATTTAGAGAGGAGAGGAACGAAAGTGGATGTAAGAATCTGCGAAATCGATGCCGATCCCATCTTGCTCCACTTATCGGCCTGAGTGTAGACACCCAGGGAGGCGACGCTGTACCACACTCCGATTACAAAATTATAGATATTCAGAGAAATCGTGTTGAGCAACGCCGACAGGAATACGCTCATCCCGACACGATGTATTCGTCTGATCGTGGCGAAAGAGAAACATAGGCGTGGCCACCATCCACCCGTGGCCCACAGAATGGCGGTCTTTACGGCAGCCTGACTGACTGCGTACCAAACCATGGCCCATGCCCCCGCACCCGCCAGGGCCAGCACGACACCCACGACACCGGAAACGATCAATGCAACTGAATTGGAGACTGCGATCATGCGCACATCCATACGCTTCATCAGTCGGTTGGTCTGCACAATGGCCAGTCCGTTGATGACGAAAGTCAGAAACATCACTTTCGACATCGGAATCAATTCCCGTTGATTGTCGAAGAGACGGGCGATAACGGGGGCGCAGATGAAAAGGATGAGATATATGGCGAGACTTACAGCCACGTTGAACCAGAATACCGTGGAGTAATCCCTGTCCGAGGGTTCCTTCGCTTCACGCAGCAACGCGGCGCCGAATCCCGAATCTACAAAAATCGTGGCGAAGGCCTGAAAGATAGCGAGCGCACCGACCAGGCCGAACTCCTCATGCGTCAGGATATTGGCGAGAACAATGCCGACGACCGCGTAGAGCACTTGTGTGGCTACGCGGTCGATGGTATTCCATTTGAGTGTACGTGCGGTCTTTAGTTTCAGTTCAGACATCAGGTCGGTTCGGTTATTTATGACAATCCGGGGACATCAGAGCGGCCCGCTGAAGCGGGCACACGGTTAAAGAGGGCCGGGGGAGGGGAGAATTTAAAAGAGGGCCGGGAGAGGGGAGAATTTAAAAGAGGGCCGGGGGAGGGGAGAATTTATTGGCGGTCGGGGTTGTCGAGAGATATGATTTTGCCGCCACCCTTATGGATAATTTCCGGGGAACCGTGATATTGAATCTTGGTCGAACCGATTCCGACGGACTTCAGGCTGCGTTCGGGTACGCATATGATCGATCCGCCTCCGAATATCTTGCAATTCACCTCTTTTGCCTTCAGATCCTCGGCGTTGATAGTGCCGGCACCTGTCATCCGGAAATTAGCCTTTTCGGCAGTGCCCTTCAATGTTATCGAGCCGTTGCCGGCCGTGACACGCGCGTTGACCTTCTCCGTATGCAATCCGTCGACAGTAATCGAGCCATTGCCGATGAGATAGGCGGAGAATTGTTGAGTCTCGCAGGCATCCTCCACAATGAGGTCGAAATCGGAATAATTCTCCACTTTCGCCAGCTTGTCGGAGTAAATGTGCAATGTCGGAAGACCCGGTTTGCCGACATCTTCCGTATTGACCTGAATCTTCAGGACATCGCCGGACACCGTAAGTATGAAGGCATCGTCGAAATCGGTCGATCCCTCATACCTTACATATCCGTGGCCATCGGATTTACAATGGTATATGACATTGACATTATCCTGAATCTTAAGAGTCTTGAAACTCTCGACAGGGAAGGTGTATTCCTCTGCCGATAGGGAGAAAACAGAGGCGAGCAGTGTAGCCAGCATGGAGATTATGTTGCGACGTGCCGGAAAATACATATATGGGCGTTTTAAGAATTATAGTAATGAATTCACATTTATTACAACTCAACTGCCTCGAAAGATTTCTCAGATGTCAAAAATTTATCCCGTATCTCATCGATAAGATCGAGGAGCTCATCGAGTTTGGTGACGCGGAGCATCTTTATGCGGGTCTCGCGGAAATTCGGGATTCCCTTGAAGAGGGGGGTGGCGGCCAGATGGCGGCGGATGTGGAGGATGCCGCGATATTCATCGATGCGGTCGACGCTCTCGATTATCTGACGGCGCAGGAGAGCGAGCTTGTCAGGCAGCGGCACGGGAGTATATGTGCCGGTGTCAAGGAACTGGCGCACTTCACGGAAAATCCATGGCTGTCCGAAGGCTGCGCGTCCGATCATAATACCGTCTACTCCGAAACGGTCAAAGGCATCGCGGGCCTCTTCCGGAGATGTGATGTCGCCATTGCCGATTACGGGAATCTCCATACGCGGATCAGCCTTGAGCTGACCGATAAGCGACCAGTCGGCCTGTCCGGTGTACATCTGCGCGCGTGTGCGGCCATGCACGGTCAGAGCCTTGATACCGCAGTCCTGCAGCATCGGGCCGAGATCGGTGATAATCTTATTGTCGGCATCCCAGCCGAGGCGGGTCTTGACCGTGACAGGGATACTGACGGCCTTGACTATCTCCCGGGTAATCGAGAGCATCTTGGGGATATCGCGCAGCATGCCTGCACCCGCGCCTTTGGAGGCGACTTTCTTGACAGGGCATCCGAAATTGATGTCGAGTACATCCGGACCGGCTTGTTCGACAATCCGGGCGGCTTGTGCCATCGCTTCCGGATCCCGGCCGTAAATCTGGATCGCCACGGGGCGTTCACGGTCGTCGACCCGCAGTTTGCGGGTGGTGGACTTTATATCACGGATCAAAGCCTCGGCAGAGACGAATTCCGTGTAGACCATGGCCGCCCCCTGCTCACGGCAGATGAGACGGAAGGACTCGTCGGTGACATCCTCCATCGGGGCGAGCATCACGGGTCGCCGGCCGAGGTCGATATTTTCTATCTTCACTTAGATGAATTTTAGGTAATAAATATTTCTTTAAAGCCGGAGGCGAGGTAAGAGAGAGAAAAAAGAGTTCTCAGCAGAGAGTAAGACGCTGCAGCGGCTGCGATGCGAGCAGCTCGGCGATTTCGCGCAACTCTGTCGGAGTGACGCGGCGCAGGCGTTCGGCAGATGTCGCCACATCGATTATCTCGTCGAAATACATCAGACTCTTGGCCATCGACATGGCCATATTCTCACGATTGGCCGAGCTGACGAGCAACTGCCCGCAATATTGGTCGACTATGGCGCGGAAGGCGCGGGGGGAGAGTGTGTCGGAAGCGAGACGCTCAATCTCCCGGCGCACAAGGCGGACACATTTGTTGGCCGCCTCCGGGTCCGACCCGCAGTAGACCTGCATCAGTCCGGCATCGCTTAACAGGGCCACCGAACTGTCGACCGTGTAGACCAGACCGCGTTTCTCACGCAGCTCCTGATTAAGGCGCGAGTTCATGCAGGGGCCACCGAGATAATTGTTGAGGAGATACAGGGCGAATCGGCGGGGATCCCGGCGACCGAAGAGGCGGAATCCGGTGATGGTATGAGCCTGATGCCCGTCGCGGCGGATGACATCGTCGAAGCCCCGGCAGGGGGGCGGGGGAGTGCGTAGCGGCGCGCTCCCCGGGAAATGGAGAGGGCCGAAATAGCGTTCAAGCAGACGGGCAATCTTATCGGGATTTCCGGGATCGGCGGCATAGATAACCATATTGGCCGGAGTGTAGAAGCGGTCGAGGAACGCGCGGCAATCCTCCCCGTCAAGGGCGCGGACACTCTCGGGAGAACCGAGGATATTGTGGGCGAGTCCCGACCCGGCGAATATGCGCTCCTCGAATTCATCGAAGACCGCATCCTGAGGAGAGTCGAGATAAGAATTGATTTCTTCGATCACCACCTCGCGCTCACGCTCTATTTCACGGGCCGGGAATCGGGAATCAGCTATTATATCGGCCAGAAGCTCGATGGCTCGTTCGGCATATCCTGCCGGAGCGTTGGTGTAGACCATAGTCTCCTCCTTGGAGGTATAAGCGTTGAGCTCTCCGCCGATGCTTTCCATTCGGTTGGAGATATGCCAGGAACGGCGTCGGGTGGTGCCTTTAAAAATCGTATGCTCCACGAAATGGGCCAGACCGTAACGGTCTTCCGATTCATCGCGGCTTCCTGCGCCGATCGCCACTCCTATATACGAGACGTATCCCGGAATTTGATCGATAACGGCACGCAGTCCGTTGGAGAGTGTGATTATCTTCATTACTGGAACAGATTGTAAAGTTTATATCTCAGGTCACGGACCGTGAGAACCAGAGGAGAGAAAAGCGGAATCTCCGGGGCCATGATCGGACGCATCATCGTCTTTCTCTCCGTGGAGAAGAGTCGCAACTGCTGATGATGGCATACGACATCGATCTCACGGTCGAGCACGGCGGCCTCTCCGTCGAAATGGACCGGCCCGTCGGAATTGCGGATAATCCGGAGATTCTTGGCCCGGAATGTAGTGGTGGATTGTGAGCGGTCGGCCAACCCCCACAAAACGTCGATCGCCGCTCGCGCATCTTCGAGCAGGTTGCCGTGATGGACCACCGTCACGTCGAGCAGGCCATCCTTAATCGAGGCGTGGGGGGCGATATAGGCATTGTTGCCATACTGCGAGGCATTGCATACGGCCACAATCAGGGCCTTCTCCGTCAGACGCCGCCCATTGGCGATGATGGTGTAGGTCTCGGCGCGATACCTGAAGTATTCTTCAAGTACAGCGCGGATATAATTATTCAGACCACGCCCCGGGAGAGTATTGAATTTCTCGGTGACCTCGGCATCGAATCCGACACCGAACGTGCAGAAGAAGGGTCGGCCATTGGCAGTGGCGTAGTCGGCCTCCAGAATGCGGTCTTCCCCCACAACCTTCATGGCTCCCCGTATGGTCATCGGGACACCCAGATGTCGTGCCAACCCGTTGCCTGATCCCAGCGGAATGACACCGAGCGCAACCTCGGAGCCGCACACACCCGTAGCCACCTCATTGACCGTGCCGTCTCCTCCGCAGGCCAGCACACCGTAGAATCCGCGTTGCACGGCCTCGCGGCCCAGGAGTGTCGCATGTCCGGCGGCCTCCGTATAGCGCACCTCCACGTCGTAGGGAAGCAGCAGCGATGAATCTTCCGGCGGGGAGTAACGCAGTTCCCGGGCTTCGGCCACGATAGTGCGGTCTGCACCCTTGTTGGCCACGACACCGGCCTTCGGATTTATTATTGCCATAAGACGGCGTGATGTATCCATAGCAAATCTGAAAATTCAATATATTCGGGAGTGCAAAATTACTTCAATCTTTAAAACCAAACAAATTTTTGATTAATTTTGCAAAAGATTTTAAGACCTATTATCAATGAGACTCCCTGACAAGACAAGCCTTATGCGGCTGCTTGCCGCCGCGGTAGGCTTCTGCGGCTTTCTTACATGCACGGCCGGGCATAGCCATATACTTCACAAAGAGGCCCTCCCGACAGAAGAACTGAAAAGACTTAACAAGACCCTGAAGGCCTCCGACCTCTATATGCGTGATAAAACGGATGTCCTTGACTCTATGCGGCGGCATCTCGAATCGATACCTGCCGCAGACCTTGATGCAAGGTGGAAGAGCGCGATGGCTCTCAGCGAGACATATCTTCCCGTCAGGGCAGATTCATCACTTAAATATGCCTATGTGGCACAATCATTGGCCCGTCAGGCGGCCGACCGCCGTCTCGAACTCCAAAGCTCCATGGCGGAAATCAACGCATTGAGCACCTGCGGAATTTTTACAAAGGCACTCGGTCGGTTTCGGGAGATTGATGAACGCAGTGTGCCACAGGATCTGAAGATCCGCTACTGGCAGGCCGGACGCAAGCTATACGGCTACATGCGTCTTTATGTGGAGGGGGAGCCGATGTTCTATCAGGAATACTCCACCAAATATTACCAGATGGATGATTCACTGATGAAGTATATGCCGGAAGCGGACAAGACAAGGCAATTCTATATGGCGGAGCGTTTCGTCAATCAGGGGCGATACAAAGAGGCCCTGTCGATGCTCAACGCCATCTGCGCCGACCTTCCGGAATCAGCCAATCTCTATGGAATGTCGATGTTCCAGATCGGTCTGATCGCCAAGAACGAGGGGCGGCAGACAGAGTATGCCACCTACCTCATCAAGGCGGCCATCTCCGACATCAAAGGCTGCGTGAAGGATGGACTGGCATTGCCTACTCTGGCCGAATGGCTCTATGGCCAGGGAGAGCTTAATCTCGCATTCCAATATATCAACTTCGCTCTTGAGGATGCCATGGAGGGGAGTGTGCGTATGCGCACAGTCAGCATAGCCGCCCTGCTGCCTGTCATCGATGAGGCCTACCGGGAGAAAATCAAGGCCTCGCGCGATGAGCTGATGGTCTATTTCCTTCTTGTCACTTTCCTGCTGATAGTGTCGGGGGGACTCGTGGTCGTGCTCATGCGTATGAATAAACGCTCCCGTGCCAATACCCGCAAACTTGCCCTCATCTCCGAACTTCAGGAATCTTACATAGGTCATTTCATCGGCCTTTGCTCCACATATGCCAACCGCCTGCAATCCCTACAGAAACTCGCGTTGCGCAAACTCGCCAGCGGACAGGCCGAGGATCTGCAAAAATTAATCAAGAGCGGAAAATTCGGCGAGGACCAGATCGACGACTTCTACCGTGTCTTCGATTCGGCAATACTCGACATCTACCCGGATTATCTGAAGGATATGAACGCTCTTCTGCGTCCGGAGGAGGCCGTGGAGCTTAAGCATGACGGAGAGCTGACTCCTGAACTCCGGATATATGCTTTCGTGCGTCTCGGTGTCGATGAATCGACACGCATAGCTCAGATGTTGAATTATAGTGTGAGCACAGTCTACGCCTACCGCAATCGGATGCGCAACAAAGCCCTTGATCGGGAGAACTTCGACCGCGATGTGATGCGCATCGGGCGTAGTAAGGTAGAAGAATCATGAGGGAAATAAGGGGGTCTGACAGTATAAAATACTTAGATACCGCTTGTATTATGATTTATATTGAGAATTTTTAATTTACTGATAATCAAGATAAAATACTTTATATTATTTATATTGTGACTTTGATGACGAATATAATACTTTGATAACGCCGAGAAATGTATTAATTTTGCGGTGTGAAAAAAAGATTCACAATCACATACTCTTTCTCTTGATTAAGTAAATTCTCAATAAGGCAGAAAAAGATTACAAGGTTAGTAAAGGTGTAAAAATTAGTATTGACGACTAAATCGTTTATGTTAGGTTTGTAGAAATAAATTTGATTCGCACTGCGGCAGACTTCTTGTGAAAGCGGTCTGCTTCTTTTTTATATATATATGCGGTGCATCAACTTTATATATGCGATGTATCAACTGCATGAGGCTTGATTGTTCCGGCCTTACCGATATTTGAAGATAGGGGGCGAAAACGAATAATATGACCATCCGCGGGCGATGAGAGATAAGAGTCTCTCATCGCCCGCGGATGGTGTTTGTATGGCGGTTGTGTAAGGTGATGTGCCGGGCGCTATATAGGGGACGGCCGGGCGTTTAAATATGCTTACCGAGGTAATATCCGAGGGCGCAGCCGAAGAGGCCGACGAATAGCGTCATCGTGGCGAATATGACCCATGTCAGGAAATGACCCGCTTCATAATACTTCACGCTGTCGAGTGTAAAGCTTGAGAATGTGGAGAATCCTCCGCAGAATCCGGTCATCGTGAGGAGGGCGAAGCTTGTGCGCAGGTCCTCGCTCCAGCCGCAGTGGGTGTTGACAAGCCAGCCCCCGAAGATGCCTATCAGAAAGCATCCTATGGAGTTTATGACCCATGTGGCGAAGCCTAGGGGTGAATTCTTCAGGGCCAGTTCGATCAGGTAGCGCAACACCGCTCCACCTCCGCCGGCGATGGCGACCAAAGCGATTCTAATCCAGATATTCATTTTGATATAGATAAGTAAAAGGAAAGGCCTGCGGCTCGAAAACCGCAGACCTTTTCATAAAATAAGCAAAGTGTTTTATTATTTTATGGATAGACTTCAGTGGGGGTTTCTCATTTGGAGAGACGAGCCTCTTCACGAGCGATGTAGGCATCTACGGTAATGCCGTTGCCGAAGGAGAATGTGGGATAACCTTCCTTGATCTGCTTGTAGCAGTTGAGGGCATCCTGATACTTCTTCTGGGCATCGTAGATGTTGGCTTTCTTCCAGAGCACCACAGGGGCGATCTGGTCATTGCCTGAGGCGATGCGCAGAGCCGCGTCATAAGCGGCGATTGCCTCGTCATATTTCTTGATGTTGACGTAAGAGTCGCCGAGGAGCACGTCGGCCTGAGCCTGCATCACGTCATCCTTGGTCTTGAACTCCTTGAGATATTTGGCTGCCTGCTCATATTTGCCCTGACGATAGAAGCTTTCGCCGGCCTGCAGGGCGGCGAGCTTGCCGGCATCTGAGCTGCCGAATTTGTCGGCTACTTTTGCATATTCCACGGCTGCGATGGAATCATTGCCGTTGGCTTTGGTCTCGACCTGGAAATAGGCGTTCTGCGAATTTTTGTAGGAGGGCTGGAGATATCCCCAGTACCATGCGGCTCCGCCTGCGGCGAAAATCACGATAAGGGCGATACACCAGTAGATGATCTTCTTATTGTTGGCCACATGCTCTGAGGCGCGTGTCAAGCTGTCGTTGAGGTTGTCGATAGCGTTCTGCTCCTGGTTGGTTTCGTTGCTTGCCATTGTGTCTTTTCTAACAATCTATGTGTTGTGTTTATTTTTCAATGTCGTTATGCGATTCAGGGTATCGGGCGGCTGCTCCTTAATACGTGGGAGGCTTAGGGATACTCTGAATTGCAAAATTACGAATAATTTGTGGGATAGCCAATTATTTCGGTGATTTTTTCATTCTTTTTACTGCGGTAAAAAAATTTATCTTAAGAAAATTTCCAAATCCATAAATTGGAATTAAATTTGCAGGGCCATAAGGCGTGCGGAGGCCGCGGCCCCGATATGTAACCCCGACTTAAAACAGCATGGCACAGGATCTGCGTCTCACAACCCGGATGGGTCTCCATCTCACTCAGCAGCAACTTCGCTTCGTGGAGCTGCTGGAGATGAACGCGCCCGAACTTGACGATGCCGTCGAGCGGGAGTTGGAGGATAATCCCGCGCTTGAGGTGAGTGATCCCGAGGAGGAATCTGAGCGTAAAGAGGCTGAGCGTCAACCGCTCTATCCCCGTGGGGGCACCGAGCGTGGCGAGAGAGAGGTCAGGGAGTTCGCTCCGCCGGACAACAGCGAGTCGCTGTATGACTATCTCCGCACCCAGCTGTCGCAGCGTACGTTGTCGGCGGAGGTGGAGGCTCTCGGTCAATATATCATCGGCAATCTGGATTCCAACGGCTATCTCAACCGACCGTTGGAATCGCTGGTCGATGATCTGATGTATAGCCGTGGAGTGGATGTCCCGCTCGCTTTGGCCGAGGAGGCGTTTGAGGAGGTGCGCTCGCTTGATCCGGCGGGGGTGGGGGCGTTGAACCTGCGTGATTGCCTGTTGCTTCAGTTGCGGCGTCTTCCGGCATCGTCAGAGAGAGACGACGCTATCCTCATTCTTGAGGAGCAGTTCGAGGCGTTCTCCATGCGGCACAGTCATAAGATAGTATCAGCGTTGCATCTGACACGCCAGCGGATCGACGCGGCCAACAACCTTATACTGACGCTCAATCCGAAGCCCGGCGCGGCCTTCGGCGGCGCGGTGGAGACGGCGGCGGGGATTATCGTACCCGACTATATCGTCAGCCGCGAAGATAACGAGCTGTTCATAACCCTCAACAATCGAATTCCGGAGCTGTCCGTCGGTCAGAGCTTTGCCGAGGCGATGCGTGGCATGGAGGCGCGGCGCGGCCGGCCGAAACGTGGCACGGAATTCATACGCGACCGTTATAAGAGCGCCGTGGATTTCATCAATCTCATCCGGCAGCGTCAGCAGACGATGAGGGATATCATGACAGCCATCGTCAGCCATCAGCGCGAATATTTCGAGACGGGCGACGTCTACACCATGAAGCCGATGATGCTCAAGGATATTGAGCGATTGACGGGATATGACAAATCGGTGATTTCGCGTGCGACAAACAATAAATATGCGGCGATGCCCTGGGGGGATGTGGTGCCGATGCGCTCCTTCTTCAGCGACACGGTGACATCTCCGGCCACCGGTGGCGACGAGGATGAGGGGGGCGACATACTGACCAACCGCCAGATTGAGGCAGCCTTGCGTGAACTTGTCGACGGCGAGGATAAGAAGCATCCCCTGAGCGATGAGAAGCTTCGGCGTGAGCTGGAGCTGAGGGGGTATGATGTCTCGCGGCGCACTGTGGCGAAATATCGGGATCGGGCGGGGATTCTTGTGGCCCGTCTGCGGCGGGAGCTTTGAATCGGCGGCTGTTCAGAGGATGGGGAGTTCGATACGGAATACGGTTCCCTGGCCCGGTTCGGAGGATTTCACAAATATCCTGCCGCCATGATAATCCTCGATTATGCGTTTCACGAGCGTAAGACCCAGTCCCCAGCCACGCTTTTTGGTGGTATAGCCGGGATTGAAAACCGTTTTGAAATTTTTACGGGCGATTCCTTTGCCGGTATCGGCAACTTCGATATATGCGATATTTTTGTCGGCCCCCGTGGTTATGTCGATACGCCCTTCGCCATCCATCGCGTCGACGGCATTTTTAGTCAGATTCTCCATTACCCATTCAAACAGCGGACGCGACAGCCGCACACCATGATCATCCTCATCAAGGTGCATATTAATCGTCACCTTTCCTGATATACGGTTTTTCATGTAATCGAGCGAGTTCTCGACGACATCATTCAGATATTCAAGCTGTAGCTCCGGAATCGAACCGATTTTTGAGAAACGGTCAGCGATGACCGAGAGTCGTTTCACGTCCTTGTCGATTTCAGAGGTGACCTCCTTGTCGGCCCCGGTAAGCTCAAGATATTGGGTCCATGCCATCAGAGATGAGATGGGGGTGCCGAGCTGATGGGCTGTTTCTTTCGAAAGGCCGACCCAGACACGGTTCTGCTCGGCGCGTTTGGTGTAAATTACGGCGAAATATATCACGAACAGCAACACGATCATCACACCGAGCTGCACGTAAGGATACCATGCCAGACGCCGCAGCAGGATAGAGTCTTCGTAATATATATATTGACGTGTATTCTCGTAGATGACGACCTCGATGAAATGGGGGTCGCGAGTGGCCATTACGTGCAATGGCGTGTCGCCGCCGGGGGATTTGAGGCGTTTGAGGAGGTAATTGCGGTTTCGTTCTGACAATTGCTCGAATCCCGGTTCAGCCTCGTCGCGGGTGTCGGGGAGATGGAAGTTCCTGTATTCAAGGATATTGAAATCAGAATCGGCCACGAGCACCGGTATGGAATTATTCTGCTCTATTATGGAGAGGAGAAATTCGAAATCCGCGTCGGCGTCAGCTTTGGCGAGACGCTCCGTGGCCTGGGCCCAAATGTTCATTCGCTCGCGCTCCTGTTGGGCGAGGGCCTTGACGAGATTATTCGATATGAGCATGACGGTGACGATAGCCGCTATGCCGATCGCCAGGAATATCAGTTTGCCGGTGCGCTGGTTGTCGTAGATGGATAGCCTATTCATAAGGAACCATGAGAGGCGGGATGAGTGTTAAAATTCAATGAGAGGGGAGCGTCCCGGAGGGGTATTGGCGAGAAAGTCGTCGAGGATGAAGCGAGCCACGGCCCCGGAATCATGGTGGCCGATTATGATATCCGCCTTTTCCCGCACCTCCGGGATGGCATTGCTGACGGCTACCGCGAGATCAGCTATCTCAAACATAGGGATATCATTGAAGTTATCGCCGAAGACGACTATGCGGTCAGCCCCTATGCGCTCGGCCAGACGCCTGATGGCCTTGGCTTTAGATGCTCCCGGCGGAAACGCCTCGATCATGGCGATTTCGGGGTAATTGGCATCGTTGTAGAACATCGGGTTTATATCCGGAATCCCGGCGAGGGCCTCATAGGCGGGATGGCCGATGTCGGAGGGCTGCATGGCGAAGAACAGCACCACCTTGTCGCAATTTTCCGGCAACTCGCTTTCGCCTGAGGGGGAGATGTGGAAGCGTTTGTAAGGATTGTTGACGCGGGCGGCGATGAAGTCGCGCTCCATATCGGAGAGGGGCCCCTGATGATAGACGTTGATCATCCCGTCGGAAAGTGTGTAGATGAAGGATGAGAGGCCGTAGCGACGGTAGACATCGAGTATGCGCTCGGCCACCGGAGCGTCGAAATACTGCGTATCGGTATAGATTCCCGAATGGGGTTGCCACATTGTGGCTCCGGTCATTACGATGGCAGGGAGCGAGAGGTGGACATCACGCAGAAGATGGTAGAGCGTGCCGGGCGTGCGTGCGGTCGCGACGGTAAAGAGGGCACCGCAGTCAATGGCGCGGTTGAGGGCATCGACGGCTGTCTCCGGCACGCGGATTGATGAATCAAGCAATGTGCCGTCAAGGTCGGATACGTATAAGGTCTTCTGTGGCATACCGGGGTCCTATTTTGATTTTATCTCGGTGTATTCGACGTCGCTGACCTGACATTCGGTGACGAATGACCGGCCTGAATCCGAATCGGAGGCTATGGTCGTCTGCGAGAATTGGCGTATCTCGGTGTATTCCACATCTACGGCATACTCGCGCGGGATAATTTCGGCCGGAGCGTGGAGCGAGGGATCCTCCCGGTGAGGCGGGCGGCTCCAGAATCCGCGCTTGCCGGATGTGCGCTTCTCTTGCTTCTCGGCTTCACGTCGGGCGCGGCGTTGCTCCTTTTCGGTAGGCATGCCCATCTGCGCGCGGAGATAGTCCTGAAGTTTGCGTTCGGCCCTGCGTCTTAACCAGGGTTTTATGTAGGGGGAGAAAATAAGCCAGAGGGCTATTGTCACCAGAATAATTGTAAGGAAAGTCATATATTCACATGTATGGATGATAAATCAGCGTGATGGAGAATATGTTCCTGAGGGGAGAAAGGAGTGGGTTGGATTAATCATATTCATCAATAAGCCGAATTTATTTCTATATCAGTGGGGATTCTTGGGTGCAAAAAGGGACAGGATTATATAAAGGAGAATAATCGGAATCAGGCCCTGCAACCCGAGCAGCCACAGCAGTATGGCCGAGCATATTATAAGGGTCCAGCGGAATTCATTGCCTTTCCAACCGAATGAATGGAATTTAAGCGAGAACAGAGGGATTGGCGAAACCATCAGCCATGCCTCGATAAATATCAGGGGGAGAATAAACCATGCGCTATGCAGCCAGCCCCAGGAGGGGAAAGATGAGAAGACAGCCGCGAAGCCGATCCAGAACAATGCGTTAGCCGGGATGGGTAGACCGATAAAAGATGTGGTCTGGCGGGTGTCGACATTGAATCGGGCCAGTCGCAGGGCACCGAGAGCCGGAATCAGGAGCGCTCCCCACTTCAGCCATGCCGGCAGAGCCGCGTCGGCATCGAGAAGAGTGAAGAGAATCATGGCCGGAGCCACTCCGAAGCTTACGAGATCGCTGAGCGAGTCGAGTTCCTTCCCGATTTCAGAGCGGGCATTGAGCAATCGCGCGGTGAAACCGTCGAGGAAGTCGGCCACGGTTGCAACCCCGATGGCTATCGAGGCCCATATCCAAGCCGGGACGGCGTAGGCAGGGTCATTGGCGGTGAAAGCGAGGATAATCGCCACGCTGCCCGAAAGGACATTGAGGCAAGTGATGAAATTCGGTATGTTGCGTCGGATTACATTCATTTCGATTCTTTGAAACTATGCTTTAGGCTTGAGGTGGGCTATGGGGGTGAGACCTCCGCGAGTGACCTGACCCATGCTGACCAGAATCTCGCAGTCGAGAGGGAGGTAGATATCAACCCGAGAGCCGAACTTGATGAAGCCGAGATGCTCGTCGATATGGGCCACTTCGCCGACCCGGGCGTAAGTGACGATGCGGCGGGCCATGGCTCCAGCGATCTGGCGGACGGTGATAAGCTGCCCGTTATCGCAACGAAGACCGATGGTGGAACGTTCATTCTCGGTGCTGCTTTTCGGAAGGTAGGCCGATAGGAAGCGTCCCGCATGATGGGCCACATATTCTACAACGCCTGAGGTGGGAAACCAGTTTGCATGCACATTGAGCGGCGACATGAATACCGAGAGCAATATGGCGTCGGATTTAAGGAATTCCGGCTCATAGACGCGTTCCAAAGCCACCACCTTACCGTCGACCGAGCTGACGACAAGATTCTCGGTCGGACCATGGTAGACACGCTTCGGACATCTGAAAAAATTAAACACGAAAGAATACACCAGCAGCGAAAGCGCCGAGAGGATAGTGGGTAGTATCCATGGTGGCAGGAACAGCCACACCGGCACATTGAGCGCGGCGAGCACAATGAACAGCATTACGAGTATATTGGTTCCTTCGTGGTGTATTTTCATTTCGTGGATAAGGCTAAATTGCAGAAAAACGTGGCGGCTGTCGGAAAAGACGCCACCAATGCAACCACAAATTTACAAAAAAACTTTGCAATATCCCCCTTAAAAACAGAAAAGAATCAAAAAAAGCGTGTCGGGAATGTAAAAAAGGGTGTCGTGGAGCCTATTATGACCCAAAAATTGATTAATTTTGCATTTTGGGAGCGTAGGTCAGCCGCCCGACGTATCCCGCCCCCGAGGGGGCACCCTTGACGCGGCGACTTCAAAAATGATTCAAGAAATATCATGAACATATCCTACAGATGGCTTAAACGCTACATCGATTTCAACTATTCGCCGCGTGAGCTTGCGGCTGTCTTCACTTCCCTTGGCCTTGAATGTGACAATGTCGAGGAGGTGGAGAGCATCCGCGGAGGCCTTCGCGGTATCGTCGTAGGTGAGGTGCTGACGTGTGAGGATCATCCGGACTCCGATCATCTCCACATCACGACGGTGGATCTCGGGGATGGAAAGCCTACGCAGATTGTCTGCGGCGCGCCCAACGTGGCTGCCGGCCAGAAGGTGGTGGTCGCCACGGTCGGCACGACTCTTTACGACGGCGACAAGGAGTTTCAGATCCGCAAGTCGAAAATCCGTGGTGTCGAATCCTTCGGCATGATATGCGCCGAGGATGAGATCGGGGTGGGGGAGAGCCATGATGGCATAATGGTGCTTCCCGCCGAAGTCAAGGCCGGCACTCCCGCAGCCGAATATTTCGGCGTGGAGAGCGACTGGTGTCTCGAAGTGGAGCTGACTCCAAACCGTGTGGATGCAGCAAGCCATTTCGGATGCGCCCGCGATCTGAAGGCCCATATGTGGCGCGAGCTATATGCCGCCGACCCTGACTCGGTGCTTCCTGAAATCACGCTTCCGGATGAGGGTAAATTCAAGGTCGACCGTCCCGACGGCGCAGTCCCTGTCGAGGTAATCGACACGGAGGGTTGCGGCCGTTACACGGGTATTACCATACGCGGTGTCAAGGTGGCCGAATCTCCGGAATGGCTTCGTAATCTGCTGACGGCAGTCGGTCAGCGTCCGATCAACAACATAGTGGACATCACAAACTTCATCCTTCTCGGACTCGGTCAGCCACTGCACTGTTTCGATCTCGGCAAGGTTAAGGATGAGCGAATCGTGGTGCGCACATGTCCCGACGGCACACTCTTCACCACCCTTGACGGGGTGGAGCGCAAACTATCCGACAAGGATCTGATGATATGCGATTCCGAGAAGCCTCTCTGCATAGCGGGTGTCTTCGGCGGTCTCGATTCCGGGGTGACGGAGGCTACGACCGATATCTTCATCGAGAGCGCGTGGTTCAATCCGACCCGTGTGCGTCGCACGGCCCGCCGTCATGGCCTCAGCACCGACGCATCTTTCCGCTATGAGCGCGGCACCGACCCGAACATCACCCTCTTCGCCGGCCGTCTGGCCGCTCTGATGGTGCAGGAACTCGCCGGTGGTGAGGTCTGCGGTCCGGTGGTCGATATATATGAGAATGAGATCAAGCCGGTCGAAATCGACTTCAGCCTCTCCTATTGCGCTTCATTGATAGGAAAGGAGATTCCGACACAGCTTCTTATGTGTATACTGAAGGCTCTCGACTTCGGCGTCGCGCCGACTGAGAACCCCGATATCCTGAAACTCCATGTCCCGACATATCGTGTCGATGTGACGCGTCCCTGCGATGTCGTGGAGGAGATTCTGCGCGTCTACGGCTACAATAATGTGGAATTCGGCACCGAGATGCACGCCAATCTTTCGCGTCGCGGCGACACTGACTTCAGCTATGCGCTGCAGCAGCTGATCAGCGACGCCCTTACGGCCCGAGGGTTTATGGAGATTCTCAATAATTCGCTGACGGCCCTCTCTTATTATGAGGATAACGACGTGTATCCGCGCGCCAATTCCGTCGCGGTGATGAATCCCCTGAGCCAGGACCTCTCCCTGATGCGCCAGACGCTGCTTTACGGTGGTCTGGAGACGATCAGCCACAACGTCAACCGCAAGGCCACTGACCTGCGTCTGTATGAATTCGGTAATGTCTATCGCTATGACGCCGCAAAGGGTGAGGCAAAGCCCGACAAACCGCTTGCGGCTTACTCCGAATCGATGCATCTCGGCATATGGCTGGCCGGCAATTATACTCTTCCGGGATGGAATACCAAGGAGAGCGAGGCAACGGTATATGATCTCAAGGCTACTGTTGAGCAGATTCTGCGCCGTCTCGGAATAGCCGAGGGGGCACTGCGTTTCAGTCAGGACAGCGACGGAGTGTTCGCCGCCCGCCTTGTCATTGAGTCGAAAGCGGGGAAGCGTCTTGGTCATCTCGGTCTCATAAGCCGGCGTGAGTTGAACCGCTTCGACATAGAGGGGGATGTGGCCTTCGCCGAACTTGACTGGAACGAGCTTTACCGTCTGGCAGCCAAGAACGAGACCCTTTATGCTCCGCTGCCTAAGACGCAGCCTGTGCGTCGTGACCTCGCCCTGCTTCTCGATAGCGGAGTGAGCTTCGCGAAGGTCGAGGAGGCGATCCGCAAAGCCGAGAGGAAGCTTCTCAAGGAGGTGCGCCTTTTCGACGTATATGAAGGAAAGAATCTGCCGGCGGGCAAGAAATCATATGCCGTGGCAATGTTGCTACAAGATGATGAGAAGACTCTCAACGACCGACAGATCGAGGCCGTGATGAACAAAATCATCGACTCGGTGAAGAAAAATACAGGAGCTGAACTCCGTTGACAGACAAACTACAAAACAAACAAAAAAGAAAACATAGATTCCCATGGGAAGAGCATTTGAATTCCGTAAGGCCCGCAAGCTCAAACGCTGGGGCAACATGAGCCGCACGTTCACTCGTATCGGTAAAGAAATCACCATCGCAGCCAAGGCCGGCGGACCGGATCCTTCGATGAACCCGCGTCTGCGTGTGCTCATCCACAACGCCAAGGCGGCCAACATGCCGAAAGACACTATCGACCGCGCCATCAAGAAAGCCACCGACAAGGATGCCTCCGACTATAAGGAGATCGTCTACGAAGGATATGGCCCCTTCGGTATCGCTATCGTCGTGGAGACTGCCACTGACAATAACCAGCGTACGGTAGCCAACGTTCGCTCTTACTTCACCAAACATGGCGGCTCGCTGGGCACTCAGGGTTCACTGTCGTTCCTCTTTGACCATAAGAGCGTATTCCATATCAAGCCCAACGATTCTCTTGACAAGGATGAATTCGAACTGGCACTGATGGACTTCGAGGCGGAACTTGAGGCCGACGAGGAGGAATGGCTCATATACGGCGCTTTCGATCAGTTCGCCAACCTTCAGAAGTTCCTTGAGGATAGCGGTGTGGAGATCGTGTCGGCTGAGTTCGAGCGTATCCCGACCGACTATAAGGAGGTGACTCCCGAACAGCGCGAGACTATAGAGAAACTTCTGGAGCGTTTCGAGGATGATGACGACGTGCAGAACGTCTTCCATAATATGAAGGAGGACGCTGAATAATGCGCTCTCTTCTGACAAAACCGGTTGTCGCTCTCCTTTGTCTCCTAAGTGTCGTGCCGGCGTTTGCCGTAACTCAGAAGGAGATGGAGCAGGCTCGCACAATCACTGCTTTCTGGTATCTCCGCTTCGCAAATAACGGAGCGGGATACATGGAGCAGGCGAAGATGCCCTCCACGATGGCCGAACTGGAGAAAATCCTCAAGGAGACAGAGAAGAAGAATCTCAAGGCTTTCCAGGCTGTCAAGACTCCGGCGGAATACGCCGACTGGGACAAGGCGAAGCTCGTGGCTTACTGGGGTGACACCTTCTTCTCCTCGCCGGGTCTTTCGGCGCAGGGTAAGGTGGCGCGTCAGCGTGTCAAGAGCAAGCTCAACGCCATGACGATTGCGGCTCCGGCGCCCGCCGAGGCTGCCAAACCCGCTGAGCAGCTCCCCGCTCCCAAGGAGGAGGCCGCCGCTTCGGCGGAGGCAGCTCCTTCAGCCGCCTCCGAAAAGCCGGCTGAGGCGACGGAGGCGGGGCAACTCCCTTCGGCCACCGAGATAGTGGCGCAGGCCGAGGCCCTTGATTCCGCCGCGTTGGCGGTAGAGGATAACGCGGAGGCCGCCTCTTCGCGTCGCAAATCTTCGGGGGGAAGCACGTGGATTTATATCGTGGCTCTCGTCATTTTGGTGGGAGTCGTGGTGTGGCTCGTGATTTTCGCCTCCAAGACAATGCAGGAGGGGAATGCCCGCAAACGGGAGGATGAGGAGCCTGAGCGTGAACCGGAGGTGCTTCATGTCGCACCGCGACGCAGGATTGAACCGCGTCCGGAGCCGTCGGAGGTGCCTGTGGCCGTCGCGCATTCAGCCGCAGATGTCCGTCCTAAAGCCGATGAGTCGGCCGAGCTTCGTGCCCGCGACCGTGAGATTAAAGGCCTGCGCGAGGAATGTGTGCGTCTCGGAGAGGAGAACACGCGTCTGCAGGCCGATCTTTCGCAGGCACATCGTGAAATCGAGGCTTTGCGTGCCCGACTCAATGCCGCCGCAACCGCAACAACTGCCGCAGTCGGCAGTCAGCCGGCTGTGGCCACGGCTCCGAGGGCTGCCGCTCCCGTGCGCCACTCCAATAATGTCGAGGGTGCTCCGCGCGGAGGAGAGCAGGAAGTGCGTGAGATTTATCTGGGGCGTGTCAACAATCAGGGTCTTTTCGTGCGGGCTGACAAGCGTCCTGTAGCCGAGAAGAGCGTATTTGTGCTGAACACGACAGATGGCTATACGGGTACGTATCGCGTGCTTCAGATTGCCGAGGTCATCGAACGCTGTCTTGACAACCCCGATCACTATTTGGCCGGCGGTTGCTCCGCTCCTGATATCCTCGCCACGGAGGATGCCGTGCAGATTCGCACACTCCAGGCCGGCACAGCCATATTCGAGAATGGTTGCTGGCGGATGATCCGCAAGACAAAGATTGTCTACGAGTAATCGGGCGTGATTCGATGACAGTTTATCGGCTAATAATTTTGCAGTCACGAAAAAAATTATTAACTTTGTCGCATAAATCGCCCTCCCTCTACGGATGGAGGGTGATTTGGAGGCCCTGATGGCGGAATCGGTAGACGCGTTGGTCTCAAACACCAATGGAGCAATCCGTGCCGGTTCGATCCCGGCTCAGGGTACCGGAATTGAGGATCCTCATTTTGAGAATCCTCTTTTCTTTTTATATCACCATAATTAATCGGTCTGCTAAAATGTAGTTCTGAGTCTAATGCGCTCTGTGATGAGGGTTAGAACATAGAAATCGGGAGGCGGTATCTACCGCCTCCCGATTTCTATGTTTTGTCGGTTGACCCCTGAAGAGATCCCGACCGATAAGGTTTTTACATTTCCGGGTTGACCGGCGATGGCACCATCAGAGACCGAAGGCCTCGCGGATGGCTTCTGTATGGTCGAGCTTCTCCCATGTGAAGAGTTCGACTTCGCGTTTGACGGGATTCTTGGAATATGTAGCGAATTCCTTTACTACGGTTTCGGGCTTGCGTCCCATATGGCCGTAGGCAGCTGTCTCAAGATAGATGGGGTTACGCAGTTTCAGACGCTCCTCAATCTTCTTGGGGCGCATATCGAAAATCTCCTCTACCTTGGCTGCTATCTCCGCATCGCTCATATTTACTTTGGCAGTGCCGAATGTGTTGATGAAAAGGCTTACGGGACGCGCCACACCGATGGCATAAGCCACCTGTACGAGCACTTCGCGTGCGACTCCGGCTGCCACGAGATTCTTGGCGATATGACGGCAGGCATAGGCGGCCGAGCGGTCAACCTTGGAGGGGTCCTTGCCGGAGAATGCACCGCCACCGTGCGCTCCGCGACCTCCATATGTGTCAACGATAATCTTACGGCCCGTGAGTCCCGTGTCGGCATGTGGTCCGCCGAGAACGAATTTTCCGGTCGGGTTGACATGAAGAGTCAGCTTATCGTCGAAAAGAGCCTGTATCTCGGCGGGAAGTTTAGCTTTCACACGCGGTAGCAGAACCTGCTCCACATCGCGGCGGATAGTGTCGAGCATTTCCTTGTCGGCACGGTCGTGAGCCTCTGCTGAATCGTTGAGAGGCTGAATGAAGTCGTCGTGCTGCGTCGACACCACAATCGTGTGAATGCGGACCGGACGGTGGTCATCGTCATACTCCACGGTCACCTGGCTCTTTGCATCGGGGCGCAGGTAGGTCGTCAGTTTCCCCTTGCGGTAATAGGCCATCTCCTTACCCTCACGGCGTATGTCGGCCAGCTCGCGGAGAATCATATGCGAGAGGTCGAGGGTAAGAGGCATATAGTTCTCCGTTTCGTCGACGGCATATCCGAACATCATTCCCTGGTCGCCCGCGCCCTGGAGATCAGCCTCCTCATCAGCGTTCTCGCGGCGGCGTACACCACGGTCGATATCGCCGCTCTGTTCATGGATGGCGGTCAGAATGCCGAGCGAGTCGCCGTCAAAGCGATAGGCGCCTCGGTTGTAGCCTATATTATTGATGACATTGCGGGTGACGGAGGGTACATCTATATAAGCCTCGGAGGAAACCTCGCCGGCCACGACCACCTGGCCGGTGGTGCAGAGTGTCTCTATGGCCACATGGCTTTGCGGATCGAGGGCGAGGAATTCATCGAGGAGAGCGTCAGAAATCTGGTCGGATACCTTGTCGGGGTGTCCTTCGGACACCGATTCCGATGTAAACAGATAATTCATATCTAAATAACTTTATCGTTGAAGTTGTCTTATTCGAAAGAGGCACGGTCACACTTTGTGCCGACCGTAGTCTTTTCTTTAATTTATTTGTCAGCTCGGGAAGAGCACGCGCAGTGAATCGTCGGGCGCACCGATAATCCACCATATGATGAAACTTACGAGACCCGTCATAAGGAAATTGACGCGGCTCAGAGTATTGAGGTAGGCCAATTCTCCGACACCGGCATGGCGTATGCGGCAGGCGATGTAGGAGTTGATGCAGCACGCGATGAATCCCGGGACGAGCGCGATGATCGGATCAGGAAATCCCAGGAGAAACACCATGACTATCATCAGGGCTAAGGCCAGCAGGCCATTCAAGAATATCAGGCTGACCGTGCCCCATTGGCCGAGACATTTGGCGAGGCTCGGACGATTTTTATTTGGATCGATCGAGCGGTTGAAATAGCTCATGGTGATGTGGTGGGAACATGCGAGGAATCCCATGGCCGGCCCGAGAAAGATGGATGGCGCGGAGTCGAAGAATGACATCGTAGTGCCGATCGATTCGGATTGGTATTGGAGGAATGCCGTCGTCATCACGCCGAGAGGACCGAACACCAGGAAAGTTATCACCAAAGAGAAGGGACTCCTGTAAATGCCCGGATTGCGCGCCATGAAATAGGCGAGGAGATAGATTATGAGTCCGGAGGCTGCCGGGAGCCAAAATGTCTTTGCAATACCAAGCACCGATATGCCCAGCATAAGACTGATGATAAGGCAGGATTTGCTCCCTTCGCGCAGCAAACGCAAAGCTGTCATATTACTCTCGACTCTGGCCGGGGCCTTTCCTATCACGCTTGATTCGGGAGTGCGTTCAAGTGCTACATAATAATGATATAAGTTGCAGCCGAGTTGAGCGAACAGGGCGAACAGCAGACAGATTATCGCCGGGAAAATCTCCATATTGCCACGTATGACAGCCGCCGCTGTGCCGGCCAGAACCGTGCCTGCGCCTAAAATGAGCGACTGCAGGTCGGCGCGGCGTTTCATGAATTCTAATACATCCATACTGTGAGTAATGTCCGGGTTAATTTAATCCATGGTGGTCATCACGACAAAGAGGCTCACCGCCCCGATAGCGATCCAGAGGGTAATGGCCTGAATCATAGGTTTCACTCCGACGGAGCGGATTACCTTCATGCTCAATCCGGCTCCGATAGCGAACAGGACTGCGATAAGGCATTGGCGGGCAGCCGCATAGAGTGTCGAGTAGACGGGATCGAGCACCGGACGCCATGCATCGGGAGTATAGGTGAAGACAATCATCGCCACCACAAACCAAAGGATAAACCATGGAATTGAAATTTTGGTCTTGCCCGTGTCGTCGATGGCCTCGCCTGACTTGGCGGCGGTGCGCGCATTGAATTTCGGGAAGAACCACATGGAGAAGAGAGCCAGGGGAATAATCCAGAGGGCGCGGGTGCATTTGATGAGAGTCGCCAGATCGCATGCCTCGGCTCCATAAGCCGCGCCTGCGCCGACGACGCTGCTCGTATCATGGATGGCGATGGCGGCCCATGTGCCGAACTGCGCCTGACTCAGGTTGAACAGATGACCGAGGGGAGGGAAAATGAAGAGCGCGATGGCATTGAGGATGAATATCACTCCGAGAGAGACGGCCATCTCATTCTGGTCGGCCTTCACGACCGGGCCGACAGCCGCTATCGCGCTGCCGCCGCAAATCGCGGTGCCCGAAGATATCAGATAGCTCGTCTTATTGTTGATGCCCATATATCTGCCGAGCAACACACCCACGACCATGACCCCGATAACGGAAGCCACAGTGAAAATCATTCCTTCGGCTCCCGACTTAAGGCTTGCCAGAAGATTCATGCCGAATCCGAGGCCGATCACGGAGGCCTGCAGCAGCTTCTTGCTGAGCCATTTGTTGACAGCCGGATAGGGGGTGCCGAATGTCAGGGCAAACACAAGCCCGAGGGCGAGGGCTATCGGAGCTGATATTATTTCAAGCCCGAATACTGCCTTGAAGGGGAAGAACACCAGGACCAGAAGCACCCAGTAGAGAGATTTGCCGATACGTTCCTTCATAGGTTATATTGTTGAGATAAGTGGAAAGTTGTTTCGACCATACTCATTCAACTTTCTTATTTTCGTATATAAGTCGAAACGACTTCAGGGTTATAAATCGAATTCTAACCACAAAATTAGCCATAAAAAATGGTAAAATCGCAATTTAGGCCCGAAAAATTTGGTGGAAACCCAAAAAAGTATTAACTTTGCACCCGCAAACAGCACTCGGGGTGTAGCGCAGTTGGTAGCGTGCTACGTTCGGGACGTAGAGGTCGGGCGTTCGAGTCGCCTCACCCCGACAAAGTTGCAAAGAGCTTCGGATCTTTCGATCCGGAGCTCTTTTTTACTTTCAGGCCTTCCCCTCTACGATGGCGTTGGCGCGCGCCACAGCCACCGAGATATGCGGGCAGATATTCTCCGACCCGATAAGACGGTCGATGCCGGCCTTGTGAAGGGCGTCGGACACATGCTCGTTGACACCGGAGAGCACTATCGTGATGTTCTCCTCATGCGATGCGTCGATGAGCAGCTCAAGGTTGTGGATGCCCGTGGCGTCGATGAAGGGCACCTTGCGCATACGTATGATACGCACCTTCGGCTTTTCGCGCATACCCGAATTGCGCATCACCTCATCAAACTTTGTGGCCACGCCGAAGAAGAACGGGCCGTCGATTTCGTAGACGCTGACTCCTTTGTCGAGGTCGAGCAACTCATGTGTGGTAAGGTCGGAGCCTTCGGCCGCGTCAAGCTGGTCGCCGTAAACGCGCACCGTGGTGTTCTGCATGACACGTTGCAGGAAGAGAACGATGGCCAGAAGCAGTCCCATCTCGATGGCTATCGTGAGGTCGAAGATGACTGTCAGCAGGAATGTCACGATAAGCACCGATACGTCGCTCTTCGGAGCCTTGAAGATACCGACGACTGTGCGCCAGCCGCTCATATTGTAGGACACGACGATAAGCACCGCCCCCAGACACGCCATGGGCACGAGGTTGATCAGCGGCATCAGGAAAAGATACACAAGCAGCAACACGAGCGAATGCACGATTCCCGCCACGGGTGTGCGGCCTCCGTTGGTAATGTTGGTCATAGTGCGGGCGATGGCGCCGGTCACAGGGATTCCCCCGAAGAAGGGCACCGTGATATTGGCTATGCCCTGGCCGATCAGCTCGGTGTTGGAGTTGGTGCGGGAGCCGGTCACGCCGTCGGCCACCGTTGCGGAAAGAAGCGATTCGATGGCGCCCAATACGGCTATGGTGAATGCCGAGGGAAGCAGCAGATTGATACTCTCCATGTTGATTCCGATGGAATGGGGGTGGGGTATGTCGGTCGTCAGATTGCGGAAACGCATGCCGATTGTCTCGACCCCGGTGCAATATCCGAAGCGGGTGAGAATCCACACGGCGAGCGTCATCACCACGATGGCCAGCAACGCTCCCGGCAGCCGCCGCGATACTTTCGGGGCCCCGATGATAAGCAGAATCGACACGACTCCGATGGCTGTCGTCGTCCAATCGATTGTGGCGAAATGACGGAAATAGACACCCCATTTGCCTATGAAATCACCCGGAAGTTTCTCATTGATTGATAGCCCGAAGAAATCAGGCATCTGGGTCGAGAAAATCGTCAGCGCGATACCCGCCGTGAATCCCACGACAATAGGGTAGGGGATAAACTTGATGACTGTGCCCAGTTTGAAGACTCCCATCATAACGAGCAGACACCCCGCCATGAAAGTGGCTATAGCCAGACCCGACAGGCCGTAGTTGGCGATGATGTTGTAGACAATCACGATGAAGGCTCCCGTGGGGCCGCCGATCTGCACGGAGTTGCCTCCGAGGGCGGAAACGAGGAAGCCGCCGATAATGGCCGTGATGAGACCGACCGAGGGGTTGACGCCCGAGGCGATGGCAAACGCTATCGCCAGCGGAAGGGCCACGATGCCTACGACGATACCCGCCGTGAGGTCAGACTTGAATCGGGAGAGGGAGTAATGTTTTAGAACGCGTAGTGATGCCGGTTTGAAATCCAGCGCATGCATGAAATCCATAACACTTTTTTACAAATAAGCCGCAAAGGTACGGAATTTTTACTATCTTTGCAAATCGGGCGGAGAAAATTCCGACCTTCGGCCCTTCTCAATAAAACAGTTTTACTTATGAAAAGAAATCTACTCCTGACATCACTGCTGCTATCTGCGGTTCAGGCTCTGTTCGGACACTCACCTGAGCCGGTCAATCCACCTGCCGAATTACCTGACGGCATAAGCGTCGCTCCGGCGCAAGGCTTCGTCGATACGTCCAACAACGCGTTTCCCAAGGGAGTCTCCGGCATCGGCCTGACTTTCACGCAGGAAATCATGCCGAATCCGGAGAATACCGAGCCTGCCACGCTATACTATCAGGATTTCTCGACACCCGCTGAGCAAACCCTGACGGCCACGATCGATATCATGACCTGGATGACGGGGGGAGTGCTCTTCAAGGAGCGTGTATGGACACTTCCCGGCCTCTATAAAATCGAGATACCCGAAGGGATGTTCCTTTTTGTCGACGGTGTGGATGCCGACGGGGAACGCACCGGCAGCGCTCACGCGCCGGGCGTCACGCTCTATTATGAAATCTACCGTGGCTACACGGTGCTGCCCGGTTCCGGGACTGTAGAGCGCATCGACGGGGCCGTGCTGCGCTTCCCCGACGCATTCGAGGTGCGCCCGACGGATCTGGCCTCCGAGATACAGTTTTATATGGATAATAGCGCCGATGAATATGCCTACAGTTATGAGATAACCGACGAGGATGGCGACGGACGTGTCAATGACGTGGTCTTCAGCTTCCTTCAGTCCGGGCGTGTTGTGACGGCCCCCGGTGTCTATGGTCTCAATATTCCGGCCGGTGCCTTCGAGTTCCGTATAAGTGCCGATGGCGCTCCCTCCGAGGACTACACTGAATGGAAGAATCAGGAAATTCTTGTCAAATACACGATTCCCCATGCCCCCCGTCCCGAGATGGATCCCGATCCCGACTATGCGGTGAAGAGTTTCGACACATTCCTGATGTATCTTCCCGATGGCTTCGATCTCTGGTTCCCCGACACGATGGGGCAGTCGCCCCTGTATGGTGTGGATGAGGATGGAGTCGTCGACACCACTCGGGTATATGCCTATGCGAAGGCACAGCCGTATGAGGAGGGGGATCCCTTCATCACACTCCGACTCTATGATCCCCTCACGCACCAGATGCTTGACAGCTATACACCCCCGACAGCGGGTATGTATTGCCTCCGGACGGTCCCCTCGCTGCTCTTCGGCAGCTGGGCACCCTCGCTAACCGGGGGAGAGGAATACACCGGAGGCTCCGATGCCTACGATTATTTCTATACCGTAGAGAGCGACCTCACTGGAGTCTCCTGTCCCGGCATCGAGGCTGACCTCACGCAGCCCCGTGGCGTATATACGCTTTTGGGTGTGAAAGTGGCCGACACTGTCACGGAATCGTTGCCCGGAGGACTCTATATCTCCGGAGGCCGGAAGATCCTGGTGAAATAAACGGCTTGGATTTTTGTTATGTAAATAACATGGATAAGAAGAAACCTCTGATTATACCTGAACTGCGCGAGGAAGTGGCCCTGCGGCTCGACCGCCTGGCCGCCTCCATGCGCGAGGCAGGAATGGAGGCCATGCTGGTGGCCTCCAACGCTAATATTTATTACGCTGCCGGGAGAGTTTTCCGGGGCTATGTGTATATCACCTCCGAGGGGAGGACTCTGTATTTTGTCATCCGCCCCAACGACTTTGTAGCCGGCGATGACATCGTGATGATCCGCAAACCGGAAACCATCCCGGCCGAACTGGCTAAAAAAGGACTCTCCCTTCCCGCCAATCTCGGTCTGGAACTCGACACGCTCCCCTACAGCGACGTGATGCGTCTCTCGAAGGCATTCCCGGATTCCGGTATCAGCAACGCTTCCCCGTTGCTGCGTCAGGCCCGGCAGGTGAAGACCGACTATGAAATCAACCTCATGAAAGAGGATGGATTGCATCAGGCAGCGGTCTATCATAAAATAAGCCGTCTATACAAGCGTGATATGACGGATGTGGAATTCCAGATCGAGATTGAGCGTGTGCTTCGACTGGAGGGTAGCCTGGGATTCCTGCGTGTATCGGGTCAGCTGATGGAGATCAATATGGGCTCCGTCATAGCCGGAGACAATGCCGACACGCCTGCTCCCTACGACTTCGCCATGGGTGGCGGAGGTGTGAGCCCGGCCCTGCCCGGTGGCGCCGACGGGGAAATCATGCACGTCGGGGAGACCGTGATGGTCGACGTCAACGGCTGCTTCAACGGTTATCAGACCGATATGACGCGCGTCTGGCGGCTCGGCGATGTCAGCGACCTCGCCGTCAAGGCCCATGACTGCTCGCGCCGCATACTGCATGAGCTGGAGCGGATGGCACTCCCCGGCACCGAGGTATGCGCCCTCTACCGCAGGGCCGAGGAGATCGTGGCCGAGGAGGGTCTGCAGGCTTACTTCATGGGGCATCGCCAGCAGGCGGCTTTCATTGGCCACGGCGTCGGCATAGAGCTCAACGAGACACCCGCTATAACGCCGCGCTGCAAGGATCTGCTCAAGGAGAACATGACACTGGCCATAGAGCCGAAATTCGTCATCCCCGGAGTGGGTGCCGTCGGCATCGAGAACACATATGTCGTGCGCCCTGATGGACTTGAGTGTATCACCCCGTTCCCGGAGGAGATGCAGGATTTGCTATAATTATTAGTCCTATTGATGAATCTTAAGGAAAGACTGACAGCCCCGGCTTTCAAGCTCGTGGGCGAGGCGGCTGATACCCTCGGCCGCGAGGCATACGTGGTCGGCGGATACGTCCGCGACCTGTTTCTGAACCGTCCCTCGAAGGACGTTGACTTCGTCACGGTCGGCAGCGGCATTGAGCTGGCTGAGGCCGTGGCCGCGCGTATCCGTAAGGTGAGCGGTCGTAAGCCGCGACTTGCGGTCTACGCCAACTACGGCACCGCACAGCTCCATCACCGGGAGCTGGAACTTGAATTCGTCGGCGCGCGCCGCGAATCATATCATCGCGAGAGCCGCAATCCGATTGTGGAGGATGGCACGCTTGACGACGACATGCGTCGGCGCGATTTTACGGTCAACGCTATGGCTCTATGTGTCAACGCCGACAGATTCGGCGAACTCGTCGACCCCTTTGACGGGGTGGGGGACATCGAGCGGCGAATCATACGCACTCCTCTCGACCCCGACATCACCTTCTCCGATGATCCGTTGCGCATGATGCGGGCAATCAGGTTCGCCACCCAACTGGGATTCTTCATAGAGCCCGATACCTTCGAGGCCATTAAACGTAACGCTGACCGGATAAAGATAATCTCCAAGGAGCGGATCAACGACGAACTCGGCAAGATCATCCGCTCCCGAAAGCCCTCCACAGGCTTCAAGCTTCTTGACATGTCGGGGCTTCTCGAGATAATATTCCCCGAACTATGTGCGCTCAAGGGTGTCGAGACTCAAGAGGGGCGCGGGCACAAGGACAACTTTCTTCACACTCTCAAGGTGCTCGACAATGTCGCCGAGAAGAGTGACGATGAATGGCTGCGTTGGTCGGCGCTGCTGCACGATATCGCCAAGCCGGTGGTGAAACGTTACGATCCCAAACTCGGGTGGACATTCCATAATCACAACTTCATCGGAGAGAAGATGATTCCGCGTATATTCCGCCGGATGAAACTGCCTCTCAACGAGAAGATGAAATTCGTGGCCAAGATGGTCGGGCTGCATATGCGACCGCAGTCGGTGGCCGATGCCGGTGTGAGCGACAGCGGGGTGCGCCGGCTCATTACTGACGCCGGGGATGACATAGAATCCCTCATGCTCCTTTGCGAGGCCGACATCACATCGAAGATACCGGAGAAAGTCAAGCGTCAGCTGGCGGGTTTCAAGGCCCTGCGTCAGCGGATGGATGAGATCAATGCCGCCGACGACTATCGCAACTGGAAGAACCCTGTCGACGGCTACGAGGTCATGCAGCGTTACGGGCTCCCACCGTGCGAGAAAGTGTCCCGATGCAAGGAGGCCGTGAAGGAGGCTATCTTCGATGGGGTGATTCCCAATGACCACGATACAGCCGTCGAATGGCTCGACCGATGGGTGGCTGCCGGGAATCTTGAAAAGGAGACTCCGAAAGGAGAGTGCGGAACTATAAATTGTTAAAAAATCGGCAGATAGTTTGTGTAACCAACGGAAAATGACTATCTTTGCCCGATAATAGCGCCCACCGGCGACGGGGAGGGCGCGCGCATACGTGTAATCAATAATAATAACAGCTATAATATCAGGCTCTTAACAGAGTTATCAACGACAAAATGGCAACATTAGAGAAAATCAGAAGCAAATCAGTGTTCCTGCTGGTGGTGATTTTCGTGGCCCTTCTGGCTTTTATCCTGGGCGACGCCATCACCAACGGACGCAATCTGTTCGGCAACCACACCACCGTGGCCAAGGTGGGAGGCGACAAGATCGACTATCTCGACTATCAGCGCAAGCGTGAGGAGTTGAGCCGCCAGCTTGAGGAGGCCCGCCGTCAGAATCCGGCCCAGTATGCAAATTTCGACGTGCAGCTCATGCCGCAGATCGCCCTCAACCAGCTCATCACCGAGAAACTTCTCTCGGAGGCTGTGAAGAACATGGGCATCACCACTTCCCCGGAGATGCTTCGTCGCTATATGCTTGAAAATCCCCAGCCTTCCGCAGAGCAGATGGCCATCGTGCGCCAGCTGCAGGCTCTCAATGTCAATGTGACATCAATGGCACAGGCTCACGATGTGATTTTCAATCCCAAGCGCAATAACCTCACTCAGGCTCAGGTGGAGCCGCTTCAGCGCGCATGGCTCGCCCTTGAGAATGAGGCGTCGGCCCGTCTGGCCGAGCAGACCTATGCCATGTTGCTCAGCGGCGCCATGCAGCCCAACGAACTCGATAAGAAAGCTCTCTACAACGACTTCATCGAGCTCTCCCAGGTGCAGCTCGCTTTCCGCCCCTACGGACAGCTCGACGAGAAGGAGTATCCCGTCAGCGACGCCGAGCTGAAAGCGGCTTATGACGCCGATAAATCCCGCTATAAAGTTGAAGAGCCGACCAAGGAAATCTCTTTCCTCTCCGTCAACATAGCTCCCTCCGAGGCTGACCGCGCGGCAGCATCGAAGCTCGCAGCCGCCACCGCTTCCGCTCTGCGTGACAGCGCCGGCACTCTGACCCGCGACCTCCGCAAGGAGGGTATCGCCGTCGAGAAGCGCACTCTGCGTGGCTCCGACCTCCCCGGAGGTGCCCTCCGCACATTCGTCACTTCCGCTCCCCGTGACAGTGTCAGCGTGGTCAGCGACAATATGCGCGGATTCACCGTCGTGAAGATGGGCCGCAAGTACACGGAGGTGGATTCCGTGCAGCTCAACCTCGTGCAGGTTGCCGGCGCGACTCTCCCCGACAAGGTGCTTGCCCGTCTCAACAGCGGTCTGGCCGTGGATTCGCTCGCCAGCGTATTCAAGACCGACAGCGTCATGGCACAGACCGAGCAGTGGATCACTCTCTACGACAACAAGGGTAAGACCGAGCAGCTCCCCCAGAGCCAGATTGACTCCCTCAAGAATGCCGGTGGCCGTTACATCAAGCTGATGTCGACACCAGAGGGTGCGCTCCTCGCCCAGCTTGCCAAGCAGAGCCCCGCGAAGGAGATCTACGAGTATCAGGTAGTGGAGTATGCCCTGCATCCCTCTGCCAAGACAATCAACGATGCTACGGAGAAACTTGAGAAGTTCCTGGCCTCCAACAATACCGCCGCCAAGTTCCGCGAAAACGCCGGCAAGGAGGGTTACAACCTTCAGACTTTCGCATTGACGCAGAGCTCCGACGCTGTTCCCCGCATGGCCGGTTACAATATGTATTATCCCGACAGCCGTCAGGTCGTTCGTTGGGTTATGATCGATGGCAAACCCGGTGAGGTATCGAAGATTTATGAGTCGAAGGAGGCAGCCTCTCCCGCACTCTATGTAGCCGCCGTCAACAGCGAATACTCCGATTATGTGCCCCTGAGCAACGCCGATGTGAAGCGTGCTCTCACAGAGCAGGTGCGCCGTTCTAAGGCCGGTGATGCAGAGATTAAGAAGTATCAGGGGAAAGCCTCTGATATCGCCACACTGGCATCCGCTATGGGAGTTGAGCCCAGAGATCTTCCCCAGTTCCGTTTCTCGGCCCGTTCAGGTGTCAACGATCAGAAGGTGATGGGTCAGATAGCCGGTTCGAAGAGCGGCAAGAAGGTAATCCTCGTGAAGGGTGACGACGGTATCTACGGTTACGTGGTCAACGGTAACACTAAGGAGGACTTCAAATATGATGACGCCACTTACCAGCGTCAGTATCAGCAGCTCTTCCAGCCCAATATGGAGCAGATGCTCCGTGGCTCCAAGAAGGTTGAGAACAATGCTTATAAGTTTGAGGCAGGCGAGTAATCGCTGTCCTCGGACCTACATATCTATCGGACGTCGCCCGTTTCGGGTGGCGTCCGTTTCTTTTCTCCATAGACCATGGGGGCCGGACGAGCGGGAGGTTCTCCATAGACCATAGGCCATAGGACCATGGGGTCGGGTGAGCAGCGGGGGGTTGTCCATAGACCATAGGCCATAGGACCATGGGGTCGGGTGTGCAGCGGGGGGGGGCTCCAGGGACCAGAGGCCATAGGGCCATAGAAAAATATTACGCTGGAACGATGGGATGATGGTCTATGGAGTACCTGTTGGAGTGGTTGTTGCAAATATGGGATTTTATGGCTAACTTTATGCTCTGTTTAATACGTACAGGTTGCATAATGCGAAATATCGTTCTTCACATACATATTTTTCTCGCCGTCGC
>JAAVBX010000019.1 GCA_014802625.1 bacterium | reverse complement strand
TCCTTTTGTTTAAGACCCCGTGCTTCTAATATGGCGTGTATTCTATCTACAATAAGGAATGACAGGTTGACGCTTCTACGGACTTCAGGCGAAACTTTAGCCCGGCGAGCTTCGATAATACTAATTCTTTTCATAGTGGTAAATCTCAATCAAATATATCGAATATTTCAGCGTCTTATTTAACTTAAAAATTATGGCTGTAAAGTTAGCAATTTATTACAAATAAAACTCCGAGAAGCGCAACGGCCATGGCATATTTATCGCAAGAGAACACTACGAACAAGGCCAATGCCATCAGCGACATTCCGCAGGCTGCAATATCGTTGACCCCATTGTCAGAGATTTAGAGAGGGCTAAACACCGAGTGACTGCCGGCTTTTGCAGGTTGCTCCGCGAGCTTCGCTGTACCTGCCTATGCCTTACAGCCACACCGTGTTCTTAACGCCCTCCCCATCCGTATTCTTTTCAGAGCCGTTGCGCCACTCTCCGTTATCAGCAGTCCACGTGACGAGACAGTGATAAGCCGCCTTCGTTCCTTGTCGGCTTATCATAGACTCGTCTTTACGGGACAGAGCAGTTTCATTATTATGGAATCCAGTAGTACAATGGTTTCTTACGATGTTCTATGACCCATTTTTCAAAATCGCTCATATTATCTATGCCGTCAGCGATTACCGCCTCATAGTATTCCACCCCATGATAATCTTTATCAGAGGGAGTATTGAACTTCAACCGCAGGATAGTTTCTTTCTGAGCCGGTGTCATGACCTCAATGATTCTATCCGCCATTCTCTCAAAATAGCCATCATACTCAGTTCCCTCCTCTATATGAATTACATCAAACTGCCAGATCTCTTCCTCATATTTATAGAAGATGTGCCAAGCCATGCAGTGTTCTTCCGTATGGAGTCCATTGATACATTTAATCTCGGTTACATCCGGCAGCTTAGCTATTTGAGCCATAATAGCAAAACTTTTTTCTTCTGTTATGCCTTTTGAATAGACATGTAAGTCAATGTCTCTATGAGAAGCCAATAATCCCATACGCAGGGAGCCTACGAGATTAACGCGGCATCCATTCCGTTCCCAGACTTTGGCTATTCCGGATTTATCCAGAACCCTTTTCGCCTTCTCCTGATTGGCTAATGCCAAATTAAATACTTCCTGTTGATTCATCTTGATAGTATTTGACAAATCTAATTTAACGCTAAAATCTGGGGAATATTATATACAATGAATAATACCATTCGTCTTTTCTGTAGCCTAATCGCTATAGTGCTTTGCTCTGCAAAGAATATGTTGATGTTCGTTTTCACCAGGGCGGACTCTACGCTCCAATTTATTGCTGTACCATCAACTAAGGAAGCCTTGCTCGTATTGAAAACATGCGGAGCAGGGCTATTCTTTTGCCTTTAGGCTGAAAAATCTCCACATCTGCGGGCAGTATTTTTGGGCAAGGACATCCACTCTCCCTCATTGATTGCCCCCAAGGACTTAAAGACCGCACACGACATCTCTGTTGAGAAGGTCAACCGACAGAGAGCGAAGGAAGGGGTGTTAGCCGACCGCAAGAGAGCGGAGTAAGACAAAGCCATATTTGAGGAACTGAAAAGCAGATACATCGGATTGGCAATGACAGACGCGGTGGGACCTAAGAAATCTCATCGCTATCCTCTTTTTTCAAAAATTTGGCCGCCACAAGCGGTAGTTGCATGTGTAATTCTAGCGAAATTCCAATATTTTTTTGTAATTTTGTATCCTCAAAATCAGACTTCTAACATATATGACTAAAGCAGAAATTGTTACAGAAATTGCCAAGACTACCGGCATAGATAGAGGCTCTTTTCATCCAAAGATTTACACAGGCGAAAGGGTTAGATACCCATTAGCACAAAACACTAATGGGTATCTCAACACCTAACCGCTGTTAACATCAGGATAACCATCAACACCCGAAGTTTCACAATTATAACACCCTATCAAATCTAAGAAAACTATGTTAAGTAACAGAGCAAAACGAAATATCTGGCTGATACTTGCTATCCTATCAGGATTGGCAATAATAGACCGGGCCATAAGGTTAGCAAAGGGAGATTTGGATTGGTGGCAGCTCGTATCCGTCATCTTAATCACTGCCTTCTGCATAAAGTTCTACCTCTGCTACCGCCGACAGGTAAAGTGAGGCGATCTCTTCGGACGAGTCAAAGTATTCAGATAATACCGTTTTGACAATCTATGGAAGTCAAAATGGACATTCTTCTGTAGTCTCTTCCTCTACAGGTTCTTCAATATAATGCCCATGAGTAAAAATGTAGTCGGGTTCTTGCTCCTCTGATATTTCAAGTTCGGTAGACAGCGCAATTTCAAGGTCTTTTTTACAAGAAAGCAGTTCTGATGAAATGAATGGTTTCGTGGCTTCATATTGATCTTTGAGTGGGATAATACAATCCAGCATGAGACAATACTTCTGGAATGCATATTCTCGATATTTCGGTCCTAAAACGAAAGGATTAGATACAAAAAAACCTCGGAACTACTTGATATTCCAAGGTTTGACTTCTTTTGCCTGAAGAAGTTCGGTAGTACATAGTGGAGATGGAGGGACTTGTTCCTTATCAGTCAAATGCACTTATACCAGCAAGTTGCAATTGGTTAACATTCGTGTGTAGCGAATTTGCAACCTAAATTCCCTTACCCTCACACAGCCGCTCGCTGCATGGCCCGTTATGGTTCTAAGGGTATTGCAAAGTTAATACTTTTTCCGCTGACTCTCAACTTCGAAGGTTCGTTTTAACCATTCTTATGCAGAGTGTTAAATGTTCATCGAGGTGAAAAAGTCGGTTCAAGAATCTCCAGATGAAGAGCATTTTCAATCTTTGAGATTGTCTCGATTGAAAGATTCTCAGTCCCTTTCAGCACAAGTGAGATATACCGAACAATCAGGGATGGAAAGATTACCGGAAACTACTGAGTGTTCCTCAACAATTTCCAATACTTCATCGGCAGTGAATCCGTCAACGATGATTCTATTTTCGTCAACAAGTTTATCGAAAATCTCTCGTTGTTCAGCGTCCTCAATTTCAGCCACTACAAAATCCACAGTATGAATATCGTATGGCAACCGGCATAATTCTTCCAACAGACCTATAGAATGCAGGTCGATGAAAATATTCGTATCGTTGACAATTATTTTCATCGCCTATACAAGCTGAAGTTGAGACCTGACTCTGTCAACAGAGGTGTTGAGCAGGGATGCAGCCTTTGACATTGATATAATTTCATCGGCGATTGCACGATATACCATTCTGACAAACCTTCCGGATGTTTCCGAGACAAAAAGGGATTTCCCGACAACCGCGTTGAAATCAGGAAAGAGTTTTTTCTTTTTAAGATAGCCGTTGTATCTTCTTCCGGTTATGACTCCGAGATCTTTCAGCGACAACATTATGGTGTCTACCGAAACTCCATACTGCCTTTGAATATCACTCAGTTCTGCCAATGATATGTCATGGCGCATATTGCCAAGACGTCCTTTCAACACAGACGAAGGCATAAGCATTTCCGAAGCAAACGTATTGCAAAGGTACTCAATCTTCTTTGATTCAGATTCCGAGGGACAATCCATTATGAGGTGTCCGAGTTCGTGAAGCAACGTGAAACGCTTATCCTCAGAAGTCAGATTCCTATTTACCACAATCACGGGGATGTTGTCGTTGGCGTAGCCACTGAGACCACCGAATGATTCGTCCTCAGAGATTTCAATGATTTTTATACCATTATCCTCCAGTACCTCTATCACATTTGATATGCCGTCAAATCCGAGACCGAATTTTATCCGCACTTCATTGGCATATTCTCTCGCCTCGTTGGCAGTGCATATCTCCTTCTTATAGAGTGTAAAAACAGCACTGCTTCCGCACAATTCTTCAATTTCAAGATATCTTTCCAATTCCTCCCTGACTTTTTCGCGTATTGATGCGATGACTCTTTCCGATATTCCTGCCTTCTTGTTGAACATTATCTTGTCAACGGCGACAGTAAAAGGTCGGAAGAAATAATCAGGTTTGACACCAAGTGCCGCGCTGAAGGCTATAAGCATACGGCTGTAGGGCGAAGTGTTCCCCTTTTCGTATTTATTTATGGCTTGACGGGTAACGGCGGGGTGAACCCTCTTTCCGAGTTCATCCATTGTAAGTCCTTTGATAAGGCGGGCCTGATTTAGCCTCCTACCGAATATATTTTCAACGTCGTTAGTCATATCTAAGCATTATTTTCCAGTTGACAAAGTTACAAAATATTTCTCACTTGTAAACTATAGGGGCATGAAAAAGTTGTACGCGGTCATTGAATTACAGTGGAAGTACGGTTAATTGCGATACGCGGCAAGAGAGGGAGCGGCGCATATAGCGGCGATATTGTCTCCTTTTTCCCAATGGGCTTTCACGAGCTCGCTAAGTTTTTCGTCAAGGTTTACCGCATCCTCCGATTTGTCTGCACCGGGGAATATGAGCCAGTCGATCCGGTCGGGGGACAAATCGGAAACACTCATGTCCGCAACGATGAGGTTGCCTGTGGCTCCTTTTACAAGACGTTTTTCTGTCATGGAGACGGTGAACACCTCCATCCCGGCACGTCGCATAACATCGACGGGCACCAGAGCCTCGATTTCATCGAAGCCTGTTCCAACCATCACGAACACTGCTTTGCCTGAAGGTAGAGCCGTCCATATGAGTGTGATGAAACTGGAATGATATGGTGAGGACTGTCTTGAACCAGCGGCGATGGTATGCACCCTCTATCATGAAGGGGTTGTTGAACACTCCGCTATACATTCCGAGTGCACCGTCGATTTCATATTGTGCCAACGTTGAGGTGCCTATTACCATACTGTCGGGTTGGTCTTATGTCGGTCCTAAAACGAAAGGATGAGATACAAAAAAAAACTCGGAACTACTTGATAGTCCGAGGTTTGTCTTCTTTATTCCGAAGAAGTTCGGTAGTACATAGTGGAGCTGGAGGGGTTTGAACCTTACACTCCAAATATCGCTATATCAATTAGATACAAATTCAAAATTTGAAATAGTAACGAGTTAGTAACGAGTGTTAGACAGGCCTCTGCCAATATCCTCAACGACTCCTAAACACGTTTTAATCTTATTACAAAATTTTCTCCAACCACACAAGTCTGAGGGTTCATTTTAACTATTCTTTTACAAACTGTTAAATGCTCTTGGACTTCCCTCAAAACAATTCTGAATGTGTGCCGAATCTTACCAACTTGATTATGTCGGATTCCTTATCCCACCATATCAGTAGTGTGTCGTTTTCCACATGGCATTCCATGTGTCCACGATAATTGCCCGTCAGTGGATGAGGTTTGTTTTCTTCAGGTATTGGCAATTCATTTTGAAGCAGTCCGAGAATGAACTCCAATTTCTCGATAACCTTAGTCCGATTTTTATATCGTTTGAGATCCTTCTTAAACTGAGTTGTGATCTTCAGAGTCTTCATAGAGAATCAACGAAGTTGCGGAAGTTGGAGAGGTCGAGTGTCTCTAAATTATCAGATGTTTCAGCCTCCTTCATCGCAGCTAAGGTTGTCTTATTCGGCTTTTCCGAGACAAAAGCGAGCAGCACACTCTCAACAAGATTGTTGAGACTGCGGTTATGTTTCTTAGCCTCTATCTGGAGACGTTTCAGCAAATTTTCACTTAATCGAAACGAGGTCTGTTTTCTTGTTACTGAAGCTGTATTCATAGTTATACCTTTTTGTAGTGCAAAGATAGTGCATTTGTATAACATATCCAAATTTCGATGGTTCAAAGTAGAAAGAGAATGGGCGGTCTTGGTTGGTTTCGGCGTGATGCCGTATGAGGCGTTTGGAGCGAGTCCGGCACTACCTTATACCGCTTCCCGCCTATCTGCAACGGCGGAACACCGAGCGAAGCCAACGCCTCGGAGTGGCGCGACGGAGACGTCGCTGTGCCACAGTCCAAGACTTATTGGCTGCGCTCCGTGTTCTTTTCGCCGTTGCTGTGAGTGGACTATCCGACCGCTCATTCACTTTCCACTTGTATAGCAGTCCACGTGGCGAGACAGTGATAATCCGCCTTCGTTTCTTGTCGGCTTATCACAGACTCACCTTTTCGGGTCTCACCCAAAGCAAATCTAAATTGCGTGTCATAGCCGTTTTGAGATAAGTGAGTAAATTTTTGTTATTACAATTGACGGGATAAGTGAGATTAACGAGTATATAATCAGTACCAATATCAGGTATTCTAAAAGTGTTGTAGTTTTATTAAGATTAGGTAAAAGAAAGCAAATTGCAACAGAGAGACTGTTGGCAATCCAAAAAGACAAAGAAAGTCTGATAGTACGTTCCCTAAACCACCTAAAAGCTATGAATCCACTCAACAAACCGCAAAATAGGAATATAACAGTATATTGTATGTCCCATTCCCTATAAAACATAGTATAACCTACTGCTACAGAAACAAAAGCAGCAAATGTCTCAAATATCCAAAATCGTTTATCTGTCGGTTTCACGATGTAATTGCTTTTTCTTTTTCAAATATTCATCTTTGCCTATAAAATTCTGAGAGCCGATGGCTCCACCGCCATATTCAAACACTACGAAAGGAGTGTAAACAATAGAGGCGTCGGATTCATTGATTTTCTTTTGTTCATCCGGTGAGAGCGGTATATGATATATCTCATAGTCATACTTTCCCATTCCGACACGACGGAATCCGATACAATAAGGAGCATCAGGAATTGCTTTCAAAGAAATTGAGATACAGCCTATTTGATCCAACTCTTTTTCCAGCCATGCTAAAGATTTTCTGTCGAGTCCGCTCTGTGTGAGCAATGAATCAATCTTTTCCTCGCTCGGATTCCAGTTGGATTCTATCTCACCACTACCGTTTGAAAAGTGGAAGATTGAAACATCGCCATGCTCAAATTCAATATGCACATAACACCCGGGAGTGATTTTATTATAAAGATTACGATATATCTGCTCCATGCGTCCACCATATTCGGTGTAATGGTTTTCCATTATATCGGCATCACACTTACCGGACGGATTAATAAAAGGGAATAAAAACAAGAGAATATTGATTACGTTCAATATTAACAGTATTTTCTTATGCCTACTGTTACATATTATCGAACTAATAAATGATATGCACGCAACGACTAAAGCCGGAATAAACAACCAAATTAATAAAACAATAAACCATATGAATAAAAAATCGCTTACTATTAGCCCTACAAAGCAGAAGGTAAGAAACAACACACAAAAGTATTGTATCGCAATCCAAATCGGTTTATCGGTCAGTTTCATTGCTTGAATCTATTCAAAGAACAAATTATTTGAACATTTAATTTTTTCACGAGATTATCTGAGTGAGAAATTACCATCACCTCTAAGTGATATACGATATTTGTCTTTCTTATATAGGTAGTATGATTCATCATTATACCATTTATACACCTGTTTATTTGTATGGTCTAACAAGATAAATGCTAAGGTATTTACTTTAGAAAGATTATCATCCATACAAAATGTTAAATCTTTTATCTTGATATTGTTCTCAAACAAACCTCTATAAATTACACCTTGCCTTATAATCAAGAATTCATAGTCAATAAACGAAATGTCTATTGGAAAATCCTTTTCAAAGGTAAACAATATATCTTTTGTCAAAATATTCTGACAATTACATTTCTCACACCAATCAGAGTCATCATATTGGGCATACTCTAAATATTCATCCTTTGAAACAAAGGAATTACATTTTTCACTATTACACGAAATACAACATATCACGTTTAGAAAAAAAGTTTTCAGAAATAAGTCATAATTAATAATCCGTAGATGCCGCATAATTGGCTGATTTTTAGTTTTATTATCTTAATTTATGGAGATGCCATTTCGATGTTGAGTTCCATGAGAGAAGTATATTATAATCTGTTGGAATAACAAGCGTATCATTCCTGACAATAAATGGGACGGGTGTATCTCTTGGAAATTTGAATGTTTTGCCGTCTGAAACTCGGGTTAAGATTCTACTTTTCACCCAAGGTCCAAATTTCTCGTTTTCCAAAGAATATTTTTTATCAAAAGATATAACAAGTGGCATACCATCTCCATTTTGAATTAAACTATCAATGTTAGGAAAGTAACTACCTTGATTTTCCTTCCAATATAGAATAGTATCTTGCATCTCTTTTGGCAAGTCATGGAAAGATATATTTGATTCCCTAAAACTGATTAGGGAGCATCCATGTAATGTATCAAATAACCATATTGTCGCTAAAGAAACAATTATTATGAATAGTATCTTTATATTTTTCATATGTAAAATGTGATTTTGACCTTTAAGAATTGTGGACTACTGATAACTCCAGCTTATTATCAAAAGCCCACAAAATAAGTTTTAGTTACAATCAATCCGACAACAAGAACGAAGCCGACAGCGATGGAATATGCTATTATTCTGCCTAACCATTTCATGGCTTGCCTCCTTTCCGGTAGATAAATTGATTGGGTATGACATCTGATGCGGTGTTGTAACGGATAAAGAACGGCATTATAGATTCTGTTAGATCGTGCTCTATTTCGCTCCATAGTTTCAAGACATCCGTGCCTGATGTAATGCAATACCATTTATCCTCTTTGATCGTAAGCAAGCCGCCGATTCGCTCCCGGATAGCACACTCATATTCCTTAGGGAAAGTAGGTGTCATCCCGGTATTCTTGAAATCCTCACATTCAGCCAAAAGGCCTCGGTAAATATACCGACATTCAATGTGAAGCGGATTTGATTGGCATCATTCCATTTGTCATTTTGAATGTTCACACAATAACCTATCGACCCATTGCTTTTGAAGAAATGAAAGCCTCGTTTCTTGAAATCATTTTCTTTCAGATAATCCGTTATCTTTTCAAACACGAAAGTGCGTTTACCTTGAATGTCCATTTTCGGTAATTTGGGCTTGTCTATTTTGATCAGAATACTCAATATGAGCATGACTATTGCTCCGAATACCGGAGTTTGCCATGATATAGTTTGCTCGGAAGGATTGGAGCGCCAACTCGTTACTATGCTTGTCGAATTGAAATCAGCCACAAACATATAAATTCCTATGCCAAGCATTATAGCCGAGCATATCATGAGGATTATGAATCCCTGCCGTTGTAATCTACTGCTGTGGTAATTCATACGCTAATATTCATTGGGTTATCGTTGCAGAATTATGTAGATAACCGATATACAGTCCAATAAAGAAAAGTGTTGCAGATAGAATTGGATAAATCACTGCCAGTCGTCGATAC
>JAAVBX010000018.1 GCA_014802625.1 bacterium | reverse complement strand
TTATTCAAGAGGTTACATTTTATATTGTTAGTAACCTATTTATCGCTTTTGGTGATTTTCAATAACTTGTAGAATAAAAATTAGATAAAAAATATTACTTGCCTCGGATATTTGGATATACGATGTCAAAACACTAATTTTGTAATTAAAAGTAATACTGAAAATGAGAAGGAAAGAACAGCTCAACTCAATAATAGAGATATGTCCTGTAAGAAATGTGGTGGCACGTTTTGGCAACAAGTGGGCATTGTTGGTAATACTCGTCCTCAGTGAGAACGAGCCGATACGCTATAACGAACTTGGGAGAAAGATTCCTGACATTTCATCCCGTGTGCTATCCAACACACTGCGAATTCTTGAAGCAGACGGACTTGTGAACCGCCGCTTTTTTCAGGAAGTACCTCCGAGGGTCGAATATTCGTTAACAGAAACAGGCCGCTCGCTGGTGCCAATCATAATTAAACTAACCGAATGGGCTCAGAACAATATGAAAACGATTATTGAGCATCGCAATCAAATCGAGCATCGCCATCAAAAAGAGGAGTGACCGACAAATGTGGGAGTAAATGTATCTACAATGGATGTAGCAAATGTGGGAAATGTATTAGCAAATAATATGGTTGACGCGTCAACCATTTGCATCTTTAATCTGTTATAAAGTCATGAAAGAGGGAAACCGAATATATGATATGCCCAATTTGGGTTGCCTGCTTGGAACAGCCTACCAGACTCTCTCCGGCAGACTTGCCCACACTCTCGCAAGAGAGCGACTCGGGATTACGGTGCCGGAATATCTGATTCTTCGCGCCCTGTTCACCCGTGACGGAATGCAGCAATGCGAGATCGGCGAAATGATCGGCAAGGATAAAGGCTCCATCTGCCGTGGGGTGAAAAGCCTTGAGTCAAAAGGGTTTGTCAGGACTGTAGCTGTAAGCCATAAATGTCTGAGAGTCTATTTGTCGGCAAAAGGGATGGATATCAAACCTGCGGTCATGAAAATCGCCGCCGACAAACATTCGGCTTTGGTCTCTCTTCTTACGGAAAATGAATTGGCGGCATTAGAATCCGCTTTGAAAAAAATAATATTTAACTGAAAGGATAAATACTATGATGACACTTACTGTTTGGTCAGATTTCGCCTGCCCTTATTGCTATATAGGCGAGGAGCGTTTACAGAAAGCTATCGAAGAACTGGGTTTGACCAACGATGTTCAGGTCGACTTCCGTGCATTCGAGCTCGACCCGACAGCACCCAAGGAGGTGACGACAACCACTCCCGAGAGATTCGCCAAGAAATATGGCCTCTCTCTTGAGGATGCAAAGAAGCAGATTGAGGAGATTTCTCGCCTCGGCCGCGAAGTCGGCATCGATTTCCGCTATGCCACTACCCTATACTCCAATACCCGCGACGCCCATAGACTTATGAAACTCGCGGAGGCGAAGTATGACCGCGCTACTGTGGAAAAACTCAACGAAGCTCTCTTCGCAGCCTACTTCACCGAGAATCTTGTGCTCGCAGATCATAAGGTGCTCCTTGAGAAGGCAATTTCAGTCGGCATGAATGCCGATGAAGTCAAGGAGGTCCTCGAGTCCGACAAGTATGACGATGAAGTGCGCTTCGACGAGCGTGAGGCCGCTATGCGCGGTGTGAGAGGTGTCCCCTACATCGTGTTCGACGGAGATTTCGCTGTCCCCGGGGCCATGACCGTCGACGGATTCAAGTCGGCTCTTGAACGCGCCCTACGCAAACAAGAAAAGAATCAGGACAATGGCGAACGCGCTCATGTCTGCGGTCCCGACGGCTGTGAGTTGGTTTAAACTTGACGATCAAAAGAAAGCTTTTTGCGCTATGGTAAAGGAATTGCAAGTGCAGGGCGTATTTGCCGAAAACTGCTATTTTTATATCGACGCGCACACCAAGACCGGTTTCATAATCGACCCCGGCGCACAGGCGGGGTTGATTTATGATACGGTGATGCGCAACGGATGGCACATTGAAAAGATCCTGCTTACTCACGGTCACTTCGACCATATGGGAGCAGCTGAATTGCTGCGTGAGAAATTGGTGGCTCCTATCTATATCTACCCTACTGACGGGAAATATCTTACGGATCCCTACCTTAATCTCAGCGGCAACTCGGGAGATCCGATAACAGTGCCACACTATGAGGAGGTCTACGATGGTGAGACCATCAGACTCAAGGCCAACTCGGGCTTCTATCTCAAGGTGATACATACACCCGGGCACACTCCCGGCTCCGTGACATATTGGTCGCCTGAAGAGCGCGTTGCTTTCGTAGGTGATACGCTGTATCAACATGGTCCCGGACTGACAAATTTCCCCGGTGGAAACCGACAGGAACTTGAACAGTCGATAATAGAAAAGGTCTTGACATTACCGGAAGATACACTTCTCCTCTCCGGTCACTCCTCCCCTATCACCGTCGCTCAAGAGCGCAGGTTATTGCTCGGTCAGTAAATTAATAGGATATAGATATGGATATTGAAACTATCTTCACTCCCCGGCAGATAAATTCCGCCATAGCCAAGAACCGGATCATCCGCAGCGCGACAAACGACCATCTCGGCAATCCCGATGGCACTGTCAGCGATGCCCAGATAGCGATGTACGACGCTTTGGGCAAAGGCGACACCGGCACAATCATTACCGGGCACTTGAGCGTATCTCCTGATCTGTCACTCCGTGCAGATGAAATGCAGCTCTGCATCGGTGATGACAGATATATCGACGGCCTTCGTCGTATCCCGGAAAAGATACATGAATATGGAGCGATTACAATTGCCCAACTCTCACTTGCCGGTCCACGCGGATTGAACCCGTTTGACTTCAATAATCTATCGACCGAGGAGTTGGAGAATATCCGTGATATGTTCATCGCGGCGGCGATAAGAGCTCAAAAAGCAGGTTTCGACGGGATACAGGTACACGTCGCGCATTGGTATCTCCTCCAGGCTGTGGCCAACATCGACTTGAACATTCGCACCGACCGTTACGGCGGTTCCGCTGAAAACTGTATCCGGTTGCCGAAAGAGATTGTCGAAGGAATCCGGGAAGCATGTGGAGACGATTTCGTAATCATGGTGAAGCTAAACGCTCATAATACGAAGGATGCTCTCGATGATTACGGACTCTTGGGTACCTACAGTAGCACACTTTGGGATGCCGGAGCAGATTTGATTGAGATAAGTGGCACTGATTTCAACAAAATGGCCCGTACGGACTCGCTCTATTATCTTGATGCCGCGAAGTATGTGAAAGAGATGTATCCGGATATCACCCTCTCCCTTGTCGGGGGAATCTATTCAGAGGAAACTCTATGCGCTGCTTTGGAGCTAACCGATTTCGCCTCCATGTCGCGTGCCCTTCTGACTCAGCCTGACTTCCCCGCCAAAATGCGTGAAGGTGACACGTTGAAATCTCGTTGTCTGCATTGCAACAAATGCTTCGAGATATTCGCCACCAAGTATGAACGCTGTGTCTTCGGGCCGGTGCTTCATCAGCTCGAAGAAACATTCAACCATTAAAAGTGCGTTTGGATTTAAAATATATCGCGTTAGCATCTGATGAATTCAATGCTAACGCGATATATTTTTATTTAATGACAGAGAATCAACTACCCAATGCCACGAAATTACTGAGCGGATTACCCGGTTTGGCCAACTCCATGAGCTCTTTGGAGAATCCGAACGAGGCAGCATCCGTATCTGTCACGACGGAAAGCAACGCAGGCCCTGAGGCGGAAAGCCATCGCTTCATCGCTCCCTCCAGCTCCTCGGGATCATCCACCGTTTCCGCCTGAAATCCTATTGCCTCACCCATCTTCCCGAAATCGGGATTTGTAAGAGTTGTCTCATTCGGTGTAAGCCCGGCCATCTCCATCTCCCATTTCACAAATGCAAGACTACGGTTGTCAGCCACTAATAACTTGACCGGAAGATTATACTGTATTATAGTGAGCAATTCCCCCATCAGCATCGTGAATCCACCATCGCCACATATAGCGATAACCTGACGGTCGGGGCATGCGAACTTTGCCCCGATAGCCATAGGCATGGCGTTGGCCATCGAGCCGTGGGTGAACGACCCGATCATTCTGCGGTCCCCTTTCTGAGTGAGGTAGTGTGAGGTCCACAAATTATTCATGCCCGTATCAACCGTAAATACCGCATCCTCATCAGCCAACCCGTCAAGAAGACTCAGCATATACTCGGGCCGTATAGCCCCCTTGACTCCGGGATTCTTTATCGGTTCGTTGAATTTCTCCTTAATTTCCGCATAGTCAGCAAGACCCTTATCCAGAAATGAAGAGTCTGTCTTGGCCTCGATCTCAGGAAGCAAGGAGGAGAGGAAAAGGCCTGCGTCAGATCTGACCGCGACATCAACCTTGGATTTCCTTCCAAGACGTTCGGCCCGCACATCAACCTGTATAATCTTCTTGTCAACAGGGAAAAATCCGGGATACGGGAAGTTCATGCCGATTAGAATCAGGACGTCCGCCGAGGCCACAGCCTGCTCCGCCGACCACATTCCCAAGTAGGCCATATGCCCGACATAGTTTTTACATTCCCCCATGAGTTCAAGCTGACTTTTATAAGTCGTTATCACGGGAGCCTTCACCCTCTCTGAAAGTTCATTTACAAGTGCGGCTGCATTTTTCGCGCCGGAGCCGGCGAATATCGCGACCGTCCCGGCCTGATTGATTAATTGTGCGGCAGCCTTGACCTCCTCATCCGACGGTTCGGGCAAACGCTCGGTATATAAGGGCATGGTCGCCGCATACGACTCAACTGCCGGCTGTCCGATGACATCGGCCGGAAGACCGACAACGCCCACCCCGCCTCGGCCTATCGCCTCCTGCATGGCGCCCTGCAGCATATGAGGCACCTGTGTCGGCGTGGTGGCCATCTCATTATAGACATTGCAATTGGAGAATAGCAACGTAGGATTCGTCTCCTGAAAATATTCGGTGCCGAACATTGAGGATGGGCAAGTGGATGCAATCGCCAAAACGGGAGCATTGCTGCGTTGGGCATCATATAGCCCGTTAATCAGATGCACATGACCGGGGCCGCTGCTCCCTGCGCAGGCGGCAAGCCGACCCGTCAACTGCGCCTCCGCACTCGCCGCGAATGCTCCGGATTCCTCATGACGCATATGTACGAACTTCACACGCCCCTCCTTTACAAGGGCATCCGTCAGATCATTCAGACTATCCCCTGTAATGGCATATAGATGTTTTACTCCGGCATCGCCTATCATCCGGGCCACTTGGTCGGCCACTCTCATTGTGTTCTGTGTGTTTCCCATAGAATAAGTAGTTCTAATTATATTACGCAAGACAGGCATCCAGCTCTGCCGAAAGCTTTTCCCGGTCAAGGTCTCTGCCTATGAATACGAGCTTCACCATTCTGTCGCCGTACTCCTCGTCCCAATCCCGACGAAGCGCAGGATCACGCATCATCATGATCTCAAGCTCCTCCTTCGGAGCAGTGGCAAACCAATAGCCCGCCTCCTTGAGATTCTTCTGCACTCCAGCCGACTCGAACAGTAACGACATATTCCGATTTTGACTGAAGTATATCACCCCCTTGCATCTTATCACATTCTCCGGCCAATGCAAGTTGACAAACCTGTCAAACTTATTGAAGTCGAAGGGTCGGCGACGGAAATACACAAATGTCCCGATTCCATATTCCTCCGCTTCACCCTCGCCGTGATGATGGTGGTGGTGATGATGACAATGCTCGTCGCAATGATGACCCGGCTCGCCGTGATCGTGAGCATGCTCATGCCCATGGTCATGGTCATGCTTATGAGCATGATGAGTATCCTCAAGCTGTTCATCAGCCGGTCCCTCGATTCTCTGCACCCAAGTGGCGGAAGTCGCGACATCCTCGAAATCGAAAAGGTGAGTATCTATAATGTCATCAAGCGGCACATCGCAGTAATCACATTCTATGATACGCGCCTTCGGTTGCAAGGCGCGAATCACGTTCTTGATCTGAGCCGCTTCATCGCGTGTCACTTCCGAGATTTTATTGAGCAAGATGATATTGCAGAATTCTATCTGTTCGATTATGAGATTCTCTATATCCTCCTCATCTATATTCTCCTTCTGCAGATTGCCGCCGCAACCGAACTCGCTCTTCAATCGCAACGCATCCACCACCGTCACAATCGCATCCAGCCTCGGACGCTCGTCGGGAACTCCCGCCGGACTTATCATCTGCTCCATGGAGCAGATAGTCTGGGCTATCGGAGCCGGTTCGCAGACACCTGAAGCCTCGATAACGATGTAATCAAACATCCCCGATTCAAGCAGATCACTTATCTGCTTCACCAGATCCATCTTCAGCGTGCAACAGATGCATCCGTTCTGCAGAGCCACAAGATCCCCCGAATCATCCTGACCGACGATGCCACCTTTCTGTATGAGATCCGCATCTATATTGACCTCGCCGATGTCGTTCACTATCACGGCGAATCGTATACCCTTTTTATTAGTCAGAATATGATTGAGAAGCGTAGTTTTTCCGCTACCTAAATAGCCGGTGAGCAAAAGCACCGGCACCTCTTTTTGTTCGGCCATAGCAACAGTATTTATAGTTTACATCTATATAACACTTCTCGCCCCATAATTGATTCTACATGGCCGCAAGTCCCGAAAATGTGACACGATGAGTCACCTTTCCGGATTCTCCGGTTCGTATCCCTCGTAATAGTAAGATTGCTCAATTCCGTGGAATATGACATCGCGATCGTCAGTATCTTCACTGAGGGCATCTTTTAACAGCACCCGAAGTTCAAGGTCGTTGACAGGACTGCGTTCCATTGCCATCATATAATCCTCTCGACTGATTTTTCGCCAGTCAACAACCTTGTGCAGTGACCGCTTGAGCATCATATCGAGCCATATGCGTGTTGCCCTGCCATTTCCTTCCATAAACGGATGAGCAATATTCATTTCCACATATTTGGCAATGATTTGTTCATAAGTATCTTCGGGCATTTTTTCAATTGCCTGAAGGGCCGGCACGAGATATAGGGAATTTGCGAAGCGAAAACCTCCTTTTGAAATATTGAGGGTACGTATTTGGCCGGCAAACGGATATAGGCCGTCGAAGAGATTTAAGTGAATATCCTGCAATCCCTTTGTAGATCCTATCTCTATTTCGTCAATTCTGCCCGTCGAGAACAGAGTTTTAGCCTTTTCAAGACTTTGACGGTCTATTTCATTCTGTGTCAATTTCATTCCTCATTATTTTCAAGACGGTATTCTACAAATTATCAGTCATTAAACTGGTAAGTAACTGGTCAAATTAAAAGCATATTATACGCTCCGGCGGTTTTGAGACGATTTGTCCGCGGAGCGAAGGAGCGATGCGGGCATAGTGACTGAGTGACAAGGCCAAAGCGGCCAAAATCGCCAAGCGTAGGATATGCGAGATTCAATCATTGAAATGAAACTTTATTATAGCGTTTTAATTTTAACAGCTACTTAATCCATACGGCATGCAAGGTATCATCAGACCCGAAGCAATAACAAAAGTCCTTTTCAGTCACGCTTGAAATCACCGACTGAAGGATCATAAAAGAAATAACTACCGGACTTTATTTCATATTTTGCAAGGTCAGTCTGTAAAACTGTAGGTGAGTCAATCGACTTTAAAGGGACGATATAAAGATGGTCTGGTCTTGAAGGAATACCCCCTATGCCTATAGCTACAAATACGGGAATATTACTTTTCTTGGCAAAATCCTGATAACGTTGAACCTGGGCAGGATACGACCATTTTACAGTTCCATCACTCGTCGCGGATTTACGCCACTTACATTCAATAGCTACTACATATTCCTTATCCTTAACCTTTAGTTTCATCTCGAGGTCAGGATTCATACTACTCTCTACATACCGATTATTAACACTCTTATCACTACGCCACTCTTTAATTGACCAGAATTTCCTTCCAAATCTTCCGACAATATACTTTTCAAATTCCACACCCTTCTTATGACTGGAATCACCGGTATCGTCACTCTGATTATCAGCTGCAGATAACGACTTTGGGGCATCCGATGAAGTTGCGGATGAAGTCGTAGATTCCAAAGGATTATTAGAGCCATCAATGCTCATGTTATTTCTTGAAGACTCTCCACCGCCTGAACTTTCCTTGACATTCCTCTCCACGGATGATAAAGACGAATCGCTCAATGAAGTTCTATTGAGATCAACAACACTGTTCTCATGTTTTTGTGCTATAAGCATATAGCCACCCGAAGCGATGCAGATCACTCCAACTGATATCAATATTATTCCAAACACTTTATTTCGTGCAATTAAACTATTCATAAACAAATCAGTGCTCAAGAAAAGAATCGCTTACTTATGCCAACCTTTTTGGCTTTCCAACAACTCCATCTGAAGTGCTTGGCAAAATTATAAATTTTTCTGTTACCGTACAACAATAGTTCGGTAAAATTTGAGGTTCCTCAGCCCCGGCTTAGCCGCTAACTGAGCCACCGACAGATCGGGATAATCTTTCCTTATGACCTCCTTGCAGACATTGAGAGCCGTGAAGGAAAGATTGAATGCAAAGTTCTATTTCAACAGCTTTCTGTCTATGTCGCCACTTTCCAGAACACTCATCTGGTGGATGGCAATCTCATTGAGTTTCTTCAGTCTTTCCGACTGTGGCATTCCCTGTTCTATAAAGACAGCATTGAGATTCTCCATATTTGAAAGACATATCAGCTCATTTATAGAGGCATAATCACGGATATTCCCTTTAAGTTCCGGATTGGCATCGCGCCATTGCTTGGCAGTCATGCCAAACATGGCTACATTCAGCACGTCGGCTTCATTGGCATAGATGATGCTTGACTGAGCTTTTGTAATCTCAGCCGGAATAAGATTGTGCTTGATAGCGTCTGTGTGGATACGGTAGTTGATTTTTGACAGCTCACGTTTGGCAGACCAACCGAGCTGTTTTTGTTCCTCCTCCTTGAGCCTTTGAAATTCCTTGACGATATAGACCTTGAATTCAGGACTTATCCACATGGCAAATTCAAAGGCAATGTCCTTGTGGGCATATGTACCGCCATAGCGTCCTGCCTTTGCCTGAAGAGATATGGCATTTGTTTTTGCCACGAATTCCTTGACACTGATTTTGAAACTGTTTAAACCCGCTTGGTTTTTAATTATGGCGAATTCGCCATAATTAAAATTGGGATTATACACCTTCTCCCATATTCCTATAAACTCAAGGGTGTTCCTGTTGCGTAGCCAGTCAGTGATAAAGAAATCACCGTCCTTGGCACGCAGCATATCTGTTAGACAGATATATTCCTCACCGTTAACTTTGACAATATTAACTTCAGTGTCCCTAACAGTTATCTTAGCCATAAATTATTTCAAAATAAAGTTTTAAGGAATATGTACTTGTTTATATCGGGATCGAATTCGACCCCGTTTGGGTAATGGTTGAGCCAATTTGCAGTGCCTTGCATTGATGGAGGGAAAAAGGACATCGGGCATCCCTCCCGACATCCGACCACTAAATCCACGTCAAAATGAAACATTATGACGATGACTTATGATGCAAAGATAATACTTTATTCTTATTCCCACAAGTTTGCATTGTCAATTCATTGCACCTGATTCGTACAGCAAAGGATTGTCTTATATTACAATATTACACGCTCAGCGGCCAAATCGGCCAAAATCGCCAAGCAGAGGATATGCGACGAGATTCAATCATTGAAATGATAACTTTATTATATCATTTTATTTTGAACAGTTACTTAAAGCGAGAGGGTTCTCCTAAACTTAGAATCATCCTGAATGTTATATAAGAGAGTGTCGCCGCATACTCTCATTAAACGTTTCACTTCGTTATAAATGCTCAAAACTATGGAAATTAAAATATGGGCGGATTTCGCCTGCCCCTACTCTTATATCGGGGAGACTCAGCTTATGGAAATCATCAGACAGCATGGAGATGCTGACAAT
>JAAVBX010000017.1 GCA_014802625.1 bacterium | reverse complement strand
TCCATCCAGTCCTGATGGTCGAGGTACCAGCGGACGGTCTTCTCGATACCCTCCTCGAACTGCAGGCTCGGCTCCCAGCCGAGTTCCGACTGGAGCTTGCGGCTGTCGATGGCGTAGCGCATGTCGTGGCCGAGACGGTCGGTGACGTAGGTTATCAGCTTCTCCGACTCTCCCTCGGGATTCCCCAACAGACGGTCGACCGTCTTGATGATGACCTTGATGAGGTCGATGTTCTTCCACTCGTTGAATCCGCCGATGTTGTAGGTCTCGGCCACCTTCCCCTCGTGGAAGATGAGGTCGATGGCGCGGGCATGGTCCTCGACGAAGAGCCAGTCGCGCACGTTCTCACCCTTGCCGTAGACGGGGAGGGGTTTCCCCTGACGGATGTTGTTGATGAAGAGGGGTATCAGTTTCTCCGGGAACTGGTAGGGACCGTAGTTGTTGGAGCAGTTGGTGACGAGAGTCGGCATGCCGTATGTGTCGTGGTAGGCGCGCACGAAGTGGTCGCTCGATGCCTTCGATGCCGAATAGGGGGAGTGGGGATTGTATTTGGTCGTCTCAAGGAAGAACTCCGTGCCGTAGGCCATGTCATCCTTGCTCGAGGCCTTTGTGGTGAACGGGGCGGGCGTGCCCTCGGGATGCGTCAGTTCGAGCGCGCCGTAGACCTCGTCGGTCGATATGTGGTAGAAGAGTTTACCCTCGTATTTCTCGGGAAGCGACTCCCAGTATTCCTTGGCCGCCTGGAGCAGGGCGAGCGTGCCCATGACGTTGGTGCGGGCGAATGTGAAGGGATCCTTGATCGAGCGGTCGACGTGGCTCTCGGCGGCGAGATGGATGATGCCGTCGATCCCATACTCCCTGACGATGCGCCGCATCTCGTCGAGGTCGGCGATGTCGGCGCGCACGAAGGTGTAGTTGGGCTTATCCTCCACATCCCTGAGGTTGGCGAGATTGCCGGCGTATGTCAGCTTATCGAGGTTGACGATGCGGTAGTCGGGATATTTGTTGACGAAGAGGCGGACCACGTGGGAGCCGATGAAGCCCGCGCCGCCGGTAATCAGGATATTACGCTTCATTTTCTTTGAGATTTTTGATGCATTTACGGAGAGAGTCGGTCCAATAAGGAATCTCGCGATTGAAAGTCTCCTTATATTTAGTCTTGTCGAGCACGGAATAAGCGGGACGAGTGACGGGAGAGGGGAATTCGTCGGAATGGCAGGGGAGAACCTTGCATTCATTGTTGCCCGCGATTTCCGCGATATGTTTTGTGAAATCAAACCAAGAGCATACACCCTCATTTGAGAAATGATAGATACCCTCGTTACCCTCGAACTTCCTATTCTCGATAATATCAAAGATAGCGTCGGCGAGATCCTGAGCGTAAGTCGGTGTGCCGGCCTGGTCGAAAACCACTTTTAACTCAGGTTTGGACTCCGTCAGATTCAGCATGGTCTTGACGAAATTCTTGCCAAATTCTGAGTATAGCCATGCGGTGCGGAAAATGATGGCTTTGACACCGCTTCGGGCGATTTCCTCTTCGCCGTGGAGTTTAGTCAGTCCATAGACTCCGGTGGGATTGGCGGGTTCCTCCTCGGATCGAGGCGTATTGCCGGAAGCACCGCCGAATACATAATCTGTCGAGACATGGATCAGTGTCCCTCCACGCTCCTTAATCGCATCTGCAAGATTGCGCGGAGCCTTCGCATTGAGCACTTCAGCAAATTCGGCATCGCTCTCAGCCTTGTCGACATTAGTGTAGGCGGCACAATTGACTATGATGTCGATATTATTGTCAGCCACCATTCGGCTCACCGCTTCGGGATCGGTAATGTCGAGCTCGGCTACGTCGGTGAATATATAATTGTCGGCCGAGTCCTTGGCCGCAAGACGCATGCAATTGCCGAGCTGGCCGTTGGCTCCTGTAATCAATATATTTTTCTTCATTGTCGAAATAATTTTCAAAATTCAAAGGGAGAGTCGAAGTCTCTCAGTGTGGGCAGGCGCAGATCTTTTTCGGAGAGAATCGCATCAGCGAGATCCATACGCCAGTCGATTTCAAGAGAGTCATCGATTATCGAGATTCCGCCTTCGGACTCGGGTGCGTAATAATTGTCGCATTTATACTGGAATACAGCCACATCGCTGAGCACGGCGAAGCCATGGGCGAATCCACGCGGAATGAAGAACTGGCGATGGTTTTCGGGAGTGAGTTCGACGGCTACGTGCTCGCCGAATGTGGGAGAACCCTTGCGGATGTCGACCGCGACATCGAGCACATGGCCGCTGACACACCTGACGAGCTTGGCCTGGGCATGAGGGGGACGCTGGAAATGAAGTCCGCGCATGACGCCTCGGGTAGACATCGATTGATTATCCTGCACGAAGTCGATATGATGCCCGACGGCTTCATCGAAGAGGCGTTTGCTATAGCTTTCGAAGAAATAACCCCGTGCATCGGAGAATATGCGCGGTTCGATTATAAGAACACCCTCCAGGGCTGTTTTAATTATTTCCATTTTTTCGGATGAATGATGGGAATTGGGGATTTGGAGACAGGCGGAAGAGAGAGACTAATCGGCCACCCGACTGAATTTATCGACTTCCTCGATAACTTTCATCAGGTATTGCCCGTATTGATTCTTGAGCATGGGGCGGGCGATTTCCTCCATACGCCGGCGCGATATCCAGCCGTTCCTGTAGGCGATACCTTCGAGGCATCCGATTTTCAGACCCTGACGCTTTTCGAGCACCTCGACATAAATCGAAGCTTCGGCGAGGGAATCGTGGGTGCCGGTATCGAGCCATGCGAATCCACGTGGGAGCACGCTGACTTTCAGCTCTCCGTCTTGCAAGAATTTTTGGTTGACGGTGGTGATTTCCAGTTCACCACGGGCCGACGGTTTTATCGAGGAGGCAACCTCCACCACCTTATTCGGGTAGAAGTAGAGCCCGACGACGGCATAGTTGCTCTTGGGGTGTTGCGGCTTCTCCTCGATGGAGAGACAATGTCCCGACGCATCGAATTCAGCCACCCCGTATCGTTCCGGGTCGTCGACCCAATAGCCGAATACGGTGGCCTTTCCGTTGGATTCCGCATTCTCGACGGCATTCGCAAGCATCGGGTTGAATCCTGCGCCGTGGAAGATATTATCGCCGAGGACAAGGCAGACGGCATCATCGCCGATGAAATCGCGGCCTATGAGGAAGGCTTGAGCCAATCCGTCGGGGGAGGGTTGCTCGGCGTAGCTGAATCTCACGCCGTAATCTGAGCCGTCGCCCAGAAGACGCTTGAATCCCGGGAGATCGTGGGGCGTGGAGATTATGAGGATGTCGCGGATACCGGCCGACATCAATGTAGATATCGGATAGTAGACCATCGGTTTGTCATATATAGGAAGCAGCTGTTTGCTGACTCCTTTCGTGATGGGGTACAGGCGTGTGCCGGAGCCTCCGGCCAGAACGATTCCCTTCATAAAGGCACGAGATTTAAGTGAGGTAAGAGCCGAGGGAGAGAGACCTATCGGCTCCGCCTACAAAAATAGCGAAAAATACTTTAATGCGCAAATTAATCGGGACAATTCGCCGCATCAGCGTCAAAGGGCGGCTACGCGCCGGTAGAGCTCTGATTCCATCAAAGGGATTGCCTTATCGGGTGTATCCTCGGCATAAGGGAGCACGAATACCTTCTCCGGGGAGATGTCGACTGACAGCATGCCGCGCTGGATGCTCGTGATGTGGTAATCTTCAGGATTGTAGAGGCCGTCGAGTTTCTTGAGCGAACGTTTCAGGCAGGCTACTATCGGAAGGCGGATACTGGAAGTTTTCAGGTCGGGGGCATTTTCCGGGTTGCCCCCCATCATTTCGTAGATGGCCGTATATCGGCGCATGATTCGCTCCATTCGTTTTTCATACGCTCTCATCGCAGGGGAGCCGGCGGCGGGTTTCCGGAAGTCGAGACCGTCGGCGCCTTGACAGAGCAGAAGAGTATAGAGGGCGCGTTCGCGGCGGTTGACATCAGAGAGTTTTCCCACGCCCTTGAAAATAATCTCCTCCTTGCGGGGATTGATTATGATGTCGCTGCGTGTGCCGCTTTGCACGAGGAATATATCGAGCAACTGCTTGTAGAAGCCGTGGAAGTGAAATTGGTTGCCCCGTTCCTCGGAGGTGTTTATGACGAAGATATCGCTTGACAGCATTCCCGTACACATATCGACCAGCGTACGGACCGTATCGGCAATATTCTCATCAACCTCGATTTTAAGATAGTTGGCGAATTGCTGTTGGCCAACGAAACTATTGCCAATTTTGACAAGAATCGCCGGAGGAGTGTTGCGCAGTTCGGTAATTCCGCATTTGTTGCAAAGCATATCGCGACAGAACTCCCCGGTGGTCATATCCATTAACCTGGTGTAGGTATGGTCAAGTTGGTCGTCAGCGAGATTCGGTGCCAGGAAAGAGAGTATATCCTTGAAGAGGGGCTCGGGGGTGGTGCGGTAATGTTCGATTATCGTAGGAATATATACGAAATGGAATCCTCCGAGTTGAAGCTCCTTGAAGATAGTTCTGTAATCACGGCGTATGGCGGCGTTTATCTCCTCGTCATAGGAATTCTCGACGTATAGCACCGAGGCATTGTCGATATTGAAGTTGGAACGCGGTATGGATATGACATCTACCGGCATATCATTGTCGGAACCGAGCATGGATATGAGAGTGACCATCAGCAGAGCCTCGGAATGGGCACAGAAGCCGTCGCTGACGGTCATTGCGCGGCAGTCGCCGAGGAGGTCCTCGCGTAGAGCTCCGGCATCGGTGTCGCAGATAGTGTTGATAGCTTGAGCGAAAGAGATATTGCGTGCTTTGACGCGCATATCGCGGTCAATATCGTATCGCAGGCAGATATTGGTCCAGCATTCCATCTCACCGGTATCGATAATACGGTCGGCCTTGATAAGGTCGGCGAATATTCTGGCGATGGCTGCTTTTTGAGCTTGTGTGGGCATGGGTCATGTTGTTTTTGGCAGGCACCTCGCGGTCGGTGGGTTGTCGGAAGGCGCGTGGTTGTTTTTCATATACAAAATTATAAAAAAAAGCTGATGTTGTATCATCAGCTGATTAAAATAGTGAATTTTGTGCCATGTCCGGGGCTTCCGGTAACTTCAGCTCTCCATCCGAACAAGTCAAGGATCTGTTTCACGTAATATAACCCTAATCCATATCCTCCGACTTCATAGCGGTCGCCTGAATTAATGCGGTAGAACTTCTCGAATATGTGGGGAATATGATCTTTCGCTATTCCGATTCCGTTGTCGGTGACAGAAATGGTTCGGGAGTCGGCCGAGATAATGATATGTACGGACTCATTTGAATATTTCACAGCGTTATCCAAAAGATTCGACAAGATATTACCAAGATGTGCGGGATCGGCATATACGGTGAGAGTGTCGGGGATAAGGATATCTATCGTAACCGGCTTGTTGGATTTTAACTCAATCATGCCGGCAACTTCCTTGACTAATGGTTTTAGTTGAATGGTCTGCATATCGAGCTGAAGGGTCTTGAATCTCTCCATACTCATCGATAGGATATTCTCAATCATTCCGGCCAGATAGCTGAGGCGTTGAAGTATTATCTTGATGAGTTGCTTGTTCCTTGCTTCGTCGCTATGGTCATAGTAGCGCAGCATGGAATCTGCGGCAGAGTATGCCACAGCTACCGGAGTCTTGAGCTCATGGGTCATGTTATGGGTGAAATCATCCTTCATCTGTTCGATGGTGCGGAGCCTGTTGACGTGTCGGATAAGATAAGCCGACAAAGTTGTAAATGTGATTATTACCATGACCAACGGCCAAATAATACCCCACATGCGGGATAGAACATTTCCGGGAAGAGGGGATACATAAGCCATGTATATTGGCGGATTCCCGGCAACAGTGCCGCATTCCGTTGACCAATAGTCATTATCGGCGGGGGGTGTCGAACCGTAAGGACGGATTAATGCTTTGGCAGGGTAAAGTCCGTGGCGATGTAATTCCTCGGTGAATATACTGTCGAGGGCATTGAAATCTGTCTTCGGATGACTTTCAGCAAATTCAAGCCCGACTCTCATAAGGTATTGCAGAGAAATATTGAGGGTATCGGCATTTGCTATAAGGCCGTCCTGCTGTTGGGCAAGTTCGATGAAGTCATTAAGGCGGATAAAAGACTCGGAAGCATTCTCACTACTCTCCATTCTGGATATCATTTCAAGTAGATCCGAGTTGATGGCGCACTCCCGAACTGTATCCAATGTGCGTTCTTTAATAGACCGGTAGAGAGCGGCCATATTCCACATCACGACAATGACGGCAACGGTCGTAATGGTAATCAATATTCCGGAGATTAACTTGAATTTGTTCATAATGACATCCTATGAATGAAGAAGTATAAACGACTTACGATAGCAAAATTAATGCTTTTTCTTAGAATCTTCAAGAAAACTAAGCCTGACTAAGACTAAAGGAGGCGCAACTAAGATTAGTGGAGCCGCGAGGGACTTAATTTTGCGGTGTAAACAAAATCACTGAATAAAATGAAACAGTTGCTATCTTTCAAATTGGCGGTTATCGGCATATTGCTGATACTGTCAGCAGGGTGCAAATCGACCGCACCGCTCGCGTTCTCCGGTCTGACGTGGAGTAAATGTGAGTCCTATCGTCAGATAATGGATAAGGATTCTACGTATCGGATTACTTTCGGAGATGGGATATGGCCTGAACCGATGATCTTGATTTCGTCGGCGGACTCAATTGCGAAATATCCCGGGATGGATAAGTTTCTGAAAGGAATATTGCATGATGTGAACCTTGAAGGATCGGAAATTCTTTTCTACGCCCCGGAGATGCAGACGATGTTTGTATCGACCGGCAATAAAATACCGAAAGATAAACCGTCGTCAGTATCCTACTGTCTGGATGATGAAAATCCCTATACGATGTGGATATATGATGAGGATGTAGAGGATTGGACGCTGAAGCCGAAAACAGCGATGAATACCTATACATACTATGACAAGAGAAAGAAGCAGTTGCTCATCGTGGATTATTATGACTATGGAACAACCCCTGTGGCAGAGATTATCATTCTTCAGTCAAACACCAAGTCAAGAGATAAGATGAATATTCCAAACTCATATGTCAATGTATTCTATAAACATGATTTGGGTAAGATGGAGGATGATATAGAGTTCTGGTCACATCAAGTGGATGCTCACAGAGGACGTGCTTTCGATAATTACAGACTCGGTCAGGAACTTAAAACTGAAGCAAAATGAAGAGGATTATATTATTGATTATGATTATATTGTGGGGGCTGGTATTCTCGTGTGGTTATTCAAGAAGGATTACGGGAAGAGTGGTAGATGTTGATAAGGAGCCGTTGGAGTTTGCCAATGTAACAGTCTTTGTCGGCGGTAATGCCGTTGGCGGGAGTGTTACTGACCGGGAGGGATTATTCTGTATCGAAACAAGTGATGAATGTGAGTGTATATGCGTATCATATGTGGGATATGAGGATACCGTTATGGCACTTAAAGCGGATGATTCCAAGTCAATCGAGTTGGGTGATATCACGCTCGTGGAATCTCCGATAATGTTAAAAGAGGTGGTAGTCAAAGCACCGTTGATTATAAGAGAGGCCGATCGAATTGTTATGAATATCTCCGCCAATCCGTTTGCCGCGAATAAAAATACTCATGAATTATTGAAAACCGCTCCGGGAGTATGGGCCACTGATGAATCCTTGTCGATATACGGACAGAGCGGTGTGACAGTCTACATAGATGACAGGAAAGTCAATATGTCCGGCGCGCAATTGATGAATTATCTGAAGTCAATACAATCGTCATCAATAACCACAATTGAGATACTGCCGCAAACCGGTACGGAATATGATGCTGACTCTTCCGGCGGCGTGATACGTATAAACCTTAAACGTAGCCGTATCGATGGCACAAACGGTGCAGCGGGTATCAATATTACGGGAGGAGAATACAAGCAATGGTTTAATCCATTTGTCAGTGTAGGTGTACATTCCGGCAAACTGACACTCAATTTCAATGGGAGTCTTAATGGAAGTCCATCAGACAGACATACGTCATATCAGGAATCGGAGATTCTTCCGGAGTTGATGTCAATGTCCGGCATATCACGCTACAAATCCCGTACAATTCAGGGGAATGCAATGATTGGAATATTCTATGATGCGGACGAAGCTGACAGACTCGGCCTTCAGCTTGATTATGCTCCTGAAAGGTCAAAGAGTGTCACGGACTCATGGACATTGTCACATGACCCTGTTCAAAGTGAAATGACGACGGGTAAATATAATGATACCGAGTGCCTTCATAACTTCAATGCCACTCTCAACTGGACACATGCGTTGGACGACAGAGGCTCATCATTCAAATTAATGTCTAATTACAATCACCGATATTCGTCGGTAAGGGAGAATAATGAGATGTCATGGAGCGATAACTTGAGAGATTCAATTTATGATACTGACAATAATAATCGGTATGACATATTCGTAGCGGAGGCTTCATTACGCAAGGTGTTCAATCCGGAATGGAAAATTAATGTCGGGTCAAAATATACGTTAAATTCGGTTTCAGATAAAGCGTACCATTACTTCAGAAAGGATGATATACAGATTTCTAATCCCGCTTATGATTATGATTCATCATATCATGAAAATATCGTGGCCGTATATCTATCCGCTGACGGTTCATTCGGGCGTTGGAGGCTGAAGGCGGGTATCCGTGGAGAGTATTCCGGAACGAGCGGAAAGTCGGTGAGGAATGGTGAATTTGATATATTCCCGAATGTGAATATTGCATATGACCTGACAGAAAGGGGTGATTACAATATATCGCTGGGTTATAACAGAAGTATAAGGCGACCATCATTCATGTCGTTGAATCCTGTAGTCAGACAGACTGCCGATTATTCGTATGCCGTAGGTAATCCTGACTTGATTCCGAGTTTCAATAATCGTGTAAGCCTTGACTTGTTACTTGGCGGAAGATTCACGGTAGCTCTCGGATACTCAATGACTCAGAATCCTATAAGACAGATGTTCATTGCAAATCCGGATTATCCGGAAAGGATGTATCTGACCTGGGGTAATGAGGGGAGAGATAAATCCACATTCATTCATGGGGATGGCAATATGAATCTGGCTGAATGGTGGAATCTTTATGGAAGTGCGACATATATCGTGGTATCCCAGAAGTTGCAGTATAATTCTGAGTATGATACGTTCGGATATGTGCAACTTGTGGCCGCCACAACGTTCAGGTTGCCTAAAGGATTTGATTTGAGTATGAACATATTCTTTAATTCAAAGATGAAGATAGGCAATATCTCACTAAATCCAATATTCAACCTGAATCCTACAGTACGGAAAAGTTTTGGCAGTCATTGGGTGATGTCGATAGGGGTGGAGGATATGCTTCAGTTGAAAAGCAGAATCAAGACTTCTTCGTCAACACAAGCGAGAACTGTATGCACGAAAACATATCCGGCTGCAAAGATAGGGGTGACATACAATTTTTCATCCGGAAAGCGTTTCGGCACTCCGAGAATAGAAAAAATCCTCGACAACTCTCGGTTGTCCCAAAATTGATTTGATCTGCTTTTCAGGATTGTCGGAGAGCTTTGGATATGTCGGGCACTGATAATTTGTAGCCGATACCTCTGACGTTGAGAAGTGTTAGGACCGATGACTTTGAGAGATACTTTCGTATCTTATATATAAATCCGTGAAGTCGGTTAAGATTATTGTAGTCGTCATTCCGCCATATCCGGTACATTAATGTTTTTGCTTCGACAACTGAATTTGGATGTCGGAACAATTCATCGGCAATCAGTGCTTCGATATGCGACAGTTCGATAATCTCCTTGCCTATGGAAAGTTTCTGGGAAGCGAAATCAAGAGAGGCGTCGCCGACGGTCAGTTGAGATTCCTCCGGTGAATCGTAGTTGTAACGTTTCAGTAGAGCATTGATACGCACGACAAGTTCAAGGATTTGGAATGGTTTGCGAAGATAGTCGTTTGCCCCGATCTCGAACCCCCTTACCACATCATCAAGCGCGGTTCTGGCGGTGAGAAAAAGTACGGGGAGGAGAGGGGAGGAGGATCTGATTCGGCGAACCATTTCAAATCCATCCATTCTCGGCATCATTACATCCGCTATTACTAAATCGGGTGTGGATTCGAGGAACCTCTCCAATCCGATTTCCCCGTTTGGAGCACAGGTCACTTCAAATCCTTCACGAATCAGTGCATCCTGAATGATAAATGAGAGTGTAGTATCATCCTCTACGAGTAATATTCTTTTCTTTGACATAAGTTATGAATTGTCCGGTGATGCTTTCCTTATTACGTGATATGTCTTCTGGGGTGCCTTCCGCTACAATCCGTCCGCCATCGATTCCACCGCCGGGACCCATATCGACGATATAGTCGGCGTTACGGATGACGTCAAGGTCATGCTCGATGACCACGACAGTGGCGCCAAGGTCAAGTAGTTGTTGGAATACGTTGAGAAGCGTGCGCACATCGAGAGGGTGGAGTCCGATCGTGGGTTCATCAAACACGAATAAAGCGTTGCCTTGCTCACGTCCCATTTCCGACGCGAGTTTCAACCGTTGCGCCTCGCCACCCGAGAGGCTCGGTGTGGCTTCGCCAAGTGTGAGATAGCCGAGTCCGAGATTCTTGAGTGTTTCAAGACGTTGGCGGATAGTTTTCCAATCCTTACAACTCCCTATGGCGGTGTTGACATCCTGCTCCATCATCTGTGGGAGTGAAAAGGCATGGCCATCTTTTGTCACGCACTCCACCTCCCAAGCGTCACGCGCATAGCGTGAACCATTGCAGAGAGGACACGGTATGTCGACATCCGGAAGGAACTGCACATCAAGGCTTATCTCTCCAGTTCCGTCACATTCCGGACATCTTAGGCTCCCCGTGTTGTAAGAGAAGTCCCCGGCCTTGTAGCCGCGTTCTTTTGCAAGCGGTTGCTTGGCGTAGATCTTTCGGAGTTCATCGTGGACATTGGCATATGTCGCCACCGTAGAGCGGACGTTAGCACCTATGGGAGTGGAGTCAATGAGCTTTACATTCTCAATGCCGGCAGCCCTGACTGACGTAACGTGTCCGGGCCTCTTCTCGCCGTTGATCTCGGCCAGAAGTCCCGGAATGAGACTCTCAAGAATGACGGTGGTTTTACCGGAGCCTGACATGCCGGTAATCACAGTCAGTCTCCCTTTGGGAATCCTGAGTGTCAGAGGTTTTACGGTATGAAGTCCGCTCATCGACATTTCGATGCTGCCATACTCAAACATTTCGGAAGCATCTATATGAGGTCGGATTCTCTGATCCTCTTTACCTGCAAGAAAAGGTCCGATCATTGAATGAGGGTTCTTCTCAATCTGAGGGATTGTCCCTTCGGCGATGACATGGCCTCCGTTGACTCCTGCCTCCGGACCAAGCTCTACAATCCAGTTCGCATCCTTGAGAATCTGCGTGTCGTGGTCGACGAGAACGACGGAGTTACCGTCATCCACAAGGTCGTGCATCACTCCGGTCAGACCCTTTATATTGGCGGGATGAAGGCCGATGGAGGGTTCGTCGAGGACATACAGGACTCCGGTGGTACGGTTCCTGACCACACGGGCAAGTTGCATACGCTGACGTTCGCCCGTGGAGAGGGTGGAGGCGGCTCGGTCGAGGGTGAGATATCCGAGACCTAACTCCATCAGCCGGGTTGCAGTCAACATGAACGAGTCAATTATGCTTTTGGCCATCAGACGCATTTCGGCTGGAAGAGACTGCGGAACCATCTTTATCCAGTCGATGAGGTCGGAGAGCGACATTGCGGTAGCCTCCGCTATATTGATACCCATTATTCTTGGACCACGGGCCTTTTCCGAGAGTCGGGTGCCGTGGCAGCTCGGGCAGACATCGCTCTTGAGAAACTTCTCGACACGCTTCATGCCCTTCTCGTCGGTCACTTTGGCAAGAGCGTTCTCAACGGTATGCACAGCGTTGTAATATGTGAAGTCAAGTTTTGCGGCGGTCTCTGTTTTCTTTGATTTATACAATATCTTTACTTTCTCCGCAGGACCGTTGAAAACTATGTCACGTTCCTTATCGGTCAGTTGATTGAACGGCACATCAGTTCGGACTCCCAACTCTCTGACCACATCCGTCATCAGCGCCCACATGAGAGTCTTCCAGGGGGCTACCGCACCTTCATCAATGGTCAGCGATTCATCCGGGACGAGTGTCGAGCGGTCGATTGTCATGGCAATCCCCGTGCCTCCGCATTTCTCACATGCCCCCTCGCTGTTGAAGGCGAGTTGTTCGGCGCCGAGCGGTCGGAAGGAGGAGCCGCAGTTAGGGCATATCAAGGCTTCCTCGGCAGCCACAGCGATTGTCGGCTCATGATATGTGCCGCATTCAGGACAGGGGTGGCTGGCCAGACGCGAGAACAGGATGCGCAGATTGTTCAGAAGTTCCGTTCCGGTGCCGAATGTGCTTCTCATACCCGGCACACCGGGTCGCTGATGCAGAGCTATCGCGGACGGGATATAGCGCAGGTCATCCACATCCGCCTTTGCAGCCTGTGTCATGCGACGGCGCGTGTAGGTGGATAGGGATTCCAAATAGCGGCGAGAACCCTCGGCATAGAGCACGCCGAGAGCGAGTGATGATTTTCCGGAGCCGGATACTCCGGCTATTCCTACGATTTTCCCTAACGGTATGTCGACGTTGATGTTCTTCAGGTTATGCACCCGTGCGCCACGCACCTCGATATTATTATGTTCCATTCGTTACTAATACTAATAATTTAGGGCTTTCTTCATTGCTCCGGGGCTGATGATGCCTTGGAGGGGTGTGGAGTCGTTGAAGAGCATATACGGTATGAGGTCAAAGTCTTTACGCCGGTCAATCTCGTTTTCTTCAGCTTTCACCTGTTCGCCATAAGCATCGCTATCAAGGACATCCTTCACGGCTGAGGTATCCAATCCGCATTTTCCGGCAATTGAAAGGAGCACATCATGGTCTGACAGCCGGAGGTTCTCTATGAAGTTTGCATGGAAAAGGGCGAAGTTTAATTGGATTACGGTTTCCTGGGACGTATTTTCTTGCGCGTATTCCATCAATCTGTGAGCGTCGAATGTACTGCAGACCTGTGTGGTAGCGAGTTTATAGTCAAGACCGACACGCGCTGCCATCGCTGTTATTCTTTCCATTAAGTGTTCGGTTTGTTCAAAGGTGAATTTATGGCCATCCATGAAGTGTTGGGTCATGGATTCAGTTGGAATTATGGGTGCATCCGGATCAAGCTGATAAGACAGGAAACGAATGTTCACATTGTCGGCATCTCCATGCTGCCTGATGATTTCCATAAGCTGAGTCTCCCCGATATAAGAGTAGGGGCAGGCGAAATCCGCCCATATTTTAATTTCCATAGTTTTGAGCATTTATAACGAAGTGAAGCGTTTAAGGAGAGTGTGCGGCGACACCCTATTAATTAATAACATTCAGGATGATTCTAAGTTTAGGAGAACGCTCTCGCTTTAAGTAGCTGTTCAAAATAAAATGATATAATAAAGTTATCATTTCAATGATCGAATCTCGTCGCATATCCACTGCTTGGCGATTTTGGCCGATTTGGCCGCTGAGCGTGTAATATTGTAATATAAGGCAATCCTTTGCTGTACGAATCAGGTGCAATGAATTGACAATGCAAACTTGTGGGAATAAGAATAAAGTATTATCTTTGCATCATAAGTCATCGTCATAATGTTTCATTTTGACGTGGATTTAGTGGTCGGATGTCGGGAGGGATGCCCGATGTCCTTTTTCCCTCCATCAATGCAAGGCACTGCAAATTGGCTCAACCATTACCCAAACGGGGTCGAATTCGATCCCGATATAAACAAGTACATATTCCTTAAAACTTTATTTTGAAATAATTTATGGCTAAGATAACTGTTAGGGACACTGAAGTTAATATTGTCAAAGTTAACGGTGAGGAATATATCTGTCTAACAGATATGCTGCGTGCCAAGGACGGTGATTTCTTTATCACTGACTGGCTACGCAACAGGAACACCCTTGAGTTTATAGGAATATGGGAGAAGGTGTATAATCCCAATTTTAATTATGGCGAATTCGCCATAATTAAAAACCAAGCGGGTTTAAACAGTTTCAAAATCAGTGTCAAGGAATTCGTGGCAAAAACAAATGCCATATCTCTTCAGGCAAAGGCAGGACGCTATGGCGGTACATATGCCCACAAGGACATTGCCTTTGAATTTGCCATGTGGATAAGTCCTGAATTCAAGGTCTATATCGTCAAGGAATTTCAAAGGCTCAAGGAGGAGGAACAAAAACAGCTCGGTTGGTCTGCCAAACGTGAGCTGTCAAAAATCAACTACCGTATCCACACAGACGCTATCAAGCACAATCTTATTCCGGCTGAGATTACAAAAGCTCAGTCAAGCATCATCTATGCCAATGAAGCCGACGTGCTGAATGTAGCCATGTTTGGCATGACTGCCAAGCAATGGCGCGATGCCAATCCGGAACTTAAAGGGAATATCCGTGATTATGCCTCTATAAATGAGCTGATATGTCTTTCAAATATGGAGAATCTCAATGCTGTCTTTATAGAACAGGGAATGCCACAGTCGGAAAGACTGAAGAAACTCAATGAGAT
>JAAVBX010000016.1 GCA_014802625.1 bacterium | reverse complement strand
TTGAAGCGGATGCTGTTCTGCATCTCGATGATGGAAGATACGCGCTTATTGAATTCAAACTTGGCGGTACAGAAATCGATAAAGGAGCTGAGCATCTTTTGGAAATCAGAGATCTTGTAAGGAAAATGAATGAACGAGAAAAGCAGATTATAATGGATGAGCCTACTATGCTATTGGTTGTTACGGGAGGTCCCATAGCTTATACACGTCCAGACGGTGTAAAAGTCATTCCTCTTGCATGTCTAAAAGATTAAGCCTAAGTATAAATTTTGTCAATAAACTAATAGAGAAGAATGAAGGCATTCACTAATCTCAATGAATTGATTAAACGTCTCTATGCAGAGCGAAAGCTGCTTCATGCTCTTTTTCAGGCGAGATTGAGATATGATTTCAGTTATGAAGAGGCGGCGGGATTAGTGGATAATGGGAAAAATCTTCGTCTTTTAATAGATTATGGTGTCATTAGGCAAGAAGGAGATCTTATTGAATTGGAGGAAACATATCAGCATTTTTTTGAAGAAGTGCTCAGGCTTAACGAGGATATCACAAGCTCAACAGTTGAGGATAATCTCCAGTCGCTCAAAGAGAACATCGATTTCTATCTCAAGGAGCGCGCCCATCCTGAAGGACAAGAAAAATATGTGCGCAAAATCATGCGCTCTCTGCGTAATATATCCACCCAGACATCCACCAAGACCATAGAGTTAAAACGAGTGATTGATGACACTTTCCGTCAAGAACGTAACTACGAAATCAAACGTACGAAACTGGAGAATTATCTGGCTACCATCGGGAACATATCGTCGCTGATACGGCAGACCGAGCGATTGCTCGAGGAAAGAAGGGAGACTATGGAAGTACTGACAACCGACGACCGTATTACTCGCCTGATTCTCGATGTTAAAATACAATTCAAGGACGTATTTCACTCACTAATCGAACTGGAACGTACCATCCGTGACTATCTGAATCAAATTGACGCACACAATCGGCTGGTGAAGCATATAAGAAAACTCAAATATCTCAAGGACCAGCTGACATGGGAAAGAACCACTAATGTCCGTGATATTCTTGAAAAATGTAGTAATCTGGCTCTTGAGACCACTACTTATTATACCACCAGGATATCCCTTTCATTTCTTCGCAACTCCGATGAAGCAATCGAAATTATTGAAGATGCAAGAAAGGCCATCTCCAGATTGAAAGCACTTAAAAATACACCGACAATACCCTTAAAAGAAAGTGAATTGAATACAAAATGCATTGTCGAGGATTTCGTTGACACAGATTCGGTAGCCAAAGCTTTCTTTGCATCGTCACAGGACCTCTACACATTTGTGATAAACTATCCGTATATTCAACCTCAACAGAAAGAACGAAGGGTGGAATATTATTTGGAAATAGTACAGAATCATTATAATAAACTTCACATCACTGACGATTGGCATCGGGATGGGAATGTGGAATATCCTCTAATCTATAATCTACCATGAAATACGAACAGCAAGTTTTTGACCGGCTGAGCAAAGGAGGCTTCATATCTTCCGACAGTGTGGATGAGGCTACACGTCGGATATTCTTTGACATAGATGATTGTCGGGATGAATATTCAGATTATTTCTCACGAATAGGATTTATTCTCGAGGAAGGCAACCAATACTACTATTTCTCCCGTAAGGAGTCTAAAAGTTCGATCGCTGATAAACTTAAAAAATTCGGTCACTGGGTAGATGTACTTGATTTCCTCAAAGCATGGGAACCTTCATTTGGACCGGGATTTACATTTATGACTGCGGATCTCATTGTGAAGATTGATTCTGACATAGAATTGCGCGACAAAGCCTCCACCCTGTATGACAATAAAGCGCGCCATGATGAAATTGCAGAGCGCCTTGTAGATGAGTTATCCAAACAAGGATTTATCGAAATCATCGATGATGTGGCAAGACGATATAAAGTCACAGCAGCATACAGATATCTTGAAGACATGGTAAACCTCATAGCATTTGACGACGACGATGAGATCTCTAACTAAAATAGTATTTATCAATAGCGCACATATCCGCTATGGAGAAGTGGCATTGGATGGGAATGTTCATTTCACAGGTACTCAAGGTGTAGGAAAGACTACCCTGCTACGTGCTCTACTATTCTTCTACAATGCGAGAAAAGACAAGTTGGGTATACGCAATCAGGGACAGCGTTCATTTGACGATTACTATGTGCCTACACCCTCTTCATATATTGTCTATGAGGTCACAAGAGGAGAGGAGCAACCACCTTTCTGTGTGATTCTTTTTCGCCGTCATAATAAGGCAGCCTTCCGATTCGTAGATGCGGCGTATGACAGAAGCTGGATAATTGATGATCTTGGTGTGGTAGCTTCAGATCCACTGACAGTCAGACAGCGGATACAAAGCAAAGGTATTGATCTCAGTACCATAATAGAGCGCTATAATCAGTATCTTGATATCCTTTACGGCAACCGTAACACAAGGATATCGAAAGACTTGCTAAAGTATTATCTACTAAAAAGCCCACAATATCAAAACATTCCACGTATCATCCAAAATGTGTTTCTAAATGAACGCGTTGATGCCGGATTTATTAAAGAAACGATCATCAGCAGCATCTCCGACGATGAAGTTGAGACAGCCGTCGACCTCAATTTCTTCCGCAGCAAACTTGTGAATTTCAGTGATGAACTCAAGGACATATCTCTATGGACACAAAAAAACAAACAAGGGATTGTGGAAACTCGTCGCGATGCTGATAAAATCATTGAGATCGCCCATAAGATTTCTGCCGGAGAATTCTCGATGCGAGAACAATGCGGCATGCTCATCTACTCAAGAAATAGAGCAGAAAGGAATCTCCCTATCCTGACAAGCAAGATTGAGAAAAGGAAAGCTAATATAGATAAACTTATAGCTAACATAAAATCAATCGAGTCTAATTTCACAGAGGCGCACGAAAAACTTAGCAATGAAATTGCTGTACTTGACAGTAAACTCAAAGATGCCGCCAGACTAAAGAAAGAGTATCAGAAAATCGGCATTTCCGAAATGATTGTACGTGTGGAGTCATTGCCGTCGTTGCGTCTCACATTGCAACAGAAACAAGGATTGCTCGCACAGCTGAATGCAGAATATCTATCCATAACTCAGAAGTACGCGTCTCTCCGAGAACGACTGGATCTCGACTTTCGACAATTCCGGCAGAAAAGGACTGATGAGATCAACAAGGCAAAACAGGAAGTGATCGACAGGAAACTTGCACGACTTGAACAGCGGAACAATCTCGAAAATGAAGTTAAGGAGAAATTCCAGACACAAAGAAATGAGATCGAGTTGAAGTTGGCAGAGTGCCGTGAACGTAGGCATGAACTGGAATTGTTGCGTCTTGAAGCTTCAAAATCATCCCCTCTAAAAGATGAGCTGGAGGCATGCAGAAGAAATTTGTCTAAATTAGAAAAAGAGGAGAACTCACTTAACGAAGAGAAACTGCGGAAAGAGAGTACTCTGAATTCAATGAGAATCCAGTTGGAGGTGGAATGCCAGCGGCTTGAAAATGAGTATGCCACACAAATTATATCTCTTGAAAACCAGATCACCAATTTGACAGAGAATTTGAATTCAGAAAGGACATTGCTTGAGAAGTCGCAAGGTTCTTTCTGTGAATGGCTCGATCGTAATGTAGAAGATTGGCCATCGTCAATTGGTAAGATTGTAGATGAGAAAGATGTGCTCTACAGTCAAAATCTCAATCCTGAGCTTGCTCCCGGGAATACATCAGATACATTGTTTGGAGTTAGGATTGATCTTGATGAAATAAAAAAAGAGGTGCGGACTCCGGCAATGATCAATGAGGATGTCAAAGTTATTGAGACTAAGATAAACTCTTTGGCCAATGAAATCAACCGACTTAGGGATGAAAAGGAAAACCGTATTTCCGAAAATGGAAAGAAAAGATTCTCTGCAACTAAATCATTGCAAGCTGACATTGATGCAATAACACAAAAGATACAGGTATGTAGACAGCAATTCCGGAAGGAAAACCTGCGCCTGTCTGATACAGAAAATGATGAAAAGGCGAGATTGAATGAGATCGATGCCGCGTTCAAGGATAAAATACAGGAAATGGCTCTGGAAATTGACTCCAATTCAGAAGCTCTCAAGAAAATCGATGACCGTAGCAAACGGGAGTTAAATTCTATCTCAAAGGCGGCAAAAGATGAAGATAAAAAGGATAAAAACCTTCTTGATATACAGGTGAAATCTGTCGAAGATGACATCATGCAATTCAGGAATGAAACCGACTCTAAAATCAAACAGCTTGATAAAGAAGAACGGGCAGCACTCTCGAATGCCGGTGCCGATACCGGTATGATTGAACAGATAAACAATGAAATAACTAAAACTGAAAGTCGAATACATATAATTGAAAAAGAACAGAATAAAGTAGCCATCTATAGAAATGACTGCGAGACACTGCTCGACCATGTACCGCAATATCAGACCGATAAAAAGAAACTGGAGGACAAAGATGCATCGCTAAGACAGAATTATGACAGACGAAAACAGACACACGAGTCGAACTGTAAGGCCGAAATGACCGCTTTGTCTGAACTGCAGGCTGCCTTGGAGAAAGCAACAGAATCTATAAGGATAACCGATGACTTCATGGCCTCTGATTCATGTCCACCGGAATTGAAAGAAAGCCAACAGATTAATACAGATCTTGATTGTATTACTATTGTGGAGTCAATAAAAGAATTGACAGGAAAAATATACCGTCTTTCTGACTCTCTCAAGACTTCGGTTAATGATTTCAAACGCCAGTTTTCTCAATGCAATACATTCAAATTCCCTATAGAACTTGAAACAACAGCACATTACCGGAATTATGCCGATAAACTTGAAGAGTTTGTGGCAAATGACATGATCAAGGAGTTCCAGCAGGTCACCAGCAATATGTATAGGGATATACTGTCGAGAGCAGCGGCGGATTTCAATGTCCTTCTTGGTCGGGAGTCGGAGATACAGCGGATCGTCAAGGATATTAACTACGACTTCTCCCGTAAGACATTCGCAGGGGTTATCCGAAGTATTGAACTTCGTCTGGAACGTAGCACTATGCCTATTATAATGCAGCTACAGAATATTACGGAATTCTGGAATACCCATCAATATGATATTGGGGAACTTAATCTTTTCTCGGGCGAAGAACATGAGGATGTATCTCGCGATTCGATAAAATATCTCAAGTCATTGACCGAAGCTCTGACACACGCTCCAGAACTCAGCAAATTACCTCTTGAACAAACTTTCACTCTAAAATTCAAGATAGAAGAGAATGATAATTCAACCGGCTGGACAGAAAACATCAAGGCAGTGGGCTCGGAAGGCACTGACACACTGGTGAAGGCTATTATGAATATCCTCTTGATAAGCGTTTTCAAAAAACGTGCGGGCCAAGCAGGAGACTTTCGTCTGCATTGCATGATGGATGAGATAGGACGGTTGGCCGATGAAAACATTCAAGGGATTTTAAATTTCGCCAATGAACGTGATATTTATATTGTAAACTCATCGCCAAAATCACATAGGCCCCTATCCTATCGCCGTCTATATCTGCTTTCAAAGGATAAGGATGCAAACACCATCGTGCAACCAATTCTTTCAACTCGCGAAGCTGAACTTTTATGAAACTGACATTAAGACTGATCGAAAACCTGAAACGACTATCGCGTGGAGAAACCATCCCATATTCTACGCTGCCGAAGTCGTTGGTTGAGCCATTTGTTGAGGAAGGAATCCTTTCAGTAGTATACCATAAGACCAAAAGATGCTTGAGAGCACCCAATTCAACTGCACTGGCCGGAGCTTTGCCTAAATACAATGAGGCTCTAAAAGATTTAGATGCAGCAGCAAGATTACTTACAGAAGACAATTCTCGGGCGGCCCAAGCGACATTATCAGGAAATTCCAAAACAAGCAGTAAAAGAGCAATGCCAGGATTCCTTGTAAACAGTTACAACCGCATAGACTGTATGATATGCGGACAACCGTTTACAATGGAACCACCGGAAGGAAGTGCCGTATACATAGTAAACTGGCAAACTTTTGTGCCGCCTGTTTCGACACTGATTATCGGGATAGAGAATACTGAAAATTTTCTTAGGATACGCGAACAGCGGAATTTTTTCGATGATTTTCTGCAACAAGAAGAATCTGAAATACTTTTCGTATCAAGATATGCATTTTCCTCCGATCTGATGGATTGGTTAGCTTCTATTCCCAACAGATATCTGCATTTTGGAGATTTCGATTTAGCAGGAATCTCCATCTTTTGGAATCAATTTAAGCCATTTGTCGGAGAAAGAGGATCTTTTCTAATACCGTCAGACATCGAAAGCCGTCTAAAGAATGGTTCAAGGAAACGGTATGACGACCAATATCAAAAATTCTATGATCTCACCACAACTTACCCGGATATCAACCATCTGATTTCCTTAATTCACAAATATCGTCGCACCTACGACCAAGAAGGCTATATCATAAATTCCTCATCTATTTTAATATAGTCATAAATAAAGATTCTTATATAACGTCTATTCCCCATAATAGCCGGGATCGCCTGGGGCTGCCAAACCATCATAGTCATCTGGAAGAATACCAAATTCTCCTCTACGAATCGAGGAGACAAATTCTGCAAACGAAGGTCTATTGTAACTTTCTTCAAAGTAATTTTTCAGGTCTTGGACAAGAGTAGGACTGATCCAGTCTGCTCTTTGTTCGCGATTAGGATCATTCCAATAGTCATCTACATCTTTCTGCATTTCTTCCCACATTTTCTCATTTTTGAGCCTTTCTTTTTCCACATCCCAGACATTAAAGCGTTCTCTAATCTGTGTGATATCATATTCGGCGAAATACTTAGGATCATCATAACGATCATAGCCTTTTTGTTTGTTGCTGTAGTCTTCCACGGCATTAAGATATTCATTAAGAGCCTCTTTACCATCCGAATAGAAGATTTCCCTACATCTATTCAAAAAGGAATCAAATTTTCTATCCATATCTTCCACTGCCTGCTCATAGATTTCAATCTCCTCATCAGTATAAATAGGATAGCCGTTTTCATCATATTCCCGTCCGAAGGTCGATGTGGAAGTGTCGTCTTGCACATTGGGTTGGTCTGAACAATCCAAAGTCACCTCATCAGTACAGTCCAAATTATCAGCGGAAGAAAGATTCCATATTTCTTCAATGGCTTCTTCATGCGCCACAATTTCTTCGACAGACGGAGATTCTAATTTCATGAAGCCATCTAATTCTGCATTATATGCGGCACTGCGAAACGCGTGCAGGCTATCATCTTCAGTAAAATCAGCGTCGTTTATATATTCTAATTCATCATCAGGGATTGTCTTGATAGAAGTCCTCCAAATGTCCAAGTGTTTTTCTATTTTCCTAATGTCAGCAGAAACGATTCCATAACGATCTACCCGACACAAATCCAATACCGGACATAGGAAATCATATACATTACGGAAGCCTCCCGAGGAAATATCAAGGTATCCTGTATGCCGACCATGAATTTCTCGGCCTGGAAGATATTCTATCCCATCATATTCTATGTATTTATTAATTTCTTCAGCAATACGCTCTGCAATATCAGGGGTATCAAAACGAGAATACTTATTTATTAAACTTGTGCGATCCATTATTAATTTAATGAGGATGTTGGATATTGGTGGTGTAAACCATTGAAGATGTTTATCATTCGCAAAATTAATACTTATTTCTTAATTAGGCAACGAATTAGGAATAACTTTTATCACAGAGAATGGGAGAATAATCTGAATACTCACACATGCCTGAGGCCGATATGCATTATATGCAAACAAATCTGGAATTATTGAAAGACCTAAAAATAGACAATATTGATTTCCAATTAATTATATTCTTGTCAATGTTTGGCTAAAATACAAACAAATCAATCGGACAACCAAATTTTTATTGCTTATCCGATTGATTATCTTTTATTTACGCACCAGAGAGCGATTAATACTCCTCTTCGTTGAAGAAGAAGTCGTCGTTGGAGGGATAGTCGGGCCAGATGTCCTCGATGCTTTCGTAGGTCTCACCCTCATCTTCCATCTCCTGAAGGTTTTCAAGCACCTCGAGAGGTGCGCCGCTACGCTGCGCGTAGTCTATGAGTTCTTCTTTTGTTGCCGGCCAGGGAGCATCCTCGAGCTTCGAAGCCAATTCAAGTGTCCAATACATATGCGTGAGTTTTTAATTATAATTCTATTTGATATTTATGTCGGAGTATTTAATGGTTCCGCCGGAAAAGTGCGTCAAATCAACGGGCTGTATATCGCTCCCATATAATCTCTTCTACACCGGCACAGTGATTCAAATTACGCGCCAGAATGAAGAGATAGTCGCTGAGCCGATTGATGTACTTTCTGACTGCGGGATCGACCTCCTCGGTCTCCGCCAGTTCGCAAATACGGCGTTCTGCACGTCGGCAGACCGTCCGCGCCACATGGGCATGGGCGGCGTTCATACACCCTCCGGGCAATACAAACTTCCGGATTCTCGGAGTCGCGGCATCCAGAACATCGATCCAGCCTTCAAGCGCCTGTATGCATTCAGGCAGACACGCTACGGGAGGAAGACCGGTGCCACCGGGACGCGAGGCGAGATAACCGCCTATATCAAAAAGTCGATTTTGAATCTCCTGCAACTGCGCTAAAATTTCAACAGGCATACCGTCGCCGGCTGCCAATACACCGATAAAGGCGCTGAGTTCATCCAATGTGCCGTAGGCATCCAGGCGGACACAAGATTTTCGCGCACGTTCGCCGCCGACAAGGGAAGTTGTGCCATCATCGCCACCCCCTGTATATAATCTGCTCTTTTCCATATGGCATTACGTCATTTCATAATATCCCCACCATGGTTTATCCGATTTTTTAACGCTCCACAGCGTATATTGTTGCGGCTGACTCACTATTTTTTTGTAAATTTGCATCATGAGCGATTCTCAATACATCGTGTCGGCGCGTAAATACCGTCCGACTAATTTCAAATCGGTCGTCGGCCAGAAGAATCTGACCGAGACACTTAAGAATGCGATAGATTCCGGGCGTCTGGCGCAGGCCTATCTCTTCTGTGGTCCGCGCGGGGTCGGCAAGACTTCGTGTGCCCGAATATTCGCGAAGACTATCAACTGCCTCTCCCCTACCCCCGACGGGGAGGCCTGCGGACAATGTGAGTCATGCCGGGCAGTAGATGAAGGAAATTCATTCAATATCATCGAGCTTGACGCCGCCTCCAATAATTCCGTCGATGACATACGTAATCTCACCGACCAAGTGAGAGTGCCTCCAACCACAGGCAAATATCGCGTATTCATCATCGACGAGGTGCACATGCTCTCCCAAGCCGCCTTCAACGCATTCCTGAAGACACTTGAGGAACCACCCTCCTACGTGATATTTATCCTCGCCACCACAGAGAAGCACAAGGTTATCCCTACCATTCTGTCACGATGCCAGATCTATGATTTCAAGCGCATCACGATACAGGATATGGTGGAGCATCTCCAATACGTAGCGTCCAGCGAAGGGATAGAAGCTGATGTGCCGTCTCTCAATGTCATATCGAAGAAAGCTGACGGAGCCATGCGCGACGCCCTCTCGATATTCGATCAGGTGGCGGCTTCCTCCTTCGGGAAAATTACCTATGAATCGACCATAGCTTCGCTGAATGTATTGGATTATGAGTTTTATTTCCGGCTAGTAGAGACCTTCAAAGCCGGAGATGTGCCCCAGGCACTTCTAATCTACAAGGAAATTCGCGACAGAGGATTCGATTCACTCTTCTTCATAAATGGGCTGGCGGCCCATATCCGAGATCTGATGGTGGCATTCGCGCCGCAGACGGTGACACTACTCGAGGTAGCTGACGACGTGGCCGCACGCTATACGGAACAAGCGCGTTCGCTCCCCGTGCAATGGCACTATGCGGCCATGAAGTTGCTCAATGCCTGCGATACGGAGTATCGCGTAAGCTCCAACAAACAATTTCTCGTGGAGCTTACCCTCATACGCCTCTGCCAGCTTCTCAATCCACCGATGCCCCCTTTCGACAGGGTGGACAGCGATCTGACGCCGCTACGCGACCCCGCTGATCCACCTCAGGCCGGAACATATTCTTCGGCCCATACGGTCGCATCCCCTCTTCCCGAAAATCAAGTTCACGCGTCTCCTACACCGGCAAGCGAGCCGACTAAGGCACCTGAACATATCACGTCAGCTCCCCCATCAGTAACTTCTCCGTCGGCAGATCCATCCACATCCGCCCATCAACCAAGTGAACCGACGATTCCGTCCGGCACTCATGACTCCCCGTCAGTCTCTGTCACACCTCAATCCCCGGCGCCCGCGCCATCCGGAGAGGGACGCAAGACCGTAAGAGGGAGACGGAAAGAGGGGCAATCAAACGTATCGGGGAAAACGGAAATCACAAAAGACTCGCTTCAGCGCCCGCGCGAGAAGGTGGAACTGTCAGACTTCCTGAAGTTCTGGCAGGAGTACATGCATCGTAATGAGGATAAGCATATACTCATATCCGCGATGCGCAAAGGGAATCCTGAGAAAATCAATGAGGAGACCTTCCGCGTGACGGTTGATCATCCGGCCCTACGACAGGCTTACGATACGGCCATGACCGATCTGATGGAATATCTCCGCGATAATCTTCACAATGACTTCCTCACACTGCAGGTGGATATCGACACATCCAACGTCGTCGAGATGCTTGGCCCCAAAGAGCTGCTGAAGGATATACTTGATTCCAACCCGACGATAGCCCAATTCGTGGCCTCGATCGACGGAGAGCTATCATGACTCAGTATTTCTCCAGACCCGGGTATAAGCTTGATGAAATCATACCAACGAAGCGATTACTAAATAAATATAAATGCCGCGTTACCTGTCGGGAACGCGGCATTTATATTTATTTTGATTTACCGTGACGCAAAATGGAGATTTAGCGTGACGGCAAAATCGGAATCGGATTAATCCTCGTTGAGGTTAACGCGCTTGAAGCTTACAACAGCGAGACCCTTTGCAGTCTGATCGAGGAACTGACCTACAGTCAGAGTAGCGTCGCGGGTGTATTCCTGCTCCATAAGGCAATTCTCCTTATAGTACTTGTTGATACGACCATTGACGATATTGTCGATCATCTGCTGGGGAAGATTAGCTGCCTTCTGCTCGGAAACAGTCTTGATGATTTCGCGAGCCTTAGCTGCGTCCTCCTCAGTGAACCAGCCCTTGGAGAGGTTAGAAGCGATGTGATCCTCGCTGTCAAAGTGGTTGGGGTTGAGACCGGCCTTCTTGAGAGCGGCGTCAACAGCCTTCTGCACCTGCTCAGACTTAGTCTTCTCGATAGCCACAGCCTTCTCCTCCTCGATGATGGAGGCGGGGACAGCCTCGCGGTCAACAGCGACGGGATTCATGGCGGCAACCTGCATTGCAATCTCCTTGCCAACCTCAGTGCTTACACCCTCCATGTTGAAACCAACGATAGTGGAGAGCTTATTGTTAAGGTGGTCGTAAGAAGCTACGCTGGGAGCCTCAACATACTCGTAGGCACCGAGCTCCATCTTCTCACCGGTCTTACCGATTTCATCAGTGATGTTCTCGGCTACAGTGCGACCGTTAAGATCGAGAGCTGCAACCTCCTCGAGAGACTTTGCACCGGCCTCAACAGCCTTGTCGAGGATAGCCTTGGTGAGAGCGCGGAAAGACTCATTCTTGGCTACGAAGTCAGTCTCACACTTGAGAGCCACGATAGCGGCGAAACCGGGCTTAACACCGGCGAGCACACAGCCCTCGGAAGCCTGACGGTCCTCACGCTTGGCAGCCACAGCCTGACCCTTCTTACGGATGATTTCGATTGCAGCCTCGATATTGCCTTCAGTCTCGGCGAGAGCGTTCTTGCAATCCATCATACCGGCGCCGGTCATGTGGCGCAGTTTCTTGATATCTTCAATTGATACTGCCATAATAGGAGTAAAAGATAATTATCAGTTAAAAAATTCGGTTGGGACAACTGTCTTGATTACTCGGCTGCGGGAGCCTCAGTCTCGACAGTCTCAACAGTCTCAGTTACCTCAGCGGCGGGAGCGGAGTCATTGCGACGAACGCGACGACGCTTGCCTGCTGCGGGAGCGTCAGCCTCCTTATCCTCCTCGGGAGCGTCGGCCTTCTCGACCTTGCGCTCCTCCAGACCCTCGGCCATAGCGGCAGTTACGGCACCGAGAATAACGTCGATGCTCTTTGAAGCGTCGTCGTTGGCGGGGATAACGAAATCGATGTTTTCGGGATCGGAGTTAGTGTCGACGATACCGAATACGGGGATACCGAGACGGTTAGCCTCAGCGACAGCGATGTGCTCCTTCATAACGTCAACGACGAAAAGAGCGGCGGGGAGCTTGGAAAGATCGGCGATAGAACCGAGGTTCTTCTCAAGCTTGGCACGCTGGCGAGTGATCTGAAGTTTCTCGCGCTTCGAGAGGTTATCGAAAGTGCCGTCCTTGGTCATCTTGTCGATCTGAGTCATTTTCTTGACGGCCTTGCGGATAGTCGGGAAGTTGGTGAGCATACCGCCGGGCCAACGCTCGATAACGTAGGGCATGTTGACGGCAGCTGCCTTCTCAGCGATAGCCTCCTTAGCCTGCTTCTTGGTAGCTACGAAGAGCACCTTCTTGCCGCTCTTAGCGATCTGCTTGAGAGCGTTAGCAGCCTCTTCGATTTTAGCTGCAGTCTTGTAGAGGTCGATGATGTGGATACCGTTGCGCTCCATGAAGATATAGGGAGCCATTGCGGGATTCCATTTGCGCTTGAGGTGGCCGAAGTGGCAGCCAGCCTCGAGGAGCTGTTCAAAAGTGGGTGTTGCCATTTTAAAAAAAGATTGTTTACGTTCTTTGTCAAATGAATCCTCCGGTAGGGTTGATGGCCCGTAGAGCGGACATACATGCCATCCGGAGAATTTAGATGCTAAACACTATATTCAACCGCATATATGGCGACTCTACGCAGGAGACGCCATATATACGGAAAAGAAATCTGATTAACGCTTGGAGAACTGGAAGCGCTTACGAGCCTTGGGCTGACCGGGTTTCTTACGCTCTACGGTGCGAGCGTCGCGAGTCATGAAGCCTTCGGCGCGGAGAGCGGCCTTATCCTCGGGATTGATCTTAACGAGAGCGCGGGCGATAGCGAGACGGAGAGCCTCGGCCTGACCCTTGAAGCCACCTCCGTCGAGGTGAACGAGGATATCGTACTTACCGGCAGCCTCAAGAGTGTTGAGGGGCTGCATTACGACATACTGAAGGATCGAAGACGGGAAGTATACGTCGAAGGGACGCTTATTGATCACGATCTGGCCATTGCCTTCAGTGAGATATACACGAGCCACGGCAGCTTTGCGGCGGCCAATTGCATTTACTTTTTCCATCTTCCTTATTTGATTTTATTGATGTCGAGCAATGTGGGGTTCTGGTCGCCGAAGGGGTGCTCGGCAGAGTTGTAAACATAAAGGTTGCGCAGCTGAGCGGCGCCGAGTTTAGTCTTGGGGAGCATACCCTTCACGACCTTGATGAAGAGGGGGTGCTTGCCGGCGTGAACGGTTTTCTTGTAAGACTTCTCCATGAGGTCAGCGGGAGTGAAAGCGCGCTGGCCGCCGGGATAACCGGTGTAGCGGAGATACTCACGCTTGTTCATCTTGTCATTAGTCATGATGACCTTGTCGGCGTTGATAACGATCACGTTGTCGCCGCAGTCGAGGTTGGGAGTGAAATCGGGCTTGTTTTTACCACGAAGGATTTTAGCCACGATAGAGCAGAGACGGCCGAGCACCTGTCCTTCTGCGTCGATTACCACCCACTTTTTCTCGATAGTAGCGGGGGTAGCGGAGAGAGTCTTGTAACTTAAAGTATCCACTTTTAAATTTCAGATAAGATGATTATTACTCATTCGGCCGGTACACATCGGGGCGAGACCCGAAGGGGATCCGACCAAGGAGGTTCGATTGATAGGGAATGGAAGCTCCCGACACAACAAAACGCTCCATTATCCATCGTGACATCTACTACAACCGGCCAGAGTTGCGTATTGCAGATACCGCGATGAACGTTTGGATATAATCGGCAATGCAAAGTTACAAAAAATAGATTGAAATTGCAAATAATTGAGAGGAAATTCGAAGGGGCCACGGGGCTAAAGCGGGGAGGAGCTTAGCGACGGCGGGGGCTGCCTCCTGCACGCGAGAGAATACCGCAGACGGCACGGGGCGGCAATAATGCCGCCCTCCATTAATTTTTCCATCACCGGCCGGATAAGGGTTTGACATATACAAAAAAAGAGTGAGTCTTTTAAACTCACTCTTTCTCTAAGGGGGCGATTACCTACTCTCCCGCTTTCGCAGTACCATCGGCGTGATAAGGTTTAACTTCTCTGTTCGGAATGGGAAGAGGTGGAGCCCTTATGCTATCATCACCTTAATCTCTTTTATCACCGCTCTGTC
>JAAVBX010000015.1 GCA_014802625.1 bacterium | reverse complement strand
TTGGCATCTTAGCCTTTGTCGTTCAGTCGCATAGCGGTGTATGCTCCTTCACTCCGCAGGCTAATCTGCTCAAAAATAACTTCGTTTTATCTGTTCATTAATTCTTAGCAACTACTTAACCCGAAAATAATCATAACCAAGACATCCGATGCTTGAAGACAATATAATACAGCAGGAGGCCAACGAACGCACAGTGCTCGTAGGTCTCGTCACCCGCGATCAATCCGAGGCCAAGGTCAACGAATATCTTGATGAACTCGATTTCCTCGCCCATACGGCGGGGGCCGAACCCGTGGCCCGCTTCGTGCAGAAACTCGATTATCCGAATCCCCGCACATATGTCGGAACAGGCAAGCTTCAGGAAATCGCCGACTTCGTAGAGAAGGAGGAGATCGGCCTCGTCATATTCGATGACGATCTCTCCCCAAAACAGGTGGCCAACATCGAGAAAGAGCTGAAAGTCAAGATACTCGACCGCACCAGCCTCATCCTCGACATCTTCGCCAAACGCGCGCAGACGGCCACGGCCCGCACCCAGGTGGAACTGGCGCAATATCAATATCTGCTTCCGAGACTGACGAGGATGTGGACCCACCTCGAACGTCAGCGAGGCGGTATCGGTATGCGAGGCCCCGGCGAAACCCAGATCGAGACCGACCGCCGAATAATCCTCGACAAAATCTCGCGCCTCAAAGAGGAACTCCGCGACATCGACCGCCAGAAAAACATCCAGCGCAAGAACCGGGGGAAACTGACACGCGTAGCCCTGGTGGGATACACCAATGTCGGCAAATCCACCCTTATGAACCTACTGAGCAAGAGCGACGTATTCGCCGAGAACAAGCTCTTCGCCACGCTCGACACCACCGTGCGCAAGGTGACGATCGACAACCTCCCCTTCCTGATGACCGATACCGTCGGCTTCATACGCAAGCTTCCGACCCATCTCGTCAACTCCTTCAAATCGACCCTCGACGAGGTGCGCGACGCCGATCTGCTCGTACACGTGGTCGACGTCTCCCACCCCAACTTCGAGGAACAGATCGAAGTAGTCGAAAAGACACTCCATGACATCTGCGGAGCGGAAAACAAGCCCGTAATCCTCGTATTCAACAAAATCGACGCATTTAAGTATAAGCCGAAAGATCCCGACGACCTCACTCCGGCGACCCGCGAGAACATCTCGCTCGATGAATTCAAGAAGACCTGGATGGCGAAGATGAACAACAACTGCGTCTTCATCTCCGCCAAAGAGAAGACCAATATCGCCGAGCTAAAAGATATGCTCTACGAGAAGGCAAAAGAGATTCACACGCAGCGTTTCCCCTATAACGATTTCCTATACCAGACATATGATGACAATGACTCCATCACCGACCCCCGACCGGATTCCGGAGCAGAGGGAAACCCGGACGGCAACGACTGAACGCCACGAGGAATGGCCCCGGCTTACCCCCGAGCAGATAAGCTTTCTCGAAGGGAACGGCTGCATGGCCGAAGACTGGAGCCGCGTAAGCATACGGCCCGGCTGCGACCTCTCGCTTATCCGCGACACGGAGTTTGCCGGCGACGTCAGCATCGGCCGGCTCGACCGCAGGAGCCATCCGCGCTGCGGCATCCGCAATGCCTGCATCGAGGATAGCGCGATCGGCGACGGCGTCAGAATCCGCAATATCCGCTCCGCCATAACCGGAGCGACCGTCGAAGATGAGGCCACCATCGAAGACTGCGGCCGCATATCCTACGACCGTCAGCCTCTCTGCGGCGTGGGGATGCGCGTGGCCGTGCTCGACGAGACCGGCTCGCGGGAAGTGATGATTTACCCCGGCCTCTCGGCGCAATCGGCCATGCTGATGGCCCGCGCAAAACGCATTAACGCCGAAGAGATCTACACGCAGACACAGGACTACATCGACTCGCTGCACCTTCACCCCCGCATCGGGCGCGGAGCCGTCATCCGCGGATGCGGCTTTATGCACAACGTCCATGTAGACCATAGAGTAACCATCGAGGGGGCCCGCGCGCTCCGCGACGGCTCCATCTTCAACAACGCTCCCGAAGAGACCACACCCATAGCCTGCATCGGAGCCGGAGTCGATGCCGAAGGCTTCATAATCGAGGATGGACGGGTGGAATCGGGCGTTATTTTGCGCCATTGCTTCGTAGGGCAGGGTGTGCGGCTTGAGAAAGGCTTCACCGCCCATGACTCCCTTTTCTTCGCCAACTGCACGATGGAAAACGGGGAAGCATGCGCGCTATTCGCCGGGCCATACACGGTATCGGTGCATAAAGGGACGTTGCTGATCGGTTGCCAGACATCCTTCATGAACGCCGGTTCCTCGACCAACCAGAGCAACCATATGTACAAACTCGGACCGGTACACTGGGGCGTGCTGGAGCGTGGAGTCAAGACCTCCTCCGGCTCCTACCTAATGCTCGGGGCCAATATCGGGGCATTCTCGCTGCTGATGGGTCAGCACAAGACCCATCCCGATTCAAAGGAATTCCCATTCTCCTACCTGTTCGGCGATCCGCAGGGAGCCACAGTAGTAGTGCCGGCCGTGATGCTGCGTTCATGCGGCCTATTGCGCGACGAGCTCAAATGGCCCGACCGCGACCGCCGCGCGCGGGCCGGGGTGCCGCTCAGAGACCGCGTCATATTCGATGTGCTCAATCCCGTCACGGTCAACGCCATGATCGACGCTATAGAGACGATACGCCCGATGCTGTCGCGTCCGGCCGACGATGACCGCTACCACCGCTACAAAGGGATGAAACTCTCCCGCGCCTCACTCGAACGCGCCATGAAACTATATCACTTAGGAGTGATGAAATATCTGGCCAAGACATTCTTCCCCACCGGGAAAGCCGCCGAGGAGTGGGAGTTTCCCCCGCTACCCTCCGATGAAGAACAGATCGAGCGAGACTCCGGCATATGGACCGACCTGGCCGGGCAGCCGATGCCGCGCAGAGTGATGCGCGAGGGGCTGCACGCCGAGAGTGTGGAAGAGCGCGAAGGCATCTTCGACAAAGCCTTCGCCGACTATCGTCAGCTCGAGATGCGCTGGATAGCAGCCAGATTTCCCGAGCGGCTCCGCCCGACAGCCGAAGAGATCCTGAGAGGAGCCGCCGACTTCGACCGCATAGTAGAGACCGACCGCACCACCTACCGCGACTCCCTCTCCGCAGAGTCGGCAATGCTCGCCCTATAGGCCGGAAGAGGCCACCGGAAGGGGTGGAAAAGCCCCGAAACCGGAGGAAAAAAGCATAAATTCATGATTTTTAACCGCATAATTCATTAAATAGCGCGGCAAAGTTTGTGGATTACGAAAAAAATCACTAACTTTGCCGCGCTTGCCGTATCGTGTGCGGCAGGAAGAGATTCATAAACCCATTTATTAACATTTAATGTCTGAATTGAAAATTCAAACCCCCATCGAGGATTTCGACTGGGAAGCCTATGAGAAAGGCAATGTCGTAGGCGACAAGAGCTTCGCCGACGTAGAGAAGATCTACGACGAGACTCTGACCACTGCCAAAGATAACGAAGTTGTAACCGGCAAGGTGAAATCCATCACCAAGCGCGAAGTGCGCGTCGATATCGGCATGAAGTCCGACGCCATCATCCCTGTATCCGAATTCCGCTACAACCCCGACCTGAAGGTCGGCGACGAGGTAGAGGTATTCATCGAGGCCCTCGAAGACAAGAATGGTCAGCTTCGCCTTTCCCACAAGAAGGCGTGCCAGACCCGCTCCTGGGACCGCGTCAACCAGGCACTGGAGAACGACGAGGTTATCAAGGGCTACGTCAAGAGCCGCACGAAAGGCGGCATGATCGTCGACATCTTCGGCATCGAGGCATTCCTTCCCGGCTCGCAGATCGACGTTCGCCCCATCCGCGACTATGACGTATACGTCGACAAGACAATGGAATTCAAGGTTGTCAAGATCAACCAGGAGTTCAAGAACGTTGTCGTATCCCACAAGGCACTCATCGAGGCCGAGCTCGAACAGCAGAAGAAGGAGATCATCTCCAAGCTCGAGAAGGGCCAGGTGCTCGAGGGCAAAGTCAAGAACATCACTCCCTACGGCGTATTCGTGGACCTCGGCGGTGTCGACGGTCTCGTACACATCACCGACCTTTCCTGGGGCCGTGTATCGGATCCCCGCGAAGTTGTCGAGCTTGATCAGGACATCAAGGTCGCTATCCTCGACTTTGACGACGAGAAGAAGCGTATCGCCCTCGGTATCAAGCAGCTCATGCCCCATCCCTGGGATGCACTTGATCCCAACCTCAAGGTTGGCGACCACGTCAACGGTAAAGTTGTCGTTATGGCCGACTACGGCGCATTCGTTGAGGTTCAGCCGGGCGTAGAGGGTCTTATCCACGTATCCGAAATGTCATGGAGCCAGCACCTGCGCACCGCTCACGACTTCCTCAAGGTAGGTGACGAGGTGGAGGCAGTTGTCCTGACTCTCGACCGCGACGAGCGTAAGATGAGCCTCGGCATCAAGCAGCTCAAGAACGATCCCTGGGAGAACATCGAGCAGAAATATGCAATCGGCAGCCGCCACACAGCCAAGGTGCGCAACTTCACCAACTTCGGTGTCTTCGTAGAGATCGAAGAGGGCGTAGACGGTCTCATCCACATCTCCGACCTCTCCTGGACCAAGAAGATCAAGCACCCCTCGGAATTCACATCCGTAGGCAGCAACATCGACGTTCAGGTGCTCGAGATCGACAAGGGCAACCGTCGTCTGAGCCTCGGCCACAAGCAGCTTGAGGAGAACCCCTGGGATACATTCGAGGGTCGCTACACAGTAGGTTCGATCCACGAGGGCACAATCACAGAGGTTATGGACAAGGGCGCTGTCATCTCACTCGAAGGTGGTGTGGAAGGCTTCGCAACTCCCAAGCACCTCGTGAAAGAGGATGGCACACAGGCCAAGCTCAACGAGAAGCTCAACTTCAAGGTGATCGAGTTTAACAAAGACTCCAAGCGCATCATCCTCTCCCACTCACGCATCGCTGAGGACGCCGTGAAGAACGAGGCCCGCGCAGCCAAGGCTCCCAAGAAGCCCCGCAAGCAGGAGGAGGAGGTAGCCGCTCCCGCAATCGAGAAGACAACTCTCGGCGACCTCTCCGCGCTTCAGGCTCTCAAGGAGCAGCTCCAGAAGGAGGGTAAGTAAAACCGAATCCGAATAATCCAAAATTAAAAAAACATTATAACATCATGAAGAAAATCATGCTTTGCGCAGCTGCCGTAGCAATGCTCGGTCTCAGCGCTTGCTCCAACAAGGAGAACAATCAGAACGACAGCGCAGCTGTTGTTGAGGAGAATGTAGAGGTTGTAGAGGCAGTCGACACTGCCAACGGCGACACCGCAGTAGCCGTTGAGGAGAACGTTGAGGTCGCTCCCGCCGCTGACAGCGCTGCAGCTCCCGCTCAGAACTAATCAAGAACCCCACTGAATATCTCATAAAAGGCTCCCCACGGCTCAGATGCCGCGGGGAGCCTTAATATTTTTTGAAAAATTAACTTCCGCCCAATAATTTTGCTTAAAAAGTTTTGCAGTGAAGTTGATTTATATTACCTTTACATCGCAAAGTGACTACTAAGGTATGAAAACCCTCGGCGGATATCTCAAGGTAACCCGGGGAGCGGCGCTCAGACGCTTGCTCCCGGTGGCGGTCGGCCTCATGCTGACAGCCGCCCCGCTCCATGCGGCCCAGCCGAAATGGGAACAGACGAAAACCGAGCATCAGGATGCCAAGACTGTGGTCAAAGAGACCGACATCGAGATACGCACGGGCAAAGGGGTAATCGTAGTCAACTCCTCGAAACCGGTGCAGATAAAGGTCTACACGATACTCGGCCAGCTCGTCAGCCGCGAGAATCTTCCGGCCGGGACATCGCAGCTTTCCGTCCAGGCCCACGGCGTCTACATCATCAAATCGGGAGAGCTGACATGCAAGGTGGCGCTTTGACAATAAAAATGAGACTAACCATAAATCAAATTTTAAATACCAAATGAACGAACCGAATCTCGAGTGGGAAAAACTCTCATTCTCCTACACCAAGACTGACTACAACGTGCGCTGCACATATAAAGATGGCAAATGGGGTCCGATCGAAGTCTCCGACTCCGAATACGTGCCCATGCACATCGCGGCCGCCTGCCTTCACTACGGCCAGGAATCCTTCGAGGGTCTGAAAGCCTTCCGAGGCAAGGATGGCAAAGTCCGCGTATTCCGCATGGAGGAGAACGCAAAGCGTTTCATCCGCTCGGCCGAGGGTATCTCGATGCAGCCGATGCCCGTGGAGCTCTTCTGCGAGATGGTGCGCAAGGTCGTGAAACTCAACGAGCGTTTCATCCCCCCCTACGGCACAGGCGCATCGCTCTACATCCGTCCGCTTGAAATCGGTATCTCCGCCCAGGTCGGCGTCGCCCCTGCCGACGAGTATATGGTCATCATGCTCGTGACTCCCGTAGGCCCCTACTTCAAGAACGGCTTCAAGCCCATCAAGGTCTGCATGTCGAGAGAATATGACCGTGTAGCTCCGAAGGGCACAGGCTCCATCAAGATCGGCGGCAACTACGCAGCCTCCCTCAACGCCGGCCAGAAGGCTCATGAGCTCGGCTACTCCGTGATGCTCTATCTCGATCCGAAAGAGAAGGAATATCTCGACGAGTGCGGCGCGGCCAACTTCTTCGGCGTAAAGGATAACACATATATCACTCCCGACTCATCGACAGTGCTCCCCTCGATCACCAACATGTCGCTCTGCGAGCTTGCCAAGGATCTGGGCATGAAGGTGGAACGCCGTCAGATTCCTCTGTCGGAACTCGAGACCTTCGAGGAATGCTCCGCCTGCGGCACAGCCGCCGTCTGCTCTCCGATCGGCCGCATCGACGACCTCGACAACGGCAAGGTCTACACCTATGGCGAGGAGGGTAAAGCCGGCGAAATGACCACAAAACTCTATGACGCACTGCGCGGCATACAGTATGGCGAGGTGCCCGACGAGCACGGCTGGTGTGAAATCATCGAATTCGACGAGAAATAATCCCTTGACGATATAATCCCTTGCGGGCGGCCCGAAAACAACCCGGACCGCCCGTAATATATTTTATTTATGACTCATACAGATCAAATTCTACGTCATTATCCCTCCGAACCCCGCCTGCGGGAGCTGCTTTACACGCATTCCCGCGCCGTGGCCGATATGGCACTCGAGATATGCGACGCGCATCCGGAGCTGAAGGCCGACCGTAAATTCGTGGAGGAGGCGGCAATGCTCCATGACATAGGCATTGTGGCCTGCGACGCCCCGGGCATATACTGCCACGGCGAGCTCCCCTACATATGCCACGGAGTGGAGGGGGCGCGCATGCTGGCCGAGGCCGGGATGCTTCGCCACGCCCGCGTCTGCGAACGCCACACAGGCTCCGGCCTTACCGCCGAGGAGATAATCGAGGAAGCCCTCCCCCTGCCGGCACGCGACATGCTGCCGGTGACCATAGAGGAGAAAATCATCTGTTACGCCGACAAATTCTACTCAAAGAATCCCTCATCGCTGACACGCCGCAAGACTCTCGAAGAGGTGACGGCAGGGATGGCGCGTCATGGCGAGGCACCTTTGGAGCGCTTCATGGAGCTGCACCGACTGCTGGGATAAAAAGGTTAAAGGAGTGTTAACATATCCATAATATTGCCCGATTACAGTTTTTTTAGTAAATTTGCAGGAAATTCCCTCCGGCGGAGAGTGAAGTTGCTTCAACCTCAGAGTCCGCGACAGGAGTAAAGCAACAACCGGCATCTTGAAGCGAGCATTCCCATACATAATACTGTCATCAGTCGTGGCCGCCGCCATGGCCACACCCGGCACGTCGCCACGCAAGGTATCCACCAACAGAGGAGGATGGCAGCGGGAGGTCGGTCAGGATTCGCTCAGCCTGCTGCGATTGCCCGATACGCAGGAGATTCCGGATTCAGCCGGGAATCCCCTTCAGGCACGTCGCTCCGATACGGCAGATTCAAGTATCCTCTCGAACCGGTCGGAAATCAGCGGTCTGACGATGCCGGAGGAGAACGTGGAGCCGGCAGATTCCGCCGCGGCGGTCATGCCGTCGGACCGCGTCAGGATGTCGCGACTGAACCTCAATCCCGACAATTCAGATCTGACAGGAGCCGTGGCCTTCTCCGCCAAGGATTCCATGCTGCTCATCGGGCAGGACAAGGCATTCCTCTATGGCGACGGCCAGGTGGAATATCAGGAATTCAAGCTCAACTCCGCCAAAATCGAGATGGTGCTCGACTCCGCTCTCGTCTCGGCCACAGGCATGCCCGACTCTCTGGGCAACATATCCGGCAATCCCATATTCTCCGAGCATGGCACGACCTACGAATCGGAGGGGATGCGGTATAACTTCAAGTCGGAAAGGGGCTATATCACCAATGTCATCACCGAGCAGGGGGAGGGATACCTGCAGAGCGGCATAACAAAGAAGAATCCCGACGGGTCATTCTTCCTGCAGGATGGCAAATACACCACCTGCGACAACCATGAGCACCCGCACTTCTACTTCAACATCACGCGGGGAAAGATGCGCCCGAAGAAGGATGTCGTCACGGGTCCGGCATGGCTGGTGCTGGCCGATGTCCCCACCCCGATAGCCCTCCCCTTCGGCTATTTCCCTTTCTCGGAAGATTATTCGAGCGGAATCATCTTCCCGTCATTCGGCGAGGACTACAACCGAGGCTTCTATATGCGCGACGGAGGCTACTATTTCGCCTTCAGCGACTATGTGGACCTCGCTGTGAGGGGTGAGATCTACACCAAAGGTTCATGGGGAGTCTCGGGACATTCCAGCTACAGGAAACGCTACAAATTCAGCGGCGCATTCGATATCTCCTATATCACGACCATCTATGGCGACAAGGGGATGCCCGACTATTCGAAGCAGAACAACTTCCAGGTGGTATGGAATCACTCGATGGACACCAAGGCCAACCCTAACCTCAACTTCTCGGCCTCCGTCAACTTCACGACCTCCGGCTACACCCGCAACGACCTCAACTCCTACTACAACAACTCCTTCACGGAGAACACCAAATCATCGACCGTCAACCTCACCTACCGCTTTCCCAACTCGAAGTGGAGCATGTCGGCCAATGCGTCGCTCTCACAGCGCACACAGGACTCGACGATCTCCGTCAGCTTCCCCAACCTGACAGTGACCCTCGCGCAGACAGCCCCCTTCAAACGCAAGAAGAGTGTCGGCGGAGAGCGCTGGTATGAAAAGATACGTCTATCCTACACCGGTCAATTCCAGAACTCCCTCACCGCGCGGCAGGACCAATTCTTCAAGAAAAGTCTGATAAAGGACTGGCGCAACGGATTGAAGCACTATGTGCCTATCTCGGCGACATTCTCACTGTTCAAATACATCAACGTCTCCCCTGCGGTGACGCTCAACGACAGGATGTACACGTCGAAGATTCTGCGGCAATGGGATCCGAACGCCAACGCGGAGGTGCAGGATACGACCTACTCCTTCTACAACATCTTCGATTTCAACGCATCGCTCTCCTTCGACACAAAGATCTACGGCTTCTTCCAGCCGCTGCCGTTCCTGGGAGACAAGGTGCAGATGATACGCCACGTCCTCACGCCGACGGTCTCCATCTCGGCGGCCCCCGACTTCTCGGCCCCTGGCTGGGGAGTATTCGGCAGCTATCAGCGTCCCGACGCCAACGGCAACCTCGTGACGCAACGCTACAACTACTTCTCACACGGAGTCTACGGCTCACCGAGCGCGGGGAAATCGGGAGTGATATCGGTCAATCTGGCCAATAACCTTGAGATGAAGGTCAAATCAGACGCCGACTCCACCGGAGTGAAGAAAATCTCCCTGATCGAGAACTTCACCATCGGCCAGAGCTATAACTTCGCGGCCGACTCCATGAATTGGAGCAATGTCACGACCTCGATAATGCTGCGCCTCGTCAAGAACTTCAACCTCAGTCTATCGGCCAACTGGGATCCCTACACCTACCGGCTCTCCCCCTCCGGTAGCCCCGTGCGCGTTAATGTGCCCCGCTGGAAGGCCGGGAAGGGATGGGTGCGCCTCGCTTCGACAGGCACCTCCTTCTCCTACACCTTCAACAACGCCACCTTCCGCCGCAAGAAGGAGAGCGGAGCGGGATCGGATCCCAATGACAATGATGAAAATATCACCGACGAGGAGGCATTCGGCGGCTCATCGGAGCCTGATGATTTCCGGCAGCGCGTGGCGATGCGGCGCGCCAACGCCAGGAAAGAGGAATCGCAGGCCGACGCCGACGGCTACGAGCCTTGGGAATGTCCGTGGAGCCTGACGTTCAACTACTCCGTCAACTACGGATACGGCGACTTCAACTACGACAAGCTGGAATACAACGGCAAGTTCACACAGAACCTCTCCGTATCGGGCAATATCCGCCCGACGAAGAACTGGAGTTTCTCGATGTCGGCCTCCTACAACTTCGATCTCAAGAAGATAGCCTACATGAACTGCACCATCACGCGCGACCTGCATTGCTTCTCGATGTCGGCCTCGTTCGTGCCCGTAGGCCCCTATAAATCCTACAACTTCCACATCGCCGTCAACTCATCGATGCTCAAGGACCTCAAATACGACAAGCACTCCTCGACGACAAACGGCATACAGTGGTATTGATTCCACTGACCATATTCCCCGCAGAGGGGTGACAGCGCATACTCCACGGTCGTTTTTTCGGTCGTGGAATTTCGCATTATGGAAAATAATGATTAACTTTGTAGGCGTATGCCGACTCCTCCACCGGCCACCTTGGCCGACATAAGAGAAAAAATCCGCGAGCTCGCCGCCCAACGCGACGAAGCGCGCGAGCATATCAAGGAGCTGGAGAGCCGCATATCGGATCTGGAGACAGATCTTGACGAGACCCGCGACGAGCTCCACAGAGCGCGTCTCGATGTGGAATATCTGACGGTCTCGCATCGTCTTGCCGACACGCCCGACGCGCTCGTGACCGCCCGCAAGACCATAGCGGCATTGATCCGCAAGGTCGATTCCGCCATTAACCTTCTCCGCAACGAGCCCTCCGAGCTCTGAGCGGCAAAGAGCCCTCTCTCCCCGACCGGACCATCAACCCGGCACCACCTCTCCCTCCCATCTCGCGCGCCGGCTTCAGCCGGCAGCATCCCCGCTATGGCAAAGGATACCGTAAAACTTGAAATCAACATAGCAGGCGAGCCGATACAGCTCACCGTGCCATATCAGAAACAGGACCGCGTACGCGATACGGAGAAGGCCATCAATGACCTTTACTCCGACTGGCGAGTGAAATTCCCGAGGAAAACTCCGCAGGAGCTCACGGCCATGATCGCCTATCAATACGCCTCCTTCTTTTACGATCTTTCCGAGAGATACGAGACTATGTCGCGTGAACTGTCGGAAATCTCCGCCCGACTCGACCTCCTCATCGGGCCTGAGGATAATGGATAAAAAAAGACCCTGCCATGCCGCGTGGATGCCCCTGCAGACGCCCCCGAATGCGCGCCTGCGGATGCAGATCCGCGGCTTTCGTCGTATATTATGTTTAACCTTAAAACCCTATAAACAAACAATTTCTTATCTGACATCATATCATGGATATAGCAATCTGGATAATATGTGTGCTCGTAGGTCTGGCGATCGGCTATGCCGTAGCCTCCTATATGAGCAAGAAGCAGGCTCAGTCAAGAGCCAACGTCATACTTGACGAGGCCACCCGCGAGGCGGAGGTCATCAAGGAGAAGACTCTTCTCAAATCCCGTGAAGAGGGGCTGAAGATCGAGGCCGACGCCGAGCGCAACGCCTCGCAGCGCCTCTCCAAAGTGCAGACAGCCGAGGCTCGCGCCAAGCAGCGCGAGATGCAGCTCAATCAGCAGCAGGGCGACCTCAACCGCCGCAAGAAGGAGATCGACTCCCGCGCCTCGAATCTCGACAACCGCGAGAAGGCCGTCGAGGCCCGTCAGGAGGAGCTCGACCGACGTGTGGCCGAGACCAACGCCGAGCTCGACCGTCTCGTCGGCGAAACGCGCGCCGAACTTGAGCGTATCTCCGGCCTTTCGGTCGATGAGGCGCGAGAGAAACTCGTGGAATCCCTCAAGGAGGAGGCCAAGACCCAGGCGGCCGGATATATCAACGATATCATCGACGACGCCAAGCTGACTGCCACGAAAGAGGCCAAGCGAATCGTCATCCAGTCGATACAGCGCGTTGCCACCGAGACGGCCATCGAGAACTCCGTCACCGTCTTCCATATCGACAACGATGAAATCAAGGGACGTATCATCGGCCGCGAGGGGCGCAACATACGGGCGCTTGAGGCAGCCACGGGAATCGAGATTATCGTCGACGACACGCCGGAGGCCATCGTGCTCTCGGGCTTCGATCCCGTGCGCCGCGAGATAGCGCGTCTGGCGTTGCATCAGCTCGTGGTGGATGGCCGCATCCATCCCGCCCGCATCGAGGAGGTCGTGGCCAAAGTGCGCCGTCAGGTCGAGGAGGAAATTATCGAGACCGGCAAACGCACGGCCATCGACCTCGGTATCCACGGACTGCATCCCGAGCTGATCCGCATGGTCGGAAAGATGAAATACCGTTCATCCTATGGCCAGAATCTCCTTCAGCATGCCCGCGAGACGGCCAATCTCTGCGCCGTGATGGCATCCGAACTCGGTCTCAATCCGAAGAAGGCGCGCCGCGCCGGTCTGCTCCACGATATAGGCAAGGTGCCCGATGATGAGCCGGAGCTGCCCCACGCGCTTCTCGGCATGAAACTGGCGGAGAAATTCAAGGAGAAGCCTGAAATCTGCAACGCCATCGGAGCGCACCACGACGAGGTGGAGATGACTTCGCTGCTGGCTCCCATCGTGCAGGTCTGCGATGCCATTTCAGGCGCGCGCCCGGGTGTGCGCCGCGAGATCGTGGAGGCCTACATCAAACGTCTCAACGACCTTGAGCAGCTGGCCCTCTCATATCCCGGAGTCATCAAGACCTACGCTATCCAGGCGGGTCGCGAGCTGCGCGTAATCGTAGGGGCCGACAAGATAACCGATCAGGAGACCGAGAAACTGTCGGCAGAGATCGCCAAGAAGATCCAGGATGAGATGACCTATCCGGGCCAGGTTAAGATCACCGTCATCCGCGAGACCCGCGCCGTGGCGTTCGCGAAATAACAGAAGCATCCCTTAGCCTATGGCAGAGAATATAAATGAAATGAGGGGCACCCTCCACGTCACCGACTGGCTCGCGGGGATAAAGTATACCCCGGAGGATGAGACGGAGATAGTGCAGGTGCTCTTCAAGAATACCCGGGCGGCATTCTATACCAATCCCGACCGCATCCCCCTGAAGAAGGGGGATTGGGTGGCGGTGGAGGCCTCTCCGGGTCACGACATCGGGAAGGTGATGCTGACAGGTCCGCTCGTGCATCTTCAGATGAAGAAGAGCGGGACACGCCGCGACGCGGAGATGAAGCGAATCTTCCGCAAGGCATCCGAACAGGATATCGAGAAATTCAAGGCCGCCCGCGCCCGCGAGCATGAGACGATGATCCGCTCGCGCCAGATCGCAGCCGAGCTCGGACTGAACATGAAGATCGGCGATGTGGAGTATCAGGGCGACGGCGCGAAGGCCATCTTCTATTACATAGCCGATGAGCGTGTGGACTTCCGCAAGCTTATCCGCATTCTGGCCGACACGTTCAAGATCCGCATCGAGATGAAGCAGATCGGAGCGCGTCAGGAGGCAGGCCGCATCGGAGGTATCGGCCCATGCGGACGCCCGCTCTGTTGCTCCTCATGGATGTCGAAATTCGTATCGGTAGGCACCGGAGCGGCGCGTATCCAGGATTTGTCGATGAATCCGCAGAAGCTTGCGGGACAATGCGGCAAACTGAAATGCTGCCTGAATTTCGAGACCGACGCCTATGCCGAAGCATCGAAGCAGATGCCGCCGCGCGACGCCGTGCTGCAGACGCAGGATGCGGATTTCTTCCAGTTCAAGGTGGATATCCTCGCCCGCACCGTCACTTATTCCACCGACAAGCATTTGGCCGTCAATCTGGTCACTATCTCCGCATCTCGCGCACTTGAAATCATCGAGCTCAACAAGCAGGGTCTGAAGGTGGAGCAACTTGAGGCGGAGAAAGTGAAGGAGGAGCCGCCGAAGGAATATGTCGAACTGGTGGGACAGGATTCTCTGACACGTTTCGACAGGTCGGGGAAGAGCAAGAAGAAGCGTAAGGCACCCAAACCTGAACCCAAGCCTCAGAGGTCGGCCGAATCCAAGGAGCCGCGCCAGCCCAGACAGCAGGAGCCGCGCCAGCAGAAGGCTCCCGGGCAGGAACCCCGACAACCGAAGGGGAATCCGCAGCAAAAACGGCAGAAGCCCCGCCGACCCAACGGTCAGGCCAATCAAGGCAACGGCGGCAATACAGCTCCGGCGACCGCTCCCGGCAACGGAAACAATCAGGCACGCAGGCCGAAACGGAAACCCAACCCTCCGAAAAACGAGAATCCCAAGGAATGAAGCGATCGCTCAATATCGTTATCACATGTGCCTTTATAGGGGCCATGATCAGCGGCGGTTGCGATCGCAACGTCGCATGGACTGACACGGTGTCCACTCCCGAAAGGGGGTGGACATCTGACCATCCGGTCGTGTTCGAACTTGACCCGAAGGCTTACGAGCCGGAGGAGAACAAATATGTGCTGATGACGGCGCGTGCGGTGGGTGATACCGTGCCGCGACTGCGCGGGGAATTCCACGCGTTGCTCTCTCTGCGATATAAGGATGACTGCAACGCCCGCAGCCTTAGACTTGCTCTCGAACAGGTAGCACTCGATGTCGATGAGATCCGTAGGGACACATTGAATTTCCGGCTCTTCGGCGATGACGGCGCGTCGACCGGACGCGGCAGATTCGGTCTTAACGAAACGGCATTAGAGCTCCCTTATCCTTTCCACGCTTCCGACGGCACAGTAGTGACCATCACACCTCTCCCCTATTCGGAGGAGATCGACGGTGTTCTCTCTCTTACCCTGACGCTCCTGCATGAGGTGAGACCGGAAGGAAAGCCTGCGACGGAGTGATTTCTTGAATCAGCACGATTTATCAGGATTTGACCGGACTTGACCCGATGTTACCCGAGGAGATTCTGTTAAGCCGGATTTCGCTTGATTTCAGGGAATTATTCGGCGTAAGCTTGGGAGGAATTGATAAAAATATGTTTTAAAACATATTTTTATAGCATAATTGCGCAACAAATTTCTTTCTACCGTGTTATATAATCTAAGAGGCACGGAATGGTGCTTCTAATTATTGGCTTAAAGATTCCACATAAGAATGATCGGTCGGTTAAGGCCGATGAAATGAATGGTATAACTAAATAATTTCAAGCTTATGAAGAACATGGTAAGAAAGATGGCGCGTTGGTACTTCACCCACGCAGCCGAAGCCTACGAAAACTAAAAATCACAACCAACCCATCCGCCCCACCTCGGGGCGGATTTTTTTATCATTTCATAAACACAGGAGAATACAATGATTTTTGGGAGAAAAACATTATCTTTGTGAAAAATTATGCCTAAAGGGGAGGTCAAGCCCTATGCCGCGTCAGCTTAGACAGGGGTCTGCATAGAGCCGGATTAAGAATAGAAAAAGGAAATTCCCATGGAAACGATGAATGAAATCTTTAAAGATAAAGTGCGCGGCTCAATCATAGCAGGAGCTTGCGGCGATGCATTAGGGTATATTGTAGAATTCGTAGGCTCCTATACCGCCATCGTAAGACATTACGGAGAGAGAGGATTGACAGACTACGACACAAACTACTACTGGCTGAAAGAGGATGACCGGTGCAAGAAGGCATTGTTTTCTGACGATACCCAGATGACTCTCTATACCATAGAGGGTCTGTTGGAAGGGATTAACACCGGGAAACCTATCATCGATACGATTCGCGATTCATATCTTGTCTGGTACACAGGACAAGTAGGGGAAAATGTCAAAATTTCGTATGACTCACCCCTATCACGAATTGAGGAACTGAATCAACGCCGTGCTCCCGGCAACACATGCCTTTCTTCATTATCAGTGCTTGCCGACGGCTCACTACCTTGGAACGACAGCAAAGGTTGCGGAGGAATAATGCGTATCGCCCCGATCGGTCTTTATGGCGCGGCTAATGGTTGGAGTCTGCAACGGATAGCTGACATTGCCGGAAAAGCCGCCGAATTGACTCATCTTCATCCGCTCAGCACCTATAGCTCGGCGGCTTGCGCCGTCATAATCGCACTATGCACGAAAACAACAGTCACTACTCCGGAAGATTTCCGAAACATTATAGCGGAAGCTATCAATGTCGTAACAGAAGTCTACGAAGTAAAGTCAAGATTAATGGCAGAATTCAGGAGAACGGTCTCTAACGCAATCAGCCTCGAATCTGATCCACGTCCTGACTGGGAAGTGATTGAGGATTCCATCGGAGGCGGCTGGGTTGCGGAGGAGACATTGGCCATCGCGCTCTTCAGTGTACTGAGGCATATCGATGATTTCAACGCTTGCATGATATGCGCCGTCAACCATGGAGGCGACAGCGATTCAACCGGAGCAGTAGCCGGCAACATCCTCGGAGCAATCCTCGGATACACCGCCATTCCCCAAAAATTCCTCACCCGTCTCCAACTAAAAGACCTCCTGTCAGATTACGCCGACAAGCTCGTCTCAGCATGCCCAATATCGACATTAACCATTGTATAAAACAACGGCTAATACAATGATTTTTGGGAGAAAAACATTATCTTTGTGAAAAATTATGAATCATGGCAAAGACTGGCAATTATATCCGTTTTGATTGGGCGATGAAGCATATGCTCCGCGACAAGGCTAACTTCGGTATACTCGAAGGCTTGATCTCGGTTCTCCTCAAGGAGGACATCACTATTGAGGAGATCCTCGAAAGCGAGTCAAACCAGAATAGCGACACAGAAAAGTTTAACAGAGTCGATATAAAGGCCAAGAACAGCAAGGGCCATCTTATAATCGTGGAGGTGCAGCTGACCCGCCAGCTCTACTATCTGCAGCGCATACTTTACGGTGCATGCAAGGCAATAACCGAACATATCAATATCGGTGAAAAGTATGACCAGGTGAAGAAGGTATATTCAATCAGTATACTTTACTGCGACTACGGGCAGGGGGAGGATTACGTTTACCACGGAGAAACGGTCTTCCGGGGCATCAACAAGGGGGATGAGCTGCGCGTGAACATGAAGGAGGATGGTGTCATTGTGCAGCAGCTGCCGAAAGAGGTATTTCCGGAATACTATCTCGTGAGGGTAAATTCATTTACGAAGATACCGGAGAATCCTCTCGATGAATGGATGGAGTATCTCAAGACCGGTGAAGTTAAGGAGAATACTCACGCTCCGGGGCTGCGGCAGGTAAAGGAGAAACTGCGTCTGCTGTCGATGACACCTGAGGAGCGCCGGGCATATGACGAACACATGGACAATATCATGGTGCAGAATGACGTGCTTGACACAGCGCGTGATGAAGGACGAGCCGAAGGACTGGCCGAAGGACGAGCTGAGGGACGGGCAGAACAAAATATTGCCACTGCAAAAAAACTCAAGGCTGCCGGAATGGATGCCGACTTTATTCGAAATATAACGGGCCTCTCTCCGGAAGATTATTCCTAAAGGGGAGTGATGAATGCTTCCTATTAGATAACGTAATCGGACTAACCGGACGCAAGGTAGGTTCGCACCTACCCTCCATTAACTATGTCGTGGAATTTTCATTCCGGGGGTATCAGCAAATACCGAGGATTTCGCGTAGTTCATGACGCAGGTTGGGGGTGAGACTGTCAGGGTCGGCGCGAAGTTCATCGGCGGTCAACCAGCGGCCACCGTCGAGTTCGTCACTCGGCCGAACCGCTGCGGGGTCAACCGTTGCCTTGAAAGTATTGACCAATTCGCGTTCACGGTCGGATTCGAATACATAGCTGCGCAGGAATTCCGGCTTGAAGTCTATCAACCCTAATTCCTCCCTTGCCTCACGTCGCAATGCATCCTCGATGGTTTCTCCGTAATCCACGTGGCCACCGACTGCCGTATCCCACTTGTCGGGCTGTATATCCTTCCATGCCGGGCGATGTTGCAGGAACAATCTTCCATCGGCATCGAACACATGCAGATGCACGACCGGATGCAATAGTTTGCTTCCGTCGTGGCACTCCCCTCTCGTGGCGCGACCTATGACATTACCTTCCTCATCAACCACCGGAAAAATCTCCTCGCTGTTATCCTTTTTCATCATCCAAAGCCTCCTTACCTCCTCTTTCTATCCATATATCAATTGTTTTGTCTCGTCCAATTCTGCACGGAAATACTTATTTTTTACTGAACTTTCATCTACCAAATCCACATTCCTTTTCAAAAGGTCCTTCAATGCGTAGAAGAAATTAAAATAATTGTCTGTGTAATTCTGATAATTGATTTCTGAGTTGAAATTCACAAGTAAATCCACGTCACTATTCTCATTGAAACGATCGGTAAGAATAGACCCGAAAATATAGAGAGTCTTTACCTTATATATGGCACACAACTCCCGCAGACGATTGATATTATCTGTTATAAGTTTCATATCTTATAGTTTATTCCGCAAAGTTAATAAACTATCTCCGAGTATCAAAAAATTTTTATTGATTGAATCATCCATTATTTGGAGGTGTCGGCGTTTTTTCTTATCTTCGCGCCGACAATACACAACGCTATCTATTTATCCTGATGAAACAACGTATCCAATCCATCCTATCCTTAATGAGCCGCGATACCTACGAGCGCGACGAAGTGCTCGCGCTCAGCCTGCTCAGTGCACTATCGGGTGAAAGTATCTTCCTGCTCGGCCTTCCGGGTGTCGGCAAATCGATGGTGGCCCGGCGTCTGAAACTTGCTTTCCTCGATGCGCGGGTTTTCGAATATCTGATGTCGCGCTTCTCGACTCCGGATGAAATCTTCGGCCCTGTCAGCATCTCCCGCCTCAAGGACAATGATTCCTACGAGCGCATTACCTCCGGCTACCTCCCGGAATCTGAAATCGCATTTCTTGATGAGATATGGAAAGCGGGGCCGGCGATTCAGAACGCCCTCCTCACAGTCCTCAACGAGCGCATATACCTCAACGGCAATCAAGAGATGTGGTTGCCTCTGAGGTGCGTGATAGCAGCCTCCAATGAACTCCCGGCTAAAGATGAGGGTCTTGAAGCGCTGTGGGACCGCTTCCTGCTGCGCTACATCGTAGAGCCGATCAGCGGTAAGGAGAATTTTATAAAGTTATTGTCTGCCGGAAGCGAACAGCCCGCGACCCCATGCGCCGATGTATTCTCCGTCACCGACTGCCGACAAATATTATCTGAAAGCTGTAATATAAATATTCCGGACCGTACTATGGAGGCTATCTGGGCAATGCGGGAAAGGCTTGATGCAATGATGCATCGTCGCGATGCCGTGTCAGGGCGCCCCGATCCTGAAAACGTGAAATTCTACATCTCCGACCGTCGTTGGAAGAAGGCCATAGGAGTGCTCCGAGTCTCAGCAAGACTAAATGACCGTGATGAGGTTGACCTAAGTGATGCCCTTCTGCTATCCCATATGCTATGGAACGATGACACGACCATTCCGGCTATCCGTGATATCATTTGCGAACAAGTAGCTTTGGTCCTATTCAAGGAGGTGGTCAAGAATCAGGAGAACCCACGCCGACATGTGAAATCCTCCTCCAAATCCGCTGGCAATAACGGTCTCTACTCTCATGACGGAGAACATTATGCAGTGCAATGTGAAGGGACGCCGATGTATATCCGGATCGGTGATTATAAGCGTATAATATCCTCTCCGCGCGAAATATTCTTCGCATCAGAGGATAATCAGGGCGTGCTGCGGTTACTTGACATGGGGCAATACACTCTTTGTGCCGGCAAGACGGGGCATCTTTGCATCAACAGTTTCGATTATCCTCTGAAGACAATCGGAGAATCGGAGATGGACCGTGGTGCGATGGACGATATGGCTATGCATATGGAGCGTCTGACAAAGGAATTAAACTCCCTGATCGACGACAATCTTTTTGTAAGGGATTCAGAAGTAGCCAAGACGATGCAGCGCGTGATGATGGATTTCCGCAAACGCCTCGAAGAGGCATAACTAAACGTAAATGAAAAAGACCCATCTGGCATACCTGCGCCGCATCGTCAATATTGCCGCCAACTTCAGCGGAGGAACGGTAGTGTCGCGGATAACAGCGTCCGGAAAGACTCCCGACACGCCCGTCTACCGCATGATGCGCGATATAGTCTGCGACGCCCGCTTCTATTCCGTAATAGGCAACGATATATTCTGGCGTAACTATTCGGTATGGACTATCCAAGAGTTTATCGACTCCATACCCGCTTCCGAATGGAAAAGCGATGATTCGGTATCTATACGTAAGGAGAAATTTCTGACCGATTGGATGACGCGTCATTTCACAGGTCTTACATTGGAAGAAATTGAGGAAATTTCAGCGCGAATCTTCCCCGACCTGAAAAAGAATATCCGGAAAGATGATATGACCGACGACGGAAAATCTTCCGAAGAATATGATGAGACGGACGGCACCTTGGATTCCCCACCGGACTTCGATTCCTTCCGCTATGCTGATGACCGCACGAACCGTGGCGACGCCATGAGCACGAAGAATCTACCTAAGGAACTTCAGGATTACATCGAGGATATACAGCCGGCCGCCGGCGATAGCCTTGAATCACCCCACGAGGCCGAAGCCCGCTATCTCGAAAGCATCGATCCGGCATTGACGGCTCTTGCACGTGAAATCGGTCGGTCAGGAGAATGCGGCTCCGACACAAAAGGGAGATTCCGCAGCTCTTCACGCTCGGATATCGATGGTATACGTACAGGTAACGACCTGGAATCTGTGCTCCCGACAGAGTTGGCATTGTTGGCTGACCGCGACACAGAGAATGTCTTTATACGCCGATATGTAGGGCGTCAGCTTCAGATATTCTCCTCCGCCTCCCGCTCTCCCGAACCCGGAGATAGCGACAACGGCCCGGTATATATCTGCATTGACACGAGCGGCTCGATGAGCGGCACTCCGGAGCGCGTGGCCAAGAACCTCGCTTTCGCTGTATCTATAATCGCCCAGTCGGAATACCGGCCCGTATGCCTGCTCAATTATTCTGATAGCGTAGACTATTTCCTTCTTACAAATTTCGACCGTCAGAAGATACGGCTACTGAAATTCCTCTCTTTTTCATATTCGGGAGGGAATACGGAAAACCATCTTTTCGAATTCATTTTCCGCTATCTCCCTCAGCATCCCGGGTTCAGATGCGCAAGTCGCAAATTCAGCAGCGCCGACCTTCTGATGATCTCCGATTTCCACTGGGATGGTCTCTCCCGGCGCGTGCAACGATACCTGACTAAAGCCCGCGCCGAGGGAATGCGTATCTACTCCATCGCAATCGGAATGGATAAAGAGAAGCTGAAGGAAGTATATTATGAAGCTACAGCTTACCGTAGATCGGGCGGCCGAACCAAATTCAGTACCCTGCCGCGTACAACATATGACGAATACACGTCCGGCTTCAACTTCCTTGTATCCGCCTATTCCGTCAATGGCTTCACAGAGGCCGACGGACTTGTCAGCATCAAGCAAACATAAAATCAATTATCCATGAGACTGAAAATGCGCTTAGAAGAGGCGATGGTCTATATCCTCTCCACAGCAGGACGCGGTATGACCACCTCACGATTAGCAGAAGAGATCACGTCAAGGAACCTCTACGTCAGAGCTGACGGACGCCCCGTCAGCTCCGCGCAGGTATATGCGGCCGTCTGCCGCAATCCGGCCATCTTCGTCAAAGATGGAGGCATCATCCATCTCATAATGTAGCAGACACTGTCTAGTCCTGAAAAATACGCNGGATTTGATGAGCCTGTATATTTTGATTTTAGAGGTTTATATTCTTGCAAATTACCGGAGTTCTGGCTAACTTTGCGANTATATGCAACAAGATATCAATAGGAATAATATAATCAGGGAGGTGGCCCGAAGGCTATCGCTGCCTGTAAAGGGNGTGGAGGCTGTNATCACGCTCCTGGATGAGGGAGCTACCGTGCCGTTTATCAGCCGTTACCGCAAGGAGATGACCGGTGCGCTGGATGAAGTGCAGGTGAGGANTATCGAAACGACTTTGCGGCAGGTGCGCGAGCTTGAGGCCCGCCGGGATTTCATACATAAGGCTATCTCTGAGGCCGGGGCTATGACGGATGCTATCTCCTCCCGCATCGGNCAGGCGGAATCCATGACTGATCTGGAGGATATCTACGCTCCTTTCAAACCGAAGAAACGTACCCGGGCCACAATTGCCCGGGAGAAAGGTCTCGAACCTCTTGCGCGCAAAATCATGAGCGGCCANCTCCCCGAGGCCGACGACGAAGCGATTGCGGGTGCATCCGACATTATCGCCGAATGGGCGTCGGANTCACCGCGCCTGCGCAATATGACACGCCGCACATTGCGGAGGGAGGGAAGGCTCCTGACGTCAACGGCCAANGGGAAGGAGGAGGAACTCGCGGCTTCATCGCTGGCACAATACAGNGATTTTTCTCAAAGTGTAAGGCGAATGGCTTCCCACCAGTATCTGGCTCTCCGGCGCGCNGAGCGCGAGGGACTCATAAGGGTNAAGTATGATCTGGGAGCGGAGAGCGCGCACCTCGACGACGCGCTATGCGACGCATTTATGCCACAAAGGGCTTCGCGCGACACGATTCCGGTAATCGAACAGGCTGTGCGCGACGCATCGAAGCGGCTGCTTCGACCATCGATAGAGAATGAAATCTCCGGCGAGCTCAAAACCGAGGCCGACCGGGTGGCGATCGACATCTTCGCTTCAAACCTCCGGCAGCTATTGCTCGCCCCACCCTTGAAGAACCGCAGGATACTCGCTGTCGATCCGGGCTATCGCACAGGATGCAAGGTGGCCGCTCTCGACGAGCAGGGGAATCTTCTCGCTGACTCCGTAATTTATCCTACGGCTCCCAAAAATGATATCGCGGGAGCGACGCGTATCGTCGGGGACCTCGTCGGGAAGTANAGACTCGAAGCAGTGGCGCTCGGCAACGGAACCGCCTCTCGCNAGACCGAGCGGTTTCTGAAACAATCCGGAACAGNAGATGCCGCTCAGGTTTATGTGGTCAGTGAGGATGGAGCCTCAGTATATTCCGCTTCGGAGCAGGCCCGCAAGGAATTTCCCGACAAGGATGTCACCGTGAGAGGCGCGGTTTCTATCGGCAGGCGACTGATCGACCCGCTCGCCGAATTGGTAAAGATAGATCCGAAGTCAATCGGGGTGGGCCAATACCAGCATGACGTAGACCAAAGCGCTCTTAAAGATGCCCTGGATTACACGGTGATGGCATGTGTGAACGCGGTCGGTGTCGACGTGAATACCGCTTCCGAGAAGCTCCTTGCCTATGTCTCGGGAATCGGGCCGGCGTTAGCGGCGAATATAGTGAAATACAGNGCACAGAACGGNCCCTTCAACTCAAGGANCGAACTGAAGAANGTGCCCCGACTCGGGGANAAGGCATTTGAANTGTGNGCCGGTTTTCTGCGTATTCCCGGNGGTAAGGAACCTCTCGACAATACGGGCATACATCCTGAAAGTTACGGCATCGTGAAGGAGATGGCACGCAGTATCGGGGTGAAAGTGTCTGACCTGCCTGCCGACAACAANNTGCTTGACAAAATCGATGTGGAGGCTCTCGCCGCAAGAGGAGTCGGCGGAAGGGAGACGATGCGCGATATCGTGGCGGAACTGCGCAAACCNGGGCGTGACCCGCGCACGGATGACGCCACCTCGGCATTCGTGCCTACTGTCGAGAATTTCGAGCAGCTCGCAGTCGGTCAGATNGTCAGCGGGAGAGTNAACAACATAACGGCTTTCGGAGCNTTCGTNGACCTCGGCATCAAGGAGAANGGACTGATCCATATCTCGCGTCTTTCGACACGCCGTGTCGCCGCCGTGACCGACGTGCTCCGTCTCGGTCAGCAGATCGAGGCCCGCGTCATAGACCTCGACACTGCACGTCGCCGCATCTCACTCTCCCTCATCTGATCCGATCTTCCTTCTGTCCGGACCAACGCTCNCCTCGGCGTGCGTACGGAGACGATGGCGGAAGTTGGAGTTGCGCGTGGAATCCGGCGTGTGCGCTACGGCATAGCGGAGCGCCTCCTCTTCGCCTACAAGCACACACAGGCGACTCGCACGGCTGACACCGGTGTACAGAAGGTTGCGGTAGAGCATCGGCTTGTGAGCCATCGTTACGGGAAAAATCATGTATTTCACCTCCGATCCCTGCAGCTTGTGGACGGTTGTCGCGTAGGCCAGCGTCAGCTCGCTCAATTCGCTGCGGGCATANTCGCTCCGGCGACCGTCGGCAAACTCCACCGTCAGCTTCTGTCCATNCGGGTCGACCGCCACAATGTGGCCGACCTCACCGTTGTATACACCCCGCTCACGCGAATTGGCCGTCTGCATCACCGGATCGCCGAGCCGCATAACAGTGCCTCCACGCCTAACCCCGATACCCTCCGGATTGAGCCGCTGCTGAAGATCGGCATTTAGCTGCCGCGCGCCGAGAGGTCCGATCTGCTGTGGCGTCACCACCTGTATGTCAGATGGTCGTATGCCATGGCTGGCGGGCAATTCCTCGGCCATAAGCGAGATGATCCGATCATGGATGGCCTTGACGGTGGGTTCGGGTATGATCATGAAATCCCTCTCCGGATCCGACTCCGGCAACTCCCCGGAGTTGATGGCCTGTGCGCCGGAGGCTATCATGCTCCCCTCTCCCTGCCGGAAATTCTCCGTCAGCCGGGCTACCGGCACCACATCAGATTCTATCATGTCGCGCAATACATCTCCCGCGCCGATGGCGGGCAACTGATCGACGTCGCCGACAAGGATGACACGAGTCCCGGGTCGCACGCTCTCCAGAAGATGATCGAATAGTACCTGCTCCATCATCGATCCTTCGTCGATGATGAGCACGTCGGCATCGATCGGACGGTGTAGCCACCCCTGCCCCTCACGGTAGCCGAGTAGACGGTGGATGGTCGAGGCCTCGACCCCGGTCANGGCCGTCATACGTTTGGCNGCTCTTCCTGTCGGAGCGGCGAGCACTACCCTCTTCCCCTGCCTCTGAAGCACATCTATCACTCCGCGAAGTACCGTCGTTTTCCCTGATCCCGGACCACCCGTCAGCACCATCACCTGAGAATTGAGNGCTTTCCGTATGGCGTCNCTCTGCATCGGACTGTAAGGCAACCCCTCGCCGTTCTCCGCCGGAATTTCCTCTACTGGTACCTCCTCCACAGGTGTCCGTGCAAGACCGGCCAGCTTGCGGGCAGCCTCCTTCTCAGCATTGTAGAATACGGGCAGATACAGTCCGCCACGACTCTTCACGACCCTTCCGGTCGAGCAAAGAGGATCGATCTGTGCCTCGACCGCCGAAGGGTCGGCTCCCGTGATCCGGGCTGCGGTTGCCACAGCCTCTTCCGGAGTGGCGAACAGATGACCTTGATCGGCAAACTGCTTGACAGCCGTCACCAAAGCACCCTGTATGCGCCGGGGATCATCGGCGGCGATTCCGAGATGGCGACCGATCTTGTCGGCCGTGAAAAATGAGAGCCGCCAGACATCCTCCACCATCGAATAGGGATCGGAAGTGACGACTCCGGCGGCACGCTTGCGGTATTTTCCAAAGATTTTCTGCACATACATGTCGCTGACGCCGCAGGAGAGAAGAAAGGCAGCAAGGGGAGCCGGATAAGGAATACGGCGCAACGACTCCGAGGCAGTGGCGATTCGTGCCTTGCCGAGCCCGGGAATACTCTCGGCGCGTTCAGGTTCATCGGCAAGCACGCGGAGCGCGTCGNTGCCGAACGCCTCGGTAAGCCGGCGGGCATAGGCGGGACCGATCCCCTCGACCCATGGTCCGGCCAGAAAGGCTGTCACGCCCTCGACCGTAACAGGGAGATCAGTGGATGGAGTGTGTTCTTCTGTGTTTTCCATATCTATAGAACCACTGTCGGCCAAGTGTGGTTCGTGAGGCAGGGATACCCCGTCGGTCGGNTTTTATCTGTCAGNCACAGNGTCGAGCATGGCTTTGACAATCTTCCCCTCATGGATCTTTACGATGAGGCGTGTGCCATGCGGCAGATCCTCCTGCAGACGGTGACGTCCCGGATTGAACCAATAGTTGACCCCGGCGGCATCAGTGACACGCCACGCCACCATCCCCGGGTGCTGCCTTCCGTAGCGGTCTGTACCGGCTACGGCGGCCTTGTGGTAGGTCTTGCTGACCCTTACGGGAGGCAATGATTCATAGAGAAGCTCGTCGGCCTCATGCGCCACGCTCCGGTAAGCTCCGGCCGGATCGGCGGCAATAGTGCCATGAGGGAGTCGCTCCTCCAATTCACGGTGGCGCGGTGGAAGATGCCAGCCGTTGGCCNNATAGNNCTGNNNCACCNTNNCNANTTCCCACGCGGCGAAATGCGGACGGCCTATACGGAGCCATGCGTCNGCAAGAGCCAGACGCACCTTACCCTTGAANCTATCCTGCCCCGGCGCACTCAAGGCACGGAACAAAAGCGAGATATGGAGTTTGGGATGCTCGACGGGATCCACNTATGCCGCCAACCTCTGCCATAGATAGAATTTTCCGGGAGCTACCATGACCGCCTGACGCAGAAGGGGGGCGCANCGTTCTGTTTCTCCGGACAGCTGATGTAGAGTGGCGCGCCGGGCGAGCAGGGACGCCGTGGCAGGGTACTCCCGCATAGCTCTCTCCATAACATCCATAAATTCGGCCGAGGGAGCCGACGCGGCGTGCGAGCCTTCGAGTTCATCAACATAATGAGTTATGAGTTTCTCGACGGTTGCGCTCATCGGTTTCCCCTCATGTAGCTTGCGACGCCAATCGCCCGGACGCAGATGCCGGAAATCCCAAAGCCGCATGAACTTCACGAGGGAGAAATCGCGGGCGGCATCATGGGGGATTCCCTTCAGTCGGGCAGCCACCGCGCTGTCGCGGGCATCGCGGTAAAGGCGTATGGCTTCGGTCAGGATCATCGAGTGGAGCTTGTGCGGACGCGGAGTCTGCAACCCGAGATAATGCGCGAGCATACGTTTGCGCGGCAGGATATCCCCGGGGGCCGACTGATGCAGGGCGTAATATATTATCCATCCGAGGGAATAATGGCGTTCGGGGGGCAATGCTCCTGATGTATGGATCGGAGCTACGGAGGCATAGACCGCGAGGGCCTCCCCGGCCTTGGCCCGGACGAAGCCGTCGGAGACGTAGCGTGAAATTTCTTNAGGTGTCATGGTAANAGNCAGTGTAATAAGGTTAAGCGTAATCAAGAGGGANTNATATCCCAATCNNTCCANTCCNAGTCATCGTCGGNGGGAANGGGNTCAGACTCAGGGAGATCGGCTTCCGGCTCGGATTCCCCATATGGAGTCGTCGGTTCGGAAACGATCGGCAGGAGACGATATTCTCCATCGGCCNCCTCCACTATGCGTCGGAGCGAGAGAGTGCGCTGCAGGTCATCCCTGCGCATACCGAGTCGCTCCAAAGTATCCTCCAGCCCCTTGAGAGCGGCGGAATAACCCTCCGGATTTTCCTCGCGTGACGGAGATAACTCATCGAGCAACTGACGGACNCGNTCGAAATCGNCGGGGGAGAGTATGCGCTCAAGTTGCANTGATTTTCCGGCCGCATACTCATTGACAAGATGGCCGACGACAGTGCCGATGGAAAGCCGGCGTTCGGCCGCGATCTCCTCGACCGCCATTCCGCTTCCGAACATTACGCGGCTGACGGCATCACTGGATCCCCGGGGGAGGCCGCGACGNCGTTCAATCGTATAGCGCACAGTCTGCAGTATATCCTTATAGAGATCATGGAGACGCGCCACTCCCATTCCTTCCATCGACGCAAGGCTATCGACCGTCAGCGGTTTCCTGGAAGCGATGTCGGCTATCGTGACATCGGACAGTATGATATAATCGGGCACTCCCCTCTCCGTGGCCAGGCGCATCCGCAATTGCTTGAGCGCATCGGANATAAGCNCNTCGACCGATAGCGACGGAGCTGCCGGGCGCGGAGCCGACCGGCGGCGCGCGGCATANGAGGGAGCGACGTAAGTCGCGAGTTGAATACGTTCCCGTCCCCGGACCACACGCATGCCGGCCTCTGTGGGGCGAAGGTGGAAATGCCGNTCGTAGGCCACCTCTATAAGCCCGAGTTGCTGCATCTGCANTATATAGGCCTGCCACATCGGAGTCGACAGATCTGAACCCACGCCGAATGTCGGCAACCGGTCGTAACCCTTCTCGNTAATATTCCGAGGAGTCATNCCGCGCAGNATCTCGATNATGGTGCCGATTCCCTCGTTTCCGCCGGTGCGGATGATGGCACTGAGAGCTTTCTGAGCGAGAATAGTGCCGTCGAACATGGAGCGTGGCGAACGGCAGTTGTCGCAATTGCCGCAGTCATGTCCGGACTCCTCGCCGAAATAACTGAGCAGGATACGGCGCCGGCAGATGGATGACTCCGAATATTTCTGCATCAGNCCGAGCTTGCTCTTATTTATCTCACGCTGCCCGGACTCCTCGACGAAACGCATCCGCGACATGACATCGCCATAGTTGTAGAANAGGATGGTATCGGCAGGAAGACCGTCACGTCCGGCACGCCCGATTTCCTGATAGAANCTTTCGATATTGCCGGGTATATTGTTATGCACGACCCAACGTATGTTGCTCTTGTCGATGCCCATGCCGAAGGCGATGGTGGCACATATGGCCTGCAGGCGGCCGGTGAGGAATTCCCGCTGCACATTCTCACGCTCCTCGGCCGACATTCCCGCATGATATGATGCAACGCGATAACCCTTTTCGATGAGTTGACGCGCCATCTGTTCGGTCTTTTTCCGGCTCAGGCAATAGAGGATTCCGCAGTCCATGGGATTGCGGTCGATAAGCCCTGAAATAATTTTGATGCGGTCAGCCGGTGAGGGTGAATTGACTACCTCAAGCGANAGATTGGGACGGTCGAACGAGCCGATATATATGTATGGGTCCTTCAGTCCGAGGGCTCGGGAGATATCNTCACGCGTCAGGCGATCGGCNGTGGCCGTAAGNGCCATGACCGGCAATTCGGGCCATCGCTCCTTTATTGCGGAGAGCGATGTATATACCGGACGGAAATCATGTCCCCACTGAGAGATACAATGNGCCTCGTCGACCGCGATGAAACTGACCGGGATGTGGCGCCGGATGCCGTCGAGATCGGACAACAGACGTTCGGGGGATANATAGAGAAGCTTCANCTCACCCNCTTCGGCCCGACGATAGGCNAGCTGATTATCCGCCTCGGACCGCAGGGAGTTGATGGCGGCTGCCGNGATACCGTTAGCCGTCAGGGCGGCCACCTGGTCATTCATCAGAGCGATAAGCGGGGANACCACTATGCAGCAGCCATCCTTCATGAGGGCGGGAATCTGGAAGCATATGGATTTACCACCCCCNGTCGGCATCAGCACAAGCGTGTCGCGCCCTGCGAGAATACTCTCCATCACCTCCCACTGGCCGCCGCGGAAGGAGGGATAACCGTAACGGAGGTTGAGAAGATGGAGCGCACGTTCCTTCAACNCGGATGGGGAGCTTGGGGTATCTGTAGTTTGGGTTTCCATGACATTAGCTCATTTGTGGCGCCGGNAGCCCCATAAAATCTGTCAACTTACTCGTTAATATCTTTTACGGNCTCGGCCTTGATTCTGCAAAGATAAGTTTTTTAGCCGGAATCACGAATTTTTAATCGATAAATTCGNTGAGCGGGATGATTTATCGAGTCATATTCTTGCAAATCCGGCGCGTGGATGTTAATTTAGCGGCATAAACCCGATAGTGTGTTTACTTTTTTAAATATCCATACAAGATGATNCAGGAAATAAAAGACTTCAACCGCAGATTCGTGGAGGAGNGACAGTATGAACGCTTCGCCACAAGCAAGTATCCCGACAAGAAAATNGCTATCGTCACCTGCATGGATACGCGCCTCGTGGANCTCCTGCCCGCCGCACTCGGCCTGCGNAACGGCGATGTGAAAATGATCAAGAATGCCGGGGGCACCATCACCAATCCATTCGATTCCACGATGCGTTCGCTGCTTGTGGCTGTATATGAGCTGGGGGTCAACGAGATTATGGTGATAGGCCACACAGGCTGCGGGGTGCAGGGAATGGATGCGACCGAAATGCTCCATGCCATGAAGGAGCGCGGCGTCAGCGAGGAACATATCACCCTTATGNAACATTGCGGAATCAATCTTAAGGAATGGCTCCATGGATTCGAAGAGACGGAGGAGGCCGTACGCGAGACGGTGGACCTTATCGCGCGTCATCCGCTCATGCCTCCGACGGGAGTGAATGTACANGGCTTCGTCATGGATTCATATACNGGAGAGCTGCGCTCGCTCTGAACCATTTTCGCTGTCGGCAGGTTATGACATTGTCATTCATATGAATCCACACAATGTATACNCCGTTCGACAATATAGAGGCTCAAGCCGACGGGGAGACCCGGGAGATGGCTGATATCGAGAGAGTCATCTCCCGGACCGCCCGGGAACTAATCAGCTCCACTGAAGCTGAGGAGCACATCATGCCCTCATGGGAGGGACCTCTCCCCTCACCCGATGCCATCCGCGAGATAGTAAATCAATTGAAAATAGTCGTTTTCCCCGATTTCTTCGATCAGTTGCGCGGCTGCCGNGCCATGACACGCGCGCGCCTGACGGTGAGTGTAGACCGCCTGTTCCGCCTTCTGACTGAGGAAATATCGAAATGTTTCGCCGCGCGCGGCGAACGTCAATCCATCGACAGNATACATGCCAAGGCGGTGGACCGCGCGCTCAGGATCATCAACCGTNTTCCCGAAATCAAGCGTCTGCTATACACGGATGTGCAGGCCATATATGACAATGATCCGGCAACCGACGATTACGGCGAAATCATACTGAGCTATCCGGTGGTGCACGCGATGGTGCATTACCGTCTTGCCCATGAGATGGTGGAGCTGAAGATTCCGGTGCTCCCGCGCATTCTCACCGAGCTGGCCCATTCGCAGACGGGNATCGATATCAATCCGGGCGCCCGGATCGGCGAGTATTTCGCCATAGACCACGGCACGGGTATCGTGATCGGCGAGACGTGCATCATCGGCNACCATGTCACGATCTATCAGGGCGTGACNCTCGGAGCAAAGAACTTCACCCTCGATGACGAGGGTCGGCCTGTAAATCTTCCGAGACATCCGATTCTGGAAGATAATGTCACCATCTATGCCAATTCGACGATATTGGGCCGGGTCACCATCGGCCATGACACAGTGATAGGNGGCAATGTATGGCTTACGGAATCCGTGCCTCCACACTCGCGGGTGACCCAGCCGCCATTCACGGCATCCAACCGNATNACCACCCGTCATCCCGACTCCGCATCAGGGGAAAGGAANCCCGCCTGACGGCCATGAACTGATNTATCAGAATACTTTGACCTTTAATTTAATTTAGAAACTACTATGGAAAAGATATATGCCAATGCAGCCGAACTTATCGGCAACACTCCTCTTATTGAAATCAGCAGAATGACATCCGACCGAGGCTNGAAGGCAAGAGTGCTCGTGAAGGTGGAGGCCTTCAATCCCGGCGGTAGCGCCAAAGACCGCATCGCCAAAGCGATGATCGACGCTGCGGAGAAATCGGGAGAGCTGATGCCNGGAGCCACTATAATCGAGCCGACATCGGGCAACACCGGAATCGGATTGGCCTGGATCGGGGCTTCNAGGGGATACAAGGTGGTGCTGACTATGCCGGAGACGATGAGCGAGGAGCGCAAGACGCTGCTCCGGGCTCTCGGTGCCGAACTCGTGCTGACGCCTGGCGCGCAAGGGATGAAAGGGGCCATCGCGAAAGCCGAAGAATTGCAGAAAGAGATTCCCGGAAGNGTNATTATGAGTCAGTTTGACAACCCCGCGAATCCGGAAATCCACAGGTTGACCACCGGCGAGGAGATATGGCGCGACACTGACGGCAAGGTGGATATTCTCGTGGCGGGCGTAGGCACGGGGGGNACGCTTTCCGGATCGGCCAAAGCCCTNAANGCGCATAAGGGTGATGTGAAAGCTGTGGCNGTAGAGCCGGCCTCCTCTCCGGTGCTGGAGGGTGGACAGGCNGGTCCGCATAAAATNCAAGGAATCGGAGCCGGTTTCATTCCCGGCAATTATGATTCCTCACTGGTAGACGACATAGAGGCTGTCAGCGATGAGGAGGCATTGGCGACNATGCGCGAACTCGCCGCCAAGGAGGGCATCTTCGCCGGCATCTCTTCAGGAGCGGCGCTGGCAGCGGCGTTGAGGCTTGCCGGGCGTCAGGAGAACGCCGGNAAAACNATCGTGGCGGTNCTCCCCGACACAGGCCAACGCTATCTATCGATGCTCTAATTCGGNGANGGAGCCTTGAATGTGGANACCACGGAATCATCNTGNCGCTCCGATGNTNCCTCNTAGACNCCGATTATCTCCCNGTAGACTTCACCGAAGTGACTTTTCGTCGCGAAGAAATTGTCGAGTACGGAGCGCATATATTCCACATTCTCGGGACACGCGGGATGAAGCATGATNGTGTCGATGGTATGGAGCCAGATATTAGTCTTATCCTCATCGTGGGCCAGCACTATCACATTTCCCGTGTGATAGTTGCTACGGTTGACGGCAGGTATCAGCACTTCCCGCTTGGGGTCATCGTTCTTGATCGAATACCATCCGTAGTCCCAGATTCTNGCCAATCTCCCGCTGCATCTTATGACAAAATTCTCCCCTTGGTATTTCANGACGATCTCCCCATCCTCTCGCTCCTCAGGCTGACATCCGAGGGCGATGAGGGAATCGNTGATGATCCGACGTGTAGACTCGGTGGCATCCTGACGGGCTTTATCCCCGTCGGGCTCCGGCTCGGCGTTGTCGGGTTCCGGCTCTGACGCGATTGCCTCATCGACTGCACGCCGCACATCAGGAGANGGTCGGGACCGCTTCTTCAGCACATGGCGGATCACATCCATCATACACTGGGCGCNTACGCATCCCGCCACAACAATCAGCAAAGATATAGTATCCATATAGGTAGTTGCCAATAATTAATCGAGATATGTTTACTCTATAGTTGCTAAGACTCTATCTTTCTAAACATCTATACCACACGGGAAGGAAAGGTAAACGTCATTCCGCATCCATCTTAGTTTTCCATAGGCCACGAAGACGGCGTACACCCTCTTTGCCGAGTATGAGGAGAGCGGTGTATTGCGTAGCCTTGGCAAGGCCGAACAGGATGACCCAAAGTGTGCCTTTCAAGGCTACGGAAATCGGCAGAGCCATCTGCGCGAACGAGAGCACGTAGAATACCACGCAGGCGGCTCCCACCCATAGACCCGTGCGGAATCCCAGCCCGGCCAGCCAATCCCTTGCAGCCGATGCCCATCTCTTTAATTTTTCTTTAATCGGTTCCATAGGAAAACAAAGTTACGATTTTTCCTTGACATACACAAATCCGCCCCGTCATGCTAAGGAAGCTGAACGGAGCGGATTTACAGGTATGTATATCTATGCGTCGGGGTATTTACTTCATGATATCCGAAGATGGGATGCATGGTATGCCCATATTGCGGATGTCGTAGATATTGGCGGCCGCCACTTCCGGGGTCGCTGCCGAACAGCAGTCGGTCACGACTGTTGTATTGTAATCNAGCCCCATGGAGTCTACTGCCGTGGCACGTATACAGTTGGGATATTGTGTGCCGGTGACGAATACATTTTTAGTGCCGAGTCCGCGAAGAACGATGTCGAGGTCGGTGCCGAAGAAGGCACTGAAACGTTGTTTGGTAATTTTAATATCACCCTCCTTCGGAGCTATGGCGTCGGGGATAGCCGCGCCGGGTGTGCCGGCTATTCCGAAAGGTTTCCCCTCCAGGAAGAAGTGGCGTCGGAAAGATTCGGCATCGATACCGGAGGGTCGGTGGATACGGTATATATAAATGACAGCCCATCCATTGGCTCGCCCATANTCAAGGAAGCGGGCGATAGCGGGAAGAGTGGCGGCAGCTCCGGCCACNTGCATGGGTGAGGATGGAAGCACCCAGTCGTTCTGCATATCGACTACAAGAATCGCGTTTTCGGCATGCGTCGGCATACCGTCGATCTTATTTTCCATTTTTATTCAATTTAATTCTATTCCACAAGATTCATATAATCGCCATATCCCTCGGCCNGCATATCTTCAAACGGGATGAAGCGGAGCGAGGCTGAGTTGATGCAATAGCGCATTCCCCCTTCCGACGATGGGCCGTCAGGGAATACATGNCCGAGATGGGCACCGCTCTTGGCGGAACGCACCTCCGTGCGGACNCGCCCGAAGGAAGTGTCGGTGTGTTCAGTGACAAGTGAGGAATCNATGGGACGCGTGAATGCGGGCCACCCGCAGCCGGAATCATATTTCTTNGAGGATATGAANAGAGGTGTNCCATCGGTTATGTCGACNTAGAGACCNTTCCGGAATTCATGGTCATATTCATTGATGAAGGGGCGTTCGGTGGCGCCGTTCTGTGTCACCTCCCACTGNAGTGGNGTCAGACGTGCCCGAAGTTCCGACTTATCCTTNCGGGGAGAGGTATTNCGCTCCGCCACCTCCTTGAACAGCTTCGGNTCTACATGGCAGTAGCCGCCGGGATTCTTATATAGATAGGCCTGATGATAAAGTTCGGCGGGATAGAAATTTTCCAACGGCTCGACCTCTACAGCCAATGGAGCCGTATAGCGGCGCTGCACAGCCGCGACATATGCCTCGATTACCGGAAGATCCGCCGCATCGGTGTAATATATTCCGGTGCGGTATTGACTGCCGATATCATTCCCCTGCCGGTCGACCGTCGTGGGGTCGATGCTGCGGAAATATATGGAGAGGAGTTCGGTGAGACTGACCACCGTGTCATCATANTCNACCTCCACNGTCTCGGCGGCATCGGTGCGTCCGGTGCAGACCATCTCGTAGGTCGGATCAGGAACCCGGCTGTTGGCATATCCGGCGACCGTCTTCACGACTCCTCCAACGAGCGAGAAGAGATGGTCGGTTCCCCAGAAGCANCCNCCGGCGAGATATATCTTTTTCTTCATAAAAAAACGGGATTGACGTTATATATTATATAACGCCAACCCCCTATAAGTGGTTGATAATAATCGTTTATTTGCGNAGATTGAGATTCCGCAGCCTGCGGGCTTTGGATACGCANCTCCTCATAGCCCTCAGGTAATCNTCGNCAGGCTCATCCATAAACATNTCGCGGAGCGGCAGCGTGCCGCCGTTGAACATCCTGACTATTATCTGCGATTCATACGCATCCTCATACTCCTCTCCACCCGCTATACCGAATATCGGAATGCCGGTCCATGAGTAGGAATCTATCACAGGCGCCGACGGGTCTGCTTCGAGCTGGATAGCAGAGTTTCCCTTCATATAAACCTCATCCCTATAATCATCCCCATTATCATTATAAAGCTGTGTATAGGAAGCTGCGGCGGCCTGCGCGGCAAGATTATTGAAATCCNCGATACCTCCATTATAGAATAGGAAACCGCCTGTACCGAGTTTCTGACTCTTGGTTATTANCAGAGCGACNGGAGCCGGGACACTCAGCCGTGGAGTGAATGCCGGCAACGGGGATGCNGGGGTATACGACACCTCCCTTTTCAATGTCATCAGATGGGAGATACCGACATTGTTGACCGTCACGTTCGCTTCCTTAGGATTGGTATAATCTCCATTTATCAATGTTGCATATATGCCGGAAGCGCTGATATTATAATAATATATATCATTATTCTGCGTCACCGTCAAACTGCCCCCATCCTGACAGATCACCAACTTGTTGCCATCCGAAGCCATGAGGGTAAAGGCGGTATATTCCTCCACTTCCGGCGAATAGTTGGGAATCTGAAGCATAAATATATCGGCAGGGTCTATTCCATCACTCATATCTGTCAGGACGGTCATATATGAATCCTCGATTATCACTCCACCCANAGTTTCGGCATCAGGGGAATCGACGGAGAGATAATAGACTCCCTCATCGCCACAGTCGGCCACAATATCCGGACCGTCAGGAACTCCCGTGCCGGAGTTGACCGTCAGATTAACCTCCACGTTCTCCTTGCCGGGCACGGTGAACTGCAGATTGTCGACATTTCCTTTTCCGGATACAGCCGAGATTGAGGCCGGGCCGGCATATCCCGACTTGATGTAATATCTGTAGTTGCCTTTGTCATCGGTGGTCTGCCAACCGGAGTCAACATCGGAATACTTTATGCGGTAGGCACCGTTGAGTCCTCGCCCATATTCATCCGTAATCCTGCCATAGACACAATATAACCCGGGGAGAGTTATATCGTACCTATACTCGGTGTTTGCCACCACCGGTCCGGTCGTCTCCCTATATTCGGGGGAATAACCACCATAGGAAGCTGAGGGCACTTTCACCTCNAATTCATATCCGGCACATACCGTCATACGGTAATATCCGTCNGAATCGGTCTTCACTCTCAATTGCTTGTTGACGACTATCTCAATGTCGGGCAATCTTTCACCCCAGACATTAGTGACATAGCCATGCATCGTGGCCAATGGGGCGCTTGTATCGAGATTCCACCATGAAAAATGAGCGACGTCGCCTACGAAGTGACCGTTGCCGTCANNGGTAGCCACTCCCTCTTCCTGCCATGTACCGGTTTTTTCATCAAAAGACCATAACGGGATTGCATCGGNCATACCGGCAGCCATTGACTGCACCACCGGGAAACTAACCNTAGCTTTCGTGTAATCAGCGAGCTGCAGACGGTTGCCCGCCTCGTCGGTCAAATCCACACCGACCATTCCATAGGAGGTAAGGACGCTACGGGCNCCCCCCTCGGCATACGCCGCCAGATCTCCTCCCGGCATGAGCGCAATAAATCTATCGGACTCCGGAGAGAGATAATACATCTCGGCATTTACGGTGCCGTAATATTCGATTCCGCTGGTAGCGTCGACATATGCGTCGGCGGGAAGGGTTACGCTCATTCCCGATGCATTCAGCGTAGTTCCTGACGATGAGGAAAAACGTGCGGATGTCATCTCATCACTTAGTTTGGATGCCAACGCCACTTCCCAACCATACTTGGTGAATCGGTTCAGTTCGCATGACCGCACTACCGGGAAATAGCCATCTTTGGAGAATTTCACTATCGCGCGATTTGACACTTCATCGATACGATCGAGGGAGAAGAAACCGGCGGCATCGGAAATAACAGAGGTTTCTCCGGATTTAACCTCTACTCCTTGCAGGGGATTTCCATNGGCATCGGTGACCGTGCCCCAGACGGGGTAATCCATCATCGACCCGTTGACTTCAGAGGGTATATCGGGAGTCCATGGATTATCCGGATCCTCCGGAGTGTCTATATAGTTCACTCCGCAACCGCCGGCAAGCAACATAAGCGCAGCGGCTGCAATTGAATTTATGTATTTTGATTTCATTACGGTTATAAGTTTAGGTCAACGTCAGAATCTGAATGTCAAATAAGTGCGCACTCCACTGAATCCTGTCGATATCTTGCGCTTTCCGATGGCATCGGTCCAGTCGCCGTAGTCGTCGTCGCTATCGTCATCCGCAAAGTATGACTGCATCTTCGAGAAGCCGAACCGAGCCTCTATACCGANNCCGACCCGACCGTAGGTGACCGCTATGCCGGGATTGAAAAAATTGGCGAATCCTGCCTGAAGCTCCTCGGCATTGGCCATGAGAGTCATAGTGGGGGAATAACGGAAATAGACGTTGGCCTGCATTCTTTTGAAAAGATTGGCTGTGGCCGATACACCCACCTGCATGGCGAAATCCAGCTCATGGATACTGTAATCATCTATGCTATGGTAGCTATTGTCGTATGAGGCGAAGTAACGTTCCTCTACTTTGTATTGNGTGTAGGCGATGTCGACCCACGTGGCGTCGATGCCGACACGAAGGAAGCCGGAAATCGGCTTGGTGACATAATAAGTGGTGCCTTTGGTGAAGGAGAATCCCACATTACTGTGAAATTTCTGATCATTCTTCTGATCAAGAACGGTGTAGACGAAAGAGAGATTGGTGTAGCGGCCGTTTGCTTTCCCACATTCATCAGGATCGAGTGCGAACGCCTTGGGGGCGGAGAGAAGCGTCAATGCCCCCAGCACACCCACTTTGGCAAATAATCTCATGGGCAACTGAAAATTGATATGACCGTCAACTTCGGTNGACAGGTCGGGGGTTCATAAGCATCAGGACCCTCTCTTCAGCTTGATAATGTTAGGATGCAAAAAAGAAAAGCGTAAGGTCTGTATCCGTTGCCCGTTCTACGCTCTGAGGCTCTGGTAATGCCCGGTATAGTCGAACGAGCAACGCAGAAGCCTCACGCAGATTATCGTATATACATCGCCNAGGCGATGCGCGGGCACCACCTGACAGACGTAGATATACATACCTACAAGGCGTCTACCGTTGCTTCATTCCTGACTATACCATGAATTTACCAGATTCCAGAACGTCAAGAATCAAGCGTCAAATAAACGCTAATCAAAAAAAATCTGCATACCCACCCCTGACCCATATCGGCTTCCGGGGGATATGCAGTGCAAATTTAATCCAANTTCTTCAATAAACAAAATTTNTCGGAAANAATGTANTTATTCTTTCCGATAACCGCATTTCGGGCAGACCCCGTTAGCATTGAGGGCGATGCCGCATAGCGGGCAACGGTCGATGTCGTTGTGGGTGGAGAANTCGCAGGAGGCTGCGTTGACACCGCTGGTGAACGTGATCTTGGCGATGTTGAGTTTCTCCTTGAGCAGGTCGTAGACGAGTTTGATCATTCCCTCGACAGTCATCGTCTCTTTCGTGACGACGAGACGCGCGTCGGGATAAGCTGTGGCGAGCTCAGTCTTGAAGGCCTCCCCCTTCATCTTGTTCTGCGGATGACCGTCGAGAATACCCTGCTCCTTATATACGCCGAGGATGGCGGGCAGNAGCGGGTCATCCTCGCGAAGAACGAGGGCATGGTCGAAGTTCTGAAGCACATCCCAGGCTGTCTTGCGGATTTCGTTGCAGGGGAAGACCATGTTGACCCCCTCATTGATTGAATCCTCGACTTCGATAGTCATTACGCCTGTATGGCCATGTAGATACTGCGCCTCACCACGGAAACCGTAGAAACGGTGAGCATATTGCAGGTCAAAAGATGTAATACTTCTCATAATTATTTCAATATACAGATTAAAGATGATTTNTTATTCGCTCTTCTTAACAAGATTATACATNTCANGGTTCAACNTCCNNGAAAAATTTTTAAGTATTNTCNNGCNGNCNTCAAAAATACTCNGNANNGCTATANCNNANTCTTACTTATTTTGATTAACTTTGCATCCGAATTCTTATATCGCCACGGCAATATTTGCNGTAGAGGCTTTATCAAANTTAAATATATTTATGGCTTTTCTAAAATCCAGGGCTGCGCTGACGCTGATGTTGGCGATGGCTACATGTGCCTTCGCGTCGGCGGCGGATTATTCCGATTCGAAATTCAACTACAAGTACAACAAATCCACCAAACGGGCGCGTGTCGTAAGTCCGAAGAACCGTAATTCAAAATCCTACGAGATTCCTTCGAAAATCACAGTCAACGGCACATCCTATACCGTCACTATCATCGGCAGCTATGCCTTCAGCGACTGCGATAACGCCACTTCCATCACGCTCCCCTCGACCATAGAGAAAATCGAGGAGGGTGCCTTCTGCAACTGCATGGAACTTCTGTCGATCAAGATTCCATCTAAAGTTACCTCTCTCCCATCCTTCTGCTTCTCCTTTTGCCTGAAACTGAACACGGTCGACCTGCCGGCGGGACTGACGACGATCAATACCGGGGCATTTGAATATTGCGGTGAACTATACACAATCACCTTCCCGTCCAAACTTGAGACAATCGGCGACAATGCCTTTTATGCCGCCAAACTCCCGCCCATGACAACATTGCCCGAATCATTGAAAAGTATCGGGAGAAAGGCTTTCACCATGACGCAGGTGGAATGGTATATTCTTCCTCAGGATATCGATATGATCGGAGAAGAGGCTTTCTCGTCAAACCGAAGCATGACCTCTATCAGTATGCCCCGCCACGCGGGCACTATCGGCAACAGGGCATTCTTCGCATGCGTAAACCTGCAGGAAGTGGTGATGCCGGAATCCGTAGGATCCATGGGAACCGGATTGTTTGAGAGAAACGAAAATCTGATGAGAGCCACAGTCGGCAAATCAATCGTAAATCTGCCGGAAGCTACGTTCAAACAATGCTACTCACTGACTGACGTCGACCTCCCCTATACAATGCAGCGAATCTCTCCGGAGGCGTTCAGCGAATGTTACGATTTGCGGGAGATAACCCTTCCTCTCAACCTGACCACAATCGATTATTGGGCATTCGAGAGAGCCGGGCTTGAAGAGCTTACAATTCCCTACTCCGTATCAACCATCGACACGGCGGCCTTCTCTGAGTGTGATGACATAAAGGAGATTACGGTGACGAATACGGTGCCACCGGCACTTAATGCCAATGGTTTCTCGTACACGGCTTATAATGAGGCTAAGCTGCATGTGCCGGAGGGTGCGGAGGCTGCATATCTGGCTCACTCAGAGTGGTCGAGATTCAAGAGCCTGCACGGCATATCCACCGGCACTGACCTTACGACCGTTGATAATATATTTCCTACTGTCAGAACCGGCAAGGGGTGTGTGACTATCATATCCAACGATGACACGCCGACGTCGATATTCAATGCCGGAGGCAGTTTGATCGTATCGACAGCGGCCTCCGGCGAGGAGAACTTCCGGTTGCCCGCAGGATACTATATCGTTTGCCACGGCAACAGATCCCAAAAGATAATCGTGGATTGACCTCGACGACAAGCGATCAAGAAAAGAGTTGACCTTGCCTGATGAATATACGAATCAGGCAAGGTCAAGTCTTTTACGCCTGAAGAATGCAGCTGTGGCCGTGATGAAAAGCAGTGCCCCCGCAGCTTGCATGAACGCCACGAAATGGAAGGCCTCGCGGAAACCGATGTTCTCCGCTACCACTCCGCCGATGAGAATACCCAGTCCCATCCCGAGATCCCATGAAATCAGGATGGATGAGTTGGCCGTGCCGCGTTGGTCATGCCGGGCCACACTGATAAACATGTTGAGAAATGCGGGATACATCTGGCCATTGCCGAGACCAATCAGCAGGGCAGCCGCATAATATGCCCAGGCATGGGGAATAAAGGCGAATATGCCATAGCCCGCAAGCGAAAGCAACACTCCGATTGTGGCGTTATGGGTCATCTTTCCCGCGCGCAGGGTCTTCGCGCCGAACAGACGCGAAATCACAAGCCCGACCGACAGCAACATGAAGAAGAATCCCGTGCCATCGGTTATATTCAATTCCTCCTTTCCATATATCGCCACATAATTGCTCATGACACCCCAGCATAGGCCGAAAAAGCAGATGTTCAGAGCGAGAAGCCACGCCCGACCGAGAAAGAAATGGTCAAGACTGAGTTTCGGCTTTCCCTCTACCCTTTCCCTACGCGGAAGTTTTACGGTCGTAGAACATAGATAACCTGCAAGGGCAATAATAAGGGATAGCCAGAAAAGGAGTGAGAAATTTGATGTGGCATGGTAGATATATATTCCGGCGCTCGGAGCCACGGCCATAGCGACGTTATTGCTCAGGCCATAATAACCGATGCCCTCGTTACGGCGCGAGGAGGGCAACACATCTATCGCCACCGTGCTGTTGGCCACTGTGGTGGCTCCGTACGGAATTCCGTGAAGTGTCCTCACGATAGCGAACATAAGCAATGTTCCGGCTCCGATATACCCGGTAAAACAGAGGAAAAAGAAAAGGAAGCACAGGGTAAAAACACGTTTACGATCGAACGTATCGACGAAAAAGCCACTGAACGGACGCACCAGGAGGGTCGCTATGACGTAGCCCGACAGGACGAGTCCGATTAAATCCTTGTCGGCATTAAACTGCTCGTCGAGATAAAGGGGCAATAACGGTGTGAGGAGATAGAAGGCGAAAAAGAGCAGAAAGTTGCACATCATCACCTTCAGATATTCCTTGTTCCAAAGTCGTTCCCTCTTTTCCCCGACGGCGGTCATGGTCTTATCCTTACTCATTGTTCAAGATAATCCTAAGACATTATTTTTCTTTCCGGCCTTACCCTTTCGGCGGTCGGAAGCAGGACGATATTCAGCTTCTGACGTAGTGAGGCATCTCCTCGGGAATAACCATCGAAAGTTCCACCAGACCTCCGAGCGAGCCATCCTCCTTGTGCCAGGTTGTCTGGAAAATCATTTTTCTCAGACCCTCCTTAGATATTGTATAGGCATTGGAGCCACCCTCCGAGAGGAGCCGACGGATAATTCCTTTGGATCGGTCGTTATGGTAGTCAAGTATATTATGGCCGATCAGGTCAGCCCCTCCACGCGCGGCGAAAGTGAGTCTTGATCTCTCGTTCATATAGATGATACGGCAATCGGTGTCGACTACCGTCACGGCGCAATTCATTCCGTAGGCCCATTCGGGCAGGCAATTCTTATCCATACTTTCTGATTTTTACTACAAATATAGCTAAAATCTCCTTAATATCCAAATAATCTATTTCTCTCACACGGAAGCTGCTTCGGCTTCAAAACTACAAAATTGTCAGCAGGATTTTGCAGACTCGCGGGAAATAGGTAAATTTGTTTCCATAAGTAGATGGTCAAATTAAACGCATATTATACGCTCCGCAGCCAAAGCGGCCAAAATCGCCAAGCGGAGGATATGCGAGATTCGATCTTGCAATCGTTTTAATTTGAACAGCTACTTAACCCATTTTCTCAAAATCTCAAATCATATGATCAATCCTCCCTATTATGCTTCCGATAACCGTTATGAAAACGGTATGGAATATGAGAGATGCGGCAGAAGCGGACTATTGCTGCCGCGCATCTCGTTAGGACTATGGCATAATTTCGGCGACGTCAACACGCTTGACAACAGCCGCAAGATGCTTCACTTCGCCTTCGACAACGGTATCACCTGCTTCGATCTCGCCAACAACTACGGTCCCTCCTACGGATCAGCCGAGGAGACCTTCGGCCGAGTCATGAAATCATCCTTCATGCCTTATCGCGACGAGATGGTGATAACGACAAAGGCAGGACATGACATGTGGCCCGGCCCTTACGGCAACTGGGGATCACGTAAATATCTCTTCGCCTCCCTGCACCAGAGCCTAAGCCGAATGAACCTTGAGTATGTGGATATCTTCTACAGTCATCGTTTTGACCCGGAAACTCCTATGGAGGAGACTCTGCAGGCACTCGTCGATATCGTGCGTCAAGGGAAAGCGCTATACGTCGGTATCTCACAATGGCCATACGAGGCCTCGCAATTTGCCTATGACTATCTGAAAGAGCATGACACCCCCTGCCTTATATATCAGGGTAGATATAATATGATTGACCGCGACAAGGAGAGAGAGGGTATCGTAAGGCAGGCGGCCGAAAACGGAGTCGGATTCACCGCTTTCTCACCTCTTGAGCAGGGTATACTGACAGACAGATACCTCAACGGTATTCCGGAAGGATCAAGAGCCTCCGTCGGAAAATTCCTTAAGCCGGAGATGATCACACCCCGATTGGTCGGGAAACTCAAAGAGTTGAATTCAATCGCCGGTAAGCGCGGGCAGACTTTGGCAGAGATGGCCTTGGCCTGGCTGCTCAAGGATAATTCGGTGACATCCGTCATCGTGGGAAGCAGCTCGGTCAATCAGCTCAAAGACAGCCTGGGAGCCCTCCGCAACACAGCGTTCTCACGAGAGGAACTCGACGATATCGACCGCATTATCCTCTCCTGATCTATACAAGCAATTATATCAATGTCCACGCCCATGAGATAGAAAGCATGGACGTGGACATTTTTCAGAAGGGCACCGGAGCGTCAAAACTATATCGCTCTCCGTCGAGAGGGAATGTGAATTCAATTTTCTCCGCATGAAGATGCAGTCTTCGAGAAGCCGCATCCTGATTCTTATTACCATAGAGACGGTCGCCGACAATCGGCATACCGAGCCCTGATTCAGAAGCCGCGTGGACACGCAACTGATGGGTGCGTCCGGTAAGCGGATGGAAGATTATCCGGCTCTTTCCTTCCACGACACCGGTGAACTCGTAGTCCGTGACGGCATCTTTACCACCCTCCACATCGACCCGCTGACGCGGTCGGTCGAGCCAATCAGGAGAAAGCGGCAGATTGATTTGTCCCCGGCGCGGAATACCAAGGGATTCGTAATCCCCGGCCAATACGGCCACATATTGTTTCCACACCTGACGTGTGGCGAAAAGAGTCTGCATCACCCTATACGGTTGTTGGCCGAAGGTAGCAATGAGCAACCCGGATGTATCCTGATCAAGACGATGAGCCATTTTCACCTGCCGCTCGGGACCATATCTATCGGCGAGCCATTCCTGCACTGACACAGCACCTCCTTTTCCCGGCACGGAGAGCATCCCGGAGGGTTTATTTACCACGCAGAACCATCTGTTCTCATAGAGAATCTGAGGTTCATCGCTACAAGCGGATATATTTTCATGGTCAAACGGCGGCTCTATGTCGAGTCCCTGCAACATCCAGCTGAGCACCGGCAGACACTTCCCACGACATGCCGGATAATACGCTCCGTGCTTACGAACCTCTCCACCTTTGGGTTTTCCATACCAGTATTCAGCCATACTCACCGGATGCCAACCCTTCAGATAAGCCGCCTGCAGAAGTTTCGGAGCGCAACATTCGCCCGCACCGGATGGCGGAATCTTCATGGGTGTATCGGCAAAAATCTCACTCAAGCTGCGGCTTTCACCCCGCGCGTTGAGCAGTCTGAAGCTCGAGAATAACCATTGCTGCAATGCCTCTGAATCTGAGCGGCGTTTCTCTTTAAGCTCACGGAGACACGAGCGAACTTTCTCCAGATTGACCGCGAATGGCTGAAGCTCCGTCTTCATTCTTCGCTTAAGTCTATGAAGCTCAGCCTTTTCAAATTGACTCTGCCGTATCATAGCGGCTGCCTCATCATCCCCGATATTCCCCGATTCACGTTTCGCGGACCTTTCCGATTTAGCACGCCGGCATTTCTCCTTATAGGCCGCTACTTCTTTATCCAGACACCCTTTTACCCGATTGTATTCACTCTCAGCAACGGCAAGTTCATTCTCCTCAAAAAGGGAGATATAAGCATTTTGCCGTGAAATATCAGCCTCTTTATTCTTAAAATAACTATCCGGCCGCAGATAATCGAACACCGGACCGACGAAGCCCTCATGGTAGAAGCCGCCGTCGCCCAATTGACCGGAGAAAGCGTAGAGNGTNTGCCTGACNGCCGCNGNCATCNNNNGCGATAAGNACTCCGAGCATCTTTCCGGCGTCAAGTTCGCGACAGAAGTTCACGTCCACGGGNCGATCGCTCCTCCTCAGGGTATCCAAACGGACGATCAACTCCGCAAATGCCTCCTCACACTCTTTATCCGGAATATAATCAAACGGNTTATTCATCCNTCAAATCATTTATAGGTATGATCATAGATAGGTGGAAACTATTTCGCATCCGACGATGCGGGGTGCTCGTTGTCCGACGGTTTAGCCTTACTGATGGTGACGAGCCACACACCGGAGAATATGAGCACAATAGCCAATGCCTTCGTAGCCGTAAAATTATCCAAACCGAGGATTACCCCGGCAACCGTAGCTACTATNGGCTGGACATAATTATACATGCCGACAACCGTCGGNCGCAAGCGTTTCTGACCTATCATGATGCAGACGTAGGCAAGGAACGTGCCGCAGACAACGACATACCCTACACCACCCCAGGTTGATAAAGCCACGTCTGACCAAGCTGTGGAGGCCAACCATCGGAAACTGCCCGGAATAGCCACGACCGTCGCCGACAGGAACATCCATTTCATCAGCGTCACCAGACTGTACTTACGGATAAAGTTGCGATATAGAGTAAGATAAAGTGCATAACTCANCTGTGCGCAAAGGACGATGAAATCCCCCAGCGCAGGGTTCTCCCCCGAAATGCTGCTCCCGCTCCCCATAATCAGTATTATCGCACCCGCCGCACCAATCGCGATACCCCCCGCTTTCTTAAGCGTTATGGGTTCACGCAGAATAAGCCATGCCAACAGCATGACCCACATCGGCATCGTTGTCGTGACAAGCGAAGCTTCTCCCGGAGACGTGAGGTTTACCCCCAGGATGAAGCATCCTTGATTAAGCAATATACCCAACATTCCTGCTCCGAACAACCGAAGCACATCTTTAATCGGCACATGTTCGCNCGGAACAAAAAGNGAGGTGAGCCAGAACAGCAGCGCAGCTCCTCCGACNCGGAAATCCACCACCACAATCGGAGCTATCAATCCCGAAGCAAATACCATTTTTACAACAGGCGACATCAGTCCCCACATTATATTCGCCCCCAACATAGCCANGTGGCCCTTCAATTTATAGCTATCCATCGTAATTAATCAAATTGAAATTTCAACTTGCAAAGTTAGCTATAAAATCCGGGAATCCGGCATACCGCCATGGAAGATAGCAGCCCGGGAATTCTTATTCCTGATTACTCAGCGTATAAGTTTTCCTCCTTTTGCGGGATATAGCGGTCGACCAGCTCCGCGATTTTTTTCATGTCAGGTTTCTTGGCCGCATAGTCGGTCAGCAATCCGATCGGATAGAGATCAGGATCGGATGCCGATTGGAAATCGGCCGCATCCTCCGAATAATCGCCATCCTCGACGGCATCCTCTTCAATAGCGTAGTCGCTGAAAGCGATCGCGCTGTCGGCATCCTGTCGTCTTTCGATACTTACCAACAGAGTGGTCGGGATTATACTCAGTTGTGGGTCAGCGCCCCAATAGCCGGGGTTATCGATAACTTCTGCCACGGTTTTGGCAATAACGTCAGTGAGTTCTTTTCTTGTCATANCTATAATATGTTTTTGATATTACAACACTTAATGACGCAGGATGGTTCCTGACAATCCTGCGAGCCGGGACAGCCGTAAGCCGCGAAAGAAATTTCCCTCTAAATATATAGCGGAGTATGGGAAANCATATATCACGGTCTGACGGCATAGAATCGAATGATCAAAAAGACTCAACGAGGACAAACAAATGGACAATCATTCTAAAAAGGATTATCGTCATCTGTGATTGTNAGCAATTAANGACCTAATNCTAANTATCGCTACGGTTGCCAACAACTGGCATATGGCAAATATTCCAATAAAGATATCTGATTGCTGTTTATCCATTAAAGATGTTATTATGGCACTGCTCGATTCTCCGGTATCTGCTACATTCCAGATACCNTACAAAATAAAATTATAAACNGCATGGAAAGCTATTGAGCTTGATATGCTCTTTGTCTTAAAATATAAGGTTGTAAGTAATAGTGAAATAGCAATATAGTTAATAAAAATTAGCAATGANGTCAGGTTCGGTTGAAAAACAAACATATGGGGCAACACAAATACCAATATAGAAATAATAAAAGCCCGGCTTGGTTTAGTAAGGGAAAGAATATAGGAAAACAAAAATCCTCTGAATATAAGCTCCTCTCCTATGGCAGTGCTTATGCCTCGGTTAAACAGCGAATTGTATAAAATAATACCTGCACNTCCGCTATTTGCAATAGAATATTCATTCGTCAACGGAAGAGAAATGACAAACAGAAAAGTAAANAGGAGAATGCATGATAGTGATGCGATTATGACAGCACGTGATTTATACGACAAACCCAAAGTGGAGGAATCTATGCGAAACCATCTTAATGCGCAATATTTGAACAGCAATACAGATATAATTACATTTGCTATTGCCACAATCGTTGACTGGATATAATCATTTGAAATATCAGCAAACAAGGCGGCAGCCATAAAACTGACAATATCCGAGATGTATTGAGCCGATAAAGCCAACAAGGAGGCAAGCAATATTTTAACAATTATATTCATTTCACAAATAGCTATTTCTCTTGTGAATTGTCTTGTTGGGACAGGAAGCTAAGAAACCGACCGAATCCTATATCACAAATCTCAAAGAGATAATCATATCAAGATTATAGAATGTAATCTCACGCGTAACCTACCTGTTACCCTCTTGACGAACCTGTCGGAAATTCCGCCAAGTTGATTCTTCATCAAGCTCCCCGTCTTCATAAANATNCTTGATATGCTCAACCACATTACTTCGGGATGACNGATAAAGTTCAGCCATCTGNTGCTGCGAAAGCCACACAGTCTCACCCGTAAACTTCACCTCGATANGGGTTNCNCCATCNTCGCTCTGGTATATGATTATNTNGTTGTNNTNGTCCATTGCCATTTAGTTNTTNCATTTACAAAATTACACGATAANAGGCAAGTAAACAAATTTTTCGGCGGAGCAACCGTCTGNCAATAGACAAGTATGTTTTGCGGGGAGAAGATAGAGAGAGAGATTGACAAGTTTATTTATCTGCTTGTCAATCGCTTGTATTTTAATTATTTGGGTATAGATTTCGCCTGACACTGGCTTAATACTCTTCTTCGTTGAAGAAAGGAATAAGCACTATATTTTCAGCAAGTTGTCTTACTACCGTATAAATTAGGTAAGTAAATAAGGCGATAAAAGACGGTAAAACATGTCTGACGACTAACACGTTTCTTAAGTTTCATACATAATCTGTTGATTATCTTTTGATTACTAAGCATAGTTAAAATAAGAAGATATTATTCCGCTTATTTTGACATCCAATTATACACCATAGAATGATTTACTTTGGTTTATAGTATTCTCTCCAACGGTATAGGCATAGCAAGCTACAGGAATAAAATAGATTCTCTTTTCATTCAATCCTTTCCAGCCGGCTTCGCTAATTGTGGTTACCAATGCTTCGTTCAACTTATTGGATTCCATGAAATAATTTAGAGATTTCAAATCTCCCGGATTATTAAAGAATAGATTTGACCATTTGATTTCAACTGCCCAGAAAGGCTTCTGGCGGCTAATGTCCAAACCAACCAAGTCCACCTCTCCTTGTTGTCTTCCTTGTCTCCAATTAGCATAGCGAAGCTCAGCGCTTTGACGTGGAAACCATTGTGAATATACGGCAGTCTCTACCATATCTCCAATTTCCGGACTTTGTTCGGTAAGAGGCTCGAAAAGCGCACATCTTAAAGATGGATTGGTGAGGTAGATCTTGAACTGAGTTTCACGCTGATAACTTTTGGCAGTTTCATCTGTTCGCTTAACGACTCTTATCAGGAAAGCAGCCTCAAGATAGTTTATATATTTCTTCAGGGTGTCTTTCTGAACACCCGACTCTTTCGATAACTTCTCGTAGGAGAATTGAGATCCTGAATGGTACGCGATCATCGTGAACAGAGAGTTTAGTTCCTGAACATCATTTATACCGTATAGACTTGGCAAGTCCCTTAACAGAACCTTATCAATGATATCATGTCGAATAAACTGACCGGGGTTTTCGCTTATCTTATCCGAAAATACCACCTCCGGATATCCCCCAAAATTAATATAATCTATAAAGAGAGCATTTAGCCGATTGATATCAATCGTTGAGTATATCTCACTCGTTCCAGACCCCCACGCGATTGTCTTGGGTAGCATAATATTGGCATAGCCCTTCAGATGCATGTACTCATAGAATGTAAGGGGCGGCAGATTAAAATCTGTGAAACGTCCCGCCCCACTCTCATCACTTCGTCTTTTTAATTCGGCAGCCGCTGAACCTGAAGCTATGAACTTTATATTCCGGTAAGTGTCAACCATAGATTTAAGTTCAACTTCCCAATTTTTAAGATATTGAATCTCATCAAAGAATACATACAATGAATCTTTTGTAGGATCCTTTTCAAGAATTGAACATGCAATCCCGAATAACTGCTCAAGAAATATCTTATTATAAATTGGGGTTTCTACATTGATATAGATAATGTTTTGGGCGGCAATCCCCTCTTCTATCATCCGCTGCATCGCGTGGTGCATCATAACAGTCTTACCAACACGACGTGGCCCCATCAATATCAATGCCCTCCTCGGATCCTTTGACATCACCAGAGGAAAGAATACTTTCATGTATTGACGTGGAGACATGGTCGAATAGTCATTGGATAACCGACCTTCGGTCCACCAAGGATTTTCAACTTTCATTCTGCCTATAATCTGCTTTTCAAGCCACGGAGTATATTCCATATTCATAAATTTTATACAAAGTTACAAATAAAGATCAAATAAGACAAGTTGAATCAACTTATTTTTACATCAATGTTGTTTTAGCGTAATATCATCATGTTCAGCTGCTAATTTTTACTTAAGGCAAAAATCTTAAGCGTTCATTTGTTACATACTCCTCTGTCAATGCCAATGCCAAAACAGTTTGAATCTGAGATGAGAGCTTCTGGGCATATAATCTAAAGCGCCTACTTAATTCATCCAATACTTCCGGTTGAATGAAAGATTGCATGGAAAGCCAAAATTCAACCTTATCTGGTCTGGTTCGTTCGCATATAAAAGGAGCTTTCCAATTATTCTTTCTCCAACCATTCATTATCTTTGCACTACCACTTCCGGCTTTCTCCGCAGGGTCCAACATCATAAACATTTTTTGAATAGTGGGATTTCTACAGATGCTTTCTCCACCTTCAAAAAATTGTTCTTGAGAAATTAGCATAGTACCTGGATTAGAGAAGATATAAGTATCATTTTTGAATATAACCGTCAATGAGCCTTCCGCCTTATAATCAGGATGCACACATAGATTCACGAATACCTCTCTAATTGCCACATGAGCCGGAGACTGATCTATTCGCTGATTATCCTTCATACTAAACGGTTTTGGTAAGAAACTTTGTAAGCGTGTGAGTGTACGGAGATAAAACTGAAACAAATTCGCCTCTCAAGTACCATCCGGATAGATTCTGTCCATCCAAAGTTCAGTCTCATTGAGCGTTGTTTCATTTCTATAATCTGGAAAGAAGTTCGGTAAACATTCATCGTCGGTAATTGCATCAGATTTTCCGAACCTCAAAATACCGGCAACTGTGAAACCCTCTTCTCCAGATTTCTGCGTGGAAAGAAAAGCGGCATGACTTCCTAAAGGAGAAGACCGTTAACGAGATAACGGGACGGACAATCTCTACTCATCAACGCTCACGTTCGGCCATGACAAGTATCTCTCATTATCTCCCTTACCTATTCACTTTCGAAAATGTGCCGGGTATGCCAAATGCAAACAATACCATCGAAGGGACATTCACCGATATGAAAAAGAACCTGCATAATCATCCTGGAATGACAGCCGAGAATCGCAAACGGATGATAGATGGGGTTTTCTTGGCATATGCCAAATTGCATAATGGAAAAGGAGGTGCGAACTAATCGCACCTCCCAAAACTGCATTATGCATATTGGATGGCTATATTCCTGGCGAAGTTGCTCCCCAGCAAGAGCTTCATTTTTGTTTAGCCTCTTTCCTTTCATTCCACTTTCTTAATATAAAGATATTTTGGATATCTTCCCAGCACACATAGTGTCACCGGACAAATCCAGATTCGCTTTAAACGAAAACCATCGATGTCGGTTACGTCATAATGCGAGCCACCGGTAAGAGATTTGTCAAGTTGACGAAGTTCGGTATGCCCATCTATCTGAAGCGGCGTCTCGGAGGGTACGACATGGAGAGTAACACGGTGACTACCCTCTGTGTCGAAGAAGGATAGGAGATCATCGGAGCCGGCCACCATCTCAAGGTTGGCTCGATTGCCGCTCCAAGGCATGTCGATATACCACCTATCGTCCGGATCCTGAACGAATGTGAGCGTGTACTCTCCTCTTCCATTGCTGAGAATACCCTTTACGAAGTGATGGATTGCACGGAAATTATTGATAAAATCTATCATAGTTGTGTTTATTTAGAGGTTTATAATTTTGTTTACGATGCAAAATTACAAAATTCAGCACCCCAATGATAGAGTAAAAAATTTCTGCAAAATTTACTTACAGAAATAACTCCATGGCAAACGGAATTCTGGTTCCGGCAAAATCTCGCATCAGCTTGTCAAACGTAGCATTGTTCTCCTGACTACATTCTCCCTCACGATCAACATCGGGTAGACGCCCACACACACTAAGCACAGACAATCCGAAATTTCTTTCCGCCTGAGTGTATCGTCCCTTACGTGCGACGCTATGGCTTATAGGCAGATAGTCAAGAAGTGTTTTTACCATATAGTAGTCCAAGGCGCGGATCTTATCGCGTGCGCTACCCTGATCGAAATCATTAACAAACTTATAATCCGACAACCTTTCACGATTGACAGACTCAAACATCCGCCTGAGAAAAGCTCCATTACTGATTTTAAAATGCTTCCCTCCGACGTTGACATCCATTGTCACATCGGCCTCTGAACGCTCATTGAGACACTCCATCAATGAATCAAATTGCTCGCTACACGAGTAGCGCAGCTCTGAACGAAGGCCATAATAATATTTCAAAAACAAAATAAATTCAAATACCCCCTCCGGTTCGAGTCCTAAAGCGGTGATTGCCTCCTGCATTGGTTCATGCTGAATGAATCGATCATAGTCGAGTTTCGTTCGGTTTAAAAATCGCTCTCGCTGATAATAGTATCCAATTTGCCACGATTGAAGTGGGATTGCATAGATTTCCCAATCGATATTCTGCAATATATATGGCATTAGATATTTCACGCGGCTCACTGCCTGATCCCCTTCCTGCGGGAAGGCGATCCTTACTTGGCGAGAAAATTCCTCGACTGTCTCTGCCGAAAGCTCATCGAACCGAATTGGTATCACATCTCTCCGAATGATATTATTGAAATAGATCGATGTCTCTTCTCTCGTGTCAATACCTTCATTTTTCTCTATCTCTTCCATTTGTCCTATAAATAAACCTTGTTTTACACAATCTGGAAAAACTAATCAGCCATCTGTTGCTGCGAAAGCCACACAGCCTCACCGGTAAACTTCACTTCGATACGGGTTTCGCCATCCTCGCTCTGATATATGATTATCTGGTTGTTATCGTCCATTGCCATTTAGTTGTTTCATTTACAAAATTACACACTAATAGGCAAGTAAACAAATTTTCGGCGGCGCAACCGTCTGACAATAGACAAGTATGTTTTGCGGTGAAAAGATAGAGAAAGTGATTGACAAGTTTATTTCTTGACCTATCAATCACTTGTATTTCAGTTATTTAAGGCATATATTTCACCTCATTCCGGCTTAATACTCCTCTTCGTTGAAGAGTATTATATAAACTAATAATCAACTACTTAACTAATTTTGCATGTAATTCAGCCAAACAAACCAGACCATCTGAAGCGGTCGGGGGCGATTGGTCAAAAAACGATATTTTACAGGCCAAACATTGGCCAAACAAATTTCGTTATATATCTACTTTTCGTAGGGCAGCACACTCCTATTTTCCAACCATCACAAAAAACTAAAACAAAGTACCGCAAAAAACTAAAATAAAACTACGCAAAAAACTAAAATATACTTTGATAATAGATTTTTTTTCACTACCTTTGCGGGACTAAACAATAACAACGATATGTCATATCTACCCCGAATAGCAGACAATACCCTTCGTGAATACCTTGAAGCCTTTGGAGCTGTGCTTATAGAAGGTCCTAAGTGGTGTGGGAAAACTACCACAGCGGAACAACAGGCAAACAGTGAGCTCAAACTTCAGTCACCAGATACACGAGACGGCTATCTTGCTACAGCTGCTACCAAACCTTCTCTTCTTTTAGAAGGGGCAACCCCTCGACTTATTGATGAGTGGCAGGATGCACCCACACTTTGGGATGCCGTCAGAAGCGCTGTGGATACAAGACAAAAGGTAGGTCAGTTTATTCTTACAGGATCAAATTCAGTTGATAAATCAAAAATTTTGCACACGGGTACTGGGAGGATTGCGAGAATAAAGATGGCTCCTATGAGTTTGTGGGAATCTGGAGAATCCACAGGGGAAATCTCTCTTATGGAATTATTCAACAATCCGGATATTGTAATTGATGGCAAGATGTCATGTTTGGATATAAAACAACTTATATTCGCCGCTTGCAGAGGAGGATGGCCTGCGTCCTTATCTATCCCAACGACAAGAGGAAAACTATTGGTTGCTAAAAACTATGTTCAAAGTGTATGTACCACTGACATATCAACTGTAGACGGAGTCGAACGTAATGAAAAATTGGCACGAGAAATTCTTCGCGCATATGCACGAAATATCTCAACACTTGCAAAGAAAAAGAAAATGATTCAAGATGTAGCCGCAGTAACCGAAAGCTGCACTGAACCAACATTCGACAGCTACGTCTCTGCTTTGGAAAAACTATTTGTCATACAGGATATTGATTCGTGGTCTCCAGCAGTTCGTTCAGCCACTGCTATTAGAAAAGGAAAGAAAAGAGGCTTTACGGATCCATCCATTGTAGTTGCATCGTTAGGGCTTTCCCCGGAACGACTACAAATGGATCTTAAAACATTTGGTTTTATATTCGAGTGCATGGCAATAAGGGATCTTCGCGTGTATTCCCAATCTTGTTTTGGCTCCATATCTTATTATCATGATAGATATGACCTTGAAGCGGATGCTGTTCTGCATCTCGATGATGGAAGATACGCGCTTATTGAATTCAAACTTGGCGGTACAGAAATCGATAAAGGAGCTGAGCATCTTTTGGAAATCAGAGATCTTGTAAGGAAAATGAATGAACGAGAAAAGCAGATTATAATGGATGAGCCTACTATGCTATTGGTTGTTACGGGAGGTCCCATAGCTTATACACGTCCAGACGGTGTAAAAGTCATTCCTCTTGCATGTCTAAAAGATTAAGCCTAAGTATAAATTTTGTCAATAAACTAATAGAGAAGAATGAAGGCATTCACTAATCTCAATGAATTGATTAAACGTCTCTATGCAGAGCGAAAGCTGCTTCATGCTCTTTTTCAGGCGAGATTGAGATATGATTTCAGTTATGAAGAGGCGGCGGGATTAGTGGATAATGGGAAAAATCTTCGTCTTTTAATAGATTATGGTGTCATTAGGCAAGAAGGAGATCTTATTGAATTGGAGGAAACATATCAGCATTTTTTTGAAGAAGTGCTCAGGCTTAACGAGGATATCACAAGCTCAACAGTTGAGGATAATCTCCAGTCGCTCAAAGAGAACATCGATTTCTATCTCAAGGAGCGCGCCCATCCTGAAGGACAAGAAAAATATGTGCGCAAAATCATGCGCTCTCTGCGTAATATATCCACCCAGACATCCACCAAGACCATAGAGTTAAAACGAGTGATTGATGACACTTTCCGTCAAGAACGTAACTACGAAATCAAACGTACGAAACTGGAGAATTATCTGGCTACCATCGGGAACATATCGTCGCTGATACGGCAGACCGAGCGATTGCTCGAGGAAAGAAGGGAGACTATGGAAGTACTGACAACCGACGACCGTATTACTCGCCTGATTCTCGATGTTAAAATACAATTCAAGGACGTATTTCACTCACTAATCGAACTGGAACGTACCATCCGTGACTATCTGAATCAAATTGACGCACACAATCGGCTGGTGAAGCATATAAGAAAACTCAAATATCTCAAGGACCAGCTGACATGGGAAAGAACCACTAATGTCCGTGATATTCTTGAAAAATGTAGTAATCTGGCTCTTGAGACCACTACTTATTATACCACCAGGATATCCCTTTCATTTCTTCGCAACTCCGATGAAGCAATCGAAATTATTGAAGATGCAAGAAAGGCCATCTCCAGATTGAAAGCACTTAAAAATACACCGACAATACCCTTAAAAGAAAGTGAATTGAATACAAAATGCATTGTCGAGGATTTCGTTGACACAGATTCGGTAGCCAAAGCTTTCTTTGCATCGTCACAGGACCTCTACACATTTGTGATAAACTATCCGTATATTCAACCTCAACAGAAAGAACGAAGGGTGGAATATTATTTGGAAATAGTACAGAATCATTATAATAAACTTCACATCACTGACGATTGGCATCGGGATGGGAATGTGGAATATCCTCTAATCTATAATCTACCATGAAATACGAACAGCAAGTTTTTGACCGGCTGAGCAAAGGAGGCTTCATATCTTCCGACAGTGTGGATGAGGCTACACGTCGGATATTCTTTGACATAGATGATTGTCGGGATGAATATTCAGATTATTTCTCACGAATAGGATTTATTCTCGAGGAAGGCAACCAATACTACTATTTCTCCCGTAAGGAGTCTAAAAGTTCGATCGCTGATAAACTTAAAAAATTCGGTCACTGGGTAGATGTACTTGATTTCCTCAAAGCATGGGAACCTTCATTTGGACCGGGATTTACATTTATGACTGCGGATCTCATTGTGAAGATTGATTCTGACATAGAATTGCGCGACAAAGCCTCCACCCTGTATGACAATAAAGCGCGCCATGATGAAATTGCAGAGCGCCTTGTAGATGAGTTATCCAAACAAGGATTTATCGAAATCATCGATGATGTGGCAAGACGATATAAAGTCACAGCAGCATACAGATATCTTGAAGACATGGTAAACCTCATAGCATTTGACGACGACGATGAGATCTCTAACTAAAATAGTATTTATCAATAGCGCACATATCCGCTATGGAGAAGTGGCATTGGATGGGAATGTTCATTTCACAGGTACTCAAGGTGTAGGAAAGACTACCCTGCTACGTGCTCTACTATTCTTCTACAATGCGAGAAAAGACAAGTTGGGTATACGCAATCAGGGACAGCGTTCATTTGACGATTACTATGTGCCTACACCCTCTTCATATATTGTCTATGAGGTCACAAGAGGAGAGGAGCAACCACCTTTCTGTGTGATTCTTTTTCGCCGTCATAATAAGGCAGCCTTCCGATTCGTAGATGCGGCGTATGACAGAAGCTGGATAATTGATGATCTTGGTGTGGTAGCTTCAGATCCACTGACAGTCAGACAGCGGATACAAAGCAAAGGTATTGATCTCAGTACCATAATAGAGCGCTATAATCAGTATCTTGATATCCTTTACGGCAACCGTAACACAAGGATATCGAAAGACTTGCTAAAGTATTATCTACTAAAAAGCCCACAATATCAAAACATTCCACGTATCATCCAAAATGTGTTTCTAAATGAACGCGTTGATGCCGGATTTATTAAAGAAACGATCATCAGCAGCATCTCCGACGATGAAGTTGAGACAGCCGTCGACCTCAATTTCTTCCGCAGCAAACTTGTGAATTTCAGTGATGAACTCAAGGACATATCTCTATGGACACAAAAAAACAAACAAGGGATTGTGGAAACTCGTCGCGATGCTGATAAAATCATTGAGATCGCCCATAAGATTTCTGCCGGAGAATTCTCGATGCGAGAACAATGCGGCATGCTCATCTACTCAAGAAATAGAGCAGAAAGGAATCTCCCTATCCTGACAAGCAAGATTGAGAAAAGGAAAGCTAATATAGATAAACTTATAGCTAACATAAAATCAATCGAGTCTAATTTCACAGAGGCGCACGAAAAACTTAGCAATGAAATTGCTGTACTTGACAGTAAACTCAAAGATGCCGCCAGACTAAAGAAAGAGTATCAGAAAATCGGCATTTCCGAAATGATTGTACGTGTGGAGTCATTGCCGTCGTTGCGTCTCACATTGCAACAGAAACAAGGATTGCTCGCACAGCTGAATGCAGAATATCTATCCATAACTCAGAAGTACGCGTCTCTCCGAGAACGACTGGATCTCGACTTTCGACAATTCCGGCAGAAAAGGACTGATGAGATCAACAAGGCAAAACAGGAAGTGATCGACAGGAAACTTGCACGACTTGAACAGCGGAACAATCTCGAAAATGAAGTTAAGGAGAAATTCCAGACACAAAGAAATGAGATCGAGTTGAAGTTGGCAGAGTGCCGTGAACGTAGGCATGAACTGGAATTGTTGCGTCTTGAAGCTTCAAAATCATCCCCTCTAAAAGATGAGCTGGAGGCATGCAGAAGAAATTTGTCTAAATTAGAAAAAGAGGAGAACTCACTTAACGAAGAGAAACTGCGGAAAGAGAGTACTCTGAATTCAATGAGAATCCAGTTGGAGGTGGAATGCCAGCGGCTTGAAAATGAGTATGCCACACAAATTATATCTCTTGAAAACCAGATCACCAATTTGACAGAGAATTTGAATTCAGAAAGGACATTGCTTGAGAAGTCGCAAGGTTCTTTCTGTGAATGGCTCGATCGTAATGTAGAAGATTGGCCATCGTCAATTGGTAAGATTGTAGATGAGAAAGATGTGCTCTACAGTCAAAATCTCAATCCTGAGCTTGCTCCCGGGAATACATCAGATACATTGTTTGGAGTTAGGATTGATCTTGATGAAATAAAAAAAGAGGTGCGGACTCCGGCAATGATCAATGAGGATGTCAAAGTTATTGAGACTAAGATAAACTCTTTGGCCAATGAAATCAACCGACTTAGGGATGAAAAGGAAAACCGTATTTCCGAAAATGGAAAGAAAAGATTCTCTGCAACTAAATCATTGCAAGCTGACATTGATGCAATAACACAAAAGATACAGGTATGTAGACAGCAATTCCGGAAGGAAAACCTGCGCCTGTCTGATACAGAAAATGATGAAAAGGCGAGATTGAATGAGATCGATGCCGCGTTCAAGGATAAAATACAGGAAATGGCTCTGGAAATTGACTCCAATTCAGAAGCTCTCAAGAAAATCGATGACCGTAGCAAACGGGAGTTAAATTCTATCTCAAAGGCGGCAAAAGATGAAGATAAAAAGGATAAAAACCTTCTTGATATACAGGTGAAATCTGTCGAAGATGACATCATGCAATTCAGGAATGAAACCGACTCTAAAATCAAACAGCTTGATAAAGAAGAACGGGCAGCACTCTCGAATGCCGGTGCCGATACCGGTATGATTGAACAGATAAACAATGAAATAACTAAAACTGAAAGTCGAATACATATAATTGAAAAAGAACAGAATAAAGTAGCCATCTATAGAAATGACTGCGAGACACTGCTCGACCATGTACCGCAATATCAGACCGATAAAAAGAAACTGGAGGACAAAGATGCATCGCTAAGACAGAATTATGACAGACGAAAACAGACACACGAGTCGAACTGTAAGGCCGAAATGACCGCTTTGTCTGAACTGCAGGCTGCCTTGGAGAAAGCAACAGAATCTATAAGGATAACCGATGACTTCATGGCCTCTGATTCATGTCCACCGGAATTGAAAGAAAGCCAACAGATTAATACAGATCTTGATTGTATTACTATTGTGGAGTCAATAAAAGAATTGACAGGAAAAATATACCGTCTTTCTGACTCTCTCAAGACTTCGGTTAATGATTTCAAACGCCAGTTTTCTCAATGCAATACATTCAAATTCCCTATAGAACTTGAAACAACAGCACATTACCGGAATTATGCCGATAAACTTGAAGAGTTTGTGGCAAATGACATGATCAAGGAGTTCCAGCAGGTCACCAGCAATATGTATAGGGATATACTGTCGAGAGCAGCGGCGGATTTCAATGTCCTTCTTGGTCGGGAGTCGGAGATACAGCGGATCGTCAAGGATATTAACTACGACTTCTCCCGTAAGACATTCGCAGGGGTTATCCGAAGTATTGAACTTCGTCTGGAACGTAGCACTATGCCTATTATAATGCAGCTACAGAATATTACGGAATTCTGGAATACCCATCAATATGATATTGGGGAACTTAATCTTTTCTCGGGCGAAGAACATGAGGATGTATCTCGCGATTCGATAAAATATCTCAAGTCATTGACCGAAGCTCTGACACACGCTCCAGAACTCAGCAAATTACCTCTTGAACAAACTTTCACTCTAAAATTCAAGATAGAAGAGAATGATAATTCAACCGGCTGGACAGAAAACATCAAGGCAGTGGGCTCGGAAGGCACTGACACACTGGTGAAGGCTATTATGAATATCCTCTTGATAAGCGTTTTCAAAAAACGTGCGGGCCAAGCAGGAGACTTTCGTCTGCATTGCATGATGGATGAGATAGGACGGTTGGCCGATGAAAACATTCAAGGGATTTTAAATTTCGCCAATGAACGTGATATTTATATTGTAAACTCATCGCCAAAATCACATAGGCCCCTATCCTATCGCCGTCTATATCTGCTTTCAAAGGATAAGGATGCAAACACCATCGTGCAACCAATTCTTTCAACTCGCGAAGCTGAACTTTTATGAAACTGACATTAAGACTGATCGAAAACCTGAAACGACTATCGCGTGGAGAAACCATCCCATATTCTACGCTGCCGAAGTCGTTGGTTGAGCCATTTGTTGAGGAAGGAATCCTTTCAGTAGTATACCATAAGACCAAAAGATGCTTGAGAGCACCCAATTCAACTGCACTGGCCGGAGCTTTGCCTAAATACAATGAGGCTCTAAAAGATTTAGATGCAGCAGCAAGATTACTTACAGAAGACAATTCTCGGGCGGCCCAAGCGACATTATCAGGAAATTCCAAAACAAGCAGTAAAAGAGCAATGCCAGGATTCCTTGTAAACAGTTACAACCGCATAGACTGTATGATATGCGGACAACCGTTTACAATGGAACCACCGGAAGGAAGTGCCGTATACATAGTAAACTGGCAAACTTTTGTGCCGCCTGTTTCGACACTGATTATCGGGATAGAGAATACTGAAAATTTTCTTAGGATACGCGAACAGCGGAATTTTTTCGATGATTTTCTGCAACAAGAAGAATCTGAAATACTTTTCGTATCAAGATATGCATTTTCCTCCGATCTGATGGATTGGTTAGCTTCTATTCCCAACAGATATCTGCATTTTGGAGATTTCGATTTAGCAGGAATCTCCATCTTTTGGAATCAATTTAAGCCATTTGTCGGAGAAAGAGGATCTTTTCTAATACCGTCAGACATCGAAAGCCGTCTAAAGAATGGTTCAAGGAAACGGTATGACGACCAATATCAAAAATTCTATGATCTCACCACAACTTACCCGGATATCAACCATCTGATTTCCTTAATTCACAAATATCGTCGCACCTACGACCAAGAAGGCTATATCATAAATTCCTCATCTATTTTAATATAGTCATAAATAAAGATTCTTATATAACGTCTATTCCCCATAATAGCCGGGATCGCCTGGGGCTGCCAAACCATCATAGTCATCTGGAAGAATACCAAATTCTCCTCTACGAATCGAGGAGACAAATTCTGCAAACGAAGGTCTATTGTAACTTTCTTCAAAGTAATTTTTCAGGTCTTGGACAAGAGTAGGACTGATCCAGTCTGCTCTTTGTTCGCGATTAGGATCATTCCAATAGTCATCTACATCTTTCTGCATTTCTTCCCACATTTTCTCATTTTTGAGCCTTTCTTTTTCCACATCCCAGACATTAAAGCGTTCTCTAATCTGTGTGATATCATATTCGGCGAAATACTTAGGATCATCATAACGATCATAGCCTTTTTGTTTGTTGCTGTAGTCTTCCACGGCATTAAGATATTCATTAAGAGCCTCTTTACCATCCGAATAGAAGATTTCCCTACATCTATTCAAAAAGGAATCAAATTTTCTATCCATATCTTCCACTGCCTGCTCATAGATTTCAATCTCCTCATCAGTATAAATAGGATAGCCGTTTTCATCATATTCCCGTCCGAAGGTCGATGTGGAAGTGTCGTCTTGCACATTGGGTTGGTCTGAACAATCCAAAGTCACCTCATCAGTACAGTCCAAATTATCAGCGGAAGAAAGATTCCATATTTCTTCAATGGCTTCTTCATGCGCCACAATTTCTTCGACAGACGGAGATTCTAATTTCATGAAGCCATCTAATTCTGCATTATATGCGGCACTGCGAAACGCGTGCAGGCTATCATCTTCAGTAAAATCAGCGTCGTTTATATATTCTAATTCATCATCAGGGATTGTCTTGATAGAAGTCCTCCAAATGTCCAAGTGTTTTTCTATTTTCCTAATGTCAGCAGAAACGATTCCATAACGATCTACCCGACACAAATCCAATACCGGACATAGGAAATCATATACATTACGGAAGCCTCCCGAGGAAATATCAAGGTATCCTGTATGCCGACCATGAATTTCTCGGCCTGGAAGATATTCTATCCCATCATATTCTATGTATTTATTAATTTCTTCAGCAATACGCTCTGCAATATCAGGGGTATCAAAACGAGAATACTTATTTATTAAACTTGTGCGATCCATTATTAATTTAATGAGGATGTTGGATATTGGTGGTGTAAACCATTGAAGATGTTTATCATTCGCAAAATTAATACTTATTTCTTAATTAGGCAACGAATTAGGAATAACTTTTATCACAGAGAATGGGAGAATAATCTGAATACTCACACATGCCTGAGGCCGATATGCATTATATGCAAACAAATCTGGAATTATTGAAAGACCTAAAAATAGACAATATTGATTTCCAATTAATTATATTCTTGTCAATGTTTGGCTAAAATACAAACAAATCAATCGGACAACCAAATTTTTATTGCTTATCCGATTGATTATCTTTTATTTACGCACCAGAGAGCGATTAATACTCCTCTTCGTTGAAGAAGAAGTCGTCGTTGGAGGGATAGTCGGGCCAGATGTCCTCGATGCTTTCGTAGGTCTCACCCTCATCTTCCATCTCCTGAAGGTTTTCAAGCACCTCGAGAGGTGCGCCGCTACGCTGCGCGTAGTCTATGAGTTCTTCTTTTGTTGCCGGCCAGGGAGCATCCTCGAGCTTCGAAGCCAATTCAAGTGTCCAATACATATGCGTGAGTTTTTAATTATAATTCTATTTGATATTTCTGGCGGAGTATTTAATGGTTCCGACGGAAAAGTGCGTCAAATCAACGAGCTGTGTATCGCTCCCATATAATCTCTTCCACACCGGCACAGTGATTCAAATTACGCGCCAGAATGAAGAGATAGTCGCTGAGCCGATTGATGTACTTTCTGACTGCGGGATCGACTTCCTCGGTCTCCGCCAGTTCGCAAATACGGCGTTCGGCACGTCGGCAGACCGTCCGCGCCACATGGGCATGGGCGGCGTTCATACACCCTCCGGGCAATACAAACTTCCGGATTCTCGGAGTCGCGGCATCCAGAACATCGATCCAGCCTTCAAGCGCCTGTATGCATTCAGGCAGACACGCTACGGGAGGAAGACCGGTGCCACCGGGACGCGAGGCGAGATAACCGCCTATATCAAAAAGTCGATTTTGAATCTCCTGCAACTGCGCTAAAATTTCAACAGGCATACCGTCGCCGGCTGCCAATACACCGATAAAGGCGCTGAGTTCATCCAATGTGCCGTAGGCATCCAGGCGGACACAAGATTTTCGCGCACGTTCGCCGCCGACAAGGGAAGTTGTGCCATCATCGCCACCCCCTGTATATAATCTGCTCTTTTCCATATGGCATTACGTCATTTCATAATATCCCCACCATGGTTTATCCGATTTTTTAACGCTCCACAGCGTATATTGTTGCGGCTGACTCACTATTTTTTTGTAAATTTGCATCATGAGCGATTCTCAATACATCGTGTCGGCGCGTAAATACCGTCCGACTAATTTCAAATCGGTCGTCGGCCAGAAGAATCTGACCGAGACACTTAAGAATGCGATAGATTCCGGGCGTCTGGCGCAGGCCTATCTCTTCTGTGGTCCGCGCGGGGTCGGCAAGACTTCGTGTGCCCGAATATTCGCGAAGACTATCAACTGCCTCTCCCCTACCCCCGACGGGGAGGCCTGCGGACAATGTGAGTCATGCCGGGCAGTAGATGAAGGAAATTCATTCAATATCATCGAGCTTGACGCCGCCTCCAATAATTCCGTCGATGACATACGTAATCTCACCGACCAAGTGAGAGTGCCGCCGACCACGGGCAAATATCGCGTATTCATCATCGACGAGGTGCATATGCTCTCCCAAGCCGCCTTCAACGCATTCCTGAAGACACTTGAGGAACCACCCTCCTACGTGATATTTATCCTCGCCACCACAGAGAAGCACAAGGTTATCCCTACCATTCTGTCACGATGCCAGATCTATGATTTCAAGCGCATCACGATACAGGATATGGTGGAGCATCTCCAATACGTAGCGTCCAGCGAAGGGATAGAAGCTGATGTGCCGTCTCTCAATGTCATATCGAAGAAAGCCGACGGAGCCATGCGCGACGCCCTCTCGATATTCGATCAGGTGGCGGCTTCCTCCTTCGGGAAAATTACCTATGAATCGACCATAGCTTCGCTGAATGTATTGGATTATGAGTTTTATTTCCGGCTAGTAGAGACCTTCAAAGCCGGAGATGTGCCCCAGGCACTTCTAATCTACAAGGAAATTCGCGACAGAGGATTCGATTCACTCTTCTTCATAAATGGGCTGGCGGCCCATATCCGAGATCTGATGGTGGCATTCGCGCCGCAGACGGTGACACTACTCGAGGTAGCTGACGACGTGGCCGCACGCTATACGGAACAAGCGCGTTCGCTCCCCGTGCAATGGCACTATGCGGCCATGAAGTTGCTCAATGCCTGCGATACGGAGTATCGCGTAAGCTCCAACAAACAATTTCTCGTGGAGCTTACCCTCATACGCCTCTGCCAGCTTCTCAATCCACCGATGCCCCCTTTCGACAGGGTGGACAGCGATCTGACGCCGCTACGCGACCCCGCTGATCCACCTCAGGCCGGAACATATTCTTCGGCCCATACGGTCGCATCCCCTCTTCCCGAAAATCAAGTTCACGCGTCTCCTACACCGGCAAGCGAGCCGACTAAGGCACCTGAACATATCACGTCAGCTCCCCCATCAGTAACTTCTCCGTCGGCAGATCCATCCACATCCGCCCATCAACCAAGTGAACCGACGATTCCGTCCGGCACTCATGACTCCCCGTCAGTCTCTGTCACACCTCAATCCCCGGCGCCCGCGCCATCCGGAGAGGGACGCAAGACCGTAAGAGGGAGACGGAAAGAGGGGCAATCAAACGTATCGGGGAAAACGGAAATCACAAAAGACTCGCTTCAGCGCCCGCGCGAGAAGGTAGAACTGACAGACTTCCTGAAGTTCTGGCAGGAATACATGCATCGTAATGAGGATAAACATATCCTGATATCCGCGATGCGCAAAGGGAATCCTGAAAAAATCAATGAAGAGACCTTCCGCGTGACGGTTGATCATCCGGCCCTACGACAGGCTTACGATACGGCCATGACCAATCTGATGGAATATCTCCGCGATAATCTTCACAATGACTTCCTCACACTGCAGGTGGATATCGACACATCCAACGTTGTCGAGATGCTGGGCCCCAAAGAGCTACTGAAGGATATACTTGATTCCAACCCGACGATAGCCCAATTCGTGGCCTCGATCGACGGAGAGCTATCATGACTCAGTATTTCTCCAGACCCGGGTATAAGCTTGATGAAATCATACCAACGAAGCGATTACTAAATAAATATAAATGCCGCGTTACCTGTCGGGAACGCGGCATTTATATTTATTTTGATTTACCGTGACGCAAAATGGAGATTTAGCGTGACGGCAAAATCGGAATCGGATTAATCCTCGTTGAGGTTAACGCGCTTGAAGCTTACAACAGCGAGACCCTTTGCAGTCTGATCGAGGAACTGACCTACAGTCAGAGTAGCGTCGCGGGTGTATTCCTGCTCCATAAGGCAATTCTCCTTATAGTACTTGTTGATACGACCATTGACGATATTGTCGATCATCTGCTGGGGAAGATTAGCTGCCTTCTGCTCGGAAACAGTCTTGATGATTTCGCGAGCCTTAGCTGCGTCCTCCTCAGTGAACCAGCCCTTGGAGAGGTTAGAAGCGATGTGATCCTCGCTGTCAAAGTGGTTGGGGTTGAGACCGGCCTTCTTGAGAGCGGCGTCAACAGCCTTCTGCACCTGCTCAGACTTAGTCTTCTCGATAGCCACAGCCTTCTCCTCCTCGATGATGGAGGCGGGGACAGCCTCGCGGTCAACAGCGACGGGATTCATGGCGGCAACCTGCATTGCAATCTCCTTGCCAACCTCAGTGCTTACACCCTCCATGTTGAAACCAACGATAGTGGAGAGCTTATTGTTAAGGTGGTCGTAAGAAGCTACGCTGGGAGCCTCAACATACTCGTAGGCACCGAGCTCCATCTTCTCACCGGTCTTACCGATTTCATCAGTGATGTTCTCGGCTACAGTGCGACCGTTAAGATCGAGAGCTGCAACCTCCTCGAGAGACTTTGCACCGGCCTCAACAGCCTTGTCGAGGATAGCCTTGGTGAGAGCGCGGAAAGACTCATTCTTGGCTACGAAGTCAGTCTCACACTTGAGAGCCACGATAGCGGCGAAACCGGGCTTAACACCGGCGAGCACACAGCCCTCGGAAGCCTGACGGTCCTCACGCTTGGCAGCCACAGCCTGACCCTTCTTACGGATGATTTCGATTGCAGCCTCGATATTGCCTTCAGTCTCGGCGAGAGCGTTCTTGCAATCCATCATACCGGCGCCGGTCATGTGGCGCAGTTTCTTGATATCTTCAATTGATACTGCCATAATAGGAGTAAAAGATAATTATCAGTTAAAAAATTCGGTTGGGACAACTGTCTTGATTACTCGGCTGCGGGAGCCTCAGTCTCGACAGTCTCAACAGTCTCAGTTACCTCAGCGGCGGGAGCGGAGTCATTGCGACGAACGCGACGACGCTTGCCTGCTGCGGGAGCGTCAGCCTCCTTATCCTCCTCGGGAGCGTCGGCCTTCTCGACCTTGCGCTCCTCCAGACCCTCGGCCATAGCGGCAGTTACGGCACCGAGAATAACGTCGATGCTCTTTGAAGCGTCGTCGTTGGCGGGGATAACGAAATCGATGTTTTCGGGATCGGAGTTAGTGTCGACGATACCGAATACGGGGATACCGAGACGGTTAGCCTCAGCGACAGCGATGTGCTCCTTCATAACGTCAACGACGAAAAGAGCGGCGGGGAGCTTGGAAAGATCGGCGATAGAACCGAGGTTCTTCTCAAGCTTGGCACGCTGGCGAGTGATCTGAAGTTTCTCGCGCTTCGAGAGGTTATCGAAAGTGCCGTCCTTGGTCATCTTGTCGATCTGAGTCATTTTCTTGACGGCCTTGCGGATAGTCGGGAAGTTGGTGAGCATACCGCCGGGCCAACGCTCGATAACGTAGGGCATGTTGACGGCAGCTGCCTTCTCAGCGATAGCCTCCTTAGCCTGCTTCTTGGTAGCTACGAAGAGC
>JAAVBX010000014.1 GCA_014802625.1 bacterium | reverse complement strand
GAATCGTGTAACATAATTTAATTGTGGATTAATGGTTACTTAAATATAATCATTATTCCCCAATTTTGCAATAGGCAAGAGCAAGAAAATCAATACCGTATGTCGATATTCGTGAACAATATCGTGAACACTCATACTTAGGAATACTCTGTTCACGAAACGCCTTCCTTAAATTTCATCGTTTTTCCGCGATTTACCGTTCTTGTTCACGATTGCCAACCCCAATTTCTACTCAAATCAGCCCTTAGATGTTAACTTATGTATATAAACTAAGCAAATCGCATCCAAGAGTGAAAAGAAGTTAAAGTTAGAGGCGATTTCAATTAAAAGTGGGGTTCTGAACCCGTTGAAGCGTATGAAAGCCCCACTTTGTGAACTGTAAATCGCAGAAAAACACAGAAGATTAGAAAGTTACGTCCGGCGAACGTAAATCGTGAACAAAACTGTTCACGGAAACGCTTGTTCACGAATTGCACACCCGGTAACCTCACAATGTTCACAATTCTGCCGGATAGGGGTATTACAAAAATCGCTGAAACTGTCTTAGTTTCAGCGATTTGCGGCATTCTGCCGTTTTGTTAAGTGACCCCGGTGAGGCTCGAACTCACGACCCAATGATTAAGAGTCATTTGCTCTACCAACTGAGCTACGGAGTCATTTGTTGGTCGGTTGCTTGCGGGGTGGGCGGCCTTTGCAGCTCCGTTGTTTCCCGTTTGCGAGTGCAAAGTTAGTAACTTTTTTTGAGTTGTGCAAATTTTTCTCAACTTTTTTTCCTAATTTTACATCGTGAAAGGTTGATTTTCTCTTCCAAGTCCCCGGAAACGGGGTCGGAGGTAGGGCTGCAGATGCCTCTTTCGAGGTGATTGTATGCTGATTATTAGTGAATTGACTTCTTTAATCGTAGTTATAACCCGGATGACAACATTTTAACAACTTAAGATATGAAATCTAACGCAATCTGCATTTCTTTCGCCGCCACGCTTCTTCTGGCGGGAGGATGCTCGAAAAAACTCGGACAATTCCAGAGCGATTATTTCTCGACGACGCCTACGCCGCTTGAGACAGTAGGGCAGAATGTGCCGGGAACCGTGACCGCGAAGATTCCCCCGAAGGTGATGCTCCGCAACGCAAAGGTGACGGCAACGCCCGTGCTCCAGTGGCAGACGGCCGACAATACCTATGGCGAGGCCGTGGCTAACGCAGTGCTTTTCCAGGGAGAGAATGTTCGCGACAACGGTCAGGTAGTATCCTTCACGGATGGCGGCACTGTAAACATCCCCTTCTCACTCCCTTATCAGCCGGAGATGGCCCAGAGCGATCTCTATCTCGATTTCAAGGTTGACCAGAATGGCAAGCTCTATACGCTCCCGCGCGTGAAGGTGGGCCAGGGTGTGGTGGCGACATCTACACTCGCCAGCCCGGCGACTGTCACACCGGCTGTCGCAAAGGATGCCTTCCAGCGTGTGATCTCGGAGCAATACAGCGCCGACATCCATTTCCTCGTAAACCAGGCGAACGTGCGTGCGTCGGAGACTTCAAAGGCCGATTACATCGATCTCAATCGTAAGCTCATGGAGGCCAATGCAGCCCCGAATATGGAGATCGCCGGGGTTACGATCAATTCGTATGCGTCGCCCGAGGGATCTCTCTCCGTCAATACCTCGCTCGCCGAGAAGCGTGAGAAAAACACGCAATCATATGTCGAGGGACAGATGAAGAAGGATAAGATCACCGAATTCGGCGAACTGACATCCTCCTTCACTCCCGAGGACTGGGAGGGCTTCCGCAGCCTCGTCGAGAAGAGTAATATCCAGGATAAGGATCTTATCCTGAGTGTGCTCTCCTTATATAAGGATCCCGAGGAGCGCGAGCGCGAGATCCGCAATATCTCTACCGTGTTCAATGAACTGGCTGACCAGATTCTTCCGCAGCTCCGCTACTCCCGCGTGATGGCGACTATCAACGTCATCGGCAAGAGCGATCAGGAGCTTATCGAAATCTATAACACCGATCCCGCGAAACTGTCGGTAGATGAAATCCTCTATGTGGCGACGCTCACGGACGACAACACCAAGAAGATGGACATCTATCGTAAGGCATCGGAGGTATATCCCAATGATTACCGCACATTCAACAACCTCGGCATGACTCAGTTCGCCGCCGGCGACTATACCGGGGCGGCCTCCAACTTCGAGAAAGCCGGACGTATGAATCCCGCGTCGAAGGAGGTGGAGATGAACAAGGGTCTGATCTCTATGCTCAACAAAGATTACCGCACTGCCAACGAACATCTCGGCGCGGCTGCCGGTGTGCCTGAGAATGCGGATGCCCTGGGCGTCTACTATCTCTCGCAGGGTGATGTCAGCAAGGCTGTGACGGCTTTCGGCGATGTGAAGACCAACAATGCGGCTCTGGCCCAGATTCTGGCCAAGGATTACAACGCGGCGCGCTCCACGCTCGCTTCAATCCCCGTGCCGGATGCCACTACCTATTATCTGACGGCTGTCCTCGGGGCTCGCACGCACAACGAGAATATGGTGATGAGCAATCTCCGTCAGGCCGTGAAACTTGACCGCAATCTCCTCAACAAAGCCAAGAAAGACCTTGAGTTTGCCGGCTACAGCCTGAGCTATCTCTAATACAAGTCGTTTTAGAGAGTGTCTGAATTCAGACACTCTCTAAGTTCGGACGGCTTCATTTCTAAAACTTAATCCCCATAATCAAAGAATGTCAAAGATAGGATCTGTATTCACACCCTCCGCCCGCAAGGCACTGCTTTTGGGCAGCGGCGAGCTGGGCAAGGAGGTCGCGCTCGAATTGATGCGCCTCGGTGTAGAAGTCATAGCCTGCGACCGTTATCCCAACGCTCCCGCGATGCAGGTGGCCCACCGTAGCCACGTTCTCAACATGCTTGATGGCGAGGAGCTGCGTCGTGTCATAGAACTTGAGAAACCTGACCATATAATCCCTGAAATCGAAGCTATCGCGACTCCCGTGCTTGTGGAGCTTGAGAAGGAGGGCTACAACGTCACTCCGACGGCCAACGCGGCATGGCTTACGATGAATCGCGAGGGAATCCGCCGTCTGGCGGCAGAGGAACTGGGTCTTCCGACCTCCCCCTATCGTTTCGCTTCCACCCGTGAGGAATTCGATAAGGCGGTCGAGGAGATCGGTCTCCCATGTGTCGTGAAGCCTGTCATGAGCAGTTCCGGCCACGGTCAGAGCGTTATCCGCAAAGTGGAGGAAATCGATGCCGCATGGCGCGAGGCCCAGGAGGGTGGACGCGCGGGTGCGGGACGTGTCATCGTCGAGGGATTCGTGGATTTCGACTACGAGATAACCCTTCTGACGTTGCGCACCGTCTCCGGCACGGTGTATTGTGAGCCGGTCGGCCATATTCAGGTCAACGGAGATTACCGTTATTCCTGGCAACCTCAGCCCATGAGCGAGAAGGCTCTCGCCAATGCCAAGGAGATAGCCAAAAAGATTACCGATGCGCTCGGTGGCTATGGCATCTTCGGAGTGGAACTCTTCATCAAGGGTGACGATGTCATCTTCAGCGAGGTATCGCCTCGTCCGCACGACACCGGTATGGTCACGATGATTTCTCAGGACCGCAGCGAATTCGGACTCCATGCCCGTGCTCTCCTCGGTNTCCCTGTGCCGGAAATCCGTTTCTACGGCCCGTCGGCCTCACGTGCGGTAGTCGTCGAGGGGGATTCGACCGAGGTGGAGTTCGATAATCTTGAGGAGGTCCTTTCGGAGCCGGGTACCGATATGCGTATCTTCGGCAAACCGGAGGTGCATGGACATCGTCGCATGGCCGTGATTCTCGCTACTGCCGACACCGTAGAGGAGGCGCGTGCGAAAGCTGACCGCGCCTACGATAAACTTGTTATAAAAGTTAAGTAAGTCATGAACGTTGGAGATAAAGTGCCCGATTTTCTGGGTGTAGATGCCGAAGGCAAGGAGATACGTCTNAGTGATTATCCCGGCAAGAAAGTGATTCTCTACTTCTATCCCAAGGATAGCACGTCGGGTTGCACGGCGGAGGCTTGTTCGATGCGCGATAATCTTCAGGAGCTTGAGAAGGATGGTTATCAGGTGATCGGGGTGAGCGTCGACAGCGCGGCCTCGCATCAGAAATTCGCGGCGAAGAATGAACTCACCTTTCCCCTGATAGCTGATACCGACCACAAGCTTGTGGAGCAGATGGGAGTGTGGGGTGAGAAATCCATGTACGGACGCAAGTATATGGGTACATTCCGCACAACGTTCATTATCTCGCCGGACGGCACAATCGAGAAGATCTACCTTCCCAAGCAGATCAAGACCAAGACACATGCCGAACAGATTCTCGCCGATTCCGGTGCGAATAAATGATAAGTGATTGAAAGCCGGTCGGATTGTTCCGGCCACGTTACATAAAACCGGGTCNCACCGTTTACGCAGTGAGACCCGGTTTTTTTGCGGTAGTGCTATCGTGCGGGCCGAAGTCCGGTTGTATCCGNTNGGTTAATTCGGGGCGGGAATCAGGGGGAGGATGTGGCGGCGGAAGTTGTCGCGGGAGATTATNCGATAGTGGAAGTGGACGGAGTCGTTGTAGCGTTGACTATGGTGGACGATATAGTCGCCTTCCGCGAATTGATGTGCTAAATCTTTCCGGTCAACCTCCTCATTTACGAAATGCAGTCCCTCTGTCATGATTACGGAGTCGATCATCCGCCATGTTTTCATCCATTCCTCACCGTCGGGAGGAGTGATAGCCTGAACACTTTCTACAAAAGCGTCAAAGAATACGTTATACGGCACAATACTGTCACGCACCAGCGAGAGATTGACCCGGTAGAAATTACCCCGGAAACCAGTGGGTTCATAGAGAGGCCCCTCGAAGGGCTCGTCGCCGGCCAGTTCGCTACGCAGGTAGCGCGCCGAAGCTGCNGTGTCGTTGAGGATATGACCCGGCCCGAAGAAATCCTGCATAAAATTCTTGTAGACGTCGCGATACTGCGACGCCGGATAATTCTGCATCTGGTATCGCAACGCGACGACTACGGAATCCTGCGTGGAGCGGGGGGTGGAAAAGGGNGGTGTCGCGTCCTTGTCTTTNGTAAAGGCAAGGAGAGTCATNAGACTTATGAATGACANCAGCAGNCTCTTCATGTCAGGGTTTGGTTATTCCGCGGTCGAGGAGACGGTGTTTNACGAGCATACGGGCCGATGTCGGCATAATGCCGATGAAGAAAATTGCCATGCGGTTGANNAAACCGTTGATGTATTGTTTGCGGCCGCGCATCAGGCGGTCGACCGCACGGCGCGCGAACACATCGGGACGCTGTATGGCGTGGAGTCGGAGAGCGAGTTTCTTGAGGTTGTCGGGGAGTCCGAAAAGATCGGTCGCGATACCTCCGGGACAGGCCACCATCACATTCACCCCATAGTCGCGCATCTCATAATGGAGGGCGCGTGTAAAGACCCGGATATAGGCTTTCGTGGCGGCATACATGGCTAAACCGGGCATAGGCATCCAGCAAGACATACTGCTCATGTTGAGTATATAGCCGGAGCCTCGGCGACGGAAATAAGAGGCGAAACGGGTGCTCAGCATCGTCGCGGCCCTGACATGGAGGTCGACGAAGGTCTCTAATTTCCTATCAGGTATTTCAGTGACCGGAGCGAATGAGAAAATACCTGCGTTGTTGATAAGGATATAAGGGTCGAGGCTGAGATTGCCGAGATAGCTCCAGATACGGTCGGTGGCTGCGGGATCGCACAGATCCAGCGTCATAGGATAAGCCGGGACACCGTATACGTCGTTGATTATGGCGGCGGCCTTGTGGAGGGGACCGTCATCGTTGGAGACCATAAGAAGTGTCGCGCCACGTTCGGCGAGGGTCTTGCAGAATTCAAGGCCGATGCCNCCGGATGCACCGGTCACTACGGCTACTTTTCCTCTCAGGCTTTTGGTCGTCATACTCTTTGGCAGGGTAATATGTGTGTGTGATATAAAACTCAGATATTTCGGCTTTTTATTTTTTCAATTTCACGCTTGATTTGCCGTGGAAGCTCCTCATTGAGATGTTTATGGCAGGCCATCTCCTTGGAATACATGCGGGCGATGCANTAATTGACATGGTCGCAACCGCATCTGTGGGCGTTGTCGGCTTTCATGCGGTTGACGAAGTCNGGTTCGTTGAGGAGAGCGCGTCCCATCTGTAGGAACTCGAAACCCTCGTCGAGCACTTTCTCTGCTCCCGGACGGTCGATGACACCACCGACGTATATTAGCGGCATGGAGAGNTCCTTGCGNAAGCGACGTGCATCCTCAAGGAAATAGAGAGGTTCGAAGTGCTCGGGCCTGATCATATATTTNCCGGCCATGCGGACACCATATTTGAGCCANAGTTGCTTCATATAGTGTGTCATGGTCCATATGGGCATCTCCCCGCGCATGACATACATCGGAGCCTTGCTGACGAATCCNCCCGAGAGCACGAGGGCATGGACNCCATGATTCTGTATGTTCTTGGCAACGGTGAGACAATCGTCGATTTCAAGTCCACCCTTAAAGCCATCNCGCATATTGGTCTTGACGATTACGCCCATNTCGGAGCCGGCGGCCTTCATGACTTCATCGAGNCACATATGCATGAATGTCATTCGATTCTCGAGCGAACCGCCGAATTCATCGTGACGGCGGTTGGTGTAGGGGGAAAGGAACTGAGATATGAGATAACCATGCCCGGCGTGAACTTCCACGCANTCGAATCCGGCGTCGCGCGCGGTATTGACNGCNGTTCCGAANTCGCGTGCGAGTTGCTTCAGCTCATCTTTTCGCAGACCCCGGCAGATAGTCGGGGANTAGAGGTTGAATCCGGTGTTAGGTGCCACGGGGATACCGCCGGCGGTGCGGATATGGGTCATGTTGCCGCAGTGTCCGATCTGTATGGATGCTTTCGCACCCCGGTCATGGATGCCGTCGGTAATCTCCCTTAGCGACGGGACGATTTCNGGGCGGAGCCAGAGCTGAGTATCGAAAGANAGGGCCGAACGGCATATGCCGGCATAAGCGAGCGTTGTCATTCCGACACCACCCTCGGCTACGCTCCAATGATAATCGCGCAGAGCGGTCGTCGGATTATTGTCGCGCCCCATTCCTTCAAAAGCGGCGGAACGGATTGTGCGGTTAGGAAGTTGTATGGGGCCTATATTGGCCGGGGTGAAGAGTTTGGACATAGCGCTAAATATGTTATTTGCTGCGCGGGGTGGCGGCGTAGATGCAAATACTCGGAATAAATTTGGCCGGAGAGGAGGCAAAGGGATTTTAAGGGGTGGAGGGGATTCAGTAGAGGAAAGGGAGAATGTATCGGCGGTGGAGGGAGGAATATTCCGGTCCGAAGCGGTCGATGTACCGGCGATGTGTGGCGCGGGCGCGCGGGGCGAGGTTGGCGAATGTCCAGAGGGCGAAAACCATACCGGGCCACGACCAGGATAGGATTGCGAATCCCACCCATTCAGTGAATTCACCGAAGTANTTGGCNGAGGTCACNAATCGGAACATACCGCCACGGGGAATATAATGTCGCGTGTCGCCGGGTTTGCGAAGATTACGGATTATATGGTCGGAATGCAGGTTGATGGCCATTCCGGTGAGGAATATCAGAGTGCCGAGAATGAAGAGCGGNGAGGAGAGCCAGTCGGCGGGGTATCCCGGGTGTCCGCCATANGAGGGGACGGGAGTNAGATAGAAGAACCANCCGCCGATCATGTAGGCGTTGAGGAGATTGAANGTGACNCCCGAGAGGATGATGGAGAGTGGCATCCGGCTTTTNCCCCGGATTAATAAAGGGAATATGAACGACCGTTGGAAATAATGGAGAAGAAACAGTGATGTCATTACGACAACCGGAGGNTTCCATTTACGGGTCGTATCCGGNCAGAGCAGCCACATCAGGAGCATGGCGATGAAGACCGGAGCCTCCATGAGCACCCATCCGATACGGTTGTCGATGGAGGGACCCCATTTACGGTCGTATGTCATTCCGTATCCGGGGGTGATGCGTTGCAGGGCTATGAATANGATACATGCGAGCACCACCATTCCGGCGATGACGGAGTAGTATATGCCGGATTCAAACATAATGCTTGAGTTAGATATATGACGAGTGCAANGGATGCACATTATGCAAAGTTACAAAAAATCCGCGTAGTATGAAAGTTCGCGGGCCTAAAATTCAACACTCGGGTTGATGGTCGGATGCTCTTGCAATCGACATAAAGAGGAAAGGATAATTCCTGCCTGCCCGGNGGCATAGGCAAAAATTATCCTTTGCGTTAATGGAGTGTCTCCAGAGAGTAGATGTCTCAGAGGATGAGGGTTCNGACGAGNTCGCCCGCTTTGACGATATAGATGCCCGGGGCGAGGGATATGGCGAGNGAGGAGACNTTTACGGTGCCCGAGGCGACGGTGCGCCCGTCGGAAGTGAAGATACCGTAGGGNTTCCCTTCAAGTCCCTTGAGGATGACNCGGCCNGGTTGGGCGAGAATCACNCCNTCAGCCTCTACACCATCCACTCCGGCTCCGGAGCCATTGACAAAAACATGGTTGGAGGGGGCACCTTCGAGCGGGCCGGCTTCTGTGGCTCCGACTACAGTGAGGTAATACCAGGCCTTTGAATCGGGCCATGANTTGTCGGTGAAGCCGGGTGTCATCAGGTCGCCGCCGACGCGCCGGAACAGGCCGCCGTCATCTGAGCGGTAGAGCGCATACCACTTGATTTCACGGGTCAGAAGTTGGGCCGGAGTGAAGGAGATGTCGTCNATGACGACAGCCGCGCTATCNTAGGAGCAATAGCGGATCGCGAAATATTTTGTTCCTGCGGGCAATGAGCATTTGATATATTCCCACGTCTCGGCACCCTCTTTGGAGAATGTGCGCAGCCGTCGGAAGCTGCCGTTGCGGGTGGAAGTGGCGTTTTCGGGATCGAGAGCAGTGTCGGTCGTTGAGTACCATACCTCGATATATTCCTTAAGATCGGGAGCGAGGGTGCTCATCCAGAAGGATAGATCGGTGCCCCCCTTGACCTCCGGGGAAATCAGCCATTTGGATGATTGCAGAGGATTATCCTCATCGGGNTAATCGCCGGATCGGGCCATCAGGACTTTCTTGCCCGAATGGGGGGCGAGACGCGGTTCCTGCATGAATCCTATAGCCTCGATATCGACTACAGTCCAGCCCTGNGGCTCNTTGCTTCCGGGCCACTGGAGCACCTGCCCGGTGTTGGAATTGCCGAGCAGAGCCGGTCGCATGCCGTCAAGGTCATAGTTGAGCCACTGGCCGAACGATTCGCCGATCCAGAACGGATCGAACTCTTCGAAAGTCTCGAANTCGCCATACTCGGTCGGAGGNACGCTCCAGTCGAGTTTCACGTCTGAANCATCGATAACGGCAGAAAGATCGTTGACAACGGGGAGTGTGCCGNCTGCCACTGACAGAGGGATGGAGCGGGTGTTGTTGGCGGCATCCTCATCGTCGCATTCNATCCGGGCCACNACGGAGAGACCCTCGACNCCCCGNAGGGAGCCATCTATGGCGAACTCCGTCTCGAAATCGAAACTNCGGTTGGAGGCAAGCGGCTGGAACTCCGTGCGGTCGGAGGTGTAGACTGTGCCGTCGGGTCCGGAGATTTCAATAGTAAGGGCTCCGCCGAGCTGCACCTTGCCGGAGTTGGCCACNCCTGCGCGGCAGGTGATAGTCTCACCTATCACAGTCATGTCGGGGGCGGTCAGAGCCGTCAGCTTGAGATCGCGTTCCGCATCCGAGATNAACTGGAAGCTGTCNAGNACGAGATATTCATCGGCNNCGCCGGTCAGACGNCATCCCACACGTATCTCGATCCATGGAGAATCAGTGAATCCTTCGGGNAGCGCCACGATACCGTCGACCCACTTGCCTGTGGCCGGACGGTCGGTGCGGAACGTGGAGAGCAGTTTCAGNTCGGGTTCGCCGAAACGACGTCCGTAGACGTATATCGACGCCGGAGCGGCTGAATAATCCCAATATCGCAGGATGAAGTTGGCNNGGGCGATTCCCTTGGTGTTTGCCTTCGGGAGCGACAGCATNGCCTCCGGGGTTGTGCCGTCGGTGGCGAAAGCTATGAGGCCGCCCTGAATCATATCGGGATCGCCGATACCCATGCCATCCATATCCGCCACCACTTCCCATGAGCTNCCGGCATATTCGCCCGAGGTCTCCACCTTATAGGGGGAATAGGAGAAGGAGCCACCCCATTCCTCCATCATCGGGAGCTCATAGGGGGATCCCAGNTGCTCCATCTCNTAGATGGTATTGCGCGATTCACCACCCTCGTTGGNGGCGGCGACGCCGAAAGTATANGCCGTCAGCGGGGGCTGCGATTCGGAGAANGGCGCGAGAGTGTATTCACATTCCGAAGTCTCGCCCATGAGCATGGCCGAGTTGGAATCGGTGCGGGCATAGATGCGATATGTAAGCTGAGCGGGATCTACATATCCGCCATTNTCTCCGATTGTCTCGGGTGNATCCCATGATATCCGGATGGAGAGGTTGTCGGCTGTCGGCTCAAGACGGATGTCNCGGGGAGCCGTCGGACGGTCAAGACCGGCATANAGGGAATAATGGCGGGAGTAGCCGTCGCCGTTGGAGGAGGAGGGGGTAAGGACGGGATAATGGAATCCTGAGGTNGATACNGGNAGNTCNGCCGAGACGCTCTCGCCCGGGAGNCCCTTGACGACCACCTCCGATTCATCCTCGGCNANACGGAGAGTTATCGGGAGAGAGTCGGGGAGCGGACGCCCTGCCAGATCAAGTGTGGGCATGACGGCGGANAGCAGCAGGCTCTTTGCTCCGAGNGGNGCNGCCGTGATGCTGACATCGGTCGGATCTGCCGGGACAATAGCGTCGANACCTGCGGAGCGGATGTCGAGATCNCCGATCAGGATACCTTGCGATTCAGTGGCGGGNGAACCCGTGGCATGGAATGCCAGATACCATTCACCGGCCTCGGGCACTCCGAAATTCAGNGATATGGTCTCCGGGNAGTCGGTGGCGTGATAACGCGGATTGGAGAGGATACATGTGCCTTCNGCGAGCATTCCCTCGGGAGTGGGNGTGCGGCCTACCCATACCTCGTAGCTCTCGATTGTCGGGAGCGTNAAAATTCCACGGAGATTATATGAGAGTGTATGGAGCATTCCGGGGTCGGTGATTTTCACCGGGGGGAGCATCAGCCAATCATCGGCAGTGGCCATGTAGCCCGTGGCGAAACACCATCCGTAGAGAGTCGGGTCGATCGGAGAATCGGGATCTGCGCTACGGTCGGTGAAGAACCATGCACGCTCATCGTTGTTGAGGTTGAATACCTCATACATGGNGGTCTCCTCCTGAGAGGGGGCCTGATGGAAGGGGAGGTCAAAGGCTGTNCCGAAGAGAGCCGACAGAGTGCCGGGAGCCGAAGTGTGGCCGTTGGCCGAGGCAGTTACCGTGAACTCGCGTCGTTTGAAATCTGAGGGCACCTCAATCAGCAGCGATGTGGCGGTAACGGGTGCCGGAGTAAGCAGTGTGCCGTCGCAATACACCAGATAAGTCACCGCGTCGGTATCGACGAAACCGTTGTGCTCACCCGAGCCACCCACACTCTCCCATGAGAGCATATTCCCGGAGAGAGAAAGACCCTCCGGGGCGCGGGGAGCGTCGTGACCGACATAGAGCGAGAAACGGCGTTCAGGACTGACGGCATCTCCGAGGGCTGATGTCAGCACGAGAGAGTGCAACCCTTCCGGGAGCGACATCGGTATATCACGTACCGCCCCGGGGAGCATCTCATCATCGAGGAATGTATCGCCGTCGATGGTAAGAATCATGCGGAGGGGGAGAGACCCGAGAGATTCCCCGGCATATGAATAGGCCGGTGCCGTCACTTTNAGGAATCCTGAGAGTGAGGCTCCCTCGAATGANGACANGGGTAGCGCAGGTTGTTCAGGAGCTTCCGGNAGGGCGAATTCATCCGCGCAGAAAATAGATGTCACGTAGGGCACCGGATCTGCCGTCAGCACCGCACCCTCGAACACCTCGAAAGTCTCGGGATGAATATACAATATNCGAGAGGCCTGGAGGGAATCGTCGCGGAAGATGCAGATGAACATTTGGTCGGCGGGGCTATAGACCACCTGTCCCGACACGCCCTCGGTGAAAAGCAGTTCCCCGGTGGGCAGTTCGAGGTAGCCCGCCTCGACAAGATTCCCGGATGCAGGGTCGAGCGTATAGACGTTGTTATTGTCATTGAAGGCGTAAAGAAGACCGTCGGCCACGTTATAGGCTATGGCTGCTATGAAACCGGCCTTGGTGCGGAGATTACCGACATAAGTCACCTCAAAACCATCGGCAGGGTCCACGACGGAGAACTGACCGTCGGTGTCGCCGTCGAGAGCCACGACATAGATAAGGTCGTCGACGGGATTATAAGTCATGGAATAAGCGTTGGCGAAGAGGTCGGCGCCGAAGTCGAGCGAGCGAAGATATCGGCCCGACTCAAGGTCGATGAAGTCCCAGGTGACGGCATATCCTTCGAATCCATCCATCAGGGATGGGCATATGATTTCACCTTTGCGCAGGGTATTGGTCTGAAGAAGGTAATCTTCGCCTACATATGGGGAGAAAAGAGTGTTGTGATGCAGCGGGATCACGGTGCCCGATGAGAGATCGATATGGGCGGCGTAGGCCTGGGATGTGGTCTGCATACCTTGGAAACGGTTGACGATTCCGAAAATGTTGCCGCGCGGAGCTTGCGGTGAGCGCATGACAGGCGCGGGACGCATCTGCGGACTGACCGGTTGCCAGTCGGCCGACAATGATGCCGGAAGCAAAAGGGCCGAAGCGGCGAGGAGGGTAAATGGTTTCATGACTGAGAATTTATATTATATAGCGGAAAAATCGGAGTGGGATAAACGGGAGTGTGGAGAAAAACCGTGAAAGGCGCAACGGGGTGAGCCCATGCGCCTTTCAAGTTATATCAGATGACATTATCTATTGATCAGTTGGCTCCGGACGCGGGCACCTGATTTGCGGGCGCAGGCGTTGCCGCAGGCGCAGCGGCGGGCGTCGTGGCGGGAGCTTTTGTCTCGATTGCGGAGCGGGTGACGGGTGTCTTGATAGCGAAAGAAGCGAGGATGCTGATTACGCAGATGAAGATACCGAGACCCCATGTGGCCTTTTCGATGAAATCTGTGGTCTTGCGATAACCGAGATATTGGTTTCCGCTGGAATAATCGGAAGCGAGACCGCCTCCCTTTGACTTCTGGATGAGCACGACCGCGATGAGGAGCACGCATGCCAGAACGATAAGAATACTGAGGAAAATGTACATTTTATATGTCGATTTTATTTATTTGCCTTGGCTTGGTTGAGAATCAGCTTCTTCAAGAAGCGTATTTGGTCTGCAAAGTAAATACTTTTTTCCGGATTAATCAAATATAAATGCTCAATAATTGCCAAAGCATCTGAATATTTGCGGTTTTTTATGAGAATCCGGGCGGATTCCTCCGTCGGCGGGGTGCAATCCGGAGCAGACGTCACCTCATCGGCCGCAGGTGTATAGGATAGAGGGGAGGGTGAGAAATTCGAGAGGAAGGCATCAATAGCGTCCTGGCTCCCGGAGGAGGAATCTTCGTCGTGTAGTGAAGTCGGAGTGCCCCCTGCCATGTCCGAGCTGCCGGATTGCTGAGCGAATCGCGAGCCTGAGATCTGGAGGTCGATGATGAGGTGGAGCCTCTCTTTGTCATAGCCACGGGAGATTCCCGAGCCATCCTCCGCCGGAGAGCCGACGGCCGTTTCCCCTGCATCGGAGGGGTTGAGCTGCGTCGCCCGGAGAGCGGCATAGGTGAAGAATGGATATTTTTCAAGGAGGTCGATTGCCTCGGTATAGGAGTTGATTGCCACGTTCAGGGGAATTTAAGGGGGGGAGACTACCAGTTGCCGAGAGTGGCATTGAATATGAGGTCGACGAGTTCCTCGCAAATCTCGCGACAGAGGTCATCCTGCACATCTATCAGCAGCAATTGCGCCGAGAATTGTCGGTAGGCTGAGAAACTCTGGTCGATGTTGTTCGCCGGATTGACATTATCGGTATATTTGACATGGACCGTAATCGTCAGTCGGGTTTCGGTGGCGTAGGCGTCCTCACCTACGGCCTGGGGGGAGAGAGCATATCCGGTGATTTCACCCGTCATTTCCGCGTCGGCATTACCATCTATTATCTGCAGACGCGTCTGGCGGGTCACGGCATCCATGAGTTGATTCTGAAATTCCTGTTGCAGAGGCGGATATACGAGCGCGGCGCGTATGGGGAACTCAGTGATATGGATATTCTTGTAGAGATTATAATTAATGGCCGAGCCGTTGAGCTTATAGCTGATGCGACAAGAGGAGAGACCGCAGGCCAGAGGCACGATCAGCAGGAGGACCATAAGGAAATGACGAAGTCTTGGCATTTGAGTTGAGGATTCAGAGGTCGGAGAGGGAGTATTCGTGGATTTTACGGTAGAGAGTCCGGGGTGAGATGCCGAGTTGTTCGGCCGCCCGCTTCTTATCGCCGTTATTGCGTCGCAGGGCCTCGGCGACGGCAGCTTTCTCGGCATCCTCCAGAGAGGGGGATGGCTCGATTTCCTCGGCCAATGCCGAATCTGCTCTGGGGGGGAGACTCGGCAACAGGGCGCAGGATGTGCGGGCTTGATTATCCTTAAGATGGAGCATCGCCCTGAGCTCTGCGATCTCATTCTTCATAGCGAAAAGAGTCTGCCACAGGAATTCGCGTTCCTGTTCGTAGGTATGGGCATCGGCTACCGGCACATGGTCGACCTTCGAGGATTCTCCGGAGGGGAGAGCGTCGACAAGAGTCTCGCGGGAAATCTCCTCTCCGGCGTTGAAGAGAGCGAGCTGCTCCACGATATTCTTCAGCTGGCGCACATTCCCCGGCCAGCGATAGAGCATCATGGCCCGGCGGGCATCTTCGGAGAAGGAGATGGGACGAGTCATATACTTCTCGGCGAACCCGGAAGAGAACCGGCGCGCGAGCATAAGGATATCCGAGCCTCGGTCGCGCAGCGGCGGCACATTTATCAGCACGGTGGAGAGCCTGTAATATAGGTCTTCACGGAAACGCCCTTTGCGGACGGCCCGCAGGAGATCGACATTAGTGGCGGCCACGATACGCACATTCGTGCGCTGCACGGTTGAGGAACCGACTTTCATAAATTCCCCGGACTCAAGCACGCGGAGAAGGCGTGCCTGAGTAGTAAGTGGGAGTTCAGCCACTTCATCAAGAAAAATCGTGCCGCCGTCGGCCTCCTCGAAATAACCCTTTCGAGTGGCGACGGCTCCGGTGAAGGCCCCCTTCTCATGTCCGAAGAGTTCGGAGTCGATAGTGCCTTCCGGGATAGCCCCGCAATTGACGGCTATATATTTCTTGTGTTTGCGGGCACCTGAGGAATGAATAATCTGCGGGAAGAACTCCTTGCCTGTCCCGCTCTCGCCTATGACGAGCACCGAGAGGTCGATCGGGGCGACTTTCAGCGCGCGCAGGATGGCATCGGTCAGGGCAGGGGAGTTGCCGATGATGGAGAAACGCTGTTTGGCGCGTTCCACTTCGGGTGGAATATCGGGAGTATCAATCAGATTGAGAGGCATTTCAAGAATCAGTTGAATAGTAAGGCTACGGGGAGATAGAGGGTGTTGACGAGAACCCCGAGCACGAAGCTGACAATAATCCAGATTTGCGCGCGGTCGGAGGCGCGGCGGGCGCCATCGATGTCACCGGCGTAGAATCTGGAACTCACCTGAGAGGCGAAAATAATGGCCACGACCCCGGCGGGCAGACAGCAGAACACAGTCATCACCACTGCCCAAACGAGATAGGATGGGGGCATCTTCCCCTCCGTTTGGTCGGCCGGAGACTGCGGCATCGCTGCGGCTGACGGGGCAAAAGCCTTTGCTGCTGCCACTGATGAAGGATCGGTTGCAGGGATAGGCGGGGGGACGGCACCCGGATAGGATGGGGGCAACTTCGTCGGATCATAGGCCACGCCGAGTGTTTCGGCCCAGGCCTGGCCGGGAGTGGTCGGTGGCGCGGGGGGAATGGGGGAAGCCTGATCTTCGAGCGGGTCGGCTTCGGACACGACGGGGGCGTCGAGGGTGCGGAGATGGCTGACGATAGCCTGGGGATATAGGCGGAATTCCGCCTCACGTACACGTCGTGACAGAGACTCAGGGGTATCGTCGGTATGCACATCCACTTCCTCCTGCATTATAATCCGGCCGCCGTCGATAGTCTCGTCGACGAGATGTACGGTCGCGCCGCTCTTCCTCTCTCCGGCGTCGATAACCGCCTTGTGGACGCGGCCACCATACATTCCCGCACCTCCATAGGCCGGAAGCAGGGAGGGATGGATATTGAGTATGCGTCCGGAAAAGGCCGAGGTCACCTCCGAAGGCAGAATCCTGAGGAATCCCGCGAGCACGACAAGGTCGATTTCCCGCTGACGCAGAAGATCCACGATTTCACCGGGACGGGAGGTCCAGACCTCTGCCGGGAGATACAGCGTGTCGGCCCCGAGGGCACGCATGCGTGCGGCTACCGGAGCGTCGCGTCGGTCGTAGATGACGAGTTCCACTTTCACACGATTGCCGTTAGCGAAGAAACGAAATATATTTTCGGCGTTGGTGCCTTCGCCGGATGCGAGGATGGCTAATTTTTTCATCAGAGAGGGGGAGGAGGGGTTTTAATTGTGATTATTGATCCTGTGTTGACTGGAGCTGGACGAGCCGGGCATATTGGCCGCCGAGGGCGAGGAGCTCTTCATGGGTGCCCTCTTCAATGATGCGTCCGTCGTGCATGACACATATGCGGTCGGCATTTGTGATGGTGCTCAGTCGATGGGCGATGACTATCGTGGTGCGGTCGCGCATCAGTCGCTCAAGCGCCTCCTGAACGAGACGTTCGCTCTCGGTATCGAGCGCGGAGGTGGCCTCGTCGAGAATAAGCACCGGGGGATTCTTGAGTATCGCTCGGGCGATGCTGACACGCTGGCGCTGGCCCCCCGAAAGGCGTGAGCCACGGTCGCCGACGATAGTGTCATATCCCTCGGGAGTCGCCATTATGAAATCATGGGCGTTGGCTATTTTCGCCGCGCGGATCACATCCTCGCGAGTTGCGTCGGGAGATCCGAAGGCGATATTGTTGAAGAAGGAGTCGTTGAAGAGAATTGCCTCCTGATTGACATTCCCCATCAGGGATCGGAGGTCGCGCACACGGAGGTCACGCACATCGATGCCATCGACGAGCACCTGTCCGGAGTCAACATCCCAGAATCGTGGCACGAGATCCACAAGGGTTGACTTGCCGGAACCCGACTGACCCACGATCGCCACCGTGCGGCCGGGAGCCACACGCAGTGATACTCCATCGATTACCTTGCGGTTGCCGTCATAGGAGAATGATACATCGCGGAATTCAATATCACCCTTACGGGTCGCCGACTCCGGGAGTGATTTCGGGTCGGCAGGGTCGGCAATCGGATTTTCGGCATCGAGGATAAGGTCGATACGCTGCAGGGCGGCCATACCCTTCTGGATGGTATAACCGGCGCGCGAGAGCTCCTTGGCGGGATTGATGATGCTATAGAAAATCACCATATAATAGATGAATTCCGCGGCGTCGATAGATGAATTGCCGGATAGGATGAGGGAGCCGCCGAACCAGAGGACAGCCGCGATGGCGATTGTCCCGAGCGTCTCGCTCATGGGGTGGGCGAGGGCCACACGTCGTTGCACGGCATTGTTGATGTCGAGGTATTCCTGAGTCTCGCGTCCGAACCGGCGACGCATGTCGGGCTCGGCATTGAAAGCCTTGACCACGCGGAGTCCCCCTATGGTTTCCTCGGCTGTGGAGAGAATAATACCCCAGAGGTCCTGTCCGCGTCGGGAGGTCACCTTGAGTTTCTTTCCGGAATAACCCATCACCGCCCCCACTATGGGAAGCAGGATGAGCACGAAGAGGGTGAGCTGCCATGATATGTAGATCATGACTCCGAGGCAGACCACGATCATAATAGGATACCGGATGACGGAGAGTATGGAGGCCAGCACGGAATTCTCGACCTCACTGACGTCGCCCGAGAGGCGGGCCATTATATCCCCCTTGCGTTCCATAGTGAAGAACCCGATGGGGAGGGAGAGAATCTTGTCGTACATCGTGTTGCGGATATCGCGCACGACGCCGTTGCGAAGCGGTATAATGAAATAGTCGGAGAGGAAATATGTGCCGGTCTTCAAAATGGTCATGATGATCAGGACTCCGGCGAGGAAGGCGAGGGTATATGATTGGCCGTGGGCCAGAATCATTTGGTCGGTGTAATAGTAGAAATTATTGATCAGCACATCCTTGATATTCCCCTCGCCCCAGGGGATGAAATCGTAATGGGCGGTCTCAAGCCCGAAGAGCATCTGCAGGATAGGGATGAGGAAGGCGAAAGAGAATATCGTGAAGAAGGCCGTGATGATATTGAAGAGCACACTCAACGCGAGCGTGCCCTTATAGGGGGCGGCGAATCGCCGGATGAATAGCCAGAGGTCTTTCATAACGCGGAGTCAGTGAAGTTATTTCAACTTCAGTAAAATAAGCGAGATTTGTTGTCTCATCAATCAAATTACAAAGTTAATAAAAAATGCCGAGAGATAAGCGGTCGGTAGCGATGGATAACGTAAAAATCATTAACTTTGTCATCACGAAAGCTATAAAGAAATGAATAAACACGCCTACTGCATAATCGCGCACGCGGATCCTGACTGTCTGCGGACGCTTCTCAGTCTTCTCGATGATTCACGGAATGACATTTACCTTTTGATTGACAGGAAGAGCGACCGGGGAAAGTTCGGAGACCTGCGTCTCAGCCGGGCGCGCTTGACGGAGCTTCCCCGGACGGTGGATATCCGCTGGGGTGATATCTCGATGGTTGAAGCCGAATTGGAGCTGTTCGAAAGAGTGGCGGCTTCCGGAGAGAATTATTCCTATGTGCATCTCCTCTCGGGGGCAGATCTTCCTCTTAAGAGTCAGGATTACATTCATGCCTATTGCGAAAGCCTGCCGGCCGGAACGAATCTTGTCAGCGTCAGCCGGGATCCGGGCGACCTCAGGGATCTGCGCTACAAGACCATCTACCGCCACTATCTCAACCGCCACTATAAGTCGGCACGACGCTGGAGAAAAGTCGGGATGAAGACATGGCGACTGTTGACGATCATTGCCCAACAGGCCCTCGGAATACGCAAGAGCTGGAAAGGCTACACGCTCGGGAAAGGGGATCAGTGGGGGAGCATGAGCATGGATTTCGTCAGGTATCTCGTCGAGCGTAAGGAGTGGATACTGAGGGAATTCAAGTATGTATTCTGCGCTGATGAGATCTATAAACAGACGTTGCTGCTGTCATCCCCGATGGCTTCGACCCGAGTCGTGGCCGATGAGGAGAGGGAGGAGTGCAAACGGGCTATCGACTGGGGGCGGGGAGCGCCCTACACCTGGCGGCGGGAGGACTGCGAGGGATTGCTTGCCTCCGATAAACTCTTCGGACGCAAATTCTCGACGCAGACCGACAGGGATGCCGTGGAATTTATCCGCGATTCACTCCTCGGGAAGATGAATCATGCCGACTGACCGTATCGTCGTCTGACTATGCTGTCTCTGTTTCCGAGGCTTTCGCGGCTGCGATGACGGCGGGACGCTGCACGAAGCGTTGCACGATATAGCCCAGAACGAAATATACGCCGGCCTGAATCCAGAGATTGACGTAGGCGTGATGAACCTGTGCCAGAGAGGCACCGTTGGTGTTCATGCGGATGAAGCCTTCGACTCCCCATGTGGCGGGGACACAATCGGAGAAGAATCGCCATATGCCGGGGAAGGCGTAGCGTGGCCAGGTGAGACCCGAAAGGAAGAGGAACACGACAGAAGTGACAACCCAGATGACGAAGATACTCTCACGCTCGCGGACGATGCCTTGAAGAATGAAGCCGAGGCCGACCGTAGACAGAATCATCGGGAGGATAAATATAAATTCCTCAAGCACATTGCCGGCCATCGGGAATTTGAACATCAGAGGGACGTAGTGCATTACGTATATTGCGGGCACGATCATCAGGATGATGAATACGGTGGTCTGACCCAACATGCCGGCCAGAACTGAGGGTCTCTCCTTGCCGAGAGGATTGAAAGATGCCTTCAGCGGGTGCTCTCGCAGGGCACCTCCGCTCATGCCTATGCCGAGCAGGAGAGCCTGCTGGAGGATGAGGATAAGGATGCCGGGCATTATGAAAGAATCGAATCCACCCTCGATATTTCCCATCTGAATATTCTCGACGGGCATGAGGTCGCCTGTGGCGATGGTTTCGGCAAGCGGGGCTATCCGATCGATACGCTCGGTCGTGATAGTCGCGCCGAGATCCTGCATGACATCCGTAGAGCTGACGAGCAGTGACTTATAGCGGAGCATGAGCGACATCTCGCAATAAAGCACGGCCTGCGCCTGCTTATTCTCCCCGGGACGATTGCCGAAGCCGGCCGGAATCTCAAGGATGCCGTAGGCATCATGCTGATGCACCGCGTGTTTGGCCTCCTGAAGATTGGCCGCATATCCAATGACCCATGTGCCCTGGGTGGCGTCGAGACGCCTGACAAGTTCGCGCGAGAGGGGACTGCGGTCATTGTCGACGACAACGAGCTGCACATCTCTCACCAACTCGGGATTATAGATGAGAGAATATACAATCGGATAGGCTATAGGGAGGAGAAAGAGAAATATGAGGATACCCATATCGCCCGTCACCAGGCGGAACTCCCGGAGAAAAGCGTGGTAATATTGCTTGAGAAACTTCATATCTTTGACGGAGATTAGGGTGGCTTATCGCCGGCTGAAGACGGCGCGATAAAAAAGAACTGCTTCCGGCAATGTGATTGTCGTCAGGGGACGTATTCCGGTTTCATCAGAGCCTTGCGCAGGCGTGGCAGGAAAGGCAGGGGAGCGACCATGAAAATGATGTAGGCCACATACCACCACCGGGAATACCATATATCGATGCCGTTGAGAGCCTGATCGATATATATAAGGAAATTATATCGGGTGGGCACGATGTAGCTGAAGATCGCTATGGCTCCGTACATGCTTTGTTCCGGGAAGGAGAAAGCGGCTATGGAGAAGGAGAGGATGCCCGTCAACGCGCCCACCGAGAGAGACAGACGGAGGTTGGGAAGGGCTCCGAAGATCAGGAGCGCGAATCCCTGGGAGGCCAGCACGAACATGAGTTCGGAGAGGGTGATCCACCACCATGAGCCTCTCATCGGATATCCCTGCCAACCAAACAGCCATGACTCCATGAAGATGGCCATAAGCCACCAGATGAGCGTCTGTGGGAGCAGTTTGGCCCCCAGAGCACGGAAGATATTGCCATCAGCGAGCTTCATGAGGCGAGTCGAGGAACCATACTTGATTTCCTGCCCGAGAGAGAAGCAAGTCACCAGGATTATCATCAGCTGCAACACACAGGGAATGAAGCTGACGCAGAGATAGATGCCATAGTTGAGGGATGGATTGCCTATCGGGCGGGTAATGATATTGACAGGCTGAAGGAGTGCGGTGGGGTCCTGGGTGAACCCTACGCTGTTTGCGACCTCGGCAGCAACACCCGCCTTGGTATAGAGGGCAGTGGTCTTGAACGTCTTGTAGAGAAGCGAAGCCGGCACGTAATATGTCATGTTGGTATAGAACGTGATGACCGGGCCGCGTCCCGAGAGCAGATCAGCCTCGAAATTCTCGGGGATAAGGAAATATCCGAAAATCTTACCCTCCTGCATGAGATGCCGGGCCTCGGTGTATGAATGCGGGGTCTCGGTGATATCGACCATCTGCATGCCGGCGAGTTGGAGGCTGACGTTTCGGGATAGGGATGTGCCGTCATTGTCGACGATAGCTGCGGGGGCTTGAATAGGCAGCCCGTCGAGCATTAGCGACGACAACAACAGGAAGCAGAAGAGCGGCAGCACGAAAATACCTACCCAATAAATCGGGCGGCGAACGAGCTGGAGCACACTCCGCTTGAATATTATCCAAAAACCAGATTGCCTCATCATTCAGCTCCTTCGTAGATCACTGACATTCCGGGACGGAAATTTTCGATAGGTTTCTCGGGGCGCGCCTTGATTTCAAAGGTGCGGGCATCATAGTCGCCGGTCGACTTGGTGGCCTGCCAGTTGGCGTATGTCCCCATATCCTTGATATAATAGACCTTCATATCCGTATGCACGTCGAGAGCCGGGATATACACCTTGATTTTCTTGCCGAGGGTGATATCCTTGAGGAGATTCTCACGCACATTGAACGTGGCCCAATGGTCGGCCTTCTGGAGTGTCATGACGGGGGCTCCCGTAGCGATCAACTCGCTGACCTGAGGATAGATCACAGTGATTTCGCCATCGCAGGGGGCGAGCAGGTACTGATCCTCAAGCAGGGCATTGACCTCCTCTACGGAGCCACGGGCTGCGGTGACCATAGCTGCGGCGGCCTCTTTATCCTCCTTCTGTGCGCCTGACTTGGCAAGCTCATACTGGCTCTTGGCAGCGGCCTCCGCAGCTTTGGCAGCGTCATAGGCAGCTTTGGCCTCATCGCGTTTCTGCTCGGAGACGACACCCTTGCGGAATAGGTTCTCAAGGCGGTTGTATGTCTTCTCCGTGATTCCGGAAGCGGCCTGAGCCTGAGTCCAGAGGTCGTGGGCTGCGGAGATAATCTGGGAACGTGTGCCTGCGTCGACCTTACGGTTGGCCGCTGCTGCCACATCTTCCATAGCCTTCGCCTGGTTCATGCGGGCCTCGACGAGAGTGGAATGAATATGCACGAGAGTATCGCCGGCTTTGACGTGGCTGCCCTCCTCGACATAGATATCGGCCACTCGACCGGGCATCTTGCCGGAGATGCGCACCTCCGTTGCATCAGCCTGACCCTGCACGGTGTCGGGTCCCTGCTTTATGAATAAGAAACCGGCCACGGCCATTGCGGCCACTATGAGGATTATGATGACTACAGTGAGAATAAGGAGTTTATCCTTGCCGGTGGTCTCTGTCGAGTCGTTGTTGAGAGATTTATCCATGGGGTAATTATTGTAGTAATTATTAGGAATCGGAATTATAGGGATTTAGCATGAATCCCGGAGAATCAGGGAGCGAGAGTGCCGAGAACTTTCGATAGATAAACATCGCATAGGCGGATGGCAATCTGCGCGTCGATTTTCTCGGAGTTGGCGGCGAGCCAGGCGGTCTGGGCGGCTATGACATCATCGGTGGTCAGAACGCCCTCCATATATCCGAGTTGCGCCGAGCGTAGATTCTCTTCCGCACTCGCCATGTTCGAGAGGGTCATCTCGTAGGTCTTATAAGCCTCGTTGAAGCTATATTGGGCCTGGCTGACCTGAAGCTGCACCTTCTCCTCAAGATCCTCAAGGAGCATACGCTGGGCATTGGTCGTGGCTTGTGTGGCACGATAATGATTTATGTCGCGGCCCCAATGCCAAAGAGGTATTGTAATCGTGGCGCCGACACTGAATCCCCCTCCGAATTTCTTCTCGAAACCATGGTTGACGTTGGGGTTGGAGAATGAATACATTCCGACGGCCGCCACTTTCGGCAGCATTGCCCCGAGAGCGAGTTTCTCCCGACTTCCCAGAACATTGATGCTCTGGCGAATCACCTCAAGATCCGATCGGCGCGCATAGACGTCGCTCATGTTGACCTCCTGAGGAGCGGTGCGGTGCAAGTCGTCCGAGCCCCCTTCATCCTCAAGAGTCATCTCCGTATGCACCGGCAGTCCGCATAGCTGAGCGAGCGCCATGCGGGAGAGGGAGAGGCCGTTGTCGACTTTAGTGCGTGCTATCTTGGCCTGATTGAGACTGACCTGCACGGTCAGCAGATCAGAGCGAGTGGCCATACCCTCGTCGAGCAGAGCCTGCACATTCTGATTCAGGGAATCCACGAGGGCCACGAAACTGTCGGCCAGCCGCTTCTTCTCGCGGAGAGAGACGACGGTCCAGTAGGCCTGGTCGACGCCATACACCACATCCTGCACGGCGGAATTCTTCATCGCCACAGCGGCATTCTCCGCATACTTGGTGATATCATTCATGGCCTTGATCATACCTCCCATGAATATGGGCTGGGTGAGGGTGAATGCACCGGCGAAGACATTATGGGTATCATACTCCATGGCCTCCTTGGGAATGACGGCCACTTCCGTAGGAATCAGGCTGCCGGAGGATGGATCCTTGATGGGGGTGCCGTCGGGGGTCGTGAGAATATTATACTTGAACTGCTGAGTGGCGGGGTCGAAACTCATGGTGGGGAGTTTCGCGTCCTCGCCGAGAAGCTCGATCTGCTGTTGGTTATACATGTATCCACCCGTGAAGTCGATGCCCGGGAGATAGTTGGCGAAGGCCGCTTTCTTCTCATAGCGGGCACTTCGGATTCCCTCTTCGGCGAGTCGGATTGTCTTATTGTTGCGCAGAGCCATATTGCGGCAGGAGTCGAGACTCACGTCGGCATATGCCCCTAAGTTCACGGTAAGGGTCATGACGGCTATGGCGCAGGTTAATTTAGAATTCATATGCAGTGGAATCTTTCTTTATCCGATATTAGGGCAGGGGAATGCATATTCCCCCCTATAGCAATACAAACAATAATATCATTTTGTTTCCTACGGCATGGTCTAATCATGGAAAGAGGTCATCGTTGCGGCGATGCGTCTGGACATCCGCCCGATATGAGAGACGTAGCAATGAGGCGAAGCGCGAGGGGGAGGAGAGCAACAATCGGGCGCGCCACCACTTCTTGGGACCGAGAACCGTAATATCGGGAGCCGGGATGTCACGCACGATTTCCGCTATATCGCGCAGGGCCCTGATGCGGCGGACAGGGTCGGGCTCGAACCTCGCTATCTCCTTGGCGGCACAGAGCGTGATGCGCCATAACCAACGGCATCTTTCGCGCATGGTCAATATGTCGGGAACGACGGCATGGAAGTGACGGTCACGTTCAAGGATTATCTTCAGGAAATCGAGGCGTCCGGCCGACCATCCGGAATTAAGTATACTGCCGCGTCGATGGCGATAATGATAAGTGGTGTCGGGCGCGAGCACAGCGGATTGGATACGGGGAGCCCAGACATTGAAGACGGCGATATCCTCGAAGACACGCCCGACCGGGAAATCCGGCCCGGTCATGGATCGGCGGTAGAGCTTGTTCCATACGTAATCGGGCATCTCTCCCATCATCAGGGCACGCATGATGCCGTCGCGGTCAAGAGTGCGGATATGTTTGGTCAGCGGGCGTCGGCGCGAATGGCTGCGGTATTCATCGATATACCCGGTCTGCACCATGTCGGCGTCGTGGGTCACGGCGAGTTGGTGGAGCGTGGCGAAATGTTCCGGGCTGATCCAGTCATCGGAATCGATGAAGCCCACAAACTTTCCGCGCGCGGCCTCCATTCCTGTATTACGGGCAGCGGAGAGACCCCCGTTCTCGCGATGAATCACATGGAAGCGGGAATCACGGGCAGCGTATTCCTCGCAGATATCACCGCATTCATCCGGGGAACCGTCGTCAACGAGTATGCACTCCCAGTCGGGGAATGTCTGGTTTAGAATCGAGTCGATGCACTGACGCAGATACCGGCCTACCTTGTAGACCGGCACAATAATCGAGATTTCCGGGATATTGCCCATGGCGAACGTCCTGTTTTGGGTGGCGAATGTTTGTTTTGACTGCAAAGTTACATAAATCATCGGAAAAATCATTAACTTTGCAGAAAGACTCCGCGTAATATCATGCAGAAAAAGAGAATAAAGGCCATGACGATGGTGCGCAACGACCGTTTCCTTGAGAAATGGGTCAGCTACTACGGAGGGGAGCTGGGATTGGAGAATCTCTATGTATTCTTCGACGGCACCGACCAGAAGATTCCGGCATTCTGCGCCGGAGTCAATGCCATCGCTATCCCTAAAATGCAAGGGAATGTCGTGGAGACCGACCGTCAGCGGGCACGCTTCATGTCGGAGCAGGCCGCCGTGCTTTTCTCCGAGGGTGCGGATATGGTCATCGCCACCGATGCCGATGAATTCCTCGTGGCCGATCCCGCTGCCGGACTCGGATTGGCTGAATTCCTCTCCGCGTTGCCCGACCGGCCATGTCATTCTGGACTGGGTGTCGACGTGCTGCAGCATATGCCCGACGAGGGGGCGGCTGATTTCTCGCGGCCATTTCTCTCGCAACGGCGCAGAGGATGGCTTTACTCCCGATACACCAAGCCATCCGTCATCACCCGGCCTCTCTGCTGGGGTGGCGGGTATCACAGAGTAAAAGGGGAGAATTTCCATATAGCGCCCGACTTATATCTGTTTCATTTCGGGGGTGTCGACCGTCAGAGTCTTCAGGAAATATCGGCCGATTCAGCCCGGACGGAGAATGGCTGGACGCGTCATCAGCTGAAACGGCAGCGCGCGCTGGAGCGCGTAGGGCGCGTAAAGGCACGCGCATGGCAACCGACCGTCAGATTCGTCAGGTGGATGCAGACCCTCTGCCGTCCGATCTTCGCCCTCAATAAGCCGACAACGTTCGGACTGCGGGTGGTGGTGGAGATTCCGGAGAGATTCAGAAACATAGTGTGAACGATGGCAGGCGATAACCACGCCATCGATCCGGAAAAGAGAAAACTCGGAAATGAATCCAAAGTTTAAGAAGATACTTGAAAAAACAGCGATGCAGGCGCGTGTCGTCTGGCAGGGGCATATACTCAATCCCTTGTGGCATAGCCGGGAGGAACGCCGGGCGAGACGACAGAGAGTCACTCTGGAGGCCACAATGAAGTATCTGCACCGCTACGACAGCTTCATTCGCTCGATAAAGCCATCCGCACCCCGGCCTTCCGAAGAACCGGAAAGAATCTTCACCCTATGGCTGCAGGGGGAGGAAAAAGCCCCCGGGCTTGTGAAGGCATGTATCCGCAGCATGAGGAGACATTTCAGGCAGGAGGTCGTGGTGCTTGATGAGAATAGCCTCACGGATTGGATCACCCTCCCCGATTATATCATGGAGAAACATCGTGCCGGGAAAATAGGCGCCGCTCACTTCAGCGATATATGCAGGGTGGAACTTCTCTACCGTCACGGAGGATATTGGCTTGACTCGACCGCCTACGTCACGTCGGACTTCCCGGCGGAAATCTCCGGCGCCGATTTCTTCATGTATCTCGGTGGTGAAAAACTCATCGGCAGTTACGCCGGGGTGCAGAACTGTTTTATCCGGTCTCGCCGGGAAGATCCGCTTCTCGGAATCTGGAGAGCCGCCATATTCCACTATTGGATGGAGGAGGATAGTGTGGCGGATTATTTCGTGCATCAGTTGCTCTTCACCCTCTCGACAGAGCAGAATGAGGAGGCAGCCCGTTTATTCGGGAAAATGCCTCACATCGTGCAGGACCCGACTCACGCTCTATGGTTCGATCATATGTATGACCCCTATGATCCGGAGCGATTCGCCGAGTTGACAGCCGGAACATTCTTCCAGAAGACCACATACAAGAGCAAGGGACTCAATAATGTGCCACCCGGCACGATGGCCGACCATATGCTCAGACAATAATGAAATAATGGGAAAACACGCTTACCTCATACTCGCGCACAAGAATTTCGGACAACTGCGTAAGCTCGTGGAGATGCTCGACCATCCACAGAACGACATATTCATTCACGTCGATGCCAAGGCTAAGGATTTCCGGCCTGAGACATTGGCCGGTGTCACACGCTATTCCCGGCTCGAAATACTCCCGGAGCGAATCGCCGTCAATTGGGGAGGAGTCAGCATCATGCGCAGTGAAATCGCGTTGCTCAAAGCGGCCACGACGCGTGAGCCTTACGCCTACTATCATCTTCTATCGGGTATGGACCTCCCTATCAAGAGCCAGGATGAGATGCACGCGTTTTTCGACGCCCATCAGGGGAAGGAATTCCTCAACCTCTGGGAATTCAAGAAATCAACCCTCACGCGATTCAGATATTACACCATATTCCCCGAAGGGGAGGGAAGATTCCGCACGCGTATTATCAACCATATTTTCAAGGGATTGCAGATGGCTGTGGGCTACCGTATAAATCGTCATGTGGATTTCCGGTTCGGCTCGCAGTGGTTCAGTATCACCGATGGATTGGCCCGTCATGTAGTGGATAATGAGGAATGGCTGGAGAAAGTGTTCAGGCATACGAGTACATGCGACGAGATTTTCCTGCCGACGCTGACAGCCGCATCACCCTTCCGCGACAACCTTTTCCACCCGGTTCCGGTGAAGAGCCAGAAGGAGGTGAATCTAAGCAACATGCGGTTTATCGACTGGACACGAGGGGAGAGCATACGCCATCCCTGGACATTCCGCGAGGATGACCTTGAGCTGCTTGAGAGTGTGCCGCATATGTGGGCGAGGAAATTCGATGAGACGGTAGATTCCGGAATCATCGACGCCTTATATGAAAAATTGCGTTATCATGAAGAGGGATGAACTTAAATACCGCCTGATATGGGGTGGATTGCGCGCCCTGACCCGCCTCCCGTTGGGAGCCTTGTATCTTCTGAGTGACTTCGCCGCCTTCATTCTCGGTCGACTCCTTCATTATCGGGCGAAAGTGATACGCGGCAACCTCCGGCTGGCTTTCCCCGAGAAAAGCGATATGGAATTGAGGAGGATAGAGAAAGCTTACTACCGGCATCTGTGCGATGTATTCGTGGAGGCGGCCAAACTGGCGAATGTCAGCGACTCCGAGATGGAGAGGCGCGTGAAAATCGAAGGGATAGAATTGGTCAACGAGGCTATCGACCGTGGAAAATCCGTGGTACTCCTGTTAGGCCATTTCGGCAATTGGGAATGGGTGACGGCAGCAGCGCGCGAGATGCATCCGGGAGCAGTCATGTGTGAGATATATCATCCGTTGAGCGACACGGCGATGGATCGTGTGATGCTCGGACTGCGAAGCCGATTCGGCACGGAGAATATACCGATGGCGCGCACCGTCAGGCGGCTGATGGAAATCGGACGCGAGGGTGGCCACTTCGTCTGCGGCTTTATCTCCGACCAGCGGCCATTCACAGATGACTTAAAGCACTGGACCGACTTTTTAGGGGTCGACACGCCCTATGTCAACGGCGGAGAGATAATCGGCGCCAAACTTGGGGCGGAATTCCTCTATGTGGAGATGATGCCGCTCAAAAGAGGCTATTATGCCTTGAGATTCAAAAAACTTGAGCCTGCGCAGGATGGGGAGGAGAATCCCTACACCCGCGCCTACCTGCACGAATTGGAGCGCAGTATCAGGCAATCGCCCCCTGACTGGCTGTGGAGCCACAACCGCTGGGTCGACGAGAGATCATTCCGGAAGAGAGAATAATCGGGGAGACCTCGCTCTTCTTTTGCTATGCCGGGAAATTTTTTGTAATTTTGCAGAATATTTCTACAGATAATCTGCTGTTCATATGAATTTCCGCGGAATCAACCGGATTGGGGCCGCCTTGCTCGGCCGCGCCCGGTATGGCACTGAATATAAGAATCTCTTACGCCTCGGGCTGCCCGTAATGGTGACGCAGCTCGGGGTGGTTGCCGTTTCGTTCGCCGACACGATGATGGTGGCGCGTTGCGGCACTGCGGAGCTTGCCGCATCAGCATTCGTCAACTCCATTTTCATGGTGACGATAGTGATGCTCTTCGGGTTCGCGGCGGGATTGACTCCACTTGTAGGAAGCCTCTTCAGCCGTGGCGACAGTGATGGCGTCGGAGCCATGATGAAGGCCGGATTTGTCACCAATCTCCTGCTCGCATGTGCGTTCACGCTGATTTTGGGTGGCGTCTATTTCTTCGTGGACCGGATGGGTCAGTCGCCCGATCTTATGCCGCTCGTGCGTCCCTACTATATCGTCATGCTCTGCACGTTGATTCCTCTGGGTATTTTCAATGCCTTCCAGCAGACATCGAACGGCTGCACCGATACGGCCACTCCGATGTGGCTCATAATCGGATCAAATGCTCTGAATATCTTTGGCAACTGGCTGCTCATCGGGGGTGAATTGGGATTTCCGCGTCTCGGGCTCCTTGGAGCCGGCATCAGCACGCTGACAGCCCGTGTGGTGGCGGCGCTCGGTATAGTGATCGTCTACCTCGTCAGCAGCAAGCGCCGTCCATATATAGAGGGATGGAAAAAAGCTCATGGCGCGGAGCACACCGCAAGATGCGTGATGGTGTGGAAAACCTCCTATCCCATCATGATACAGAGCGGCATCGAGTGCTTTCTGTGGAGTTTCGGCGGAGTTGTCAGCGGATGGTTCGGCAAGGTGCAGCTCGCGTCATATCAGGTTGTCAACACCGTGGCCCAGCTCGGGTATATGATCTACATGGGATTCGGAGTGGCCACGTCGATACGTGTGGCCAACTTCACCGGAATAAACGATTTCATGGGTGTCAGACGCATCACCACCGCCGGCCTCCATCTTATACTTGTGCTTGCCACAGGCTCATCGCTTGCCTTCTGGCTATTCTTCCATCCGCTTGTGGCAATGTTCACTCCGGATCCGGTGGTGCAGGCGGCGACGGTGCCGTTGTTGCTTCCGCTGATACTCTATCAATATGGCGACGCCGTTCAGCTGACGTATGCCAACGCCCTTAGAGGCACGGCGCGAGTGAAGCCGTTGCTGTGGGTGGCTCTGGTCAGCTATATATGTGTGGGATGTCCCGTGATTCTGTGGTTTGCCAAGGGTCTCGGTATGCAGAACGTGGGTGTCTACTACAGTTTCACGATAGCCTTGATATTGGCGGCCGTCCTGTTATGGTGGAGTTTCCGGCGTGCTGTGGCATGGCTCGAACATCATAGCGGGGAAACGGCTGAAATAAAGATAAAAAATGGCTGATGAGGTATTTTTAAGAGATTTTAAGGATTCCGTGTTTGATAAGTCAGCGAATATTTGTTAATTTGCAGTATGGGAAAAATAATAGCAATCGCCAACCAAAAAGGGGGAGTCGGAAAGACCACCACAGCGTTCAATCTCGGGTCATGTCTGGCCCGCGAGGGGAAGCGTGTGCTTCTTGTGGATGCCGATCCCCAGGCCAATGCCACGAGCGGACTCGGAGTAGACCCGACGACGTGTGAAGCGAGCGTCTACGATTGTCTGGTCGACGGATATCCGGCGTCGGAGGCCTGCACTCCCACCGATATAGAGAATCTTCACGTCATCCCTTCGCGCATCGATCTTGTCGGAGCGGAAGTGGAGCTGATGAATCGTCCGGACCGTGACCGGGTGCTTCAGCGGGCACTCACTCCGCTGAAGGATCAATACGACTATATACTTATAGATTGCAGCCCCTCGCTGGGAGTCATAACTGTGAACGCCCTGACTGCGTCAGACTCCGTCATTATCCCGGTGCAGGCTGAATATTTCGCACTTGAGGGTATATCCCAGTTGCTCAATACGATACGTATCATCAAATCGCGTCTCAAACCGACACTTGAAATCGAGGGTTTCCTTCTGACGATGTATGACGCGCGTCTGCGTCTGGCCAACCAGATTTACGAGGAACTGAAGAGCCATTTCGGCGACATGGTTTTCAAGACAGTCATTCCCCGCAACATAAAGCTATCCGAATCTCCGAGCCACGGTATGCCCGTGTTGCTCTATGACCCGGACAGCCGAGGGGCTATAGCATATATCCAGCTGGCGCAGGAGCTTATCCAGCGTCAGCGTAAACGCGCACTCCAAAAATAACAGAGATGCAGAAAAGAAACGCACTTGGCCGAGGACTTGACTCGCTCATCTCGATGGGCAATCTCGCGGCTCCCGCAGAGGGGGGCTCGGCCATCAATGAGATACCCCTTTCGGAAATAGATGCCAATCCTGACCAGCCACGTTCGACATTCGACGAGGAGACGCTGCGTGAACTCTCCGAATCCATACGCGAACTGGGCATAATCCAGCCGCTCTCCCTGCGCATGAAGGATGACGGCCGCTATCAGATCATAGCCGGCGAACGCCGCTGGCGAGCCGCCCATATGGCCGGCCTGACGAGTGTGCCCGCCTATGTGCGCACGGTCAGCGATTCCGAAATGACGGAGATGGCCTTGATAGAGAATATCCAGCGGGAGGACCTGAATGCCATCGAGGTGGCTCTGACATTCCGCAAACTTATCGAGACGTATAACCTCACGCAGGAGAAACTCTCCGCAAGGCTTGGAAAGAAGCGCGCCACGATAGCCAATCATCTCCGGCTGCTGAAACTGCCGGCGGAGATTCAATTTGGCCTGCGCGACAGGAAACTCGACATGGGGCATGCGCGGGCGTTGCTTTCGGTGGAGGATCCACGGCGGCAGCTTCAATTGTACAACCTCATTGTCAAAGAGGGTCTCAGTGTCCGGCGCGTCGAGGAGATGGCGCGAGAGATAAACATGGCCATACAACGCGGGGAGGAACCTGAAATCGAGCCAAAGAGGGCCGAACCCGCGCCGGAACCCTCGCGCGAATACAAGTTCTTCACCGAAGAGATGGCAGGACTGTTCAACACTCCGGTGAGATTCAAGAGATCTGATGACGGCAAGGGCTCCATCACCCTCAAATTTGAATCCGACGACCAGCTAAGGCAGCTTATGCAGCTTTTCGAAAAACTAAAATGAAAGGACTCCTCGCTTTGCTTATATCCATGTTATGCCTTGTTCCGACTACAGCGGCGGCACAGAATATCGAGGCTGCCGATACTGTGGCTGCGGAAAAGGGTATGACGGAGCATTATATCGACGGCGAGATGCTCGTCAGGGTGCCGGAAGAGATGACTCCCGCGACAGAGAATCCGGCGGAAGAGGGGGCTGACGACACACCTCTGAATGTCGTCACCTCCAAGGATTACCATCCATATGGACTGGATGGCAAGCGAGAGTTCAATCCCGACCCTACGCGGGCTGTATGGATGAGCGCGCTGTTCCCCGGTCTCGGGCAGGTCTATAACAGAAGATATTGGAAACTCCCGATTATCGTGGCGGGATATATGGGGCTGGGCTATGGCACGAGCTGGAATGCCCGGATGTTTGCCGACTATCAGCTGGCATACTCCGACATCATGGATGATGATCCCGACACGAAGTCATATCTCGACTTCTTTCCTCCCAATATAGATGAATCGACGCTCGACAAGAGTTGGCTCTCGCAGACGCTCAAGAGCCGCAAGGACTACTACAGGCGTAACAGAGACCTCTGCATCATCTGCTGTGTCGGCGTCTATCTGCTCTGTATGCTCGATGCCTATGTCGACGCCTCGCTGTCGCATTTCGATATATCGCAGGATATCTCTATGGATGTCGCGCCGGCGGTGATGTATAGCCCCGGACACCGGCAACCGACCCTGGGCCTCAACTGGGCCTTCACATTCTGATCTTAATCCTCCATCCCACATAAAAATGAAACGCAGAATCATCATATTCACCCTTTCGCTGGCGGCGCTCATGCAAGGCGCTACGGCCCTCGGCGCGCCGAAGAAGCCAAATGTGCTTGATCTCCGGGAATCAATCACCGATGAATCCATCATATATCCGGAGAGTTTCGAGACTGACAGCAAGAAGCTGCTGGAATCCTGGTATATGAAGAACTATACCGACACTGACGACCGCTACCGCACGTCGGGCAATCCGTCGACCTCCGACGCCGTTATCCGGCAGCGTCTGGCCGATCTGCCTACGGTCATAGATATGCCGTTCAATCAGATCGTGCGCAGTTATATCGACCGCTACATGGAGCGCGGGCGTCCGCTTGTTGCCTCCCTCCTGGGTCTCAGCACCTACTATATGCCGATTTTCGAGCAGGCACTTGAGGCTGAGCAACTACCTCTGGAATTGAAGTATCTCCCCATAATCGAGTCGGCTCTCGATCCCAACGCCGTGTCGCGTTCCGGGGCAGGAGGATTGTGGCAGTTCATGCCGGCCTCGGCCAAGGGCTACGGCCTGGAGATATCGTCGCTCGTCGATGAACGTAGGGACCCCTACAAATCATCGAAGGTGGCGGCCAAGATGCTGCGCGATCTGTATGCCACATATGGCGACTGGAGTCTTGCGATAGCTGCCTACAACTGTGGCCCGGGCGCCGTCAACAAAGCTATACGCCGTGCGGGTGGCGACCCGAAAAAGCATGATTTCTGGAGCATATACCAGTATCTCTCGCCGGAGACAAGAGGATATGTGCCCATGTTCATCGCGGCCAACTATGTGATGAACTATTATCAGGACCATAATATCTCCCCCGTATTGCCGACAAAGCCGCTGGTGACCGACACGGTCGGAGTATCATCAAGAGTGCATTTCGACCAGATTTCGAAGGTGCTCGATATTCCGAAGGATGAACTCAAGATACTCAACCCGCAGTTCCGCGCCGAGATAATTCCGGCAAGCGCGTCGAAACAATATATGCTTATTCTCCCGGCGCAGCAGGTGCAGGCCTATATAATGAGCGAGAACGATATCCTGGCCTACGAGGCTTCGAAATATGCCCGCCGCATAGATGCCGAACCGGGTGAGCTGCCGGGTGTGGAGAGCGTGGATGGTGAAGAGGAGTTGCTCCTCGCCCAGCGTGGCGATGCTGATGATATGCCGGCCGAGGAGGTGACGGAGGGTGAGGGCCCGCGTCAGTCAAACACCGATCTGTCGGCCAAGAAACGTATTGTCACCCACACTGTGGCCTCAGGGGAGACCATCAACGATATAGCCACACGCTACGGCGTCACTGTCAGCGATATCAGAAGTTGGAATTCACTGCGCCGCAATGCCGTGAGAGCGGGTCAGAAACTCAGGGTGGAGACTACACTCGCCGTGGCCGACACGCAGCCCGCACGCACGACGCAGAGTGCCCAGAGCGCCGCCCCGGCGAAGACCTCCGCCACTCAGACAAAGAGCACCTCGACCTCCGCGTCGAGAAGCAAGACTTCGCAGCAGTCTTCCAAGAAGAGCACACAGGCCGCCAGAACTACCGAACACTCCATCAAGAATGGGGAATCGTTGTCTTCGATTTCCAAGAAATATGGCGTGTCGATAGCCGATCTTAAGAAAGCCAACGGCATGACGGGCGACGCCATACGCGCAGGAAAGACATTGAAGATTCCGGCCAAGAGCTCGTCGGCCTCATCGGGCACGAAAAAGAGCTCGTCGTCAAAGAAATCCTCATCCAAGAAATCATCGACAAAAAGGAAATCATCCTCCAAGAGGCGTTGATAAGATAGAGAAGCGGATAATGTAAATAACCCGAGGGCCGCGCCATAGCGCCAATGCCTGTTATGGCGCGGCCATATATAATCATCTATGAATAAGAATCAGAAGATAATCATCTATGTGGGCATCGCGGTTTTCGCGGCTTTGATAGCTATGGTGGGGGTGCTCATCTACAATAATTCACGCCAGACGGAGGCTGCCAACGATGCCATGGCCAAGGTCGACTCACTTGCACTGGCCAACGACCGGTTGCTGCTGACCAATGAATTCAATCAGCTCAATGCCGATTTCTCGCAATATGAGGATCAGCAGATCTACCTGAAGAATGATTCGTTGGTTCAACAATACAATGCCGCTCGTCTGAAGGTCGAGGGCTTGCTTCGCGAGCTCTCCGCCGAGAAGGCCTCCAATTCTCAGAACCGTGCGCGGATAAAGCAACTTGAGGGAGAGATCGCGTCATTGAAAAAGATTGTGCGCCACTATCTGGAGGAGATTAAACGTCTCGGCGAGGAGAATGAAGGACTTCGCAGAGAGATCGAGCAGGTGACGCAGCGCAACGAGCAGTTGGCATCGACGGCGGCTACGGTGCAGCGTGACAATGAGCAGCTGACACAGACCGTGGCCCGCGCCAAGAAACTGAGCCTATCGGGCCTGTCGTTCCAGGCATACAACAAAAAGGGGAAGGTTGAGAAAAAGGTATCCAAGGCGAAATCTCTTGGTGCATCCTTCACAATCAATCCCAACAACACGGCATCGGCCGGGGCCAAGATGGTATATCTCCGCATCATCTCACCTGAGGGTGAACTGTTAGGGGGTGGCCCGACATTCACGTTCGACGGAAAGTCACTGGCATCCAGCGGAGCGCGCGAGATCCAATATGATAATGGGGAGCAGAGTGTGAGCATCTATTGGCAGACCAACACCACGTTGACTCCCGGTGATTATCAGGTGGAGATTTTCTGCGACGGCAACCGCCTGGCCTCACGTAATTTCAATATGAAGTAAATAAATCCAAAAAAAGCCGGCGCGCACGCGCCGGCTTTTTTTGCTTATAGATCTGACATGTTGTCATAATGACAATTTGACATAATGACAATTTGGCAATTTGACAATTTGACTGCTTGATAAGATCCGGGCCTAGGCTGCAAAAAAAATCGGCTTGATTCCCATTCGGGAATCAAGCCGAGATTTTTTGTTCTCCCTTAGGGGAGAGCTCTCACCGAGATTTACTCTGCAGTCTTGGTTGAGTCGCAGCAAGCTGCGCTATCGTTGCAGCAAGCAGCTGAATCGTTGCAGCAGTTGCTGTCAGTTGCAACCTGCTCAGTAGCAACTGCAGTGTCAGCTACTACAGAATCCTCAGCCTTGTTCTCCTTGGAGGAGCAAGATACGAGAGCTACGCTGAATACAACAGCGAGAGCGAGAACTACTTTCTTCATGTCCGTAAAATTTAAAATAATAAAACAGTTTCTTTTGCTATCAAAAACGATGCGAAGTTACTGCTTATTTTCCAAATCTCCGCTTCAGAAGGGTTAAAAAATATGATTTGGACTTAAATTTTAACGTCTGTTAACAAACAAATTGATTATATTGCACATACTCCCCGGGAAATGCGCAATTATTTTCAGCAGATTGAGGCATGAAAATTAGCCATCTCGATGGCTGCGACGGCAGCTTCGGCTCCCTTGTTGCCGAGGCTTCCGCCGGCGCGTTGGAGCGCCTGGTCGAGATTATCTACGGTCAGCACACCGAAGATCAGCGGAGTTTCCCCCCTTGCATTGATTATCGCGGCCCCCTGTGCGGCCTGTTGGCATACATAGTCGAAATGGGGAGTGTCACCGCGAATGACGCATCCGATGATTATTACAGCATCGGGGCGACGTTTCACGAGGACTCCGGCCGCATTGATAAGCTCGACTGTACCGGGGACGGTGAAACAACGGATATTGTCGAGAGAGACGCCGGCCTTAAGGAGAGTGTCGACGGCTCCGTCGCGCAGGGCGAACGTCACGTCGCTGTTCCATTCGGCCGTCACGATATCGCAGACGAATGACTCTTTGGAATATGGTTCCGGAATACGCAGTTCCGCTCCGTTGGTATTCAGTATGGTCGACATTACTTCTCCTCCCTCTTTTCTGTTTCGGCGATAGTCGCGCGGACTTCGTCGGCACTTTGTTTCGCCTGCTCGGCTTTCAATTCATTCTCCTTGGCCTCCTGCTCGGCTTTCTTGGCCTTCTTAGCCTCCTTACGAGCCTCCTTCTCCTTACGGTGGGCCTCCTTTTTGGCCTCTTTCTCGGCTTTTTTAGCCTCCTTTTCAGCCTTGCGGGCCTCTTTCTCCGCCTTCTTCTCGGCTTTTCGGTTCTCTTTCTCGGCCTCCTTCTCGGCGCGGCGGCGTTCGCGCTCATCGTCACGTTCGGCCGAGCGTCCGATGGCTGAGAGACCCTGCATGAAGGCTTTCCACTTGGAGGGTTGGTCCTCAAACTTATCGATCATCTCGATCAGCGCGATGATATCCTCTTCGAGTTCGATAGTCTCAAGGGCTATGGCGTGCGGAAGGACTGCGGCCAGCAGTCGTTTGGCCCGCTGACGCATGGTCTTTACGCGGCTCATGACCTCGGCCATCTCGATTGTCATCTTGATTTCCTTGCGGCCGACACGTCCCGAGCGCTTCTTCGAGAATCGTATGGCCTCGTTATAGAACTTCAGGGCCTCCTTGTAGGAACCGGAGGCCGCCATCAGTTCGCCGACTTTACGCAGGGATTCGGCAAGACGTTCGGTGGCGGATGCTACGCCGGCATTGACCTTTTCATAGAGGGCCTCGGTCTGAAGCTGCTGCTTGACGAGCATCTCTATCGTCTTCTTGCGTGAGCGTATGATGCGGGCGGCGAGTTCCATGGCGAGAATGTGGAATTCACCGTAGCGGTCGGGATCCTCCTTGGCCAGACGGCCGAGGACCTTGAAGAGGGTGTCGAGTTCCTTCTCGCTCTGCTTGTAGTCCTTGAGAAGGAAATGGATTTCGGCCAGATCGAAAAGAACGGCGGCGAATATGGAACGGAATTCCTTGTGGTTGAAATCCGAGAAATCCCTTAGTTCGCGGAGGATATTGACGGTGCGTTCGAGAGCATCCATATATCTCTCCTCTTGCAGGAGAGTGTCGGTGGTGGCGCGGTTATGTTCCGCTTCACGCAGGATGGCGTAGTCGCGGCCCTTCGGGTCGAGGCCATCGAGATTGAGAGGGAGCTGAATCATTTTATGTCTAATGAATTGAGTTAACTGTTATCTGAGAGTTCCGGGAGAACTGGGAGTTCCGGGAGAACTGAAATGTCATGGGGTGAGCAATCCGGACAGGGATGCTCATCAGATATAACGATGTGATAGGGGGATAGGTTTGCAGCCGGCAGGCTGAGATTCAGTCGACGGGAAGGTCTTCATATGCTATCAGGGCCGAGCGGAGCTCCGGACTCATGGGCGCCGATTTGCCGGTTTCAGGGTCGAAGCAGACCATTACCGTTTCACAAACGGAACGAATCTCGCGTGTGGGACTCTCCACAAGGCATTGCTGGAGCGTGAAGCTGCGTTCGCCGAGACGGATGCAGCGTGTGAGCACCTCTATTTCTTCTCCGAACCGGATCTGCTTTATGTAGCTGCAGTTGATGTTGGCGATGACACACTCCACTTTTCGGAAATCGATGTGTCCCTTCCGCATAGTTTCCAGAAATCTGGCTTTTGCCAGGTCATATAGGGAGAAATAAACAATATTGTTGACGTGGCCGAGAATGTCGATGTCGTTGAAGCGTAGCTGCACGGGAATCGAATGGTGGAAGTCGGCGAGATCGGGAAGTTGTCTTTCCATAGTCAGGATATGAATCTGATTGATTTGATGACCTGTCGGCCGGCGATGCGGTTGAGGTCGTTGATTATGGCGGAGCGGTGCATTGAGAGTTCATGGCGTAATCCGGCGTCGGGGACACGGACCGTCATGGCTCCATTGCGTACATAAGGGGTGCAGGTTAAATCGGCCACATAATCGCCGACGACGGCTCTCCATCCGGAGGCGGCCTTCAGTTCGTCGAGGCGATCCTGCATGTCGTTTTCGGCGATTACCTGACGGAGAACATCACCTATCGAGCTGATTTCTTTTCTATCCATCGGGCAGCTCCTCCTTAGCGGTGGAAATATCGGTGAAGACACCTGATGAAACCTCAAAAAGCTTAGGCTCTCCTCCGAGACTGGAGAGGATGGTGTCGATATGGCCCCGGTTGGTATCGGTGATGAAAATCTGGCCGAAATTATCACCCTCGCTCACCATGTGGAGGATATGCTCCACCCGGGAGGCGTCGAGCTTGTCGAAGATATCGTCAAGAAGGAGCAGGGGGGTCTTCCCTCCCGCTTCCTTGAGGTAATCGAAAATTGCCAGACGCAGGGCGAGGGTGAAAGACTTCACCTGGCCCTGACTGCCGAGCCGGCGCATCGAATAGTCGCCGAGCGACATCGAGAGGTCGTCGCGGTGGGGACCACGGGAGGTATATCCGAGCACGATATCCTTTTGGCGGTATTCGGCAAGCACATCATGCAGCGAGGCTTCATTGAGCACCGACTTATAGCCCAGCGAGGCGGTCTCGGCATTGCCGGCTATGAGGGAATAATAGGAGGACAGGCGCGGGCCGATAGCCTCCACCCATTCGCGGCGGGCACGGTGAATCTCGACGGCGGCTTGCTCCATGGCTGTCTCGATCGATTCGTAGAGGAGATTGTCGCGCACACCGGCGCGCAACATCCTGTTGCGGCTCTCGAGAGAGCGGGTGTATCGGATGAGATGGCTCAGATATGAGGCATCGGCCTGAGAGATAACCATATCTGTCAGCCGCCGGCGTTCCTCGGCGCTGCCTGTGACCAGCATGGAATCGGCCGGAGTCACGCTGACCAGAGGAAACGCTCCTATATGTCGCGAGATGCGGTCATATTCCTTGCCGTTGCGTTTGAGCGATTTCCCCTTTCCTTTGACGATGCCGACAGCGACTGTCTCGGGAGTGCCTGCGTCGGAAGTGAAATTCCCTTTTACCCCGAGCATATCCGCGCCATGGCGGATGAGGGCGCTTTCCGGCATCGACGACATGCCTCTGGCGAGACACATGAGATGTATGGCTTCGAGAAGATTGCTCTTCCCCATGCCGTTGAGCCCGACGAGGCAGTTGACACCCGGAGAGAATTCGAGGCGCGCGTCGGAGATGTTCTTGAAATCAAGGATTTCTATATTGTTGAGAATCATGGCATGGGATTAATCGGGTCTGTGCTATCTAAACAGGGGATGAAATCAATCTTTCTGACCATAAGCCAGGTCGCCGGCATCCCCCAGACCGGGCACGATGTAGGAATGGGCGTTCACCTCCGGATCGATCACTCCGACCCAAAGGGTGGTATCCTCCGGGAAGTGGGCCGCCACGTAATCGACACTCGCCTGAGAGGCGATGACGGAGGCTATGTGAATCTTGGCGGGAGTGCCTTTCGAGAGGAGGGCCTTATAGGCGAGTTCCATGCTTGAGCCGGTGGCGAGCATCGGGTCGACGATTATAAGAGTCTTCCCCTCGATTGACGGGGAGGCGAGATATTCGATAAGCACATCAAAAGAATCACCCTTCTCCTTATAACGGCGGTATGCGCTGACGAAGGCATTCTCGGCACGGTCGAAATAGTTGAGGAATCCGTGATGGAAGGGGAGTCCGGCACGCAGTATCGTGGCGAGCACGATGTTGTCGGCGGGCTCGCGGCAGATACATTCCGCGAGGGGTGTCTGTATGGTGACCTCGCGATAGTCGAAAGTGCGCGATATCTCATATGCCATAATCTGGCCGATGCGGTCGAGATTTGTACGGAATCTCAGCGGGTCATGCTGTATTGAGGTGTCGCGCAGTTCCAGCATATAGCGGCTTACGATTGAGGGAGTATCGTCGAAATTGATGATTTTCATGGAATAACGTGATTAAGTAGTAAATTTAAAGATTTCGCAGATAGGAGATAGCGTCCGCTTTATCGCGGGCTATGGCTTCCTTCAGGGCCTCGATGGATGGGAAACGGCATTCCCGACGGAGCATCCTGAGAAGCTGAATCGAAAGTCCTTGGCCGTAGAGGTCTTCTCCGAAGTCGAGGATATGGGTCTCTATGCGCAGTCGGGGATCGGAGGTGACGGAGGGTCTGACTCCTATATTCGTGATCGCGCCGAAAGAGCGTCCGTCAGGGAGAATCGCACGCGCCACATAGGCACCGAACGGGGGGAGAAGTTGCCGGTCGGGGTCGGGCAACTGCAGGTTCGCGGTCGGGAATCCGATTGTGCGCCCGATTTGGTCACCCTTGATGACTCTCCCCGAAAGTGTGAACGGGTATCCAAGGATATTGTTCGCCTCTTCGAGTTTTCCCTCATTGACGACACGGCGCACGGCGGAGCTTGAGCAACCTTCCACAACGGGGGGGATGATGACTTCAAGGCCGAGGTCATGACCGATGGCCCGGTAATCGTCGGAGGATAGGGAGCGTCCGTCGGAGCCGAAGGTGTTGTCGTAGCCGATGACTATCAGCCGCGCATGAAGATCATCGCGCAGATGTCGCATCCAGTCGCGGGCGGATTGTCCCATCATCTCGCGGGTGAAAGGCTGCATGATGATCTCGACGCCATATTGCCTGAGGCGTTCACTTTTCTCTTCAGGGCTCATCACCTGCTTCGGGGCACGCTCCGGGGCGATGATGTCGAGGGGATGATTGGGAAATGTGACGACAACCGGGCGTAGGTCACGTCGGGCCGATTCGTCGCGGAGTGAGGAGAGCACGGCGATGTGACCCCGGTGAAGACCGTCGAATGTACCGACGGTGATGGCCGTAGCCTGAGGGCACCCGTCAGAATTTGATTGTCGGGTCATCATTTCCGGAGAGATAGCGTTGTGTCAGGGCAATCATATCATCGTCGGGGGTGGGGCCGACGCGCAGGGCGAGCATACCGGCGCGGCGTGCGGCCTCGCAGTTGGCGGCCGAGTCATCAAGCATCAGGGTTTCCTCCCCCTTGAGACCGTAACGGTTGAGGACGATGCGGAAAATCCGGAGGTCGGGTTTGCAGCAAAGTTCTTGGAAAGATGTCACGATTCCGTCGAAGTAATCATTGATTGAGAGCCCCTCCTGCCGGAAATGTTCGGCGATCCAGCTGTTATACATTATAGGGTTGGTGTTCGACAGGGCGAATATCTTTATCCCGGCCTCGCGGAGTTCGCGCAGACGGCGCAGCCGCTCCACGGGGATGCCCACGAGGAAGCGGTTGAAAGCCTCGGTCAGCTGCAGGTCGTTGGCGCCGGGACAAGAGAGGCGCAGAAGCTCGAAGAATTCGCCGGCGTGGAGGCGTCCCGTCTCTATACCGAGGAAGGGCTCCTCCTGACGGTAAAGGCCGAGGACACGGTCGGCATCGGTCATGCCGAGAGCCTGCAGGGCCTCAACCGCCTGATCACGAGCGAGATCAATGACGACACCCCCGAGGTCGAAGACGATGTTACGCACGGCAGCAAGCTCTGCTTCCGTATGAGGAATGGAGGACATTGCGGTTTGATTGCAAAGAGTCATAACTAATATGTTTTTCCAACTTCAAATTTAGCGAATTTTTTTGTGTTTTTCAGCATAAAAGGTTAACTTTGTAGTAGGCAAAGGGTATTTTTATTATGCTACAGGCTCTGAAGTAAAAAGGAATAATTATCAAAACCCAATAAGTATGGACAAGATTAAATCTATAGGAATTCTGACGTCGGGCGGCGACGCGCCCGGAATGAACGCGGCGATCCGCGCCGTGACGCGTGCCGGTATCTATGCGGGCTATCGTGTATATGGCATCTATCGTGGTTATCGCGGTCTGATCACGGATGAAATCCAGGAATTCTCGACACAGAATGTCAGCAATATAATCCAGCGTGGCGGCACAATCCTGAAGACTGCGCGTTGCAAGGAGTTTCAGACGCCCGAAGGGCGCCAGTGTGCCTACGACGTGCTGCGCCGTCATGAGATCGACGCTCTGGTGGTGATCGGCGGCGACGGCTCGCTGACTGGTGCGCGCATATTCGCCAATGAATTCAATTTCCCGATTATCGGCCTTCCCGGCACGATTGATAACGACCTGTATGGCACAGACTCCACGATCGGTTACGACACGGCCTTGAATACAATCATGGATTGCGTCGATAAGATACGCGACACGGCTACATCCCACGAGCGTCTCTTCTTCATCGAGGTGATGGGGCGTGACGCCGGTTTCCTCGCCCTCAACGGTGCTATCGCATCCGGTGCCGAGGCAGCCATCATACCTGAAATCTCGACTCAGGTCGACCAGCTCGCCGAACTTATCAAGAACGGTTTCCGCAAATCAAAGAACTCCTCGATAGTGCTCGTCGCCGAGAGCCCGATCACGGGTGGAGCGATGGGTCTGGCACAGCGTGTGGAGGAGGAATATCCCGGATATGATGTGCGCGTGTCGATTCTCGGTCACCTGCAGCGCGGCGGAAGCCCGACGGCTCACGACCGTATTCTGGCCTCACGTATGGGTGCGGCGGCGATCGATGCCCTTCAGGACGACCAGCGCAATGTGATGATCGGTATCAAGAACGATGAAATCGTCTATGTGCCCTTCACCAAGGCCATCAAGAATGATAAACCTATCAATCAGGAGCTTTTAGGGACACTCCGTCGTCTCTCGATCTGATTATAAGGAATGTGATACTTTCTGCCCCGGATATGTGAGAGCGTGTTCGGGGCAGACTCATTAAATAATGACTATGGATAACGACAATCGTAAGTTTACGCCGGAGCATATCGATCATTTCGATGATCCGGATGATATATTTGTGTTCGGTAGCAATCTGGAGGGGAGGCATCTCGGAGGAGCCGCACGGGCGGCCGTAAGGAATTTCGGAGCGGTGATGGGGCAGGGAGTGGGCCTGCAGGGTCAGAGCTACGCGATACCGACGATGCAGGGAGGTGTCGAGACAATCAAGCCATACGTGGATCAATTCATTGAATTTGCCCGGGAATGCGACCAGAATACCTTCTATGTCACGCGGATCGGCTGCGGGATAGCGGGATTCAAGGCTGAGGAGATCGCGCCGTTGTTTGACGAGGCAGCAGATCTTTATAATGTCAGGCTTCCGAAGGAATTTTATGACATCATCATGCGTCGCCGGCGCGAGGCGGGAAGATAAACTTAGGCGAGGGATGCCTGAGAATAGATAATGAAAAAGGCGATTCCTCACGGAGTCGCCTTTTTCAAGAAGTTGTCTTGTTGTTTTTTGATGGAGTGGGCGAAGATGGATTCGAACCACCGAAGGTATAAACCAGCAGATTTACAGTCTGCCCCATTTGGCCACTCTGGTATTCGCCCGTGTCGGAAGTCGCTTTCGCGTTTCGACAATGCAAAGTTACGAAAAAAGTTTGGATTATGCCAAATAAAAATAGAATTTTTTTATAAAAAAGGGGGAAGAATCCTTGATGTAGGGTTCTTCCTCCTTATATATCAGATATTTATGGTCGGATTTATGCTCGGAGCGGAGGTTGTGGGATTAATGGCATCCGCCGCAGCAACCTGACTTTGAGTCATCGTTGCCGCAACCGCCGTCACCGCAGTGATCGCCGCAGCCGCCGTCGCCACAATGGTCATGGCCGCAGCAGCATCCGCCTACGGGTTTGAGCTCCTCGGGGGTGGCGTCGCGCACCTCAACGATTTCACCTTCATACTTCACGGTTTTTCCTGCGAAGGGATGGTTGAAATCCATCTTGATTGTCTTATCCGTTATTTCAAGCACCTTCCCGACGATACGGAAACCTTCGGCAGTCATCATGGGGAGTTCGGCACCCACAACCACTTCGTCGGCAAGCTTGCCGTCACGTTCGAAAATCACCTTCTCCAGTTCCACCACATTGTCGTCATAACGGTCGCCGAAAGCTGCGGCCGGGGGGAGTGTGACGGAGAATTTGTCGCCGGCGGCGAGGTCTTTTATTGCGGCGATGAGTCCGGGCACCACCTCGTGGCTGACGCCGTAGACGAGTTCATCGGGAGCATCCGCCGGTGTCTCGAAGAGGAGTTCACCGTCAGGTTCGCTGTATAGTTTGTAGGCGTATTTAACGAATTTACCGGGTCCTACGATTTCTTTATTTTCCATTATATGCAATTATTAGAGTTATTTTTATAATTATTTGGAGAGAGTTATTTTATTCGGCAGGGATCTCATCGGGTGAAAGGATGGTTGTCGGCTCCTCGTCGGCCGGGAGATCGTCATAATCGGCGGGGGTATCGTCATATCCCGTGTCGGGGTCGGGGGCTGTGGCCGGTGTTGATGAATCAGGTTCCTCGGGATGCTTGAGTTCATACTGTTTGGAGAGGTTGGCCACATTGAAATAGAATCCCTCGGCAGGTTTGGCTATGCGGCGTTTGGAATCGGCCTCAGGTCTGACGGAGATATAGTCGAAACCTTCGGCGGGGAAATCGACGGCTGTCGGTTCGTATCCCAACAGCTGAATCATGTTGTATTCATGCATGGGATAGATGACGTAGAAAGCATTATCCATATCCTCGCCGGAGCCGGTGCTCTTTATCGCGCCGAGTATATTCTCAAGGCGGTATTCCCAGATTTTGGCTTTCATGGCATTGCCCATCTCCTGGGAAGCGTGGACGAGCACCGACATCTGACGCAGGTCGAAGGGATTATCCTTGAGCGAGAGTTCGACAATAGTGGCCAATTCACGGAGCTGACGTTTATACAGGGTCTTGAGACGTTCCTTCTGTTTCTCGGCCTCATGGGCGGAGATGGTGTTGCTCTTCACGAGTTTCGCCAGAGAGTCGGAGACTTCGTCGAGACGCTGTTTCGTGGCACGCACGATGGTCAGCACGGAGTCGGATTGATTGTTGTAGGGGGATGTGCGATATGGGTCATAATCCTCCTGGAAAAGATACCCGAGATATAGATGACGATACTGCTCCCGGGTCATGGAGGTGTCGTTGCGATTATAGATCTTGATGAGTTTCGGGAAATAGAATTCACTCTTCGGATCCTGGGTCTCTCGCTCGATAAGGGCAAAGTCGGGTTTCTCCACAGTTATTTTCCGCGAGGAGTTCTTCTTCGTGGAGGTGGCCGCCAGAGCGGGGAATGCTATTAAGGCGGCAATGACTATATACAATAGTTTTTTCACAGATTTTTCAATAATTATGACAGAGTGTCGTGGATGTGATATCGGGAAACTGATAATCAGCGCTCAAGGCTCTCAGGCCACGAGATGCGAGACGATGAGGATAACGCATGCGATTCCGAGCTGAGCCACCGTGATCAGGGCCGGGAACCCCTTTGCGAGGAGATATTTGAAGAAATGTCCCGAGCCGGGAGCGATAAGCCTTCCATCCGGGGTATTGCTGAATATAAGGAGTCCGAGGGCCGCCCCGACGGCGGTGGCGACGATCATGATTCCGTAGAGAAGATTGAGAGAGGCGGAGAAGGTATAGGCCATCAGGCCGACGGCCATTCCGGCGAGGGCCCCGAGCAGCACATACCATGTGCCCCGGCTCTGCTGCCGGATAGCGGGGTTCTGCAATATGAGTATCAGCATCACGACAATGGTGATGGTCAGCCAGGAGATTGTCATCCCCGACGATAGGGGCACGACCGGATAGCCACCGGGGTATTTGGCCATGCTCAGCAGGAGCAACGCGCAGAAGGAGAGGGCCGGGCTTGCGAGAATCCTGCGGGGGAATGCCAGGAAAGATGCAATCCAGAGCAGGACGCTTAATATTATGAGGAATATCATCATAAGCGGATGGGTTATATATACATTAAAACGTCGTTGACGTCATAAATATTGACACATCTGCTAAATTAAAGTTAAAACGCGCCGCTCCCGGCTTGATTGTTCGCGCGTGGGGAGATGGATTATTTTTTGATGGTCGGATAGGCCACTCGGGTGTGGTAGATTGTGGCGAGACGCTTCTTGAAGGTCTTTTTGATTGTCTCCACATCCTTGAAACTGAGAGGAGATTCGCGAAGGAGCCCGTCGGCAATCTGGCTGTCGATCAGGTTATCGACGAGATGGTCGATATTCTCCTGAGAATAATCTTTGAGGCTGCGTGAGGCGGCTTCCACGCAGTCGGCCATCATGAGGATTGCAGTCTCCTTAGATTGCGGATTCGGGCCTGGATATTCGAATTTATGACGGTCGACATCGCCGGCTCCATGTTCGTTGACGGCTGTGTTGTAGAAATATTTGGTGATGCCTTTGCCATGGTGTTCGGCGATGAAATTGCGGATTACCTGCGGAAGCTTGTATTTCGAGGCGAGGGCGAGACCGTCGGTGACGTGGGATATGATCTTGCGTGCGGAGGTCTCGGGGTTGAGCCCGGCATGAGGATTGATTCCATGTTGGTTTTCAGTGAAGAATATGGGGCTCTCCATTTTACCGATGTCGTGATACAGGGCACCCGTACGCACGAGCTGCGTATTGGCATCTATGGCTCTGGCGGCTTCGGCTGCCAGAGTGGAGACCTGCATGGAATGCTGGAAGGTGCCCGGCGCCTCTTCCGCGAGGCGGCGCAGAAGGGGATGGTTGATATCCGACAGCTCGACCAGCGTCACCATGGAGGTGAATCCGAAGAGCTTCTCGATGATCAGGATGAGGATATATGCGAATGAGAGTATCAGCGAGTTGAAGACGAACATCAGCAGCATTCCCGGATTGAATTTGGAGAGATCGCCGTCGGTGGCGAGCACGAGGGCGAAATAAAGCACGGAATATACCACCAGGGTAATGGCTGCCGTGCGGAGGAGCTGACTGCGTTTGGAGAGATGGTTGATGCTGTAGGTGGCGGCCAGACCGGAGAGAAGTTCGAGCACGATGAACTGGAATTGATATGTGGCGATTATAGCCGTCAGCAGCACCGTGGTCAGCAGCGCGAACATTGCCGTGCGCGAGTCGAAGAAGACCATGACCATGACCGGAATCGCGGCGAAGGGCATCACGTAGATGGCTTGCATATTGAATTCAAATACGAGCGTGGTGATGACGACAAATAGCGTTATGAGCGTCATCATGAATGTCATCTGCCGGATATTGTTGTAGAACTTCGGGCGATACAGCGCGAGGAATACATAGAGCATAATCCATATGCAGAGGATATAGAGAGCCTGCCCTATGTAGAAATATGAATGGGAGACATTATCGTTGTTGCGTGATTGCAACATCTCCTGATATGTGTTGAGGTTGGTGAAAATCCTTTGGTTGATGATTTCACCGCGATCCACTATTCGTTGTCCCTTCTTTATGACACCGAGGGCGCCATTGACGTTGAGGTATTCCTGGGTGCGATACTTTTCATCATTGACGCTGTCGACCGTAAGGTTGGGCGTCAAGGCATTACCGAGAGCGCGCGCCACTCCGGCGGGCAACTTCTGGCCTGTATGTCCGGTCGATACGGCGTAAAGGGAGTCGATATGGTCGAAGGCCTGCTTCTGTGTGCGGGCGTGTGCCCCTTCGTAGGTGTGGAGCATGGAGGGTTCCCCGGGAGTCTGGGTCATTATGCGATATTTCGTGTTATTACCGCGCATGATCTGGTGATAAAGCTCCGGACTTGCTACGCCATCCTTGTAAGTGTCGCTGACAAGCCGGGTCAGCACGGCCGCCTCCTGCACTGACAGGTCGGGTCGGATCGAGGTGTTGAGTTTCTCGAGCTGTTGGTTGATTGCGTCGTCGTGGTTGAGGGCGAAGGGAATGAAGTTCGCCTCGATTGAGTCGCGCATCTGCCGGATGGATGTCGAGTCGCGCAAGATAGGGGTATCGAATTCAGCCGTCAGCAGCGGGTAGCGCCAGGGCTGATTGAGTTCGTAGTTATAGCTCTGATGGTCGGCGCGTGGCACGATAAGAAGCACGATGGCCGTGGCGGCGATGAGGAGGCCGATGCGGAGGAGAGCTGTTTTTTCGAGATATTTCTTTATCATTGGAATGGAATTTCGGGAGTTTCTCTGATTTATTCCTGCGGGATGTCCATGCGGAAGCCGGCGTGGGGATTGGCCGGAGAGGATGAATGGGAGTCGACACTGTGGCGGCGCAGGTAGACACGGAGTTTATGCAGGGCTTTGGCCGTGCGGCACATTCCGAGCAGCGCGGGTGTGGGGCATGATTTCTCGGCGGAGATAATCTCCACCTGATCGCCCGACTGCAGTTCGTGGCCCGGCTCGACGAGGCGACGGTTGATTTTGCCGGCCACGCAATGCAATCCGAGGTGAGTATGGATCGCGAATGCCATGTCGAGCACTGTCGAACCCGAGGGGAGCGAAATCAAGTCGCCGTCGGGGGTGAAGACATAGATTTCGCGGGAATAGAGGGAGAGTTTTATAGTGTCGAGGAAATCGATGGCGTCCGGGGCGGGATTGGCCAGGATATCCTTGATCGTATTCATCCAGGAGTCGAGTTCGCTTTCCGTATTCTCTTCTCCGGTTTTGTATTTCCAGTGGGCGGCGAAGCCGAGTTCGGCAATTTCGTCCATCTTGCGTGAGCGTATCTGCACCTCGATCCATTTCCCGTCGGGTCCCATGGCGGTGAGATGCAGCGCGCGGTATCCGTTGGCCTTCGGTGTCGATGTCCAGTCGCGCAGGCGGCCGGGATGCACCTGATAGAAATCGGTGAAGAAGGTATAAATCTGCCAGCACCGTAGTTTCTCGAGAGCGTCGTCATCATTGTCGAATATCACGCGGAGCGCATAGATATCGTAGACCTCCTCGAATGGAACGTTTTTCTTCTGCATCTTGTTATAGATGGAGTATGCGCTTTTGACACGGGCCTTGATTTCATATCTGAAGCCGGCCTCATCGAATTTGCCGCGCACCGGGGCTACGAATTCCTCTACGATTCTCCGGCGTTCGGCCTCGCTCTCCGTCACCTTCGACCGGATCATGGCGTAGACATCGGGATGCTTATACCGCATGGCGAGGTCCTCCAGCTCATACTTCATCTTGCTCAGGCCGAGGCGATGGGCCAGCGGGGCGTAGACATAAAGTGTCTCATCGGCCACACGCTTCTGTTTGGCCGGGGGGAGGGCATCGAGTGTGCGCATATTGTGGAGCCTGTCGGCCATCTTGACGAGGACGACGCGCACGTCGGTGGACATGCTGAGGAGAAGTTTGCGGAATTTCTCAGCCTGCACCTCCGCGTTATGACCGAGAATGCCGCCGGAAATGCGGCTGATACCCTCCACTATATCGCCGATACGGTCTCCGAAAGCCGATCTGATATCATCGGTGGTATAGTCGGAATTCTCGACCACGTCATGCAGGAGAGCGCAGCAGATTGATGTGGAGCCGAGACCGAGTTCCTCGATGGCTATGCGTGCCACCTCAAGTGGATGCAGGATATATGGTTCGCCGTTCAGACGCCGCATATCGGAATGGGCATTACGCGCGAATCGGTAGGCCTTCTCGATAATTTCGACTTTCCGACGGTGGTTGGAGCGCAGATAGGCATCCATAAGCCTCCTGAAGGCGCGATCGGCCGGGAGGGATTCGGATGATTCGTAAAACGGTATGTTGGCGGCGTGATTCATGGCGGCGACGGATTAAGAGAGGGTGTTGTCACAAAGTTAGCAAAAGTTTAGGAGAATTGCAAGATATATGTTGAAGTAAAACCACGCGGCCCGGGCGTCGTCTCGACGTCCGGGCCGGGGCGCATGGCATAATCGCGTCCATATAAGGATAGCCATGCAAGATAGAAATTACTAATGTATATAACCCAAAATTTAGACAATTCATGTTTTCAATTCCGGGGCCGGCAGGAGATGAACCTCTCGGTCGCCTGCCCGCCGTCCGGGGCATTGTCATTAAGGCAACCGGATATGAAACGCCGCCGTGCGTGTCAATATTGGTTGAAAAGAGTTAAATGGCTGAGCCAAAAGATTAAAAGGAATAAAAAAAGCTTAAGCCGGAGGGCTTAAGCTTTTCTTTAAGTGGTATTTTCGGGAATTCCCTTATCTGACGATGACCTTTACGGCCTTGCCGGCTCCGCGGACGATGTAGATTCCGGCGGGAAGGCTGACGGTGGCGGAGGATTCGGAAGTGGCGAAGCGGCGCGTTCCGGCGAGATCGTAAACCTCCGCACCCTCGGCGGCATCGGCGATCATCAGCGCCCCCTTCATGCCGAAGACTGTGAGGGGAGATTCATTGTCGGCGATGATATCGGTCACCTCGCTGAGATTTGAGGTGGCGATTACGATGAAGGAGTTGGGGGCTACAGTGACGGTGCCTGCATTCGCGTCGAAGGTGGATTCGGTTCCGGCCGACTGGCAGCCGCGTACGTAGCGTTCGGCGGGGAAGTTGAAGGGCACGTCGACTGTGATTGTCTGGTCAATGTTGGGATTCATGACGGCGATGAGCTGTTTGTCGTCGGTGGAGGCGATGATTGTGCGTCCGTTTGCCCAGTCATTGGCTCCGCATGTCATTGAGAATGTCGCGCCGTTCTCCACGTCGAAGAGGTCGGTGTTGGATGTGCGGATAGAGATCAGGGCGGCATAATTCTCCATCAGGGCGCGGTTGGCCGGGTCATCGAGGAGATTCCAGTTGACGATTTTCGGATCCGTGTTGTTGCCACCGTCGTCGTTCTTGGTGTTCTGGGCATTGCCCATCTCGGAGAATTGCCAGATCATATGGGCGCCGGGACAGAGAATCATTTGAGCGGCTGCCGATCCGAGACGGCGCATGGCGAGGGGGTGATTATTTTTCACCTGGCTCAATCCGAATTTCACCTGCTTGTAGGCGAGACGCTGTTCGTCGTGGGATTCGAGGTAGGCCACCGTGGAGTTGATGAGTCGGCTGTCGTTCTTGGCATACATGCGGTTGAGATTTGAGTTTGACTTGTATCCCATAGCATACTGGCAACCGGCGTCATTGACATTGGCCCAGTTGAGCATGCCGAACTCAGCCATCTCATTCTCCTCCTGGGCTCCGGCGAGGTTCTCGTTGATGAAATAAGCATCGGGGTTTATTTCATTCATGGCCTCCTGGATGGCGTGCATGTTGGCCACGCGCGAGGCGTTGTAGGCGTTGGTGGCGGCATCGCCGTTGTTGGCGTATGAATCATTGTCGCCGAGACCCTTCACGAGGTCGAAACGGTAGCCGTCGATGTGGTATTCCGTCATCCAGTATTTCACCACATCCTGCCACTGCCGGCGGATGAGCGGGTGGCCCTGATTTATATCGTTGAGCACGCTGTAGGCGTGGGGAGCGTCGAGGTTATACATCGGATTCTGTCCGGGAGAGTACATGACATACCAGGGGTGATTGCCGTCGGTCTGGTTGAATACCATGTCAAGAATCACAGCGATGCCGTTCTCGTGGCAGAGATTGATGAATTCCTTGTAGTCGTCTGGTGTGCCGTAGGCCTTGTCGGGGGCGAAGTAGAAGTTGGGGTTATAGCCCCAGGAGATATTGCCGTTGAATTCGTTGATGGGGAGGAGTTCGATGGCGTTGACGCCGAGGGCCTTGAGGTAGGGGAGTTTCTCAATGGCCTGACGCACGGTGCCGTTACCCTTGGCCTGACCCTCTGTGCCTGTGAAATCACGCAGCAGAAGCTCATAGATTACGAGGTCTTTCTTTGCCACGGGGCGGAAATTGTCGTCGGTCCAGTTGAAGTCGTTGAGGTTCTCCTGATATACCGCGAGGAATACATTATTACCCACTTCGGAGGGATATTCAGGCATATCGGGATAGACGGAGGAGGAGATATACTTATCATTGTAGGGATCGAGCACAAGGCGCGCGTAGGGGTCGCCGACCCTGTATGTGCCATCTACAAGGTAATAATAGATATAAGGTTTGTCGGCGTCGAGACCCTGGACCGTAGTCCAGAAATAGTTGATACCGTTCACATTATCCTTGTACATCGCGATGGGATTGGCCGCATCATACCCCATCCAGGAGCCGATGAGGCCTACATTTTCTTTCATCGGAGCGGCGAAACAGAATGTAACGGAGCCGTCGGCATTGCGCACTGTCCCCATTTTCGGACTTCCGCCGGGATAGGGCTTCTCTTCGGCGGCATCGACGAAGGTGAGTTTGATCTGGCGGGATGTCACCTTGCCGTCGATCTCCACATTGCCGTAGACCATATAATTACCCTTCTGGGTCATGGTGTAGGAGAAATCCAGTTCGCTGACATTCTCTTTCTCAATCATCTTCTCCAGATTGATAGTGATCCACATCTTGTCGGCTACCTGATTTGAGGAGAGCTTGAAGTTTACCGTGGGATTCCGGGATGTGACTGTAGTTCCGGTGAGGTCTGTCGAGAAGTCGACCTGGAGGGCGGTGGAGATGACGTCGAGCGTGATATCCGCACCGGAGGCAGTCTTGCCGGTCTTGTTGCCGGAAGCATCACGGAATACAAAGACGAGTTTCTTGACCACTTCCGTAGCCGACTTTATACCGTAGAATTCCTTGATATCGCCGATATTGAGAGAATAGAGATTCTGACTGACGTAGGTCATCTTGTATTTCTCCAGATTCTTCGACCAGTCGGTGGCGTATTTCCAGTCGGTATCATCCTTGGAATTGCTGGTGATGACACCGGTGTGGGCATAGATTGCGGTTGATTCGGGGAGATTGATCAGCCCTTTGTTGCCTTCGTTGGCGTGGAAATAGATTACGACATCCTGACTGTTGTCGTAGAGGGGTGTTGGCTCGGAGGTCACCTGAGCGCGCAGCGCCGGGATGGCGAGCGCGAGTATGGCCAGGAGCAGGGTGAGTTTTAGTTTGAGCATATGGTATTTATTTAGTTTTATTGGCTATTATTAGGGCTCGGATGGCGGCGGAGCCGCCGGCACCGACAAGCTTCGCGCTGATGCATGGGGTATCTTATGGAATCACGGGAGAGAGGAGGTGAGGAGGAGAGATGAGGTGAGGAGGAGAGATGAGGCGAAAGGGTCTCTTTAATCCTCGTCGGGGATGTAGGTCTGGGCGCGCATATCGAGATATTCCTCCCATAGGGGATCCTCGGCGGCGTCGATGGCGAGAGGGAGTGGGGGAAGAGAGGCAAGTGCGCGGTTGAGGATATTTCGGAAAATATGCAGGGATCGGGTATAGAATATCCAGTCGCGCCGGCCGTCGCCGGTATAGATTCCCGTGAGAACGGCTGCCGTATCGCGCTTCGTCTCGGCCAGCAGTGCATCGGTGGCCTGCTCCATAAGGGCGGCATCGGCATCGGAAGGCATTCCGTCGGGCAGGGGTGTATAGTCCCAGCTGACGGTGAGCCGATATATATATTTTCCGCTTTCCCGGAATTTGTCGATACCGTCGCGGCCCGTGATAATCAGGGTCTTGCCGGATTCCGCTTCCGCAGGATAGGTCCAGAATTTCTGTTCTGCCATGGTTAGGTCGTTTAAACCGGTGAATGCATATTATTTATTTGACCGGACGGTCGGAGTTGACCAGCGGGTAGGAGAGTACGGGGGTATCGAAATAACGGTCCGGTCGGAAACAGTGAAGCTTATGGAATTTTGTCAGGTCAAGTTTGCGTGAGACCGTGATGGGATCCTTGATTTCAAACTCCTTATCCTGTTTGAAGGCTATCGCTTGGAAAACGATTCGCTCTATGCGGCCGAGTGTCGAATGGGAGAACTGTGCGAGATCTATCAATTCATTGGGTTGCACATCGCCCTGATATATGATGTTCCATTCCGCACTTTCCGGACTGCGTCCTGCCAGCATGAATTGCAGCGTGTAGTTGGAGTCGTTGACGAGCACCGCATTGAATGTGGCTTCGGAGAGCCTCTTCGGATCGGATGGCTCGAAAGCGAGGGCGAGTGTAATACGGTCGCCGTGGGGTGTCTCCTCTACGGGCGCGGCCTTGGGGGCCGGGGCCGGAATCTCCTTTGGTTTCCGGGCTTCGGATTTTCCGGCGTCGAATGCTTTCTGGTCGAACATGAGGCGTGCGCCACCCTGCGGTTTCTCGTGGCCCGCGGGCAGAACGACCACGAGCTCCTTGACCGGATAGGGGGTCTCGAAGCCGTTGTCGTCGACATAAGCGATTTTACCCTCTACTCGGCGCACTATACCGCCGCCGACTGAATTGAGGTATCTGACTGTATCTCCTGGTTGGATCATTTGGATATTTCTTTTATTATTCGGTAGGGCGGGGTGGGAGATTGGCCTCGAATTCCTTGTCGACCTTCTCCTCGCGAGCCTCGTATGCATCCACTATGCGCTGCACGAGGGGATGGCGCACGATATCTTTCTTGGCATACTCGATGATACCTATCCCCTTGACTCCACGCAGAATCTTGAGGGCCTGCATCAAGCCGGATTGGGTCGTGCGCGGGAGGTCGATCTGGGTGGCGTCGCCGGTGATTATCATCTTGGCGTTGACACCGAGGCGGGTCAGGAACATCTTCATCTGATGTTTGGTGGTGTTCTGGGCCTCGTCGAGGATGATGATGGCATCGTTGAGAGTGCGTCCGCGCATAAAGGCGAGGGGAGCGATCTGGATGGTATCCGATTCCATATACTCCTTCAGTTTGACGGCGGGGAGCATATCCTCGAGAGCGTCATAGAGAGGGCGCAGGTATGGGTCGATCTTATCCTTCATGTCGCCGGGGAGGAATCCGAGTTTCTCGCCGGCTTCGACAGCGGGTCGGGAGAGGATGATACGTTTGCACTTACGGTTTTTCAAGGCCGCCACGGCGAGGGCGATAGCGATATACGTCTTTCCGGTTCCGGCGGGGCCGAGAGCGAACGTTAGGTCGTTCTCGTCGAAGGATTTCACCATTTTCGCCTGATTGGCGTTGCGGGGGGCGATGGGGCGACCGCTCTGTCCGAAGATTATGACACCTTCGGAGTTCTGTGCTTTCGGTGGTTCACCCTTGATGATGTCGATGATGACCTCGTCGGTAAGCTTATTGTATTTTGCGGCATAAGCCTCGATTTCCTTGATTTTTCTTTCGAACTCGGCGGTCTCGGAGTCCTCTCCGATGACCTTTATGACGCTGCCGCGCGCAGCCATCCGCAACTTCGGGAAGAGGTTGCGGATGAGGTTTATATTGGAATTGTTGACGCCATAGAAAGTCTGTGGATCTATGCCGTCGACTATGACTGTTCTTTCGATCATTCTTTCTTTTTTTCGGGATTAAGCGGGGATAATCTCGATAATCCGGATTTAGCCTACGGACCCTTCGAGCGTGATTTGCAGGAGTTTCTGAGCCTCGACGGCGAATTCCATCGGGAGTTTGTTCATGACCTCCTTCGCATAGCCGTTGACGATCAGGCCGACTGCATCCTCCATAGGGATGCCGCGTTGCTGACAATAGAAGAGCTGTTCTTCATTGATTTTTGAGGTTGTGGCCTCATGTTCGGCTGTCGACTCGGGATTGCGCACATCGATTACCGGGAATGTGTGGGCACCGCAATCCGGACCCATCAGCAGGGAGTCGCATTGTGTGAAGTTGCGGCATCCCGTAGCGTTGCGGTCGATACGCACGAGACCCCGGTAGGAGTTTTGCGAACGTCCGGCCGAGATTCCTTTGCTGACGATCGTGCTTCGGGAGTTCTTGCCGATATGTATCATCTTCGTGCCGGTGTCGGCCTGCTGGAAATTGTTGGTGACGGCGACGGAGTAGAATTCGCCGACGGACTCATCCCCTTTGAGGATACAGGAGGGGTATTTCCAGGTGATGGCGGAGCCGGTCTCGACTTGTGTCCAGGAGATTTTGGAGCGGTGTCCTCGGCATAGTCCACGTTTGGTGACGAAGTTGTAGATGCCACCCTTACCCTCCTTGTCGCCGGCATACCAGTTCTGTACGGTTGAGTACTTGACTTCGGCGCGTTCTTCGACGATTATCTCGACGATGGCGGCGTGGAGCTGGTTTTCATCGCGCATGGGAGCGGTGCATCCTTCGAGGTAGCTGACGTATGCGTCGTCGTCGGCGACGATGAGGGTGCGCTCGAATTGTCCGGTTCCGGCGGCGTTGATACGGAAATATGTGGAGAGTTCCATCGGGCAGCGCACGCCCTTGGGAATGTAGACGAAGGAGCCGTCGGAGAATACGGCGGAGTTGAGGGCGGCATAGAAGTTGTCGCGGTAGCTGACGACGGAGCCGAGGTATTTCCTGACGAGGTCGGGGTAGTCTTTGACAGCCTCGGAGAATGAGCAGAATATGACGCCGAGCTCGGCGAGTTTTTCGCGGTGGGTTGTCTTGACGCTGACGGAGTCCATGACTGCATCGACGGCGACACCGGAGAGGATTTTCTGTTCTTCGAGGGATATGCCGAGTTTATTGAAAGTCTCGACGAGTTCGGGGTCGACCTCGTCCATGCTTTTTTTGACCTCTTTTTTCTTCGGGGCGGCGTAATAGGAGATAGCCTGGAAGTCGATGGGGGGGATATCAAGATGAGCCCACTTCGGGGGAGTGAGCGTAAGCCAATAGCGGAATGCTTTTAGGCGGAATTCAAGGAGCCATTCAGGTTCACCCTTCAGGCGTGATATGAGGCGTACGGTTTCTTCCGTCAGGCCGGGGGGCACGATTTCTGTGTCGATATCTGACGTGAAGCCGTATTTGTATTCTGAGTTGGTAGCCTGGTCGAGTATCTGCGTCGACGAGGGCTTATCATTCTGACTGAGATTTTCCATACTATATATAATACGCAAAGTTAGTCAAAATGTTTGGGAATCCATAGAACCAAAGCTGTTTTTTTAGTCCCTACTCTGCGTGTGTGGGTTCTCCATAGACCATCAGGCCATGGGACCAGCGGATCTTGCTGCGTCGGGAGGTTCTCCATAGACCATCAGGCCATGGGACCAGCG
>JAAVBX010000013.1 GCA_014802625.1 bacterium | reverse complement strand
TTCGTGGGTGTCGCGGGTGGACTGCGGGCAGCGGATCTCTATGACGGGATCGGTGTTGTTGCGGTCGCCGGTGGCGCGGAAGCGGATCTCTGCTCCGTCGGAACGGGTGTAGAGGGTGAAGCTGTTGTCGGTGCCGGAGGGGGTGAAGCCGTAGTATTCGCACAGTTTGGCCATGTCGCGCTCGGCGGGTTCGTCGAGCAGCAGGGCTCCGATATAGACGGGGTTGGAGAGTTCGTCGGTATCCTGGGCTCTGCCGGTGAGGGGGAGGAGGGTGAGCAGCAGGAGGAGGGTGGGTATGAGGGATTTTAGCATGGGCTTTGGGATTTAACGGGGCACGAGCTTCGCGCCGATGGGGCTATCCTGGGCGGGGCTATCTCGGAGGCGAGCGGAGCTCGCGGCACGGACGAGCTTCGCGCCGGTGGGGGCTATCGGGGGCGGAGCTATCTCGAAGGCGAGCGGAGCTCGCGGCACGGACGAGCTTCGCGCCGATGAGGGCTGGTAGGTTTGCACCTACCTTCCATTAATTAGGGAGAGGATGCGGGGGCGATCGGCGGGATGGATTTCGGCGAGGGGGCGCGGTGAGCGGAGGCTGCGGCGCCAGCGGTCGAGGGTGCCTGTGTACCAGGCGATGACGACCGAACGGGGATCGGGGCACGAGCCCCGCGCAGGGACATTGCTTCGCGCCGACACAGATTCTACCGCTGAAAGGGAGCTGCGCGAGGAAACGGGTTCAGATGCGGGGATGGAGCTTCGTGAGGAAAGGGATTTTTTATTTTCTTTCATGAGGAGGGCCTGGATCTGTTGGCAGAGGAGGATTTTGTCGACGGTGCCGGGGTGAAGGGCTTCCTGCTTGAGAAGTCGGTGGAGGAGAGTGTACATGTTCTTTGTACGGTTATTCTTTTGTGTCGGCAGTGGTTTGTGGAGACTCGGAGTCGTCATCGGGAGAGGGTATGAGTTCCCGGAGGAGGGCGATGGTGGCGGGATTGGTGACGTGTGGAAGTCGTTTGCGGTAACGCTCCATCGCTTGGGCGGCGGCTTCACGGTTGCCGAGTATCTCGTTGGCTACGGCAAGAAGTGCCTGAAGTTTGGCGTCGAGTTTCGCCCCTGGTATGTCGGTGACGGCAAATCGCCGTGTGAAGATGTTGAGGGGGGCCGCCTGGGCCGGTGTCAGGGATTGGTTGGCACGGTAGACTTCGAGGGCCGCACGCAGTTTGGGGAGGAAGGCGTCGATCTGGTCGTAGGCGCGTCGGGAGTCTTTGGCAAAGCGGAGGATTCGGATTGTGTCGGCCTTGATGTTGTAGGCGATGGATCCGATTTGGCCGGTGGCGTTGACTACGATATTACCGTGGGGAGTGCCGCGCCGGGCGATGAAGGTGCCTTTCAGTCCCGCGAATGGTCCGCTGACGACTTCTACTTCGTCGCCATCGATGAGGTCGATGTCTGTGGGGCGATAGTAGGGGAGACGGTTGGAGTATGCCCGGGCTATGATGCGGAATGCTTGAATCTCTGCATCGGAGAGGGAGACATAGCGAGCGGAGCTCGCGGCACTGACGAGCTTCGCGCCGGCGGAGGTGCTTGCGGAGGAGATTCTTTCGGAAGAGCGGATATTGCGAGCGGAGCTCGCGGCACCGACGAGCTTCGCGCCGGCGGGGGTATTTGCGGAGGAAATTCTTTCGGAAGAGGGGAGGGCAGAGGGATTTTCTTCGGCGGAGATTTTTTCGGCGCGGGTGCTTGCGGCGGAGATTCTTTCGGAAGAGGGGAGGGCATCGGGATGGCGGAGCACGAATGAGAGTCCTTCTCCTTCGGAACAGAAACGTTTGACGTGTGGCAACGGACCCTGGACGAAGATGTAGTGGTAGAGTATCGGTCGCTTTATGATCCGCAACCCACCATCGGGTGCCGGTTGGGCTTCGACGACCTGAGGCGCGAAGACCCGCAGGTCGGTGCCATGAATGGTATTGTATGTACGGATGCGCGTGTCGAGTATCTCGCTCCGGCGGATCGCCGGGGCAATGAAGTTGAGGAGATACCATGGTTCTGCACGATGTGCATCCGGTATCTTCTCAGTAGGGTCAGAATGTGTGGCGGGGAGTGGCAGGGACATATTCTCCCTTGGTTCATCCGATAAGCATTTCTTTGTAAATCAGTAGGTTAGAATGCTTTTTCAGATGTACTTCCGAAAACTTTTGCGAGTTTTTTAGTGCTACACTCTTGCAGAGAGTGTAGCAGTAGGCCATTATAACCGAAATAGAAATATTTTATATGCTTAGTCTGCAATGAATTATACAATCAGAGTATGTGGCCTAAAAATTCGTAGTCTCTTTAAAATACTATAATTCTAATATAAAAAATTGCATAATCCACTCCTTTTTCGTAACTTTGCAACATCTGCTACACTCTCTGCAAGAGTGTAGCAGTTTTTTCTTAGGCTTATCCTTGAAATCTGGGATAAAACTGAGCCGGCACCGAGTTTTCGACTCGGTGCCGGCTATCTCTTCATTGTGACTTCGGCTATGCCGGGGCGCTTTCGGTATATGAATCACTTGATGGTGATGGTCGTCACTCCGGGAGGATAGGGGAAACGGAGATGGGCCGTACGCGTAGCGGCGTCATACGTGTAGCCATACTGGCGGATCGCCTTCAGCGACTGTGAGCGCGGGAGCTCGGTGCCGTTCCAGACAATCGACTTGGGCGACGCCACACCGATTACCTCGAATTCCACCATCTTGGATTCCGGCATATCCTTGTAGCCACCCTCGGTGGTCATCTTTATGTCGATGACACCACCTTTTTTCTCACCTTCGAATTTCAGCAGGGCGAATTCCCCGCTCTCAAGCGATGTGGGCGACTTGCGGTCATCCTCAAACATCACATACTCGCTCTTTTCCGCCGCCGGGTAGTATCTCACGCTCAGGAATGTCGGGTCATACTGCTCGACATTCTCGATCGGACGGTCGTACTGCGGGATGAAGGAACCGGCTTTCACGAAAAGAGGCATCTCATCGAGAGGCGCGGGGACGGTATAGCTTTTCCCCCCTTGGTAGGTCTTCGACGGATTCCACCATGAAATCCATTCACCTTTCGGGAAGAGCACGGTGCGCGTCTTGACTTCGGCCTCCATGACGGGGGCAACGAGCACCTCATCGCCCCACATATACTCATCGTCAACGTCGGCATACTCCTGACCGGGATTCTCACCCCGGAAATTGAGCGGGCGGGCCAGCGGGAGACCGTAGCGTGCGTTCTCATAGGCGAGCGTATAGTTGTAGGGGAGCCACTGATAGCGCATATTGATATATCGCTTTGAAATCTTCTCCATCTCCGGATAATGGTAAGGCTCCGGCTTCAGCTGGGCGTGGGTGCGCAGTGTAGGCGTGAAGGCTCCCATTTCGAGCCAACGCACATAAAGCTCCGGATCAATAGGATGAGCGGGGTCAACGGCGAAACCTCCGATATCGGAACTCATATAGCCGAGACCCGACATGCCGGAACTGAGCATGAGATTGACCTGCGGACCGAAACCGCCCCATGAGCGGGAAACATCGGTGGTCCATGGCACGACGCCATATCGCTGCAGGCCGGCTGTGCCGCCGCGCATCAGCAGAATCGGGCGCATGTCGGGATAGTCCTGACGAAGGCCTTCGTAGATGAGGCGCGACCATTCGTTGCCGTAGGCGTTATGGAACTGTGTCGCCGTCTGGCCGTTGGCGTGCCAGATACTCTCCGGATGCACCTCGGGTTCGCCGAGATCGCCCCACCATCCGGCCACGCCATCCTGCGTCAGGTCGCGGTAGCGGCTCCAGAGCCAGTCGCGCGTGTCGGGATTCGACACGTCAAGCATTCCCGCGTCGCCTACCCAGGTCGTGACATCATGCGTCCCGCCGTCGGCGTTGCGGGTCAGCATCCCGCGCTCCGAAAGGAAGTTATAATTGTCGATGGCTCCCTTCTTGTTGACGTAGGGCTGCGAGATGAGAACCATGTTGACCCCCTTCTCCTTCAGATCCTTCAGCATCTGCTTATGGTCGGGCCATTGTTTTGGATCCCATGCCAGCCGCCCCATGTCGGTCTCGACGCCATACCAGTAGAGATCGAGCACGATGCCGTCTACCGGATAGCCGCGGGTCTTGAGCGAATCGATAGCTCCGAGGGCCTCATCCTGATTGTGATAGCCATACTTCGACGTGATGTAGCCGAGGCTCCAGAAGGGAGGGAGGGGCTGCTTGCCGGTCAGCTCAGAATAATTGGCCACGACCTCAGCCAGATTCCTCTCGGGGGAATTGATGAAGTAATAGGAGAGGGCGCGCGGCGTGTCGGATTTATACACGATAGTGTCGCCCAACTCAAGGGCAGCCTTGTTATAGTCGTCGAACAAAACGCCGAATCCCTTGTCGGATGCGAAATAGGGGACGGATATGCCCATTTGCGAGATTCGCGGATCATTCTTCGTGTAGCCGTAGTTCTGACGGTTGTACATCGAGAGGGAGTCGCCGTTAAGTGTCGGGCGATGGCCGCGTTCGCCGCCGCCGTAGAGGCGTCCGGCGTTGGTGCCGTCGAGAGTGACGCTCTTCACCTTGCCTGAATTATCGACACCATCCACCTCGGACAGAATCTCCTCTCCCGCCGCGTCAAGGAACGACACCGCTCCCGTGGCGCGGTCGACGCGCACCTGCATCGTCTTGCTGCGCAGAATAGCCGCATCAGGGGTCACCATCTCCACGACCTCCGAGACATCGGGAGTCATTACAGCCGACTGCGAGGGGAAATAACGCGTGACCGTCGTATCCTTCGGGAGCACCGTCACACGGAATATATCGGATGAATAGGGGGTGACCATCACTTCCCCCTTTGGCGTCGACACATGCATCGACCCGTCGGCGCGGCGTGTCACCGAACCGGTCGTCATCGCCCCGGAGAGGAGCGAGGCTCCGACTCCGAGCGCGATGACCGCCGGGAATATCAGGGGATTCTTCATTTGTCGTCAAATTCGATATCTTCGTCGATAATCACGTGCCAGGGGAGACCTGACTCAGCCAGTTTCTCAAGGAAAGGATCGGGGTTGAACTCCTCAACGTTGTGTACGCCGGGCTTAACCCACTCTCCGGTCAGGAACATATAGGCACCGACCATCGCCGGAACACCCGTCGTGTAGCTGACGGCCTGCGCGCCGGTCTCCTTATAGGCGGCCTCGTGAGAGCAGTTGTTGTAGATGTAATAGGTGGATTCCTTGCCCTCCTTGTCGAGGCCTGATATGCGGCAGCCGATCGATGTCTCGCCGGTATAATTCTCTCCAAGCGAACCGGGATCGGGGAGCACGGCCTTCAGGAACTGGATCGGGATAATTTCGCGACCCTCGTACATCACGGGATCGATGCGGGCCATGCCTATATCCTGGATAACGCGAAGATGCGTCAGATACTCCTGGCCGAACGTCATCCAGAACCGCGCGCGCTTGATGGTCGGGAAGTTCTGCACGAGTGATTCAAGTTCCTCATGGTAGAGGAGATAGCTCTCCCGCTCGCCGATGTTGGGATAATTGAGCGGACGATGGATGGCGAGATTCTCCGTCTCCACCCATTTGCCATCCTCCCAGTATTTACCTTTCTGGGTAATCTCACGGATGTTGATCTCGGGATTGAAGTTGGTGGCGAAAGCCTTGCCGTGGTTTCCGGCGTTACAGTCGACGATGTCGAGATACTCCATCTTCGAGAAATGATGCTTGGCCGCATATGCCACGAATACCGCCGACACACCCGGATCGAATCCGCACCCGAGGATGGCCGTCAGACCGGCCTTCTCGAATCTCTCGCGGTAGGCCCATTGCCATGAATATTCGAAATGCGCCTCATCCTTGGGCTCGTAGTTGGCTGTGTCGAGATAATTTACGCCACACTGCAGACAGGCCTCCATGATAGTGAGATCCTGATAGGGGAGAGCCACATTGATGCAGATATCGGGTTTATGGCGGTTGAACAGATCCACGATCTGCTCGACGTAATCGGCGTCGACCTGATCGGTGACGATATTCTTGGCGCCGATCTTCTCCACTAGGCGGTCGCATTTCTCTTTACGGCGTGAGGCCAGCACGATTTCCGTGAATACCTCAGGATTCTGGGCGCACTTGGCAGCCACGACGGTGCCGACACCGCCGGCTCCGATAATCAATACTTTTCCCATTTATAGTAATTTCAGTTTAGATTCCTATAAGATATAACGAGTTATCAGCTTTATAATATGCGAAATTAATAAAAAATCCCGATAATCCCTCTCTTCACGTCAATAAAACCTGTGACGGCAGTCCGCCGGCTAAGAGCGTATGGCCCGATTATGACGGGAATCGCGGAGAATCCAGGCGATGGTGAAGAGACCTAAAATTATCAGCATGACGGTCTGCCCGCTCCATTGAAGCATTGAAAAGGCAGTGCCCTGCGCCTCGCTGACACCATAGATCGCCAGACCGAACATGATGGCGATATTCCACGGCCCGAGACCTCCGTTGCTCGGGATTCCCATCGCTATCGAGCTTAAGACAAATGCCACGAGGCAGGGAACGAGACCATAGCCCAGCGACGGTTGCACGCATAGCTCCCGAGTGAACGGGAACGCGAAGAATGCCAGATACAGCTGGGTGTAGTAGCAACCCCAGAGAAGGATAGTCAGAAGAATGAATTGACCGCGCCGCCGCATGGTGATGACCGTGGCGAATCCCTTCCATAAATCCGAGATTATCGCCCGGAGCTTGCCCATAAGGCGTGTGTCGCGCCAATGCCGGTAGCCGAGTACGCATAGGATTACCCCCGCCGCCAGCCCGATCCACAACCAGGGGGAATAGAGAAGCCCTACGATATCGCGCCCGACGGGATACTTCTCCAGAAAGGAATTGATGGCCGACGTCGCCACTGCCAATGTGAGGAAAAAAAGGAACAGCACGGTGACGCTGTCGGCCAGACGGTCGGAGACCATCGAGCCGAATACATTCGAGAAGGAGGCCTTTTCGCGTTTGGAGATATAGGTGCACCGCCAAATGTCGCCCAGGCGCGGAAAGACGATATTGAGGGCGTAGCAACCGAATATGGAGCAGCATAGAGCCATGTAGCCGGGGCGGATGCCGAGCGTGTCGAGCTGCAGCTGCCAGCGGCGTGCCCGAATCATATGCGATACCACCGATAGTCCCATGGCGGCGAGTATCCACCAATAATTCACACCATGACGGATAATCTCCATCATATCGGCGAAATTGACCTTTCTGAAGAGAATCCATAGCAGGAGCACCGTCAGTGCGGCCGCGACGCTCCATCTCAGGATTCCGGATATTATTTCCTTTCGATTATGTGTCATCTCAGTTCGGATAAACGTATCTGTCATAGAAAAATCCGCTTCCCCCTAAGGGGAAACGGATTTTATCGATTGATTGTTGCAGAGTAATGCTTATTTGAAGCGACGGTTGCCCTGGAGAGCCGGCTTGCCGTCGGCTGCGGCGGCAGTCTTGTTCTGTTCGCGCTTCAGGATGCGCCATGCGATCGGAGCGGCGCAGTAGAGCGTGCAGAATGTGCCGACGATTACGCCGAAGATCATGGCGAAAGTGAACGAGCGGATCGTGTCGCCGCCGAGGAAGAAGATGCAGAGGAGCACGAGCAGAGTCGAGAACGAAGTCATGAACGTACGCGAGAGCGTAGTGTTGAGCGACTTGTTGATGGTCTCGAAGCGGTTCTCCTTCGGATACACCTTCATCATCTCGCGCACACGGTCGAACACAACCACCGTATCGTTGATCTGGTAACCGATGATTGTCAGGACTGCGGCGATGAACGACTGGTCGATCTCCATCGAGAAGGGGAAGAAGCCCCAGCATACGGAGTAGAAACCGATGATCAGGAACGCAGTCAGACCTACGGCGCAGACAGCACCTACGGAGAAGGCGATGTTGCGGAAACGCAGGAGGATGTAGAGGAACATGCAGACAAGCGCGATGCCCACTGCCCAGTATGCGTCGCGGCGCATGTCGTCAGCCACGCTCGGACCCACCTTCTGAATCGAGATGATACCGTTGTTCTCGTCGGCCACACGGAAGGCATTGATGTCCATCGTCTTGCCGGAGGCATCGGTCAACTCGTTCTGGAGATTCTTGTAGAGGATATCGGTGATTTCATTCTCCACGCCCTCGCTCTCGTCAGCAATCTTGTAGTTGGTGGAGACGCGCACCTTGGAGGGACCGTCGATAGTGATGACGTTGACCGATACGGTCTTGTCGTCGGCTGCTGTCTGGAAGGCATCGAGGAGCTTGGCCTGGACGTCGGTCGGGTTGACATCCTTGGCGAGCTGCACGACGTAGTTGCGGCCGCCGGAGAAGTCGATGCCCTGGTTCATGCCGCGGATAGCGAGCGAAGCGATCGAGATGACGATAAGCGCGAGCCATACGGCTGCCGCGCCCTTCGACTGGCCGAGGAAGTTGATCTTCGTGTTGGCGAGGAAGTTGCGGCTGATGCCTGTGGTGAAGGTCATGTTGGCGCAACGACCGTTCTTCGTGATGAGCTCAAAGGCGATGCGGGTCAGGAAGACTGCAGTGAAGAAGGAGCAGACGAGACCGATGATGAGCGTAGTGGCGAAGCCCTTGATGGGGCCGGAACCGAAGATAAGCAGGATCACGCCGGTGATGACCGATGTGAGGTTGGAGTCGAAGATAGCGGAGAAGGCGTTAGAGTAACCCTCGGAGATGGCCTGACGCAGCTTCTTGCCGAGCGCGAGTTCCTCCTTGGTGCGCTCGAAGATGAGCACGTTGGCGTCGACCGCCATACCCAGCGCAAGCACGATACCTGCGATACCGGAGAGCGTCAGCACGGCCTGCAGCGAAGCGAGGATGCCGAGAGTGAAGAAGAGGTTGAGGATCAGACCGATGTTGGCCACAAGACCCGGGATGACACCGTAGATGCAGATCATGAAGATCATCAGCAGCACGAGAGCCACGATGAAGGAGATGAAGCCCTGCTGGATAGCCTCGGCACCGAGCGACGGACCGATAACGTTGTTGCTGACAACCTTGACCTGAGCCGACATCTTGCCCGACTTGAGCACGTTGGCGAGGTCGTTTGCCTCTTCGGGAGTGAAGTTGCCGGTGATTTCCGACGAACCGCCGGTGATCTCACCGTTTACGTTGGGATAGGAATATACGCGATTGTCAAGGACGATGGCAATCGGGCGGCCGATGTTGTTGCGGGTCAGTGTGGCCCATTCGCGTGCGCCACGGTCGTTCATGCGCATGTTGACGGTGTTGCCGCGCATATTGTCATATTCGGAAGTGGCCGATGTCACGGCGTCACCCTCCAGAGCTGCGTCACCCTTGAGGGCGATGAGCTGCCAGTAGGGAGTCGTGTGGTACTCCTTATCGTTCTTCTTGATGGGGTTGCCCTGGGCGTCGGTCAGAGGAATCTCCACGGGCTTCACCTCCCATACGAACGAGAGGTCGCTGGGGAGTTTCGACTTGGCGAGGGGCGAATTGAGAATGCTGTCGACCAGATTCTGGTTGGCGGGAGCCACGAGACCCACCACGGGGCTGCCCTCACGCTGACGGCCGCCGAGAAGGGCGATCACGTTAGTGTGGTTGATCGTGTCCTGGGCTGCATAGGCCTCGGCGAAAGCGGCGAGTTCGGGAAGAATCTCATTGTAATTGTAGACCTCGAAGAACTCCAGGTTGGCCGACGACTTGAGCAGGTCGGTGACACGCTCCGGCTCCTTGACGCCCGGGAGTTCGAGCAGGATCTGACCTGTCTTGTCCTGAAGCTTCTGGATATTCGGGGCTACGACGCCGAACTGGTCGATACGCGTACGGAAGATATTGAAGGCGGCGTCGACCTGGCTCTCCACCTGCTGGTTGAGGGCGGCGGTGACTTCCGCGTTGGTCGAGGAATTCTTGATTTTGCCAAGGAATTCACCTTCACGCGTGAAAAGACCGGCCATCGTTCCGGGCTGGAAATTGGCCGCTACTTTCTGCACGAAATCCTTGTCGGCGGCCTTCGAGCCATCCTTCTCGGCCTTTGCGATGGCCTCGTTGATCTGCTTGAGGGCACCCTCGCCGTTGGCGTATTGACGGAGAATGTCGGGCACGGAAATCTCAAGGACGACGTTCATGCCACCCTTCAGGTCAAGGCCGAGACCGATTTCCATCTTGCGCACCTGATTGTAGGTGTAGCCCAGATAGACTTTCTCTTTGTCGATTGAGTCGTTGAATTGCTTCAGACTTTGCTTGTAGACGTCGTTGGTGACGTCAGAGGTGCCCGATGCCTTTGCCGCGAACTCCTGTGCCTGCTTCTCGTAGTGGGATGTCACGAACGAGAAGCTGATGTAGAATCCGCAGATCAGGATCAGGAGCACCGCGATGGTGCTGATAAACCCTTTGTTCTGCATTTTGAAGTTTAGTTGTTATATATGTTTTAATTTTTCTTGTCCAAAAGTTGTGCTCAGACAATGGCGCCGCGCACCCCTTTCGGGGGTGTATGGCGTTTCAACTTGCAAATATAGTGTAAATTTTTCAGCTGATAAAGAGGTTAGGGATGAAATTCGGTGTATTTAGGTATTTTTTACCATTTTACATCCGATTTCATCCCTGTTGTCAAGTGTCGCCGACGCCGGCGGGGCTCTACGGTGGCTTATGTCGCGCCGCCTCAGCGGTAGCGTTGGTTGGCGTTGCTGTTTTGGTAGCGTTGTGAGGGGAAGATGTCCTCTTCATCCTCCTCATCCTCCTCCGCCCGGTTGGAATTATTGTTGCGCTGATTCTTGCGTTGCTCCGGCTTGTTCTTGAGGATCGCCTGCGGCTTCATCTCGTCGGCGGGAGTGTCGAATACGCGCCATGTCTCCTCTTTATTCCAGTTCTGCTTGATGTTTATGGCCTTCGGATAATAGAAGGAGGGTTCCGGCTGACGCGAGTCGAGAATATCGCCAGAATCCCAGCGGCCGTTTGAGTTCAGGTCGGCGATTATCCGTAAGTAATACTTGCCGGGAGTCAGATATTTGAAGCGGACACTGCCGTTTTTCACCTCTTCGCGTCTCAGGGGAGTATCCGATTGGTTGAGGAGTTCGACAAAGGCGGGTAGTCGCGCCGGCCAGTCGGTGATATTGAGGGTAAGAGAGCAATAATCCTTTTCGGCCTTCACCCGGAATTCCTGACTGAGCGGACCCGTATGCAGTCCGTAGATTCCCTCCATGGCGAGGGAATCGGCCAAAATCCGGTAGGTCGTATCATACTTCCATGGCTGCTTTATGCTGAAACGGCGCGGGTTGAGGGAGTCGGGTATAATGGCCGGCTGCCCTATCGGCACCCACAGCGTGTCGCGCTTCTCCTCCAGCCGGAATGCCGCCGAATCGAGTCGGGCGAGGGGAGTCTCCGCCTCAAGCACGAGCTCGCGGTCAGGATCGAGCGTCGAATTGAGCAGAGTAAGCTGCAGCAGGGGAGTCGGGGGGGGCAATGTGTCGGCCTCCGCCTTCCCCTTATCCTTCTTGGAATCTGCCTTGCTCTTGTTCTTCCTCGGGCGGTCAGTCGTAAGACGCAGTGTGTCCGTGCGCATGGTGTAGCGGCTCAGGGAGTCCGTCACCTGATATGTGACGCCGAGGCGCAGCGTGTCGGTCGAGACCAGGGTGGGGTCCTTTATCCACATCGTAAGGGAGTCGCCCGAGAAGGAGCGTTCCATGGCGTACCACTCAGTCCCGTCCCTCTCCTCCATGCCAATGAGCGAGAAGCGGGGCAGCGGGATGTTGGGAGCATTGAATATGAGATTTATCCGTGTGGAATCCTGACGTGCGTTAGAGCTGATAAACTGCTGTTTGCGGGTCGTGAGGAACGACCGCAGCAGAATATCGTTCGGAAGGAAAATCGTACGCCGGCGGCTGACGACGGAGTCTACCGTGCCGAGTTTCGGCTCGAATACCGTGTCGGTCGTCATGCTCTCCTCGGCATAAGGGGAGATTATCACATCATCGAAGGCCATCTCCTCATCCGGGGAGGAGAAGAGATAATCGGAATTGGTGTCGTCGAGGGCGAAAACGCGGTATCGGCCCGGTGCCAGACCCTCGATCGAGAATCGGCCGCGGTCATCCGTGCGCGCCACGCGATCGAACATCTTGTGGAATATAGCCGGCAATGACGACTTGTCGAGAAGCGAGTCGGGGATATCACGTGTGTCCGGCACGAGCAACGTGTCGGCATCCTCCACACGATGAACTCCGACAATCTTCCGCTGCATCGGCTCCATACCGATGGCCGAAAGCACACGCCCCGCGATTCTCAGCGAGTCGACGGTCGCTCCCGTCGAGAAGGTATAGGAGAAGTTCTCCAGTGGATTCCCCTCGTTGTTATCCTCGATGGCGTCGGAGAAGTCTATGGTGTAGGTGGTGTTCGGGAGCAGGGAATCCTGGAAACTTACTGTTACGCGCCGTCCTGATGATGAGACACGCGGCACACTCCTCGACGGGGGGGAGACGACCACCTTCATCGTGGGATCCTTGACGTTGACCAGCTCGTTGAACTCGATGTTGATTCTATCGGTCTTCTGAGAGACTCCGGAGGCATACGGTGCCGGATTGGCGCGCACGAAGCGGGGTGGATCCTCGTCGCGGGGTCCGCCCGAGGGATTGCCGATGCTGGCGCAGGCGGCGAGAAGACCGACTGCGGCGAGCAGAATGAGATGTATGGGGATACGCTTCATGAGTGCAAAATTAATAATAAAGGGGCGCATCCGCAAGCGGAAACGCCCCTTAAGGGTGATGTTTTTTATCTTTCTACGCCGTGGCGCGGAATTATTCCTTGCACTTCGCGGCGATGAAATGGCGGTTCATGCGACCGATGTTGTAGAGCTTGATGTTCTTCGGGCACTCGGCCGAGCATGCGCCGGTGTTGGTGCAGTTGCCGAATCCGAGCTCATCCATCTTGGCCACCATGGCGCGCACGCGGCGGTCCTTCTCGACAGTGCCCTGCGGCAGCAGAGCGAGCTGGCTGATCTTAGCGGAGACGAAGAGCATTGCGGAGCCGTTCTTGCAGGCTGCCACGCATGCGCCGCAGCCGATGCAGCTGGCGGAATCCATGGCCTCGTCGGCGTTGACCTTCGAGATGGGGAGGTCGTTGGCATCCTGAGCGCCGCCGCAGTTGAAGCTGACGTAGCCGCCGGCCTGCTGGATCTTGTCGAATGCGTTACGGTCGACCATGAGGTCCTTGATTACCGGGAACGCAGCCGAACGCCAGGGCTCCACCGTGATAGTCTCGCCGTTCTTGAAGCGGCGCATGTAGAGCTGGCAGGTAGTCGCGCCGGTGGCGGGGCCATGCGGGTGTCCGTTGATATAGAGGGAGCACATGCCGCAGATACCCTCGCGGCAGTCGTGGTCGAATACGATAGGCTCCTCACGCTGCTCGACGAGCTGCTCGTTGAGGATGTCGAGGGTTTCGAGGAAGGAGGTGTCAGGGGTGGTCTCGACATTCATATAAGTCTTAAACTCGCCCTTCTCTCGCGGTCCGGCCTGACGCCACACCTTGAGATTGACTGTCATTTTATCATCCATTGTCGTGTGTGTAGTTTCTGAGGTTTATGACTTATAGTTACGTGTCTGCACCTTGATTGCTTCATAGTGGAGGGGCTCCTTGATGAGCTCGGGAGCCTTGTTGTCGCTTCCCTGGTAATCCCAGCAGCTGACGTAGAAGCAGTTCTGGTCGTCGCGCTTTGCCTCGCCCTCTTCCGTCTGGTATTCCTCGCGGAAGTGGCCGCCGCAGGATTCGTTGCGGCTGAGGGCGTCATATGCGATGAGCTCGCCCATGGTGATGAAGTCGTTGAGACGGAAGGCCTTGTCGAGCTCGACGTTCATGCCCTCGGCCGAGCCGGGGATGTAGAGCTGAGTGTCGAAGACCTTGCGGAGCTTCTTGATCTTCTCGATGGCTTCCTCAAGGCTCTCCTTGGTGCGGGCCATGCCGACATTGTCCCAGAGAATGTGGCCGAGCTCCTTGTGGATGGAGTCAACGCTGCGGTCGCCCTGGATTGCCATGAGGCGATCCATCTTCTCCTGGCACTCCTTCTCGGCCTTGTCAAACTCGGGGAGATCGGTCGAGAAGTGGGGGATGGAAATCTGGTCGCTCAGATAGTTCTGGATAGTGTAGGGGAGCACGAAGTAGCCGTCGGCCAGACCCTGCATGAGAGCAGATGCGCCGAGACGGTTTGCGCCGTGGTCGGAGAAGTTGCACTCGCCGATTGCGAAGAGACCCTTGATGGAGGTCTGTAGCTCGTAGTCTACCCAGATGCCGCCCATCGTATAGTGGATGGCGGGGAAGATCATCATCGGGTTGTAATATTTCACGCCGTCTGAACCTACGCGGGCGAGTTCGCCGGGGTTGACGTCGGTAATCTCCTCATACATGTCGAAGAGGTTGCCGTAGCGCTGGCGCACCTGGTCGATGCCGAGACGGTTGATAGCCTCAGAGAAATCGAGGAAGACGGCGAGGCCGGTGTTGTTGACGCCGAAGCCCTTGTCGCAACGCTCCTTGGCGGCGCGGGAGGCCACGTCGCGGGGCACGAGGTTACCGAAGGCCGGATAGCGGCGCTCCAGATAGTAGTCGCGCTCCTCTTCGGGGATATCGCTGCCCTTGATCTGGCCTGACTGGAGTTTCTGTGCATCCTCGATATTCTTGGGCACCCAGATACGGCCGTCGTTACGCAGTGACTCTGACATGAGGGTCAGCTTCGACTGCTTGTCGCCGTGCACGGGGATACATGTCGGGTGNATCTGNACGAAAGCCGGNTTTGCGAANTATGCNCCCTTNCGGTAGCAGGCCATGGCGGCGGAGCAGTTGCAGCCCATGGCGTTTGTGGAGAGGAAGTAGGCGTTGCCNTANCCGCCGGTGGCGATAACCACTGCGTGAGCGGCGAAACGCTCGAACTTACCTGTCACGAGGTTCTTGGCGATGATGCCGCGTGCGCGGGGCACACCATCCTTATCCTTGACGAGCACCACGTCGTGCATCTCATAGCGGTTGTAGCTCTTCACCTTGCCGAGCTGGATCTGACGGTTGAGCGAAGANTAGGCGCCGAGCAGGAGCTGCTGGCCGGTCTGGCCTTTTGCGTAGAATGTACGGCTCACCTGNGCNCCGCCGAAGGAACGGTTGGCGAGCAGACCGCCGTATTCACGGGCGAAGGGAACACCCTGGGCCACACACTGGTCGATGATGTTGTTCGACACCTCGGCCAGACGNTANACGTTGGCCTCGCGGGCGCGGTAGTCGCCACCCTTTACGGTATCGTAGAAAAGACGGTAGACGGAGTCACCGTCGTTCTGATAATTCTTGGCTGCGTTGATACCACCCTGCGCTGCGATGGAGTGAGCGCGGCGGGGGGANTCCTGAATGCAGAAGTTGAGCACGTTGAAGCCCAGTTCGCCGAGAGTGGAGGCGGCCGATGCGCCGGCCAGACCGGTGCCGACCACGATCACGTCGAGCTTACGCTTGTTGGCGGGATTGACGAGCTTCTGGTGAGCCTTATAGTTGGTCCATTTCTCAGCGATAGGACCCTCCGGGATCTTGGAATCAGCCGGATTCATTGTTTTAACTTTCGTGATATCAATATTTTCCATATCGTCTGAAAATGATTATTTGTTAGCGGGGGCCTGTCCTGCGGAGGGAGCTATTGCGGGCTCGGCCTCTGTGGCGGGCATTGACTCAAGATAGTCGAAGAAAGCCACCTGATTTTCGAGGAATTTGACCATATTGTCATANTCCTCTTCGCTCTGCTGGGCTGCGAAGTACTGGCGTGCCTGCGGATCCTGCATCTGCTGGAGCTGGCCGCGTACCATCTGCACCATCTGGTCGTAGGGAGCCATCGAAAGCTGCTGCACTGCGCCGGGGCCGAANTCCTTCTCATATTCGGGAACGATCATGGCCTTGTACTGCTCGCGGAGCTCGGGGTCATTGAGATAATAGCCCTGNTGAGCCTTCACGGTGAAGACGATACCCTCGGCGATGAAGAGGAGCACGACGATCGAGCACCACCAGCANGCGATCTTCTTAAGACGCGGAATCCATACCGTGCTGTCCCAACCCACTGACTGGAACATTGACCAGATACCGTGGTTGAGGTGGAACCAGAGGGCGATGAAACCGATGATGTAGACGATCAGAGTCCAGGGGAGGGAGAATGCCTCCTGAAGGAACAGTGTGCCGGCCGATGCGGGAATCATGGTGTGNGTGCCCATGATCTCGACGAGCTGCATCTTGGCCCAGAACTGAATCATGTGGACCACGAGGAACGCGAGGATGACGATACCGAGCACGAGCATGTTCTGCGACGACCATTCCACCGACTTGGGACGATGGGATACGGCATAGCGCTCGTGGCCGCGCGCGCGACGGTTCTGCAGCGTCAGCATTACGGCATAAATGATGTGAACGACAATGAACGCTGCCAGGCCTGCGGAGGCAATCAGCGCATACCAGTTTGCCCCCAGGAAGAGGCACACTGAGTTATAGGCTGCGGGCCAGCAGATGGCAACTGCGTTCATCAAACAGTGAAAGGTCACGAATAGGACGAGCACAGCACCGGTGACGGCCATGATGAACTTACGTCCTACTGAAGAGTTTGATAACCACATAGCAGTTCTGAAAAATTTAGATGTTTATTAGTTTGTTGATAATCAATTCGTTTAAGGTGGATTGACGGAGGTTNGCCCACATCACGGCGACCCCCCGCGTCATACGGGATGTCGCTGACGGCGGCGCATAGTTCCGTCAATAACTGCAAAATTATCATAAATCTCCCTATCCGCAAAATAAAACCCTTAAAAAATGTATCCCGAAATCAAAAAAATAATCGTGCCATTCCCTGTGTCCCGTTGCCGTCGGCCACCGTAAGCTTCAGCCGGTTTGCAAGCTGCGATGCCCTTAAAACTTAAATTCCGCCCTCAATTCTTAGGATAGCGGGGATAATTAACTAAAAATATCCTAAATATGTAATCTTTTGAATCTTACATTATGTTTTAANANCAAAGTATGAAGAATGGCCTGTGGAGGGGCCATCTTCATCCCTCCCACACGCTCTATCAATATTTCTGACTCTTGACATAACACGATATCTCAATACTATATGAAAACACAAAAGATCAACACCGTCAGCTACGACCGTAATGCCACCAAAAGTGGGATTCTCCATATCGGTGTGGGCAACTTCCACCGCGCCCACGAGGAATTTTATACCGACCGGCTGCTCTCGACCGACCCCTCTCAGAAGGATTGGGCAATCACCGGGGCGATGCTTCTGCCATCGGATGAACGGCTCTATAATGCCTTGAAGCAGCAGGATGGNGTCTACACCGTCACCGTCTGCGGACGCGACGGCCATGATGAAGCGTATGAAATAGGGTCGCTTAAGGATGTAATCTGGGCTCAGAAAGAGCCGGAAAAGATTATCGGAAAGATTGCCGACCCCGCCACTAAAATCGTGTCGATGACAATCACGGAGGGTGGCTATAATATCGACAAGGAGAGCGGAGAGTTNGATCTCTCGAACGAAGTCGTCAGAAGGGATCTGGCGAATCCCTCCGATCCTCAGACTGTCTTCGGCTTTGTAGCCGAGGGATTGCGCCGGCGTATGGCCGATGGAGCCGGGAAGGTGACGATACTGACATGTGATAACCTCCAGCATAACGGTGATACTGCCCGAAAGGCATTCATGAGCTTCTTCAGGGCTCAGGATCCTTCGCTCGCCGAATGGGCGGAACGGAACGTGACGTTCCCCAACTCAATGGTCGACAGAATTACGCCGGCCACACGCCCCGAGGATGTGGCGCGTCTGAATGCNCTGAATGCTACCCACGACGAGGCTCCTGTCTATTGCGAGGACTTCATACAATGGGTGGTTGAGGATGACTTCGCCGCCGGACGTCCGAAATGGGAAGAGGTCGGGGTGGAATTTACGGATGATGTGGCTCCTTACGAGAATATGAAACTCTCNCTNCTGAATGCTTCTCACTCGCTCCTCTCTTACCCTTCGTTCCTGAGCGGTTACCGCAAGGTCGACGAGGCGATGAGAGACCCACGCATCAGGAAGTTCGTCAGGGATTTTATGGATATCGATGTCACTCCCTATGTCCCCGCTCCCGGAAATACGGATCTTGAAGAGTATAAGCAGACTCTGATAGAGAGGTTCAGCAATAGTTCGGTCAGCGACCAGGTGGCACGTCTCTGTTTCGACGGTCTGTCTAAATTCCCTGTATATCTGATTCCTAATGTAGGCAAGATGATTCGCGACGGTAAGGATATGACACGTCCGGCGTATCTGTTCGCCGCATACTACGACTATCTGAGAAACCATACCGATGATAAGGGTGAAGTCTTCGATATTGCGGAGCCATGGATGGATGCCACTGTCGAGAAGGCGCTGTCAAGCGACAATCCTCTCGATTTCCTTGATATCCCTGCCTTCGCCGGNGCCGGATTGAGAGATTCAAAGGCGTTTNCCGACCTCTACCTTAAATTCGTGGAGGATATAAGGGATAAGGGAGCGATGGCCACTTTGGAAACGATAATATAATCACCTTATGACAGAACGGAAAGCGAACAAGTTGGGACCATTCGTGGTCCTGACTTTCATTTATTTCGTGGTGGGATTCCTTACCACGGTCAACGGTCAGTTCCAGGGACCCCTTAAAGTGGCATTCCTGTCGGATGCCCATGCCCTACGCAACACGCTGACCACCATGATTTCCTTCTTCTTCTTTCTGGGTTATCTCGTCAACAGCTCGTTAGGTGGAAAATGGATTGATTCGGGCGGTTATAAGTTTACGTTGCTCCGTGCCCTCATAATCATGATAGGCGGACTCGCACTATACTCGCTTTCCTCATTCATCGCGACCCGNGGGGGTGATGCCGGAGTCAGACTGGGGGAGGACCTTGTGCCGTGGGGTTATTTCGTCTTCCTTCTCGGCTCCTTCCTCATGGGGACATCGGCAGCCATCCTGCAGGTCGTCATCAATCCTTATATAGCGGCTTATGACCTGCCGGGGACGAAACCCGTGCAGCGAATGAACATAGTGTGCGCCATCAACTCTATAGGCACGACGATTGCCCCCTTCTTCGTCACCGGTGTCATTTTCGCAGGTGTTGCGATGGAGGCGGTCAGGCCGGGGCAGCTCATGGTGCCGTTCCTGATAATCGGAGGGATAATCCTCATCGTCACCATGGTTACCTCACGCCTGGAATTGCCCGATATAAAGGGTACGCGAAGCGAATCCGGAGAAAAATTGCCNAGAAGCGTATGGAGTTTCCGACATCTTGCCCTCGGAGTAGTGGCGATATTCTTCTATGTCGGGGCAGAGGTNTCGGTGGGAGTCAACGTCAATCTCCACGCCATGCAGATGATCGAATCCGGCCACAGGCTCTCCTTCTTCGGGCTTGATAATATCGAGATAGCGGGTTTGAATCTTGGCATCCCGGCGTTGCTTGCAACGCTCTACTGGGGTGGCATGATGGTCGGGCGTATCGTCTTCTCCTTCTTTCCGAAGATTCCTCCCCGCCGATTACTGATTTCTGTGACGGCGGTGGCATCGGTATTGGTGCTGGCGGCTATGGTACTTGACAATCTTTGGATTCTTGTATCCGTCGGTCTGCTTCATTCCGTTATGTGGGGATGTATATTTACTCTGGCGGTTGCGGGACTCTCCAGATATACCTCCAAAGCATCCGGCATATTCATGATGGGTGTTTTTGGTGGAGCTGTATTCCCATTGCTTCAGGCGGTCTTTGCCGACAGCCTTGGCAACTGGCAGTGGACATGGTCGATTGCTCTGATATGCGAGCTTTTCATGCTCTACTACGGCATCAGCGGATGTCATGTGAAAGACAGCGAGGCACTTGCCAATCTCCGCATGGAGGCTCCAGGTGATCCCGGCATGTAACCGGGATGCTCCATCTCTCAGGAGCACATCCCCCTATGCTCCCTTCACTCGCGAGACAAATGGCCTCACTCTAAATGCAAAGTTAACTGTCGGCGAATTTCTAACTTAAAGACCTAAAGTTATGTTATTTTAGATAAATAATATTTGTAAATCATTCCGTAAAAGATTATCTTTGCAAAAATATTCACCTCAATATTCCAAATATGTTAGGGCACAAACACAATTCTTCTCCACTTAGTTTGGAATCCAGCAATAGGATTCGAACTGTCATGCGTCGTTTGGAGGCCGGCAGACTTACGGAGAGTGAGATTAAAGAGAAAAAACGTCTCCAGAAAGCTTTGACCAGATTTGAATCTATCTGGAAATAATGGAAATATGGATAAGACACATCTTATATTTGAGAGAGTGGAAAATGTAGCCTCTCTCTCAAATTTTAATTGTGGCTATACACCAATTGATTCATTCATTCATGATAAAGAAAAAGGGCTTGAAAGATATGTGACTTCGGGCCTGACAGCTCTATGGGTGGTTAAGGCAGAGGAATTGCCGGTGGCAATTTTTGCTCTTAGTAAAGCTTCTTTAATACTCAACTCGTTTGACAATCAAGTTTTACAACGCGATGGTGTGAAAATAGATCAGGATATATTTGATACAAAAGATAGTTATCCGGCGGTAGAGATTGATTATTTGGCGGTTGATGAAAATTGGAGGAATAAAGGTCTTGGAGAGCATATCATATCAAAGATTTATGAACAATGTNTNANAGATAGACTTTCGGCAACGATGTTTATTACAGTGGAAGCTATTGATACCGGGGGCTATTCTGCTGTTGGCTTTTACAAGAAATGTGGATTTAAGGAAAGCGAATACGCTATTAATAAAAGATTGAGTAATTTCAATTTTACAGGTTCCCAATCGTTGACCAAGCGCATGTATCTTCATCTGTCATCTCATTTTATAGAATAGTTGTATCGAGTCGCAATTGATGTGGAGTTGCTATGGACAGACCACGGATATTTGCGTAATAGGAAAGAAATAGAAGGATACTGTTGCTCCATCCCTAAAAACAAAGGTCACGATTTCTTTATAGAATCGTGACCCGATTATAATGATTATATTGGTGATCCGGCTGGGATTCGAACCCAGGACCCACAGCTTAGAAGGCTGTTGCTCTATCCAGCTGAGCTACCAGACCATCCTCCATAAGAATGCTGCATTGCGGGTGCAATGCGGCTATGATGTTGCAAAGTTAGTGAATTTTTTTTATACAAGCAAATCTATCTACAGGAATAAAGACAAACCCCACGCATAACCCGATTATTTCAGGATGGCGGAGCCACTGCCGCCGGCCTGCCCGAGCTGGTTGTCGCGACTGACACGTTTGCCATAGGTGAACGTGTAGGAGAGATTGAGCTTGATATTGGCGGCATTGCCGCTTTGCCATGTCCAACCGTGACTGGAGAAACGCCCGCTGTCAAAATCAGTGTAGACCCGTCCGTTGTTCCACCAGTTGTGGCTGCTCAGCTGCACCTTTAACTCCCCGACCGCATATGCGACGTTGACACCGTAGCTGCAGGGAGACTTATAGACACAACCCGTTGTCCACGCGTTCACGTACTTCGCGCCGCCTCCGAAATCCGCTCCGAAAGAGAAATTGCCGGTCATGTAATTGACGTTTATACGCGGAATCAGATTGTTGACCGACAGTGCGTCCACTCCGGTCAGCACCACCCGCTTTGCGGAAACACCTCCGGTCAACACCAATGAATTGTTTAAGAGACGCAACGAGGCCGACACGTCGGCCAGCCATGTATGGCATGAACCGCTGTTTACCATCCGGCGCACCAGGCCATCGTATCCCGGCAGCGACATAAACTCATAAGCCTGTTTATTGGGATTACCCTCATATTTGGCATAGACCGACAGACTGAACGCGTTTGTCGGGATGAAATTATAGGAGAGGTCGACCTGCTGGAAGAGCGTATTGCGCAGATCGGGATTACCCATCAGCCATAACAACTCGTTGCTCTGCACCATGGCGCTGTTGGATGACTCCGGCCCCGGGTGGCTGTTGCCCCACCATGCCGACACAGATGCCGAATGCCGCTGGTTGATATAATACCGCAGCTGCATTCCGAGACGTGGATTCCATTGCTCAAGAGTGTTGACTCCATTGACCCGGCCAACTACATACGACATGCCGACGCGCGAATATAGATTCAGGCCGCACGCCCAGTTCTGCATATACTCCAGAAAGAGCATATTCTCCGACGATAGCAGTTTCTGCCGCCCGTCATACGATCCGAGATAGCGCGTATCGTATATAGAATTAGAGGTTATGAGGGCTGTGCGGAAAGTATTGTTGTGGGAGAATCTCTTCGAATAGTTGACAGTGGCATAGGGATTGTAGACTTTCTCGCGGTTGTCGTTGATTATAGGATCCATCTCCCCGAGACGGTATGATGAATTGCGACGAGTATGGCTGTAGCTCATACCCCAGTAGACGGTGATGAAATTCTGGCCGGGGAGATTGAAGAGATAGTGGGCCGAAATACCGGGAGTCACGGATACCGACGACTCCCCGGATCGGGCCGTGGCCGTCGGGAAAATGCCATCTGAATAATCCACTTCGGAGGATTCGTCATTATGCGGCTGATCGGAGCGGCTGAAGGAGAGGGTGTGCTCCAGCCGGGTCTTATCCGTCGCGAAGATAGCTCGGAGCGAAGCCCATTCTCCGTTATGGGTGGAGAGGCCGCCGGCGGTGTATGACCGTCGGTCGGCGCTATCGAAATGGCGGGATCCGATATTGAAGTCGCGGAAAGTCTCCGTCAGGTCGCTTTCGGCGCGTCCGATATGGGTGCCAGACGCGCCGGCGTTCGCATCGAGAGTCCATTTGCCCGCTACGTATTTCGAATATATGTATCCGTAACCGTTCTCAAGATTTATAGCGTTGGCCTCGCCGCCGATCATGGTGTAGCCACCCCAGGCGTATTTATGCATGATGAAATTGACGACAAATTGCGCGCTTTCGAATCGGGGATCCTCAGGATATTGGAGCACCTCGACCCGCATCACGTCCTCCGTGCGTATGGCACGTAGCTCCTCCGGAGAGGCCGGCACATAGTCGATGAACATACTGACCGCGCGGCCGCCGGTCATGGCGACATCCGACGAGCCTGGTGTTATCTCAAGCTGCGGGATAGCCATAAGGCGGAGAAGCGATGTGGCGTCGGTGGCCATCTTGCGGGTGCGCTTGTCGGGCGTGTACTCCACGCCGTATTTGACGACGCGCTGGGTGCGCCCCTCGACCACAAATTCCGACAGATCGGTAACCGTCGCCTCATCCGGTGCCGCAATAGAATCGTTGGACGCCGGCTGGGTCTCCGTGGCATAGGCGGCGGGCGCTACGGGGATACAGGCAAGTAAGAGGAGCCAAGGGAGGGATGTGTAAAAGGTAAGTTTCATACTTGATAAATTTACGTGGAATCCGGGAAGAGATGATTCGTGATAAATGAAATCAAACAGTGTGCCGAAATTGTAAGTGGTTGTGAATTAGGAATAAATGAGAAAATAGCGGTGTCCGAAAACGGACAATTGAATGTTTTTGGACACCGGAAGCGGACAGCGGCAGTAGCCGACCTGCGGTTATTTAAGGATTGCGGAGGTGCCCGTATCGGCCAGACCGAGCTGGTCGTCGCGGCTGACCTTCTTAATCTCCCGTCAGATGCGGGCCGGGAAGGCGGATCACTGAATAATTCGGGTGGCGCCCATCCTCTGCGGACGGATGCCACCCGAACATTATCACATTACAATCAATCTTATTAGATGGAACCTTACTGATAATAAGTAATTATACGAGTTTCCATATATTCGGTGGACTCACTCTCATTTGAAGCGTTTTTTGTAGACTGTCGTACATTGCGTCTGATCCAATTACCCTTATCATCATATTCATAGGCAGAAAAGACACACTCGATGCCACTGTTACCTTTGGGAGACTGAATGATGAAGGTGCTTTTTTCTACCTCATGAGATTTATCATCGGGATAGAAGAATGTTATAGTCTCCGTGGTGCCTCCGTTCTGGCTTGAGCGGTTGGTAATGCTGCTGACGCGTTTATTGATGTCGTAATCCACTTTTTGAGAGAGGTTAAGTTTCGACCGCAAATTTTTCAATCGGGAATTGGAGTCGATACTTCGTATCAGGCTGTAAGCCGAGTCTTGGGCCGACTCCATGAGATTGTTGGGGCAGGTCAGTATTACATCAGGAAACATGAATTCCAAGCCGCCCCATACCGGATATGCGGCATGGGGCGGCTACTCATGAAGTTATGGAGGGGATGAAATTATATTGTGACTATTTTCACTGTCCGGCTTGGAGTACGAACGATATATGCTCCCGACGGCAGTTCGATTGATGTATCGGCATCCACATCTCGGTCGTAGACAGTCTGACCTGCNGGGGTATGGATACTCAGCTTCCCCTTGTATCCGCTCACGGTGAGACAACCCTTTCCGACTGAGAGACGGAGGTCGGAAGTTATATGGGTATCGGTAATTCCCGCTACCTCGGACACCTCCTTGATNGCNCCGAANTCACGCCATTTCGGNGCCTTGCGGTAGGCCTCGGCACATCCATCNGGCACAATGAGNGTGCAGGTTTCAACAGGGGTATCCGCGAAGGCATAGTCGGAGAGTGTGTACGGCTCGCGGGCCGCAACCTTCAATTCCCGGAGTTCCGGCATTCCAGTGAGTCCTTCGATGGAGGTCAAGGTCGAGGGAAGAGACAGATAGTTCAGATTCTCTAAACGCACGCAGCCTTTTAATTCCTCCACACCTTCGGGAATATATAGGTTCTTGAGGTGATAGAGTGCCACGATGCCATTTATCCATTTGATTGAAGCGGGCATTTCTATGGAAAGTAAATTCCCACAATAGCGGAATGCATCGATACCGACGACTTCATAGGTTATTCCATCCTCCGTGATGAAAGCGGGTATATTGACATTACCGCTGTATGTGCCACTGTCAGCTCCATAGAGGTCATAGCCGGCATCCCTGACAACACAAGTATGCTCTCCCTCCATTGCGGAGAAANCGATGCCGCNGTTGNTGAACCATATTTCGCCCTCCNCGGGAGGAGTTATGGCGTTACTCACATCCAACTTCTCCGCAAACCCGGAGGTGCAGCTGATTGCTGCGATAACTAATGTCAAGTGTTTGATCCAATTCATTTTTAGTATAATTTAATCTNCTTTTTTCATTTCATCTCCCATNAATATTAGGAATAATTATGAGAGACGAAATGAAAAAACGAGGTNGNATAGGTNATTCAGGATTTATAATTGTACACGTTCTTCGGACACTATCATATCATTCGCTACTAAACGTATTGCATAGATTCCTGAAGGCAGGCTTGGCAATGATAAGCTGTTTNGGTCTTGTGAAGCATCCACACTTATCGAGAGTATGGCATGTCCNTTAATATCTCCAACAATGAGAGTACCATTAGTAACTCCGGAGGGTAATGAATAAGTTAAGGCATACTCATCGCCGTTCCGTGTTAATTTCAGTTCTGTAGTAGGATAGATAGGCTTCGTGATGGACGGGTCGAAAGCCAGTTTATCTGCTGTTGTTATAACCGGACTGTAATTATGTGCATGCATTACTATTGAGACTTTCTCGGGATGNGCAGATTCAAACATGAATANCTTCCCCGTATTATGATAGCGTTGGCCGGTAATAGAGTCATAAGCCGTTATCGTTATGTCAATCGGAGCCTTGGAAAGATCCAGTTCAAATCCCGGATTAGTCATGAGAGGTTTCGGCTTGGATTGGAATTGAATACGTCCTAACCAATCTGTCCTCAATTTCATACTTGGATCTCCAAATGGTACAAAAAGTTCTTTTGTTGTATTCTTATATGCACTATTCGTATATCTCTCATCCATACATTTTAGGCCATGTCTGAGCATCTCGCCAACNACAAATGTAGCAGCGTGAGTAAGTNCTTCAGATGGCTTTGTTGTTATTGGNAAANCAGGCTCAAGTCCCGGATCCGGATACATTGCATCAAAGAGNCCCTCAGCNACCAANTCATTCNGTCCACTGTAACTGANTCCTCGAGAAGCAATGACACCCACAGCACCTCCCCCATTAAAATACATTAATTTTTCAGCCAGACTACGCTGACCATTGATAAAACGACCGGTATTACACGTAATGGAGAATACATATGGTAATCCATTCTGACCATTGGANGTAATATTGNTGATTNTATATGAAGGANTCGACCANCCGTCTAANCTTCCATGCCCTCTAAATAACGCATAATGTATTCCCTTTGCCCAAGTGCTGTTTATTGACGTGGCATTCGCGTTCCATGAATAATATGGACGTTGTAATTCTGCCGGAATTCGTTCTCCGTAGCNNTAGNTNCCGTTNTTCCAGTAAGTGGGATTGATAGATNCATCATTNTTAGTGGTGNCATAATGTCTTTCTACATTTTTACCAAAGNAGAGCATATAATCCCTTATTTCCTCGGATGTTTTTATAAATCTTNGTNNTTCGTGGAGNTTATCAANCGAAGNAAACTCTCCNGCATGTAAAGCTGTTTGATAAAAAGTCTTATTTGTTGTGGGATTTCGGTCATAGTCGATAATCTTATTGACTATGACATTCGCCTCATTTTGAGTGTAAACGCTAATACGTCCGATAATGACATCTTGCTCCCAGTCATCCGTGAAACTATCCATACAACCGTAGTGGTAATCAGTATAGTATGATTCGCCAGCGCTAAGTGATGATTTCGTATATACTCCGGGTAAATCATTACCGTTGCCAAACAATACCGCGTAGCGGAAATTCGGAATCGAAGTGTAGGCGTTACGTACCTCATTATAAATGGTGTTGGATGTCCATGATGTCTTGGACACAACCTGAGTATTGAAACCCATCATGGTCTTCCATCCCGCAAGTCTTTCAGCCATAGCTTTATAGGCAGGGACGGTGAGAATCAAGTAACCCTCTTCCTCTTTTTTAAAGATAGGTTGTGTAATTACCCCCGTAACTATTCTCTGAGGACCGGTTACAGCTTCGGGATTAACATTCAAGGCGAGGCTGCACAAGTAATCATCAAGGTCGTTGTCTTCAGAAACGGCAGGCTGTACAATGTTACGAGATGCAACTTTTGCCATTCCATTCATGCCGAAATCAACCTTGTAGGAAAGTTTGGTACATATGCGCACTTTTCCTGTGGCGGGATTGTAGCTGACAGGATTTACCTGCACCTGCATGATTTCATGGCCTCGATACACCTGGATTCCTGCCTCCTCCACATTGGATGTCGGCATGAATGAGTTTTTCTTGGCGATTTCAGGTACTGAGGGAGTGATAGCTTCCACGATACTGTCGATTTCAGGCGCGGATGCGGGAGCAATATCAAAAGTGAATTCCTTTGTCTCCATCTCGACCAGTGTAAGGGATGGAGTCTGGCCCGACGGCACAAGAAAAGAATCTATGCGAACCGGGAATGCCGGTTCTCCGGGGGTAGTGTTGGTACCGAACCCATCTATCTGGAGATAGAAACGACCGGGATTAGTTTGATCCTCAATTCGAGTAACCTTATCGAATTGATAGGAAACGGTCACATTTCCATCGGCGTCGACATCGACATCTCGTGTCGGGATGGATACATTCTCGGTTCTCGCAGTTTCTGCAACTCCTGACTTTAGATGCAGAACCTCCTGAGCGTTTGCCTCCAGATGCGCGACCAGCGTCATCAAGAGCAACTGTGAGATAATTCTAATTTTCATGATTACATAAATTAGAGGTGAAAAATTAGGTATGGTTAAATTCGTATGACTAACAAGGAGCTTGGTTGGCGGCATTAGAGATTATTACCACTCTCCGGCATAGGTATTTCCGTTTTCGGTATTGACCGTCAGCGAGGCCGTACGGTGATAGCCTACATAGACAGGTTCAGAAACTGCCGAATCGAAGTATTCGACTATGACCTCTCCCGTCGAGGAATCGGACAGCATAAGCTGACACTCCCCTTCGGGGATAGCAAACTCGAAGTAGAGGTTGCCCTCATCATACATACATATGACCGACTGTCGCGAAGGAGCCTTAGTTTTATGGGAGCCTACGCTTCCTTTCGGTACAAGTTTGAAGGGCTGCTGTGTATGATTGCCGTTGTTGGAATCGGCTACTGTAACATACGATATTGATCCGGCAAGCAGACATATCGTGCTTAGAAGAAGTTTTGGTAAATTATACTTCATGGCGTTATTGATTTTGAACGCCGCAAATTTAAGATAGACCAGTCGATAAATCCAAATTTAAGCCTATCAAAAACGCTAACACTTCAATATGTTAATAATCAGATATATATGTAAGACATATATAAAATCTGTTAGAATTAAGACTGAATTAAAGTTTTATAAATAATTGATTGTCAATGGTATTTAAAGATGACTGAAGTAGTGGGGTGTTAGGATTTGAGACATGAAAATCCCGATTATCAGAGAAGGGAGAAGGATTATCCGGAAACTTTTGAGATATAAAGTTCAAGATTCGGACATTTGTTCCTTTGGATTCTGCTGCGTATGCGCTGACGTTTTACATATAGTGTGGGCAATGGAATATCCAGAATCATGGCTATCGCCGGACAACCGATTCCTGCGAAAGAAAGAATACATATCGGAAAATCCTCTTTCTTTAGAGTGGGACAATCTTCGCGGAGCTTCAGGATAATATTATTAAAGTCACGGTTCAACTGCTTCTCCACATCATGGATGAATGACTTTGACTTGAATTTATCTATTGCTTTTGCAATTTCCTTCACGACGGTAGCAGGGGGAAGCTCTTCCATATTGCGTGCACTTTTGCAGAGTACCTCCAGAGCCTCCCACCGTGTCTTGTAGATCTCGGGAATAAGGTCGAAGGTTTCCTTCAGTTTTTCATTGACGGCAACGTACCTGTCAGTGGCCGTTTCCAGTTCGGATTTAAGCTTCCTGATCTCCGACTGAGCTTCGCTGGCTACTCTTCTCTCCTGCTCAACCATACCTGACATAACGATGGAAGCTTTCACCTTTTCCCTCAACTGTCGATCTTTCTTAATGAGACGTAGCTTGTAGACGATAACACATATGACTGCTACCCCCGTAATAAGGCATATCAAGATAATCCCGTACCTCCTTATTTCTCTGTTCCGTTGCTCCTGTCTCTTGGAAGATGAGTGGAAATAGTCACGTTGTGCGATAGCGACCGGGTAGGAGATAGCCCTGTTGACATCCGCCAACTGAAGTTTCAGCAGAGAGTCGGTGTAAACAGGCAGTCGAAGGACATCGCGTGTCTTGATTGCCAAGTCGTAATATGCATGTAATAGAAGGGTTCCTTCATTTTCAAAAGCCGGTATTGTTGAGATAGAGTCCAGCAATAGTCTGCATTCCTCGTATTGTCCTTTGGCCATAAGGCTATGAGCCTTGGCAAGATATAGTGATGGCTCCTCATTGAGAATTTCCGACATGCGAGGCTGATCTAAAATGGAATCCACCTTTTCAAGGCCGGAAAAATTGAGATAGTAATACACTTCGTTTGGGATATTGCTATCCAATATGGGTTGGGGATAATCATTGCGTGTTGTTTCCCTTTTGATACTGTCCAGAATTATATGGCTTCTCAATGAGTCATGGCAATTGGTATAGGAGGTGGCGAGTTCAATTAGACAGCACATATAGTTTATATTTTGTTCGGAAGTCTGATAGTTTCTGGCAGCTAATGCTCTCCATTCGCTTTCTTCAGTGAAGTTGAATGAATCGTAGAAAAGGTCGGCGATTAGATCCGCGCTTTTTGCCATCCAATAGTGTCTGGCTGAGGATTCGGCGATTTCCCAGCTGGCGGTAGCATCCTTTACGGCCTCGGGCAATCGGTAGGTCTGGTATTTTCCGACTGCCCGGTAGAAGAGAGCCTTCATCAGCAGGGAATCTGGGCCGTGCGCGGTGTAGTGCTCCACGGCGATGTTGAGCAGGGAGTCTGTCGGGGGTTCGAGGTCGAGCTTGTGACGCGCCTGTGCGTCGAGAACGGCGTACAGTGGAGCGTCGGCACGGCGCAGACGCGTGGAGTCGATGCTTCGGAGCAGGCTGTAGGCCGAGTCCGGGGCCGACTCCATGAGGCGGTCGGCCAGGGTCAGTATTTCCGATGTATGAGGGTCATGGCATGCTGCCAGTAGCAGCATCGACATGATGAGGCAGGGGAGAGAGGATATGCGGAGGCGGGTCAAGAGTCGTTTCATTAGTACAAAATTAATGACTTAGTCCCAATCCTCCAAATGGCATAACCTAAATTATTTAAATCCTAATTATTGCGCCAAAAGATTAAACGCTTTTGGCTCCGAGCAGCGAGCGGAGAAGGGGAGCCCGCCGCAGGAGCGCACTCAGGGGCAGGATGAGGGAGAGAATGACGATGCTCACGATGGCCGCGCCCATAAATTCCGGTATGAACGTGTTGCCCCGCATCAGATAAGGCCCTACCCAACGCATGCGCGGAATCAGAAAATAATGCAGGAAATAGATGTCGAGCGTCCGGCGCCCGATCAATCTCCATTTACGCAATAGCCATGTGTCGCCGTCAAACCACTCTCGGGCATCGTAGAATATGCGNAGCACCANCAGTAACCCGAAATATCGTGACAATGTCTCACGGAAGAGAGTGATCATGCCGGGGCAATTCTCAGTCCAGAAAAACGTATATGTCCAGCCTCCTATCAATGAGGCGATGTAGCCGACAATAAGGAGAGTCAGTATCAGCGGACGTGACAGTATGCGGAAGAATGGTTCCTGCCAACGGCGCACTATCATGCCGACTGCAAAGAACTGGAAATAGAGGGCGGTCTTCTCGTTGAGCCACCAATAGCACCAGTAGTTTTCAGCCCAAGGTGTGTAGGGAAGCAGGAAACTGGCACAGAACGCGAGCAGTACGGGTGACCAGAACGTCATCTTGCCTCCGAATTTCCCTATGCCCACAGCCACGAGATACCACAGGAAGATCTGGAAGAGGGATATAGTGTACCAATATTCCACAAAATTACCGTCGGGCAACCAGCTCAGTGGGTCGGGACGGCGCATCACGACAAAATAGAGCGTCGTGAAGACAACGGTTCCCCCCAACAGCGCGCATGAGCGCACCTTCAGTGCATCGAGGATCCGCCGTCCTGTCCATACCTCCATGGGGCGGAAAAGGAAGAAACCGCTGACGAAGAAGAAGAGCGGAAGCGTGAAAGTCCCCCGCAGGATAGCGAGCGCGGAATTGTCGGGTCGCACACCGAAGCCGCTGACGAGCACATGCACCATCACGACCGATACCATCGTCAGTCCGCGCAGGGCATCGATCCAGTTGAGCCGCTGTTTCATTGAGGAATCTGGGAGAGAAGTTCCTGAAGCGGCTCCATGAAGAACGGGCGCTCCCGCAGGCGCGGATGCGGCAGCGTAAGCTCATCCGACTGCATCTCCACGCCTTCGATGGTCATGATGTCGATATCGAGGAAGCGATCCTTGTATTCNCCCCCGGAGGTGCGGTGGGTATCATGAATAGCGCTGTCTGTCGCCGCATCGGGCACGAATCTTGCGGCGTTTTCCCGGGCCAGACGATCGCCGAGATCACGCTCGATCTCCTGCAGCGCGTGAAGAATATCGAGGGGCGACTCCTCCGACCGGAACACCATCGCTATGTTGAGAAACTTATTGGAGGAATCAAACCCCATCGGGGCCGACTCCACGGCATGCGACACCTCGAATGTGCCGAACCGGGCGGCTACGGCGACGACCGCCCGCGAAAGATTCCGCCGACGGTCGCCGAGATTCGTGCCGATATTTATAAATACCAACATTGTTGATTTATTAATTAAATAGCTCAGATAGCATCGATGCTATCTGAGCCATGAATTTTTATTACAGGGTCTTCTTAACCTCCACCTCTTCGAAGGCCTCGATGATGTCACCCTCGCGGATATCGTTGTAGCCCTGTACGGAGAGACCGCAGTCATAACCGCTGACTACCTCCTTCACATCATCCTTGAAGCGCTTGAGAGAGCCGAGCTCCCCGGTGTAGATCACGATACCGTCGCGCACGACGCGCACCTTCGACTTGCTCTTGATCTTGCCGTCGCGCACGATGGCGCCGGCGATCGTGCCGACCTTCGAGATATGATAGGTCTGCAGCACCTCGGCGTTGCCGATGATCTCCTCCTTGATTTCCGGGGAGAGCATACCCTCCATAGCATCCTTCACCTCCTCGATGGCCTTGTAGATGACGGAGTACAGACGGATCTCCACACCCTCCTTCTCGGCCTCCTTGCGTGCGGCGGCCGAAGGGCGCACCTGGAAACCGATGATGATGGCGTCGGAAGCCGCTGCCAGAGTGACGTCGGATTCCGAGATGGCGCCGACACCCTTGTGGAGCACATTGACCTGCACCTCCGGAGTCGAGAGCTTGATGAGCGAGTCGGAGAGAGCCTCGATCGAGCCGTCGACGTCGCCCTTCACCACGAGATTCAGCTCATGGAAGTCATTGAGGGCGCGGCGGCGTCCGAGTTCCTCAAGGCCGGGACGTTTCTTGGTGCGCAGGCTCAGCTCACGCTGAAGCTGCTCGCGCTTCGCGGCGATCTCGCGGGCCTCCTGTTCGGTTTCGAGCACATTGAATGTGTCGCCGGCCTGCGGGGCGCCGTTGAGACCGAGAATCAGCACCGGCACCGACGGACCCGCCTCCTTGATGCGCTGGTTGCGCTCGTTGAACATCGCCTTGACCTTGCCGTAGTGGGTGCCGGCAAGTATGACGTCGCCCACGCGGAGCGTTCCGTTCTGCACGAGCACCGTGGCCACATATCCGCGGCCCTTGTCGAGGCTCGACTCGATGACCGAGCCAATCGCGAGTCGGTTGGGGTTGGCCTTGAGATCGAGCATCTCAGCTTCGAGAAGCACCTTCTCCATGAGTTCGTCGACACCGATACCCTTCTTTGCCGAGATATCCTGGCTCTGGTATTTGCCGCCCCATTCCTCCACGAGATAGTTCATGTTGGCCAGCTCCTGCTTGATATTGTCGGGGTTGGCGGCCGGCTTATCGATTTTGTTGATGGCGAAGACCATCGGGACGCCCGCTGCCGAGGCATGGTTGATAGCCTCGATAGTCTGGGGCATCACGTTGTCGTCGGCAGCCACGATAATGATGGCGAGGTCGGTCACCTTGGCGCCTCGCGCACGCATGGCCGTGAAAGCCTCGTGGCCCGGGGTGTCGAGGAAGGTGATGTGACGGCCGTCGGCCAGCTTGACGTTATAGGCGCCGATATGCTGCGTGATGCCGCCGGCCTCACCGGCGATTACGTTGGCGTTGCGGATGAAGTCAAGAAGCGATGTCTTGCCATGGTCGACGTGACCCATGACGGTCACGATCGGCGGACGCGCCACGAGATCCTCCTCGCGGTCCTCCTCCGTGGCGATAGCCTCCGACACCTCGGCCGATACATATTCCGTGGTGAATCCGAATTCCTCGGCCACGATATTGATCGTCTCCGCATCCAGACGCTGATTGATCGACACCATCACACCCAGATTCATGCATGTGGCGATAATCTGGTTGACGGGGATATCCATGAGATTGGCCAGGTCGCTGACGGTGACGAACTCCGTGATCTTGATGATACGGCTTTCGGCAGCCTCGCGCTCAGCCTGAGCCATCTCGCGGTTATGGGCTTCGTCGCGCTTCTCCTTACGCCATTTGACGCTCTTCTTCGTGGTCTTGTTGGTCAGGCGTGCGAGCGTCTCCTTGACCTGCTTCTGCACATCCTCGGAGCGCACCTCCTGCTGCTGGGGCTGTTGCTGCCCGCGGTTGCGGCCACGGTTGCGGCCTGACCCTCCCTGGGCATTCTGCTCCTGTTTGCCGCCACGGTTCTGGCGGTTGCCACCCTGCTGGGCGTTGGCGTTGCCCCCTTTGGAGCGACGGTCTTGCCCCGGGCCTACCTGCTGGCCGGCCTTCTCGACATCGACCTTCTCCTTTCCTATGCGGGCGCGCTTGCGGCGGTCGGAAGATGAACCCGCTGCATTGCCGGCTCCCTGCTGACCTCCTCCGTTACGCGATTTCTCGATTCGCTCCCGGCGGCGGTCCTCCTTGGACTTCTTTTTGGGGCGTGTGCTTTGATTGATGGCGTTGAGGTCGATCTTGCCGACCACACGCAACTGAGGTGTCTCGGGGACGACTGTCTCCACATGTCCAACCTCGATTTTATTGACTTCCTCCTTTTTAGGTTCGGGCTTCACTTCGTTTACGGGTGTGGTTTTAGATGCTGCTTTCTGTGCGTTTTTCTGCTTTGCGGCCGCCTCCTCCTGCTTGCGTTTTTTGGCGGCTTCCTCGGCTGCTATCTGAGCGCGGAGACGGGCCTCGGCCTCTTCGGCCTCCTTGCGGCGGGCCTCCTCCTCGGCTTTGCGGCGGGCCTCGGCCTGTCGGCGGGCCTCAGCCTCCTCTTCGGCCCTGCGGCGCGCTTCGGCCTGTTCCTCGGCGCGGTCGCGGGCTGCGGCCGCGCGTTTCTCCTCGCGCTCCTTGTCGACACTGGCTTTCATACTTGCGTCTTTCGAGTATTCCTTCTGAAGCAGACCGACGGCCCTCTCGTCGATACGGGCGTTCAGGTCGTTGGGATCGACCTCGATGCCGTTCTTACGAAGGAACTCGGCGGCTGTGGAGACGCTGACATTAAGTTCTTTGGCTAACTTGCTTATCTTTTGTCGCATATATTCGTTTTAAGTTTCCCCTTAGGCACTCTGCCATGTCACTCCCGTCATGTTGAAAGACCCTCATTCATTCACACACAGAGAAGCCGAGGCGCGCCAGGGCGCATTTATGAGATATATTCAGTCTTCGAATTCGGCGCGGAGCACCTCCTTGACGTGTTCCAGCGTCTCATCCTCGAGGTCGGCCTGTTCGAGCACCTTCGGATCGGCGTTGAGCACGGCTTTGGCCGTTCCCAGTCCGAGATTCTTGAGTTGCTCGATCACCCATCCCTCGATTTCATCGCGGAATTCATCCAGATAGATGTCCTCCTCGCCCTCCTCAAGGTCGCGGTAGACGTCGATGGAGTAGCCCGTCAGCTGAGTGGCGAGGCGGATATTGAGACCTCTCTTTCCGATGGCCAGGCTGACCTCCTCCGGATGCAGGAATACCTCCGCCTTCTTCTCCTCCTCGTTGATGCGGATGCTGCTGACCTTCGCGGGGCTCAGCGCGCGCTGGATGAAGAGGGAGGGATTCGCAGTGTAGGAGATCACGTCGATATTCTCGTTGCGGAGTTCACGCACGATTCCGTGGATGCGCGAGCCCTTGATGCCTACGCAGGTGCCCACCGGATCGATACGGTCGTCATACGACTCTACGGCCACTTTGGCGCGCTCGCCCGGTTCGCGCGCCACGGCGCGGATTGTGACAAGACCGTCATGAATCTCCGGCACCTCCTGCTCGAAGAGACGGCGCATGAAGCGCTCGTCGGTGCGGCTGACGATTACCTTCGGATTATTGTTGGGGTTGTCCACCCGCTTCACGACCGCGCGGACGATATCACCCTTATGGAAGAAGTCGCCCGGAATCTGCTCCTCCTTGGGCATCAGAAGCTCGTTCTGCTCATCGTCGATCAGCAGCATCTCCTTCTTCCAGATCTGATGCACCTCGCCGGAGATGAGCTCACCCTCCTTCTCCTTGAACTTATTGAAGATGGCATCTTTCTGCAGGTCGAGGATTTTCGACTGCAGGGTCTGACGCAGGGTGAGGATCGCGCGGCGGCCGAACTGCTCGAAGAAAATCTGCTTCGTCACATCCTCGCCCACCTCGCATTCGGGGTCGATCTCGCGTGCGGCCGTGATGCCGATCTGACGGTCGGGATTCTCCACGGCGTCATCCTCCACAACCTCCAGGTTCTGGTAGATGTCGCAGTCTCCCTTGTCGGGGTTCATGATGACGTCGAAGTTTTCATCCGTGCCGAACATCTTTGCCAGCACATTGCGGAATGACTCCTCGAGTACGGAAATCAGCGTCGTCTTGTCGATGTTCTTCCCCTCTTTGAACTCGGCGAACCGGTCGACCATGTTCACGCTTTCAGCTTTCTTTGCCATATATTATGTTGGAAATTTTATTTTCTATGTCAGAATTTGAGGTCGTATGAGGCGCGTTTCACGTCGGAGAAGGGTATCTCCATCTGCAGACGCTCCACCACGGGACGTTTCATCCCCTCGCGCTTCACCTTCTGCTCCGTCTCAAGGACACAGGCATCATCCGTCAGCCCCGTCAGCACGCCGTAGAGTTTCTTGCCGTCGCGCGTCAGAAGCTCGATGTCGTTGCCGACATTCTTCTCCCACTGGCGGCGCACCTTGAATGGAGCCGTCAGACCGGCCGAACCCACTTCAAGAGTGTAGTCCTCCTCGTCGCGGGGAAAGGCCTCCTCGATGCGGCGCGAAAGCGCGCTGCAGAAATCTATGTCGATGGAGCCATCCGAATCGATTTCCACCACGATATCGTTATCTCCCGACACCGTGAGATCGGTCAGGAAGCAGTCGGTATCCGCCAAAGCCTCGTTGACGAAATCCGTAAGTTTTTCTTTATCAATCATTTCAGTTATATTGGGCTTCCCAATGTTCACGGGTGTATTGACGGAAAGGGGGAGATTTCTACCATCTCTCCCGCAGTCGTGNCCGGTGATGGGAAAGGGATACAATATAATAAATTCGGAGGAGACGCAAGGTCCCCTCCGGAATATGTTGCAAAGATAAGTATTTTTAACGAGAAATAAAACCCTCTCGCTTATTCCGTCTGTTAAAAATGGTTAAAACATTATGATTCCCTGCTTCGGCTTTGAGAAAATCACATAGAGGGTGCCTATGAGGGGAATTGGGAAATCAGATGAGTGATCAGGCGTTCGGTCAGCGCCGGATCGAACTGTCGCAGTATACGGGCTGCGCTGTCGTAGGAGGGGAGCGAGACGTAACCGGCTTCCGTGGGGAGTGTCGAGGTNGTAGGACCGCAGGTAATCCGCGCGCAACCGGGGCCGCAGGTAAGGCGGAGCCACGGGCGGCCGGAGCGGTGGCGCAACCATTCCGGAGCCGTCTCACACAGCTCACTTCTTAGGCGGTCGCCACGGTGCTCCTCATCAAGCGTCATGCCCCAATCCGGAAAACGTATCGACAGGAGCCGGCAGAAATCCGGCGGCAGGGTGAGGGTCACTGACGCTCGGGCCACATCGGGTGAAACGCCCGCGAAAAACGGAGTGAGATCGGTGGATTCCGAGAAATCAGACAAAGAGGCGGAGCGGGTGACATACCGCGCCGCCTCCTCGATGCCCACCTCAATCATCTCGCCCAACGAGCATTGTCCGTCGGCAGATGCCGTAAGCCTGCAATCCGGAAATTCCCCGAGGCGTAGCGCCACCATATCGGTGAGCCTTTCAAGAGTGAGTGAGGCCATGGCTGCTATTTCATTAGGGTTATGCGTTTCGCACGGAAGAGCTGGGAGCGTTCGATAAGCCGTTGCATCACCGGGTCATCCGTCGAGTAGGTGGCCGGCCGTATGCCGAACCCCGAGAGCTGTCCCCCCGTAAAATGCACCTCGACTGTAGTCCCGCCGACCGGAATACGGGCCAGATACTCCATCAGGCCGTAAAGAGCGTAGGTTTTCATTGTCAATCAATACTTAATAATTTATTCCACGCGCTGCCACTTTACGATTTCCTGACGGTCGGAGCCGGAGCCGACGACGGTGCGTACCCCCGTCCATATCTGACCCATCTTGGCGTCGGGACTCATCGACGGACAGTCGCATAGGAGATAGAAATGGTTGCCTGCTTCATCGGCTGCCGGCGTCTCCTGACGGTCCCACATCAGGATGGTGGCATCCGTGCCGGCGATGCCCTCTCCGTCGATCCATATATGGCATGAACCCTTCAGAGCGACGGCGTCCCATATCAGGATACCGTTACGGGTGGCCTCCTCCCCTCCGACGCGATCGGAGAAGGAATGCTCCGCCGAATAGACGTAATGCACCAGGCGGTCCTCCCCGATAAGCGCTCCGGAATTGCTCCAGCCGAGACGGTCGAGCGTAGGTTCACGCTTGATCTCTATGTCGCCGAAGACGGTGTGGAAGTTGGTGACGGTCCAGCCCATGGCGTTCTCCTTCGTCGTGATCTGAATCTCGGGATGAGAGGAATAATCGATACACTGTATCTGTTCCAGAAGATTCTTTCCGGCCAACAGCAGGGCAGTCTTGGGGACATCCTCGCCGGTGAAGAACATCTTGGCCAGACCGATGATACGCTCCACCGTCCAGCGGCCCGAATGCTGCAGTTCGCGCTTGAATTGCCAGCGCAGCCCTTCGGTGGTATAGATATACTGCATTCCCATCTTGGGGACATTAACCTTGAATTTTCCCGGTCGGCCTGCCCAGAGCGTGCGGTTGCCGCGCACCTTGAAATTGGCGATCGCCTGCTCCGCAATCACGGCCTTCGAGAAGGGGAGACGCTTCTTCTGCGACTCGAAATAGTCGCTTACCACCTGGTTCATGCCACGCTTCTGCAGATAGACCCTCGATGGCTGCGGAACGATTATATCCGGGTCCACCTCTTTCTGTGTCTCGTAGAGGGAGTTGGCGAGGATGGTGAGGGTTGTTCCTGCCGGAATCTTGGGCACGGTCGTGAATTCATCGGCAGGATTGATGCGCGGGCCGTTGATGGAGCGTACGACCGGATTGCCTGTCGTCGTGTCGTGGTCGAGCACGAAGAGCATCAGCCATTTTCCGGGAGTGCGGTCCTGACCGTCGGGTGTGTATCCGTCGACGCCGTGTACGAGAAGTGTAGAGTAGGGGCGGGCGATATTCTGTTGGTTGGGCTCAAGCGGAAGTATCACCTGAGTCTGCGAGGAGTTGCCCACCTGCGCTGTGGTCTTCATCGAGGCGATAGGCTCATCGATCATATAGTGGTCAACTTCGGGAGAATTGACTTTTACGCGCTTGGCGCGTAGCATGAGATTCATGAGCGGAGTGTCGTCGGAGTTGAATCTGAAGAGTTGCTCGTCGATTTCAGTCTCCACGAAATGTCCTGCGTCGATACCCCCTGTCTGCGCGGCGAGGGCGGATACGGTTGCCGGATTTCCCGGCGCGATAGTCTGGTTCATTCTTTATAGGTTTTAAGTTTTCTGTATTTGATTTTGCATCTTCAGCGGGCCATGCCTGCGAGATCGAAGATAGATGTGGCGGGGCGCCGCGAGCGGGCTATGGGGGTACCGTTGAGGTCGGGGGGCGCTATGGCCGGAGTGGCGAGCTGCTCCTCTATAATGGCATTGCGACCGGCTATCTCACCCTCTGCGCGGGCCGCTATGATAGCCTCTCTGGCTATCACGGCATCCATCAGCGGAATGAACTTCTCCTCCGGCACATCGCCGGTCAGCAATGCCAGGGCCATACGCAGCAGAGATACGGCCAGCGATTCCCGGCGGGGAGTGTCATCTCCCTTTTCGGCCCCGTTGTTCAGGAATCGGTCCTCGAATGGTCGTGCCGGGTTACCGTCATCTTCCCCCTCTCCATTCTCTTCAGACTCTCCTCCATCTCCACCCTCTCCTCCGTCGGATCCGTTGTCGGGTCGGTCGGTTTCTCCATCTCCGTCGGAGGAGCCGTCGGTGCCGCTGTCGGTAGAAGTTCCAGGATCAACTGGAGGAGCCGGATCAGTCGGGGAAGTTGATCCGTCAGGGTCGGTGCCAGTTTCCTCAGCGGTAGTATCGCCAGTAGCAGTGCCGTCAGTCGATGTCGTTTGGAGGGCATCTCCGGTTGCATCTTTGAAAGCATCTCCCGGAGTCGGCGCAGTGCGTTCGGGATTCTCATCGTTTTTTGTCTCCATAATTTTAAAGATTATCAATTACGCTATGATTATAAAAACAACGCATCTTATCGGTAAGGCTTTGTTTTTGATGACGCTGCAAAATTACTATGAAAATAATCAACACTTATCGTAAGTATTGACAAAATTTTTATTAACTTTGCAACGCTAAACGATAATAAACGCATTTAATCCTTTCAACGGGTCTGCCTCCGGAGGGGGCAACACCCGGATTTATCCTGAAAAAGACTATGAAGAAAAAAGGTAATTACTGCGACTACACTCTGTCGAAAGACGCCGAACTCGTCAGTCGCTTCAAGCAACTCCTCTCGGAGGTGCGCATCGTCGACCTCGACGATATTTTCCGCCGGGTGGCGGAATCTCCCGTGAGCCGATTCTTTATATCGGAGATACGTGCCTATGAACTCGTGACACGTCGCATCAATAAAGGGGACTGGCCCCTCGCCAATCCCCTCCGCCGCGAGATGATGGATGAGATTCTGAAACGTGCGGAGCGGATTCTTGAGAATGGTGAGGAATCTACTCTGCGCACCGCCGTCTACCGCGCCGTCAACACTCCGGCCCCTAAGACCTATCTGACTCCGCGCACATGCCGCACTCTAATCTATGGAGCTATGAGCGCGCGGTGTCGCGCTGCCCGGGGTCTTCAATCCCGCTGATCCCGATTATATAGATAATACGTATGTCAACATTTAATTCGCCTGAAGATATTCTGGCGGCAGACGAGCTGCGCCGCCGGGATTTGGCGGCCACCTTCGACCCCGTCACCGGCGAGGGGTCGACCGGACAGCGTTTCAAGCTCCGCCTTCCCGATTACATCATCCCGACACAGTATCTTCCTGTCGAGATGCGTTCCGATTCATTGGTCAAGCTTCTCGTCAGGCACGGCTCTGTCGAGGGGGCAGCCCGTGAGCTGAACGTATCCCCCGACACTCTGCGTTTCCGCATCCTGCGTCTGCGCCTGATGTATGATTTCCCCTTCTGGTGCGCCACGATGGCCAAAGTAAAGAATAAGGGTGGGGGCCCCGACGTGTTGTTCCGGCTCAACAGGCCTCAGCGTAAGCTCGTGGAGTGTTTCGAACGCCGGCGCGCCGCCGGGCAGCCAATACGCCTGATTCTGCTCAAGGCCCGGCAGTGGGGTGGATCCACATGCACCCAGCTCTACATGGCCTGGCTGCAGCTCATGCATGCCGAAGGCCTCAACTCTCTCATAATCGCCCATCAGGGGGCGGCCTCGGATGAGATAAAGGACATGTTCGACCGTATGATCGGCTCCTATCCCTTCTACATGCTCTATTCCGACGCTGACTCCCCCCTTCCCGACATCAAGTCGCTCTCAGCGGTCGCTCCGAAGATGAAGGGGGTAGGGCGCAGCGGGATGATTTTCCGGGTGCCGGGGCGCAACTGCAAGGTGAAACTCGGTTCGGCCGAGCGCCCCGATTCATGCCGTGGAGGCGACTATAATCTCGTCCACCTCTCGGAGGTAGGAATCTGGAAGGCCACGGATGGCAAGACACCCGAGGATATCGTGAGGAGTGCCTGCGGCGGAGTGTTGCTGAGGAAACACACCATGATTGTATATGAAAGCACGGCCAACGGCACCGGCAATTTCTTCCATCGCGAATATATGGCCGCCGCGCGCGGTCAATCGCAGTTCGAGCCCCTTTTCATAAGCTGGTATGAGATTGATCAATACTCATTGTCGCTCAGCGAGGAGGAGCGTGCATCCCTGGCGCGCAAATTATGGGAGGAGCGTGAATCCGACGGCGAGGGGGAGCGCGTAGCCTCCGGCCGATACCTCTACCGTCTCTTCGAGGCGGGAGCCACGCTCGATGCCATCGCATGGTATATGGCCGAACGCGCCAAATACAACGATCATGCCCGCATGGCCGCCGAGTATCCCACGGATGACGTGGAGGCCTTCGCGCATTCCGGTTGCCGTGTCTTCGACCGCTATGATGTGGAGCGGCTGCGTGCCGGCTGCTGTGATCCGCTGATGACGGGGGATGTAGTCTCCACTCATCCCGACGGACCCGAGTCGCTGACCGGACTCTCATTCTCATCCTCAGGAAGCGGGATGAAGGTATGGGCCGCTCCCGATACTCTCCACCCCATGACCGACCGCTATCTCACCGTGGTCGATGTCGGTGGCCGCTCTGCCCGGGCCGACTGGAGTGTCATCACGGTCTTCGACCGCGCTCCGATGGCCCGGGGCGCCGGCCCCGAGGTTGTGGCGCAATGGCGCGGCCACTGCGACTCCGACCGTCTGGCGTGGAGGGCCGCGAGAATCGCACGTTTCTATGACGACGCGCTCCTCGTCGTGGAGAGTAATACGCTTGAGACCCGCGAGGCCGACCGTATGGTGGATTCCGGACAGACCCCCTACATCCTGCTCCAGATACGCGATGCCTATCCGAATCTATATATGCGCGCAGGCAGCGCGGAGAATATTCGCGGGGGGAATCCCGGCAAACTTGGATTCCATACGAATGCCGTCACCAAATCCATGATTATCTCGACTCTCGTGCGCGTCGTGCGCGATGCGCTCTACACCGAGCGATGCGCCGAGGCTCTCGATGAGATGCTGAGCTATGAGAGGCGTGCCAACGGCAGCTACGGCGCCATAGCCGGCTGCCACGATGATATTCTGATGACACGTGCCATAGGTCTCCACATCGCTCTTCATGAGATGGACACTCCACGCCCGCGCGTCATGACGGCGCGGAGACCGATGCGCCGTCATCATCCGATGAACGAGGCCAGTTTCTGACAAACAATGTTCTTTCGATTTTTATTTATACCACAATGCCAAGACTTGATTTCGACACTCTTTCGGCGGCCGCCTCACATTGGGATGCCATGGCCGATTTCCGCAACGCCCGCGAGCGTTGCAAACGCTACTGTTATGGTCGTCAGTGGGACGATCTCATTCCCGTCAATGGCCGGATGGTCCGTGAGGAGGACTATATCCGCGAGCAGGGCAACATCCCTCTTAAAAATAATCTTATCCGCAGGATGGTCAGAAGCGTGCTGGGTGTATTCCGCAACCGGTATGCCTTCCCTTCGGCCGAACGCCTCGGGTTTGACAAGGATGATGCCGCGGCCGACGCCATTTACAGTCATCTGCTCCGCAACGCCGAGTATAACCGCCTCGCCGAACTCCATGCNCGGACGATGGAGGAATTTCTGATTTCCGGCCTTGCCGTCCATCGCAAAAGCACCCTCCCGGGTCTTGCGAGGCGACCGGGCGACCGACGCGGCGGATTCTCTCGCACCGACTATGTCGCTCCCGATACATTCTTTATCGATTCCTCCACCCGTGATTTCCGTGGCTGGGATGTCGGGATGGTGGGGCAGACCCATGACCTTGATTTCCCTACTCTCTGCGGCGCTATGGCCCGCTCCGAGGCCGACTGCAGGATNCTCCGCGAGATATATGCTCCGCAGGCCTGCGGCAACGCCTCGCGCCNTGGGGCCTTCCCATCATTCGGAAAGGAGTCGCGCACGGGTATCGGCGATTTNCTCAANCCNTCGGCTCCGGGGCTCTGTCGTGTCATAGAGGTCTGGACAAAGGAGACCCGCGAGCGTTACCGCGTGCATGACCGCCTCTCCGGNTCGGTGTTTAAAATCGAGGCCGCNGACCGCTCCCGGCTGCGCGACGGNCTTGAGGCGGAATGGATGCTCGACGAGGAATGGACCTACCGTTATCTCGCCCCGACAGGCCATGTGCTTGCCGAAGGTATATCNCCCATTCCCGGTGGCGGCCATCCATATATNTGGAAAGCCTATCCATTCATAGATGGCGAGATCCATAGTTTCGTGGCCGATGTCATCGACCAGCAACGCCACACGAATCGCCTNATAACGCTCTACGACTGGGTGCTCCGTTCCACGGCCAAGGGTGTGCTGCTGTTCCCCGAGTCNGCATTGCCCGAGGGGGTGGAGATTGATGATATAAGTGAGGAATGGAGCCGCTTCAACGGTGTGATTCTATTCCGTCCGAANGCGGGGATGCCNCTGCCGCAACAGGTCAGCGGAAACGCATCGCAGGTCGGCATAACCGACCTGCTGAATATACAGTTGCGAATGTTCGAGGATGTCAGCGGTGTCAACGGTGCAATCGAGGGTAAGCTCTCGAACGGCGCCGTCAGCGGCACNCTCTATGAGAGTCAGACNCGGCAGGCCATGACGGCCCTGCTNGATATCCTCGAAAGCTATGGCNCGTTTATGCTTGAGGGTGCTCTGCTTGATGCGCGTCTCCTTTCACTTCGGGAGTGTCATACATCTCGAAGACCGAATGTTTGGAAATAAACTCCGGGACGGTGCGCTTCATCAGTTTCACCATCTCCGGCACCTCCACGCGCTGAGCGTATTCATACAGNTCATCCGATGTGCTGCANGCGTTGGCNTATTCATAGTCGCGCACTTTGGCCACGAAGATGCGGTCATGGTCGGTCGGAATCGTGTTCTCCTTCGTCGCGAGCACCTCCTCATAGAGTTTCTCGCCGGGACGCAGACCGGTGTATTCCACCATGATGTCGACATCCGGGGTGAAGCCGGCCAGGGAGATCATGCGGCGCGCGAGGTCATCGATTTTGATGGGTGTCCCCATATCGAATACGAATATCTGTGTGCCTGTGCCAAGNGTGGCGGCCTCCATCACGAGACGACAGGCCTCCGGAATTGTCATGAAGAAACGGCGGATCTGGGGGTCGGTCACCGTGACCGGGCCGCCGCGCTCGATTTGCTCGGTGAAGCGGGGGATTACCGAACCGTTGGAGCCGAGCACATTGCCGAAGCGGGTAGTGATGAATGTAGTGTTTCCCTTGACGATACCCTTCTCGATGGCAAGNCCGAGCGACTGGACGTAGATTTCGGCCAGACGCTTCGTGCAGCCCATGATGTTGGTCGGGTTCACGGCCTTGTCGGTGGAGATCATCACCATCTTCTCGACACCATANTCCACACATTTGTCGGCTACGTTGCGCGAACCGCGCACATTGACCGTCACGGCCTCGCAGGGATTCTCCTCCATGAGCGGCACATGCTTGTAGGCCGCGGCGTGGAAGACTACGTCAGGACGATATTTACGGAATATGAAGTCAAGTCGCTCCGTCTGGCGCACATCGCCGATGACGGGCGTGAAATAAAGGCTGGGATAATTATCCTCGAATTCGAGGCGTACGTTGTGCAGAGGGGTCTCGGCGTTGTCGAACATTATAAGATGTTTCACTCCGAGTGTGGCAAGCTGTCGGCATAGCTCGGAGCCGATCGAACCCGCCGCGCCNGTGACGAGCACCGTCTTACCCTGGAAATTATCCCGGATTTCCTGCATGTTGATTTTTATCTCGGAGCGTCCGAGCAGATCCTCGATCTTTATCTTCCGGATNGCGGGGGGCACGGCCTTGCCGTCGCGCATCTCGTCGATTCCGGGCGCGATGTACATCTTGATGCCCAATTTCTGACAATAGTCCACGAGACGGTTCTGCTCGTCATGGGCATGGAGATGATAGGCGAAAAGGATGCCGGTGGCGTCNGCCTTCTCCATGACACTCTTGACNTCGGCCTCGTCATGGAAATAATATATCGGTTTTCCCATGAGGAGCGTGTCGGTTATGGTATCATCGGGGGCGAGGAATCCGACAACCCGGTAATGTGTCGAGCTTGCGAGACGCGTCACGACTGCGGCCGACTTCTCGCCGATGCCGTAGACAAGCACATCCACCACNGTCGACTGCGGNGACTGTTTCTCTCTGACGCGTTTCAACACCCAGTAGCCCACGAGCATCATGACTCTCACAAGAAGCAGCGCGCCGACCGTTATCAGGAAGTCGAAGGCGAGCAGTATCAGAACCATCCCGAACCCGAAAGAAAGGCCACCTGCCAATATGGCGAGGGCGGCCAACATGAAAAGCTCTTTACCGAATACNGCGAGACATATGCGCGAGAATTCCTGGATTGTCGAGAAACGGATCACGAGCTGATAGACCCGNGTNAGATAGAATGCCAATACCGAACCCACACCGGCGGCGCAGATCCATGTCAGCATAAACTGGTCGGACACGACATTNCTGCCGCGCAGCAGATAGCCGAACAGCAGCACCAGCCCTGATGCAAGGACTGACGTTATGGTATCAATCGCCAATACAAACGTTGAACGAAGATATTTTTCTGTTGAGAATGCAGTCATGATTTCTATAGTGCAAGCAAGGTAATGGAAAAGTGGAACAACTCTTCCGGAACCCGGCTCAAGGAGAGGAGTGTAGAAAGAGGGTTGTCACTACAAAGTTACATCAGATTTTTGAGATAACCAAATATTATACAATCTTTCCGTTTATATAGTTTTATTAACATTTATGTTTCTGAGCAGGTCGTCGATGATGCTCCGGTCGTTGTGCAGCCGGGGAATCTTGCGCTGTCCCCCCAATTTCCCGCTNCCCTGTGTGGCAAGCCAGTGNTCGAAGCTNCCGTCGGGCAGACTCGTGATTTCNGGATGGTCGAGGAAGATGTCGTCGCTCCGTTTTGCGGCGTAATCCGAGTTCACCCGCTTGAGCTCTTCATCCAGTATCCGGCAGAATGCCTCGCTGTCGGCCGGCGGCTCCTCCCATTCTATAAGCCATTGGTGNCGCCCCTTGCGGTCGCCATGCGTATAGACCGGACCCGCCGTATAGTTGCGCACCTTGGCTCCGGTCTGCTGTGAGGCGGCGGCTATGGCATCTTCGGCATTGGATTCCATCAGTTCCTCGCCGAAAGCATTGATGTAGGAGTGGGTGCGACCCGCCACCCGGATCTTAAGCGGATCGGTGGATATCACCTCCACCGTGTCNCCGATGCGGTAGCGCCAGAGNCCGTTGCAGGAGGTGATCACCATCTCNTAGACCACNCCCTCCTCCAGCTGGTCTGCCCGGAGGGGNCTGNCGTTATCTCCGCTCCCCTGGGGCAGGAACTCAAAGTAGACACCGTTGTCTATNAGGAGCATCAGCCCGTCGTTGTCGCGGGCCGCCTGCGTGGCGAAGAAACCTTCGGAGGCATTGTAGGTCTCGAAGTAGTGCATGCGCGCCGGATCGAAGAGTGCGTCGTATTCCTCGCGGTATGGGCCGAANGCGATCCCTCCGTGGAAGAAGACCTCCATNTCGGGCCATAATTCATGGCCATGGGCGCGTCCCGAGATCTCGAGCGCGCGGCGTATCACGCGCAGAAACCAGGAGGGCACCCCGCTGATGTTCGTGATATGCTCTCCGATGGCTTTGCGGGCCATGCGGTCGAGNTTCACATTCCAGTCGGAGAGGAGGGCGGTCTCCTTGTCGGGCACCCGGAAGAGATTCCCCACCTCCGGGATGGAGTCGATCAGNGTGGCNGAGAGGTCGCCGACCCTGACATCTTTCCCNTTGGGCCGGAGCGCGCTTTCGAAGGATCCNCCCAATATCATACCCTTCCCCGCGAAGAGGCGGCTTTCAGGGTAGTGGCGCAGATATTGCGCCACCGTGTCCGCGCTNCCGGCGAAGTGATTGACCTTGAGAGAATCTTTGGTGACGGGGATAAATTTGGAGCGTCCCCCCGATGTGCCGCTCGATTGGGCGAACCTCAGGCATCGCCCCGGCCACAGGATATCNGGTTCCCCNTCCGTCATGCGCATCACGAGCCGGCGGATATCCTCATATCCTACCATCGGCACTCTCTCGGCGAAGGCTCCCGCGATGTCGCTCTCCTTGAGAATCTCCTCGAATCCGTAGCGGCGGCCATATTCTGTCGAGGCCCCTCTGAAAAGCAACCACCGTAATTGTGAAAGCTGCACATCGGCCGTATGGCCGTGCCAGCCTTCGGGCCGCANTCCGCGGCGTTTCATTATCAGACGTGCTATTGGCGTGAAATTCATTTCTTCTNCTTCTTTGTTTCAGGTAGGAGTTCAGGCTGTCTTGAGNGCTGACGTCTGCCGGATGCGGCGGATCTGCCAGAACAGCATGCACGTGGCCACTACCGTAGCCAGCGTGTCGGCGATCGGGAAGGCTCCCCAGACGCCGTTGAGCTTCCATATCGGAGGCAGGATGAAGAGAAGAGGAATCATGAATATTATCTGGCGTGTAAGACTCAGGAAGATGGCCTTCCCGGCCATGCCGAGGCTCTGGAAGAAGTTGGTGGCCACAATCTGGAAACCGACCATCCAGAAACTGATAGTCGCGATTTTGAGGCAGTTGACGGCCACCTCGATCTGCTGCGGGTCGGTCATGAACATCCCGGCTATNTGTCNGGGCCAGATNTGNCCCACGATACAGCCNATCGTCGTGATGACCGCGCCGCTCCCGGCTGCCAGCCAGAGGGTGCGGAAGAGGCGGTCAAACTTTCCGGCGCCGTAGTTNTAGCCTAAGATCGGCTGCATNCCCTGNCATATGCCGATGACGATGAAGACGAAGATGGTGACGAAACGGTTGAACACCACGACGGCTGCGATGGCGTTGTCGCCACCATATTTCAGGAGGGAGTTGTTGATGATGGCGTTGATGNCCGAGCCGCAGACATTGATGAGGAAGGGGGCCATGCCGATGTAGAGCACCGACTTGATCACCGGCCAGTTGAACTTGAATGTCCCTTTCACGAAGTGGAGGGTGTTTTTCTTGTTGAAGAAGTGGCTCATCACCCATGTGGCCGTTATGAGCATGGAGATGTCGGTGGCGAGAGCGGCTCCCCGGATGCCCCAGCCGAAGCCGAAGAGGAATATGGGGGCGAGGATGGCGTTGAGCACCGCGCCGATGATGTTGGTGTACATCGCCTTGGCAGGATAGCCNGANGCGCGCATCACGTTATTGTAGGAGAATGTCAGATTTATCAGCACCATTCCCGGCAATACCCANAGGATAAATTCGCGGGCGTAGGGGAGAGTGGCCGGCGAGGCTCCGAATATCTTCAGGATTGGGTCGATGAATATGGCNAAGCAGCTTGCGTAGAGCGCTCCTATGATTATCGTCAGCTGCACGCTGTTGCCCAGTATAATCTCGGCCATATGCAGATCCTTCTGGCCGAGCACGATTGAGGCGCGCGTGGCCGCGCCGGATCCTATCAGCATACCTAAGGCNGTGGCCAGGGCCATCACCGGGAAGGTCACGGCTATGCCCGCCACGACGTTGGGGTCNGGAATGGCGTGGCCGATCACGATGGAGTCGATTATATTNTACAGCGCGCTGACCACCGTGCCTGTGACGGCCGGCAGACTGTATTTTATAAGCAGTTTCCATACGGGGGCGGAAGCGAGTTCCTTCAGCCTGTTGTCATCTTGGGTTGCCATGATTGTAGGTTTTTTATTGTTGAATTNCCGATTCGGCGCGCGCCCAGTCGGCGGGGGTGTCGAGGTCGATGCTCCTGGAGGCGGGCATCTCGACGGGAAGAGTGCGCCTCATTCTGGANATCTCCTCGCGGCGGATAGCCTCGGCGTCGATCACGTAGACCGCTCCGTTGAATTCCCATACCTTCGGCGCGTCCTGACGGCGTGTGTAGCGGCCGTCCCCCTTGGAGATGCGCAGATANCCNTCATCATCCCGCTCGAAGGCGGAATAGTAGGGGTTGGTGCGCGCTTCGCAGACTGTGACGGCCATGTCGGGCCGCTCCGCGCTCCGNTCGAATGTCTCGATAGCCCGCCGGATGTCATCGGGTGTGCGCAGCGGCGATGTCGGTTGCAGAAGCACGACAGCGTCATAATGTCGTCCGATTTTCTCCATTCTGTCNAGGGCGTCGATTATCACCGAGCGCGATGAAGCCGTGTCGGTGGCCAGTTCCGCCGCACGCATGAATGGCACCGAGGCTCCCTCCGCCACAGCGACACGCGCTATGGCCGGATCATCGGTGCTGACCACCACATCCTCCGCGTCGGCTATCGCCAGTGCCTGCCGGATCGTGTGGCCTATCAATGGAACGCCTGCGAGGGGCTTTATGTTTTTTCCGGGGATGCCTTTGCTTCCCCCTCTTGCGGGAATGAGATAGAGGTAGCTTGCCATTTGTGGAATCTCTTTTTGGGGTATGGATGGAATTCGCCGGCCAGGATACGGTCGGCCATCAGTGAGGCCGTGCCGGGTCGGCTGTAGGGATTTTCACATCTCCGGGCTATGTCGCGCATCTCGTCGGAGAGGAGCCTGNCGAGTCCGGCGGCGATAGCATCGGGAGTGGCCGCGGCATGAATCACGGAGGGTCCGCATTCNCGCCCCTGTTGGCGGATGCCGATGTCGAGCGACGGCACNCCGAGCGACGGCACCTCCACGAGCGCGCTTGAGCTGTTGCCGACCACTCCCTGCGANAGGGCCACGGCGGAGAGGTATCTNACGCGTCCGAGCGANGGGACGACCTTAGCCCGTCCTGACATCCTATGTTCGAATGCNTGTAGCCCCTCGATAAGGGGGCGCGGATCGACATCGCTGTTGGGATAGGTCAGGATGAATCGTATATCTTCCGGGAGCGCGGCTAATTTGTCAAGCAGAGTCTCCTGGATTTCAAGCGGGGAGGCTGTCTCGAGAGTGGCGGAATGTAGCGTCACGACAAGAAAACGTTCGCCGGGGTCCCAGCCATCGAGCGATGCCGCCAATTCCTCACGCGTCAATCGCTTTACTTTCAGGGTATTCTCAACTCCGATGGCTCCGGCTGTCACGACTGCTTCGGGATTCTCCCCCATACGGAGGATTCGCTCCCGGCAAAGCTCTGTNTCGGGGAAATGGAGCGTCGCCATCTTGGTGATGGCATTCCGCACGGAATCATCGAACGCACCCTCCGATACCGTGCCTCCGGCTATATGCACCACCGGCACTCCGCATAGAAGGGCGGCCGAGCAGACTCCGAGCATTTCGCAGCGGTCGCCGAGGATGATGATGGCGTCGAGGNCTGATTTCGGGAGCGCGCGGGAAAATCCCGNGGCCGCCTGCGCCATAGTCTCCGCCGCTGTTCCCGAGGCCTCGATGAGGGCATATGGCTCGAATCCGTCGCGNCGGATCTCATCGAGCGTATCGCCCATCCCGGCTATCAGATGCTGATGGGTGGCGAATATGACGACNTCGGCGCCACGTTCGCGCAGCGTCGCCGCCAATGGCTGCAGCAGCCCCCAGTCGGCACGTGTGCCGGTCGCGATGCCTATCCTCATTCCTCTATAAGTTCATCGGCGGCGAATGCGCGTTTTGCGGNGGTCCCTAAAATCTCATCCCATCTCATGGGGGATATGCCGTTGCCGGGACGTTTCACCGTAATATTCTCTTCTGTCAGTATCTCACCCTCCGCTATNGGGCGCGCCGCCACGATGCTCTTGCGGGCCACGACCATATTCGGCCGTTCCGACTCGCTGACCATCTTTTCCGCCGCTCCGAGGGCCGCGTCGATATTGCGGATGGAGCTGACGAGCAGGCGCAACTCATGGGGTTCGATCGAGGCTTTGTGGTCGGGACCCGGAAGATCGCGCGATAGTGTGAAATGTTTCTCCACGACCTCCGCCCCTAACGCGGCTGCGGCAAGNCTCACCTCGATNCCGACCGTATGGTCGGAATANCCGACGCGCACGCCGAGGCGGTCGCGTATCTCATTCATNGCCANGAGGTTTACATCGGNGTATGGTGTGGGATACTGCGTGTTGCAGTGCAGCACTATGATGTCGTCGCGTGTCAGCGTCGACTCCGAGTGATGCCGGGGGTGGNAGCCGGTGAGCACCTGTATGGCCTCCTCGATCTCTTCAAGTGTCGACATTCCTGTCGAGAGGATGACGGGGCGTCCGGCGCGTGCTATGCGGCGCAGGTAAGGNAGATTGGTGATNTCTCCGCTCGGCACCTTAAACCAATCCTGACCGAGATTATCGAGCAAGTCGATCGATACGAGATCGAATGGCGTTGACATGAAGCCGATNCCCTCCTCCTCGCAGAGGGCTTTCAGTTCGGCGTAATCCGACAGCGGGAGGTGTATCGCCTTGCACATTTCGAGCTGTGATTCGGCNGACCCNGTCGTNTCCTTCTGATACTCGGCTTTGGGAGCGTAGGTCGAGATCACGAGTTCCGGCACGGCTGTCTGGAACTTGACATAATCCGCCCCCGCCTCGCGCGCCATGCGTATCATCTTGCGGGCCATTTCAATGTCGCCGTTATGGTTGACTCCTGCCTCGGCTATGATTATGGTATGTTTCATTTACGGTAAAAATCAATCGGTCATCCCCTTGTTTTCCGGGGTATTGAAGAATATCACCTCTTTCTGATAGCGGGCCATCAGGGTGTCGGGNCTCCAGTCGTCGGTCGGATGCACGGGAGAGCCCAATGACTCAAGTATGATGTAATCCGTGATGGGGGCTCCGGCGAAAATCGAGCATATGACTCCNCCNCCGAGACGAGGATTGATTTCCATGAGCTTGAACTGNCCGTTGTCCGTATTCTCCAGGAATTGCAACGTCACCGGTCCGCGGAATCCGAAATGCGCCAGCACCTCGCGGCTCATNTCGATCAGCATCGGNATATCGACGGTGCGCGTGCGGGTCACTTCCCCACCCATTACTTCGATGCGAAGCCGTGGCACCGTCACCAGTATCTCACCCTCCTGCGAGATGTAGCAGTCGACGGTGTATTCCCGGTTGTGCTCGATATATTCCTGCACCAGNTATTCCTTGAGGTTCTCGAGATGCATCAGATCGTCGATGTCATGGAATATCTTGATGCCGCGCGATGCCGAGCCGTGGCGTGGTTTTGCTATGGCAGGCATCTCGGCGTTGAGCGCGCTGTATGTGCGGGGAATCGGCAGACCCGCCTCCTTGAAGCGCTTCGCNGCCTCGATTTTGTCGAACATCACGCTCGCCAATCCCGATTCCACTACCGGCACGAATACCTCGGGAAGCTGCTCCTTGCACAGTGAGGCNATCTCTATGGCGCCGTCGACAAACGGCAGGATTATATCCACCTCGCGTTCCTTGCATAGGCGGCAGATATCAGCGACNACATCGGGGTCGCTCCAGCGGAGCCCGACTACCACATCGGCCACCACGGCTATCGGCACCTCCTTGAGCAGCTCGTAGCTAATAAGTTTTACTTCGTGGCCGAGTCGTTTGGCCGAACGGATCAATTGTTCCGCGAGTGATACGCGGCGTGCGCCGCCGAGCATCAGTATGGTGATCGTGCTCTTCATACGTTATAGATTCCGGTTTTATAATGTGCGAGGTTTTCCGGACGTGTAAACCAGTCGATTGTGGCTTTCAGTCCCTCCTCAAGTGTATAACGNGGTTGCCANCCTGTCAGTTCCTTGATGGCGGTATTGTCGCCGCAAAGGCGGAACACCTCGCTTCCGGCCGGNCGTATGCGTGCCGGGTCGCGNTCCCAGNTGACGTCGGCATCCATCAGGCGCGCGATCGTGTCGAGGGTNTGCTGCATGGAGATTTCCGTGCCGGTGGCGATGTTGATCTCCCGTCCGACGGTCAACGGTGATTCCGCCAGNGCTATGAATCCGGCGCAGGTGTCTTTGACAAAGTTGAAGTCGCGGGTAGGGGTGAGGTCGCCCACCTTTATGGTGCGTTCCCCGGCCGCTATCTGTGAGATTATCGTCGGGATGATGGCGCGGGCCGATTGGCGCGGGCCGTAGGTGTTGAAGGGGCGCACGACAGTCACGGGAAGTGAGAANGCGTTGTGGAAACTCAGCGCGATCGCGTCGGCNCCTATCTTGGAGGCCGAATAGGGGGATTGCGGTTGTTTGGGGTGATCCTCCCCGATGGGTACGCGCAAGGCAGTGCCGTAGACCTCCGAGGTCGATGTCACGAGCAGCCGCTCAGTGCCCGCGTCGCGACAGGCCTGGCANATGTTGAGGGTTCCCTTGACGTTGGTGTCGACATATGANTCGGGCGCGACGTAGGAGTAGGGNATGGCTATCAGAGCCGCGAGGTGAAACACCGTGTCGGCTCCCTTGACAAACTCGCGGCAGAAGTTCGGGTCGCGGACATCCCCGGTCACCACCTCCAGCTCGGGATGGTGCACCTGTTCGAGCCATCCCCAGTTGTTGAATGAATTATACTGTGCGAGGGCCTTCACCCGGAANCCCNGCTCCAGCAGGGCCTCGGTCAGATGGCTGCCGATGAATCCGTCGGCACCCGTGACGGCAACGTTTCTCATTTCTGTCGTGGATTTTGATTTTCNGTATTTTGGGTNGGCGCGTCGGGATTGAACGTGCCGATATGNCGCCGTTTCTTCTCTTCGAATATATCGGATATCTTGAGGAAGATGCCTGTCTCCTCGACATCGCCGAATTCATCGTTGATAGCCGTGCCGAATACCCGCATCGTCGGCGACAACGACATATAGGCGTTCACNAGCGGGGGAATGTTCTTGCCGGCTTTCCGGATTTCGGAATTCAGCGTGCGGTAGTCATCCCGGAAGTCGGGTCCTTTGAAGCGCGCCATGACAGCTTCGCTTCCGGCGGCCGNCGGGAGCGGCACACGCGGATATACCAGCCTGTCGGGGTCGGGAAAATGTTTCCGCAGGAAGCCTAAGATGAGATCGCGTTCCTCCACCCCGAANGATGGATACATCGTCACCTTGCCGAATAGATATTCGATCTGCGGATAGACCACCGTCAGAGCGCCGAGACCGTCCCAGAGATTATCGAGCACGTAGAGTGCTTTCCGGTCCTGTCCGGAGGCCTGATAATCGGTGGCTACGAAGGATCGGCCTAACTCAAGCGTATGCGGAAGGTAGTCGGTCAGGAATTCTTCGGAGAAGTCAAACATATGGGATGTGGCTATGNGCGGTTTNCCATCCTNGATGACTACATCNTCTCCTAAAATGAAGCGGTATCCCCCGGCTATCTCTTTAGCCGCAGGATCCCATACTATGAGCTGACGGCATGGTGGATCCATCAGGTCATATTCATCTATGTCGCATCCCTTCCCGGTGCCGCCTCCGGCCGCACGGAAAGCGATTTCTCGCAGTCGTCCTATCTCCCGCATGGTGTGCGGGGCTGTGTGGGCATCCACCACGTAGATGCAGTTCTTGGCTTTGTTGGTCGACCTCAGGAGGCGGTCGGGCGTAAGTTCAGCCATCAGCAGCTCCCGGTCGACTTTAGGGATTATTTCCTCCATAAAGCAAAATTAACAATTATTGCCGATATTCGCAACATGGTTATCCCCTCATCCTATCTATTTCTTGGTTATCCGGTCAATATGGCTCTTATCTCTGCCATGTGAAATGGGCCCGGCGNCCCGTGCGGTGATTTATCCCGAACAGCAGGTTGCCGATCGGTCGCCATAGCAGGAAGAGGGGCACAGGCCAGAATAGGCGTGCCGAACCGAGCGCGGTAGCCACCCGGCGGTAGCCGAAGGCCTCCGCCGTCCATATCAGGATCCCCGCCACCCATGCCCCGAGGAGGAACGCGATGCCGGTCAGCGCCGGTGAGATTATCAGCAGGTCGCCGAGTGAGCCGCAGGCTTCCCTGATGGCGGCGCTTATGGCCGGAAAATACCACCCTGCTATTGCGGCGGCCGATACCCCGATGAGCGACAGCAGAAGCAGCCACTGGGCGGCCGACATCATCGCGAGCCGCACGAAGGGTCGCGGCGGAAGGTAATGGCGCGTGAACATCCTGCGGTCTTTCAGATCGAGATGNCTGCGGTCGGTCTGGTCTCCCCAATGGCTGTCGACNACCGCGTCGGGGTTCAGACAGAGTGTCACCCTGCCGAAGCGCGATAATTCCCTGATGAAGATATCATCNTCGCCATCCATCAGTGGGAGTGTGGCTGCATANCCCTTGTTGTCGAAGAATGCCCGGCGCCGGATTGCCATGTCGTAGCCGTCACCCCGGAAAGCATCATCCGATAGGGCGGCAGCCATCCATGAGACTGTGTCGATGGTATGGTCGAACATCCTGTACCATTTCCCGNCTCCCGTGTAGTCCGATGTNACGGGGCGCACATATCCCAGTGTCACCGCCACCGAAGGATTCTCACGCAGCTCTTTGGTCATAGCTTCGGCCCAGTATGGCGACACCGGATGCACCGAAGAGGCCGTCAGGAGCACGATCTCCCCCTTGGCCGCCTTTATGCCGATAGTCTGGGCAAGTTTGCGGCGGCTCAGATTGTGGGAGCCGGGGGGGACGAAGGTGATATGAAGATTCGAGACATTCTCGAAGCGTTCGGATATCATGGCCGTGGCCTCCGCGGAGGCGTCGCAGACCAGCACGACCTCGAGACCCGGGCAACGCTGGCCGAGCAGCATGTCGATATAGGGCGACAGCTCCTCCTCGTCGCGGTGTATGTAGGCCACGATCGAGACCTGCGGTTTCTCTCCGGCCCGCTGTGTCGGCTCCTCCGATGTAGCGGTCTCTCCGGTATCGGTCGTTTCTTCCGGCATATGCGCTTCTGCCGCCGCCTGGCCGGCCGCNGCCGCGACTCTATGCCATGGGCGTAGTCCCGATGTCAGAATCCAGAGACCGGTGATAAATATAATCGCTATGAACAGCATATTTGGATATTCTTAGTCGTAACTAAGAGTGTGTTTATTTGTCAATAATCTGAAAATAGATGGGGTTTGAATACGAGTCCTACACGCAGACGGGAGTGGAACTGGTTATAGTCGAGCAGACATTCCCCGTAACCGTTGTAATATTGGGCGAAAAGATTGACATTGGATTTCTCACTCACTTTCCATGACCCCTCAAGCACCGTGTTCCAGTTGAAGAAGTTCCCCGCGCGTTTCGTCAGACTCAACCCTATCTGCCAGCGTTTGTTGTTGGANGTCCAGGTCGTTCCCCAGCGGAATATGCCTGAATAATGCAGTATATCGGCGTTGTTNCCGCTGTCGATGATNGGAATCCAGTATTTGGCGTGCACCATCAGGTTCTCGGTGATGATGGCGGAGCCGGCCAGTGCTATGCGGTTCCAGGATCTTGACTCCGCTCCGTCCCGTCCGTTGGANTCATGNTCCACTATCAGTGTGGCCTTGCCGACATACCGGCCCTTCGAGAAGAAGGGTTTTGTCCAGCCTATGCCGGGGTTGAAGTTCATGTCGTGCATGGGCATCGACTCCTGAAACACATTCCACATCGTCAGCTGAGAGTAGAAGAGATAGAGGTAGGTGTTCCAGGGTAGCGTGGCGTTCGTCAGGCGTATCGATAGCGAAATCTGGAATTTTACATCGGAGTTCAGACGGTTCGGTTTTTGGCCNATCGCGGTGCCTACTGTGAAGTAGTTGTCTTTGTANAGNCCGAAGAANGGNCCATAGTCGAAGTTCTTCCGTATCGAATCGGTCAGTTCCTCCTGATGGGGAGTGCCGAGCAATTGTGCTCCGGCGCGCTGCGGGATTNCGAGCGCGCCGAGCAGTATGATTATTGAGAGAAGATAGCGCATGTCGTGAGGGAAACTTCTATTACTTTTTATTCACCTCCACTTTGTGCGTGGGCGGAAGGGTCTCGTTGCGTCGGTCGACGGCTTTGACCACATTTTCGGCAAGCTTGCCGAATGCCTCTGCCTCAGGCGTGAGATAGGCGGTGTTGCCGGTGAGCTCGGCCGCCTCGATTTTAAGTGTCGTCGGCGCTCCTGAGTCGNCGTCGCTGCAGATGTCGCCCACAAGGGGTATCTGGGCGAGAAATTCCACTCCGAGTTCTTCGGCGAGTCGCTTCGCCCCCTCTTTGCCGAAGATGTAGTATCTCTCCTCCGGATGCGGAGCCGGGGTGAAGTAGGCCATATTCTCCACTATGCCCAGGATGGGGACATTCACCTTGTCGCCTCGGAACATCGANATGCCTTTGCGGGCGTCGGCGAGTGCCACCTCCTGCGGGGTGGAAACCACGATGACNCCTGTGATCGGCAGTGTCTGCACGAGNGTGAGGTGGATATCGGAGGTTCCGGGGGGCATGTCGATAAGGAAGTAGTCGAGTTCACCCCACCAGGCATCCGTTATAAGCTGGCGAAGGGCGTTGGATGCCATGGAGCCGCGCCAGAGCACCGCCGAGTCCTTGTCGACCACAAANCCTATGGAGAGCATCTTGACTCCATATTTCTCCACAGGCTCGATCCAGTCNCGCCCATCTTCGTTGACCATATACAGCTGCTCATGCTCCAGCCCGAACATCTTGGGCATCGACGGACCGAATATGTCGGCGTCAAGCAGACCGACCTTATAGCCTTTCGCTGCCAGGGCCACGGCCAGATTGGCCGAGACTGTCGATTTGCCGACACCACCTTTTCCCGACGATATGCCGATGATGTTCTTCACTTTCGGAAGNGGGTTGGCGGGNGCCTCTTGCTGTGGCTTCAGATACTGCACTCCTATGTTACCCTTGATTTCGAGTTCGGGGCCGANGGCCTGTTGCAGGGCCGCCTCCGCGCTGCGCACCACCGAACGGATGAAGGGATCCGTCGGCTTCTCGAATATCAGGGAAAAGCTCACTTTATTGCCGTCGATACGGATGTCGTCGGCGACCATGTTGTTCTCTATGAGACCTTTGCCGTTGCCGGGGTAACGCACATTCTTAAGGGCCTCAAGTATAAGGTTAGGATAAAGTGTCATATTTTGGATTGGGTTTTAGCTCTTCATTTGGATTGAATCTGGGGACGGCCCGGTAGTCATCCTTTTCAAGATCGCTCACGTCGGGTTCCGTCAGTTGCCCCTCGCCGAGACGGAAGGAGATATACTTGATTTTTTTACCGCGCGCGAGCCATTGGGCTTCGTAGGCGGTCTTGATGGCTGTCGTGTCGTCCGTACGTCCCTCGCCATGCAGGTCGCTGCTCATATCGAGCACCTCCAGGCCATTCTCGGCGGCCAGNCGCCGCGTATATTCGAATAGGAACGGGGAATCCGTCTTCAGCCGCACGACCGCGTCGGCTGATGCTATCTTGCGGTAACTCNGCAGAAAACGGGTGGAGGTCAGGCGCTTGTTGACTTTCTTCATCTGCGGATCGGGGAANGTGATCCATATCTCCTCCACCTCTCCGGGAGCGAAGAAGTTGTCGATGAGCTCTATNTCGGTGCGCAGGAAGGCCGCGTTGGTCATCCCGGCATCGAGCGCGAGGCGAGCTCCCGTGTACATNCGGGCACCTTTTATGTCGATGCCGATGAAGTTGCGTCCGGGTTCGCGCTCTGCCAGACCGACTGTATATTCTCCTTTGCCACAGCCAAGCTCAAGCACGATAGGATTGGAGGTCGGGAAGAAACCTCCCCTCCATTTCCCTTTATGTGGAAATTCACCCTGGAGGAGNACATCGCGTGGACATTCCACCACGTTGCGCATCTCCTTCATTTCTGCGAATTTCTTTAGTTTGTTCTTTCCCATCGGTTGTTAGATGTTATGATGTCTGCTGCCCTCGGGCATCAGTGGATTATCTTCAGTGTNCTGATTCCCCCTTCGCTGTCGCGGGCCACTCCGACGAGAGTCCCCNCCGGAAGCGAGGAGAGGGGTAGATGCAGTTCTGAATCGCGTGTCCCGGCCGCCGCCACTCTGTGTCCCTCAAGTGTATAGACCTCGATCGTGATGCCCGGTAGGGGAGATGCCGCGTGGAATCCCTCGGAATCTGCACGGAAAGTCATGCCGGTCTCTTCATCCATGATTTGGTCCGTATTATTGAGGTTGCCGGAATATATGAGAAAATAGCCCCANACGGGGTGGTTTTGCCATATATTTTCGCATCCTTTGGCAACTTTCAGTCGAACTGATTCGGTCGATACTCCACGGAACACTGTCGGTGATGTCTCCGGGATAAATCCTGCCAAAGCAGAGGCNTCGATTTCATANATATCGGAGCATCCGGCGAATGCGTCGCCCCCNATNCTCGATAATCCCGGTAGCAGCACGAANGTGTCGGCGGCTGTGTTGGCGAATGCGAAGTCGCCTACCTGCGTGGCCTGCCGCATGGCATCCGCCGGGGAATAAGCGCGGGATTCAGCCGCGAAGAGGTCGGGTATCTCTGCGGGAGTGCCGGTGACGCTCTTGAGTTTAGGGCAATTCATCATTGCTCCGGTGCCGNTGACGGCGCCGNCCGCAAGGTTGACTGTCTCTAATCTTTCCATCCCTGCGAAGGCGAAGGAGCCGATACTGNGGNCNGCCGGCATGTCGATATTCTTTATTCCNCTGCCATANAGAGCCTCCTCGCCTNCGGTGATAATCTCCGAAAGTTCGGCCGATGACANGGCTGATGTGCGGGCGAGGCATCGGTAGGGAAGCGCGGTCACTTTTGTCGCCCCGAGATTTATTGATGTGAGGGCCGAGCATCCGTCGAATGCCGAGGTGCCGATGCTNAGCAGTGTCGTCGGAAGGGTGAGGGTCTTCAGTGATGCCGCCTCATATAGCGCGTATGCACCNATTGCCTCCACACCTTCAGGTATNGCGAGATTTTCGACTGCCGTCGAGGCGAGCGCACCCTCGCGTATNTGGGTGAGCGTCGGCGGAAGTATAATCTCCCTGTAGGNTGTGGCGAANAGNGCGTAGGCCGGCAGACTCGTCGACATAGGCCAATGACCTGACTCTACGAGNCCGGCCGTCAACAGGGCCTCTGTCAGTGAGGCATTCCCGAGATCGAGACGATCCACCCCTTCAAGATTGCGTAAGGTCTCGAAATCATCGGGACCTAAAATACCGCTGATTCTCAGAATCCGGTCGGTTACGTCTGTTTCCGCAAGTCGCTCCGCGAGTCGNCCCGGGGTGGTCGTCACATCGGTGGCGAAGACTCCCTGTGTCAGGGCTATGGNTGCGAGGAAATGNAAAAATCTTCTNTTCATCATCTCCTCCGCATTAGTTCATTACGAGAATCTTGCCAACCCGCGACTCTCCTCCGGATTCGCTTCCGGGGGAGGCGAGGATGTAATATACACCGGTCTGCACACGGCGATAGTGGAGATTGTTGGCATCCCATTGTATCGAGCCACCCTGGGCACGTCCGAGTTCGCGGACAAGATTNCCTTTCGCNTCGACAATCTTTACGAGCGAGTTGTCAGGGAGTCCGTCGATGGTGATCCATCCGTAGTAGTCNGGTGCCACCGGATTCGGGTATGCACGCACCCCGTTGTCGGCATTCCCTGACTGCGAGGAGGAGCCGATGAAGAACTCGCAGATTCCCTTGTCAGTGGATATCACCATACTCTCCGAGGTCGGATTGTAGGCGATGCTGTAGATATTGTCGGCGGGGAGNTCNGAATTGCCGGAATTGAACTCCTGATAAACCGTCTTGCCGTCGGAGGAGGTGACGACGACNCCGGAACCGAGTGTGCCGATCCACATGCGGTTTTCTCCGTCGCGGGTTATGCCCGATACCTCCACTCCATTCAGCAAGTAGTCGGCCAGGGATGTTCCGTCGTTACGAGATATTTTCACACGGTTCAGGATTCCCTGACCCTGAAGAAGGTTNCGGGGGGTGCAGTAGAGTATACCCTGATTGCCCGAAACCCATACGGTGCCGGTCTGCGGATCCTCCCAAAGCTGATCGGGAGAGCGAAGGCTGAGNACGTTGCCATCCTGGTCGGTGAGTTTGGTGAATGTGGTCACCTTGTCATCCGAGCCNTTCTCGGGNGTGCCGTTATGGTCGATCACCACCAGCCCGTTGTCGCTCATGAAGAGCAGAAGGTTCTTGTTGACTCCGGCTTTGAGCGGGAGAAATTTACCGATGAGTTGGGAGAAGTCGGGCANATTCTTGGTCAGTGTCAGCCATGGGCGCACCGACGCGGCATTCGTCGTGGCGCGTCGGTTGGCAGCCGGCCAGCAGAGGAATACGAGTTTGTCGGGGTTATCNTAGTTGAAGTGATANAGCCATAGATTACCCTCGCTGTCGAAGGCCGGGTCTTCAAGGGCGGCCACTCGCTCCCAATTCNNCTCGGTATCTATCAATTTGTAGAAGATGGGGGTAGATGCGTCGGCATCCTTGGGATGCGTGAAGTGAATCAGGTCTTCCGGATCATCGAGATTCATGCGGGTCAATCCGCTGAAGGAGGAGCCTACATAAATATAGCGGTCATTATCCGGATCGACCACGATTCCGCGCGGTGTCATGCCGGTGTTCGTATATTTCGGATTACGGTACACCGTTCCTAACGATGTCCATTCCCCGTTTTTCAGCCCGGAGAGGAGATTGAGCAGTCTGGTCTCGTTGTTATTGAAGATATTGTCGGTGCCGAATGTGCTCACCAGCATTCCATATCGCGGATGCCACGCCATATTACGGCTGATGAACGCGTTCGGGGCGTTGGGCATCATATAGTCGCGGCTCAGTGCATATTTCTTGTCGCTCCCGTAGCTGAAGCTCCGGAGTCCCTTGCGGGGTTTCCCGGCGAAGAATTCCTTGAATTCCCAGGCCGCGCTGTATTTGTTGCCCTTCTCGTCATCGGGAAGCGCGGCAAACTCAAACCAGCCCGTGTCGGCGATCGCCTCCGCCAATGCGGAGTATGAGACTATGGTATAACCCCGTTTGGAGGGTTGGATTTGCGTGACGTAGTTGGGATTGGTTGAGCGCACCTCCTCAAATGAATCCCCCTTGATGTCGTACATCGTAAGCCGGTAACTGTTGTCTGCGTGAGGCTCGCAGATGAGAAAACGTTCCTCCGTCATAGGATAGATCGTTGTCTCCGGGGTGAAGAAATCGGTGACGGTGTAGTCTGCCAGTTTCATTCTTGCATCCTTGACAGGGGCATGGAGCCATTTCGATCCGTCGTTGATGTAGAGTTCATCGCCGAGGCGCACGACATCGCGCAGTGACTTGCCGTAGTTTCTTGACTCCGACACCTCCATGCGTTCATCATTGATTGCGATGTAACCGAAATCGGTGGCTATCCATGCACGGTCGTTGCCGGCATCGAATGATATACCGTTGATACCCTTTGAACCCGGCAGGGTCGCATTCTTCAGTGCTCCGATGTTGCTGACGCTGCCATCGTCATGCAGCAAATCGATGTCGGAGTTGGCGTAGCTCACGAGAAGATATTCCTTCTCGGGGTTGTAGGCCATCGAGCGCATCGTGGCCGATGACATATCGAAAGTCGCCGCTGCGGGCAGCATTTCGTCCCCCTCCTTGTCGTAGAAGAAGAGCGAGCAGTCGGTCATCGACAGCAGGCTGACCGATGCGTTGTAGGATTGCGGATACCCCATGAAGTATGTGCGTGTAGGGGTATCGAGCACTTTTACGATTGAATTGTCGAATGAGGGATGCAGGCGCCATTGGCCCGTGATGGCGGCGGCCGCCGGGAGTGCCGAGGCGGCGATGAGTGTGAGTATGGTGGTTTTCTTGATCATGTTGGGCTTTTGAAAAATGTGATTTTTAGGAGAGTTGATGAGGAGAGTGTAAAGGCGGCCTCAGAGAGCCGCCAGCCGGTCGGCGAGCTTACGCATCGCGCGTCCGCGGTGGGAGATATCGTTCTTGGCGTCGGCATCCATCGAGGCGAATGTGCGTCCCGTCTCGGCGGCTATGAACACGGGGTCATACCCGAAGCCGTCTTCCCCGTCACGCTCGGTGGCGATGGTCCCCTCGACTCGTCCGGTGAACTGCTCCACATCATCTCCCGTGATTAATGTGATGACGGTTTCGAAGGCGGCCCGACGGTCGCTGACTCCCTCCATTTCGGATAGAAGGCGGCGCATGTTGTCTTCAGCCCGGCATTCTGGCCCGGCATATCGCGCCGACAGCACCCCCGGTGCTCCACCGAGGGCCTCGACGATGAGACCCGTGTCGTCGGCGAAACAATCGTAGCCGTAACGCTCCTTCACCCACCGGGCCTTGAGCAGGGAATTCCCTGCCAAGGTGTCGGCGGTTTCGGGTATGTCGTCATGACAGCCGATTTCGGCCAATGACAGTATTTTGAATCGGTCGCCGACTATACGGCGCACCTCGCTGAGTTTATGGGGGTTGTTGCTGGCGAACACCAGCTCGCGTCGTGAATCTTCCATATTGTTGTTGTGCATAATGGATTAACGCAGCACGCGGGCTCTTTATTTCACCACCACATTGACAATCTTGCCGGGAACGACTATCACTTTTTTCACGCTCTTCCCCTCAAGCCATTTCGCTGCCGCGGGATCGGAGAGGGCCAGACGCTCCACTTCGGCAGCATCAGTGCCGGCGGCCACTTCGATGACGAAGCGTGATTTGCCGTTGAAGCTTACGGGGTATTTCACCGAGTCATCCTTTATAGCCTCCTCATCCCATGTCGGCCAGGGGGCGTCGGCCACGGTGCCCTCATGCCCGAGCTGATGCCAAAATTCTTCGGCAAGATGGGGCGCGAAGGGGGCGATAAGAATCGTGAATATCTCCATTGCCTCGGCCGATGTGGATTTCTGCGCGGTAAGTTCGTTGAGAGCGATCATGAATGCGGCCACAGTCGTATTGAAGGAGAAGTTCTCGATATCCTGTGTCACCTTCTTGATGAGCTTGTGCATCGTCTTTTTGGTCTCCTTAGGCATCTCGGCGCGATTCTCGAGATCGGCCTTGGAGAAGAGTCCGACGAGTTTGCGAAGGAAGCGGTTGACGCCATCTATGCCATTTGTGTCCCAGGGCTTCGACTGTTCGAGCGGACCGAGGAACATCTCGTAGAGTCGCAGAGTGTCGGCGCCGTAACGCTCCACAATATCATCGGGATTGACGACGTTGAACATCGATTTCGACATCTTCTCCACAGCATACCCGCAATGATATTTTCCGTCATCCTCAAGTATGAACTCGGCGTCGGCGAAGTCGGGACGCCATGCGCGGAAGCGGTCGGTATCGAGAATGTCGTTGTTCACCATCGAGATGTCTACACGGATGGGAGCGACCTCATACTGATCCTTGAGTCCGTGGCTGACGAAGGTGTTGGTGTCCTTTATACGGTAAACGAAGCTGCTGCGCCCCTGGATCATACCCTGGTTGACGAGCTTGCGGAATGGCTCTTTCTTCACCACCAGACCGAGGTCATAGAGGAATTTATTCCAGAAACGTGAGTAGATCAGGTGGCCTGTGGCATGTTCCGCACCCCCGATGTAGAGGTCGACGTCCTGCCAGTATTCATCGGCCTCGCGGCTGACGAGGGCCTCGCTGTTGTGCGGGTCCATATAGCGCAGATAATAGGCCGATGAGCCGGCGAAGCCCGGCATCGTGCAGAGCTCGATGGGGTATCCCTCCTTCGTCTCCCAACCTTTGGCGCGTCCCAGCGGGGGTTGGCCATCCTCGGTCGGAAGATAGCTGTCGACCTCCGGCAGAAGCAGCGGAAGCTCGTTCTCATTCATGAGGTAGGGGACCCCATCCTTGTAATAAACCGGGAAGGGTTCTCCCCAATAACGCTGGCGCGAGAATATGGCATCGCGGAGGCGGAAGTTGACTTTAACTTTGCCCAGTCCCTCCTCCTCGATGAATTCCTTGGCCTTCGCCATGGCTTCCTTCACCGTCAGGCCGTTAAGGTTGAGTTTCGGACCCTCGGAGTTCATCATTATCCCCTCCTTGGCGTCGAAGCTCTCTTCCGAGACATCGGCACCCTCGATGAGGGGAATCACGGGCAGATTGAAATGACGGGCGAAGGCATAGTCGCGCGAGTCGTGGGCCGGAACCGCCATGATGGCGCCGGTGCCGTAGCCTGCCAGCACGTAGTCACTGACATAAATGGGTATCTCTTTGCCGGTCAGCGGATTGATGGCGTAGCTGCCGGTGAAGACACCGCTGACGCGCTTGTCGATCTGACGCTCGCGTTCCGTCTTATGTTTCACCTCATCGAGATATTTGTCTACGGCCTCTTTCTGGTCCGGAGTGACGAGTTGATTGACGTATGCCGATTCCGGCGCGAGCACCATGAAGGTCACGCCGAAGATGGTGTCGGGGCGAGTGGTGAATATCTCAAGCTTCAGATCGGAATCCTTGACACCGAACTTCATTTCCGCCCCCTCGCTCCGGCCGATCCAGTTACGCTGGGTCTCCTTCAGGGAGTCGCTCCATTCCAGTTCCTCCATATCGGAGAGCAGACGTGGGGCATATGCCGACACACGGAGACACCACTGGTTCATCACACGCTGTTCCACAGGATGACCTCCGCGCACACTCACGCCTTCCGAAACCTCATCGTTGGCAAGGACTGTCCCGAGTGCCGGACACCAGTTCACCATCGATTCCCCCTGATAGGCTATGCGATAGTTCATCAGCACCTCCCGACGCTTTTTCTCATCCCATGAATTCCATTCCTCCGGGGTGAAAGTGAGTTCCTTGCCGCAGGCGGCGTTCAATCCCTCCGTGCCATGTTGGGCGAAATGCTCCTCAAGCTTGCTGATCGGGAGAGCCTTGCCTGCCGTGCGGTCATAATAATGGTTGAACATCTGCATGAATGCCCATTGCGTCCATTTATAGTAGTCGGGATCGCAGGTGCGTACCTCGCGGCTCCAGTCGAAAGAGAATCCTATCTTGTCGAGCTGGTTGCGATAGCGGGCGATATTCTCCGTGGTAGTCTTTTCCGGATGCTGACCGGTCTGGATGGCATATTGTTCGGCGGGCAGACCGTAGGCGTCATACCCCATCGGATGGAGCACATTGAAGCCCTGCTGACGTTTGAAGCGCGAATAGATGTCGCTGGCTATATAGCCAAGCGGATGGCCCACATGCAGGCCCGCCCCGGAGGGGTAGGGGAACATATCGAGCACATAGAATTTCTTTTTGGCCGGGTTGATTTCTGTCCGGTAAATGTCATTTTCGCGCCAGTAGTTTTGCCAGCGGCTTTCGATTTCCTTATGATTATACTCCATCGTAGTGACGTTGTGTAGATTGCGTTATGAAAAAAAGTTGAACACCACTGGTATTCAACTTGCAAAGTTACTCAAAATCCAATTAATCCGCAAATCCGCTCCCCACTTTATTATCTTTTGAGAATCTTATGCGATTCGATTGGTTGCCCATCAATCTGTATGCTTAGGATGTAGACTCCTTTCTCCAGATAGGAGATGTCGATTTCTTCATTATTGCCTGTCATTGGGTTACCCTGTATTCTCACATTTCCCATAAGGTCATAGAGTGTGAGTTGAATATTTGAGTTCTCATTGGAGTCTATGGCAATACATACGATATTGTTTGCAACAGTCACATCAGAAGGTCCGATAATCCTATTTTGGGTTTTACCTAATGAGAGAATCTTCTCCTTACCTTCCACAATCAATGGCTTGTAATTCTGTTTGCTTATCACTAATACAGGGTCATCTGGCAATGCTTCCATTAGCTGGAGTATCGATCCTCTTCTTGTCACTGCTTTGAAAGGCTTCCCTTTTTTTGTGCCAGTCAGACTAATCATACAATTATTCGTGCCAACTGTGATACGTGTCATTATACCCTTGTTGATTATAGAGATGGGTACACTGTCAAAACTTGCAGCTTCCGTTACACGAATAGGCATTTCGGGATCCCCTATAGGATTAAATCCAAAATGAAGCCAACGATAGGCAAGGATAGAGTCCGCTCTCAATCTATATCTCTCTTTACTAAGCGCGGTTATTCTTCCAAAGCTTTTATTCTCCAATGGATCTTTTAATAGCATTCCATAAAAAGCACTCTCATACAATTGAGAGTAGCCATATTGGTCGGGTTTTTCTGCTCCTAGGCCCTCTCGAGAACTGCCATAAAATGCAATGACTCCATTCTTTGCATCTCCAATCAGAAACTGGCTTAAACAAGGATTTGCGCGACTCGACTTATCAAACGCATTGACATTACAGGCGTTGGAAGTGATGACAGTATATGCAGGATTCTGGATATTCTTACGTGCTGTTAAATTGGTGAATTCATAGCCGTTTGGAAAAAGCCAACCTGCTCGTTTGCCGTGTGATTGTACATCAATGAAGGCATATCCAGCCTCAAGTTGATCAGAAATGAAGTCAGCATCTAATTTGAATCCAGGCTTGGATGTGTCAAACTTCTTATCCACAGTGTTTGTCCAGTATGATTTAATTCCTACATCATAAATGAAGTCTCCGTTGACTTGAGCATCGCTTCTACCATCCTTTGTTTTGCCGTTCATTTCTGCGCCTGTAAGTAGAATGGATGGTTCGGAAGGTAAGGGATAATCTTGAGAATTTGGTAATCCTTTCTCATAATTAATTACTTTGTTGACAAATACCATCACCTCTTTCGATGTATCTAAAGGTACTCTAGTGACAACGAGTGCTGGTGCTAGTGTGCAGTTGTCATCAATCTCTCCGTAAATTTTATTCTTATTAGAATCCCAATCAATTTGGCCATACAAACAGGAATAATACATATCAGTAGGAATTGAGTTCCCAGTGCCGGGGATATTGACTTCTCCATAACATAAGGGACTCGGAATGATATTAGTACCTCCTCCCAGAAGGACATAATTTAATCGATATAAATAATGTTGTCTAATACAATTCTTGATTTTTTCTTGTAATGTCGAGCCATCATATGTATTTGTAATCTCTTCAATTGTGATGACTTTGACACTTAGGCCCTTTTGAAATTTCCAATGTGCCAATGAATCATATGCACTTTTCAATGTTTTTGAGGTGATTATCATGTAATCAGCACTGTCAGATGGTGCAAAACCGTCGGGAATGAGATCTAGACTTTCGTGAATTCCTATAATAAGCTGAGGGGCTACGGAGTTCTCGCTTTTGGTATTGGGCGAGTTCCGAATCTCGTTGTGAATCTCTTTCGAGTCAATTTTCCTTCTAAAAGTCACTTTTATATCTATATCGGTGGTTAGATACAAATTTCCGGTAGCAAGGTCATAGAGTATGGGACGAACCCAAACTCCCCATAAATTTGAAAATACAGTCAATTTTACTTTCTCCTGTGGTGTCTTGTCATTGAAGAAATATTGCTCCCAATCCTTGTCGGGGTTGGCCTCAAAGGGATTCATTGTAGCAACAGTTACATTCTCGGCCAAAAGGATTGGCTCTGATGTCGTTACTGTAAGTTCCGTTTCATAGAACTCCCTGCCTCCAAGTTGAGCAAGGTTATAGACCATTTCCGGGAGGTAAGGACGATTGCTGTCATAGACATTATCGAGTGAGAGCATCGGAGTTACATCCACCTTTACCATATCTCCATTACGGGTTATGGTAAAGTCCTCGGTATCATAGTGGAGACTCAGTTCCTTGACAATATCCGCCCAAACGGCAGTTGGGAGCACCATCAAGATACCGATGATTATTCGTAGAATTATTTTCATACTACTGATTGGTTTAGGTTATACACTTTTTTCATTGCTTCATGACTTATGTGAGACCATTATTGCAACTAATACATTGGGATTGAATGATCATTGAATACTACACTAAAATTCAGAGAAGTTGAGCGGTTCATGGAAATCGAAATACTTCAATTCATCCGCATTTATCTCGAATGAACAGAGTAACAATGGTGGGGATTGATTAAAAGTACTTCAAAGCGTTTACAGGTCTTAATTGTGGGTTAGTATTGTATGATGGTCTCGTAGCGGAATCCAAGTTGAGATGATTAGCTCATCTTATATGGAATCAGTTGCAAATATAACACAATATTCGATATTATCCAAATAATTGTAAAAAAATAATATGGGCTTCCATCGGTTTGCCATCCATTGTCAGAGTGTCAGAGAATTCGTTTTCCGTTTAAAGGTCGCTTTAATGGTTATATCTTTGGTGAAGTAAAGGTTACCTGTTGTCAGTTCATAGATATATGGTCGAACCCATACATTCCATCCCGCACTTAGAGAATGGGTTAGCCGTACGGTTTCCAATGGTTTTTGATTACAAAAATCATATACAATCCAATCATTACCTTCGTATGGAAGCGGTAGCATAACTGCAATTTTCACATTTTCCGCTATGAGGATAGGGTCTGAATGTTCAACTATGAGTTCAGTATCAAAGTAATCATTACCTTTTAGCTGGGCTACTTGGTATACCAACTCCGGTAGAAAGGGTCGATTGAAATCATAGGAGTTATCCATTCTCAGCAGGTTTGTCGCGTCTACTTTTATGACCATATCGTCATTGCGATCAATAGTGAAATCAGATTCTTCATAGTGAAGGTTCATCTCCTTCGTTATTTCAGCCTTTATCTCTGCCGTAAATAGTACAACTATTATTGTACTAAAAATATATCTCAAGATAATATTCAGAATAGTAAGAGATTTTTTTAATATTTAATGGTTTTAGAAATTTTTGTAATATGATCCATATATATGCATATGGCCACTATAAATTAGAGGTTCGGATCAGTTTCGGTTGTTCCGGCAACGAGGGTAAATTTCTCTGTGGATGAGGTCTCTACCAGGATGTCCTCGTGGATTCCGCGCACGGTGAAATCGCCGTAGAGTGACGTGCGTCCCGTCAGATAATCCTCCTGCGAAGGCACAGCCGGGCCGTCCGGTCTGAACCAGTGGAGTTCCGTGGAGGTGATGTCGGCATCGAAGTTTGTCGCGCTTTCCACGATATGGAATGTCGGAGTCATATCGGCGAGTTTATTGAACGTGAAGCGTTCGCCGTTGCTCGCCGTCCACGTGATCGAACCTATTCTGAAGACGTGGTCGACACTGCTGAACGTGAAGAAATGCTGAAACTTCTCCCCATTTGAAGCCAGCCATTTGATATCCTTCTCGATTGTACCCTCGATTTCATAATGGGGAAGCTCATTGAATACGATTACCTTAGGATGCATGAACTCTTTCTCCACCGTCCATGTCGGCGTACTGAAGATTGCCGACAAAGTAAGCTCATTATCCCCGTGCGCCCAGGCTCCCACCGTAGTTGAGATAGAGAAACCCTCCTTGAAAGGGCGAGTGGCAATAGTGTCACCGGCATGAATGAGGCTTATAGCTGACAACTTCATCTCCGGATCCGTGCAGGAATAATTGAATTCCGGAATCGAGATGGTAAGAATAGATCCCTCGGTAACCCAGCGTGAAGAAATCTCCGTGATGATTGCCCCGAGATGAATGTCGGCCGGGAGTTCCTCGGGCTGATTGAAATCCGGTTCGTCCGACTGGCTGCATCCTGTCAGCGCCATGCCGGCCAACGCGATAGCGAAAGAAGCAAATATATAATTACGTTTCTTATGTAGATGGCTATATTTCATAAGTAGAGTTGATTTGAAGCGTTAGAGAGTATTTGGATTTAACTTTCATTTACCGGAAAGAGGCTCAAAGGGATGTAAGAATCATTTCCTTTATAGCTAAAATTTTTAATCGAGTAAATTCAAGCACACTCTTGGACTGCAAAGTTAGTAAATACATTCCGAATAGCCAATAGGGGATATGATTTTGGAGAGAATGACCGGGAATAAAATAGAAACAACCGCATTAGCTCGCTGCGTTGAAATCTTGATGAGTTGGCATTTTATTTAATAAGCTTCGAGTAATCCCATATTCTACCTACGGGCTTAATATGTTTCATAGCGAGTTTCCGGGCTTGAGGAGAGGTCTGACTAATTCGTAGGTCTGTGCTTCCTGATGCAACCCAGTAGTAACATCTTACAGAAACACCGGGTTGTGGCTCCAGCAATTTAGGGAGGTGGCTACCGGCCCAACGCTCTAAAAATTCAACCTTCTGTATCATGCTGCTGATTTCAGATGTGGAGGCGGGATGTACCTCTAAAAAGTATGTTCTCCTGTCATATTCAATGGCATAGTCCCACCTGTTTGCTTGTGGATAGGCATGTTTCAACGAAGCATCAAGATCGATACTGCAGGTCAATAGACTGCTGTAAGGCACCTTGACCCGGGAGCGATCGCTTTTCCGCAAGCCTCCCAAACCGCTTTTAAGATAGGGCTTAAGTTGAGAATCTGTCAGGCATATCGACGCGAGGTCTGCCGATGAGGGACTGGTATTTCTTGCCATGATGGTATTTACAGCAGGTGCTTGGAGATAATATTGTTCACATGAGCTGAAAATTCAGCAATTCCTCCCCATTCGGATAATTCCTGTTGTTCTGACATTACATCAAGAGAAGTGATGTCCTTTGACTTCACTTTTCCGGCCGGATCCGTGCGGGAGAAGAAATAGGTGCGAACAGATTTCTCCTGAATTCCCTTCAGCATTTTGCCGGCTGCTGATCCTGTAGTTACCTTGAATAAGTCACACATTGCTTTGTGGAAATCCCTGGAATGACCCTTGAGCGTATTGAAAGCCCACGCATATTCCAACATAAGAGATGAATGGGTCGATACAATCACCTTGTATCCGCTTTGCATGAGTTCGCAAACCTGAAGCAGTATGCTGACTATNGCCTTCGGGTGTAGGCCCATCTCAGGCTCCTCTATCACCACCGTTTCAAATCTTTTGCGCCTGCCGGATTGCTCGGGAGGAGAGGCCAGNCAGTAGAATCCCAGCAACANAGGCATAAATTCCTTTTGTCCTGCACTCCATGCCATGAACGGGATGGTCATACCNTCGACACTGAGCATCATTTTCTTTTGNCCCGACACCTCATCCATCACTATNTCGCCNTGATGAAAAATTGAACTGTCAAAAGCCTTTTTTTGAAAATCNNTGAGGTCATCTTTGACGGGAAATATTCTTTTTTTATTTCCAAGTCCGAGTTGAAGAAAAGTGCGCAGGGTTTCAGTGAATTCTCTTAGAACAAAAGGAGTGGTAAATGANAAGTCACTGAAATATTTTGGATATCCGTCTCCCATACACACGATTCTTTGTGCCGGGATGTAGAATATGGAACTCTCCTTGTCAGATACAGGTTGAGCCAGACTATGAAGGGTAAGCCTCTCTCCATCCACGGAAATGGAAGTGTCGGATGTCCATATTTTCTCCATCCCTTCACCGAAATATACNTTCAGAATTCGTTTGGGGTCGTGGCCNATGATATAGTTATGACGATCCAGGGTCGAGACAATGCTATCACGNTCCTTCGCCAGTTTCACTGTCTCAAGAGCTATACTTTTCCCACTTGCCTGCGGACCGATAAAGAATGTCAGATCTCCGAAGNGGATATCAATGTCAGCTATCGGTCCAAAGTCTTGTATCTTGAGGTTATCCATTTTACAAATTTACGAAAAAATATCGAGTTGGCAAACATCGGAAAATCGACTTTTCAGAATGATTAAGTTTCTGACTGAAGATAAGCGCAGCTATGCCACCTTCCTCNCTGGCAATAGTAGACTCCAGCCGTATCATTCGTCATCTTCTGCTGTCTCCGCCTCGGAAATAGGCGAAGAGACCCAACANGCANCCNATCGANAGAATCACTCCGCCGGTNATGAAGACCGTTCGGAAGGANGTGGCGTCAGCNAGCANNCCCCAGCCNCCNGANGCNANAGCNCCGCCGGNNGCCANNGCNATNGANATNANNGCGTAGATGCGTGTGTAATGCTTCTTCCCGAAGGCGTGTCCNGTCAGCATCGCGGTCTGNACCGTCACNCCGGCATACTCCCANCCGAAGAGAAANCANCCNNNCANNAATANCCANANGGTNNTNCCNCCNGTCAGNANCANCACNATNCCNNCCACGCCGAAAAGCGTACACGTCAGAACCCCGTAAAGACAATTGCGGTCATTGATCGCCCCCAACAGAAGCTTGCCTCCCGTCACGCCCGCCATCACGGCCGCCGCNGCCAGNGAAGCCTCAACCTCGGAGAAACCGGCGTTGCTTATATACTTCGGAATAAACAGATTCAGTGTCGATACCCCCATCATGATGAAGGCNAAGAGAAGCACCGCGTAGAAAGCNGCCGTCCTCACTGCTTTGGAATAATCCATTCCCTCCGATTCCTGACTTCCNCNTCCGGNTTTGGCCTCCNCNGNATANCCGTAAGGGTTCAGNCCCTTNTCCTCCGGACGGTCGCGCAACAATATCCCGATAATCGGAGTCACGATCAGCAGTATCATCCCTCCGAACGTCAGATAGGCCGCTCGCCAGCCCCACGATGAGATAATCGCCCCGCCCATNGGATTNAACANCATNCCNCCNATNCCNGANGCNGCNCTGCATATNCCNATCATCAGNCCNACNTTNGTNCGGAACCATGCGTTGACAAGTATCGGAAAACTCAGATAAAGCAGAAACGCCAGTGTCACCCCCATCACAACGCCCGCAGCGTAGAACCCCCATACGGAACTGAACAGTCCCATCGAACAAACAGTCAGGCCGAGAATCAGGGAATTGAGAGTGAGCAGTCGTCGAGAGCCGTACCGTTCGATCATGCGCCCGGCGAGGGGGAGCATCAGCGTCGAGGCTACGTAAGAAATCGACATATATAGGCCGAACTCTCCGATCGGCACCCCCAATGCCTTGCTCACCGGATCATAGAAGATNCCGGCGCAGCTGAACACAAGCCCGACATCGATGCCCATTATAAGGCAACAGCAGGCCACGATTACGAATCCATAATGTACGCGACCGGTTGGTCGGTGGTTATCAGTCGGTTGTAAGGTTGATTCCATAGGTAAAGATGATTGAAGGTTAGTCATGTCAAGGTCTCCGGTCGGTGTATATTCCGTATGCCGGCGTCAGGACGATGCAAAGTTAATCAAAATCCTTGATATTCCCGCCCCGCTCCTCAGTATTATCGGTATANGCTCCGCGACAACANGGCATGGTCGTTCACGGCTCNCANGTGAAGCGGCACTGCGGATAATTGCTGCATCCGAGGAATGGCCCCGTCCGCCCCTCCCGCAGTATCAGCCNTCCGCCGCAACGCGGACATATCCCCGAGCGTATGTCGCGCTCCTTCGAGCGCGCCGTCCGCCGCACATCCGCNACATGNCGGCGCCTTGAAGCCTCACCGGCAACCATCCCCTTTATCCTCTCCGCGATATCCTCCATCTCCTCACGCGTCAGCACTTTAGGCCTGCGCTTCAATTCCCCCCTCAGACTCTCCAGACGCATGACTACNTTNGANTCGTCGAGCACCACAGCCTTCCTCCTGCGCCACCAACTTCCCTTCACCGAACGCGCCGGGTCAAGCGTGCGCCGTATATGCCGGGCCGACCACCAGCGGCGTTTCTTCACAAGNTCCTCCGTCAGCACATCGATGCGCCAGGCCTCGGTGAACACNACCGCCGATACGAACANCTCCGCCGCAACCCCGCGNAACCCCCTGCGTATCACCCTGATATGAGCCTCGTTCTGAAGCAACGGGTTATAAAACGATTTGCTGCTCATCATGAATCGCTGTTGCCAATACTGCGCATCCTCATTACCCTGTATATGNCCGGACATCGCTTTNGTCTCGATGACGAATATCCCCCGTGTCGAGACCACCACATGNTCCACCTGCACATAACGCCGCCGTCCCTCCGAATCCGTTCCGGAGGGAAGCATCAGGTCGTGCATGGCCACGAAGTCGCGTCGTGGNAGCCGACGGAGCTCGCGCCTGACACGACGCTCACCTTTGCGCCCCGTCCTCCGGGGCTTTCCCCGCCTGTAGGCCACAATCGCGAAAAGAATACCCGCCACCGCGAACCCCGCCGCGAGGCAGATAAATCTCCAATCCGTCAAAAATGATGATTCTGTCATATTCCAATCAACGAGCCTCTACGACTCCTTATTGCCGCACAAACCATCCCNGCTNACGCCGTTTCTTGAATATTGGTCATCATACCCGCGATTCGGGTATTGCGGAATANGATAAATATCAGTAAATTTGCATTCTGAAAAATATAACATTCACGTCAACTTACCATGGAAACAATCCGCGATAAAGAATTCGGAGGGGAGCGTCCCCTCTTCGGCACGCGCAACCTGCGCCTTGAGAACGTAACCATCCACGCCGGCGAATCGGCTCTCAAATGCTGCGCCAACATCGAGGCCGACCATTGCACCTTCGAGGGTAAATATCCCTTCTGGCACGTCGACGGCTTCCGTGTACACGATTGCCTGTTCACTCCCGGCGCACGTGCCGCCCTCTGGTATTCACGTAATCTTGTCATGACCGATACCCGCGTCGATGCTCCGAAGATGTTCCGCGAGATGGATGGCATAGAACTCCGCAACGTNTCCATCCCCGACGCTCAGGAAACNCTCTGGCATGTNGCCAACGTNATCGCCCGCAATGTGGAGGTCGACCATGCCGACTATCTCTTCATGCACTCCCACGATATCGACATCGACGGATGGCGGCAGAACGGCAACTATTCCTTCCAGTATTGCCGNAANGTCATCATCCGCAACGCCGTCATACATTCCAAAGATGCCTTCTGGGGCACAGANAATGTCACCATCTACGACTCCGAACTNCACGGCGAATACCTCGGNTGGCATTCCCGCCGGCTGCATCTCGTAAGATGCAAGATTTCCGGCACTCAGCCGTTATGCTACTGCAAGGACCTTATTCTCGAGGATTGCGAGTTCGCNCCTGACTGCGACCTCTCTTTCGAGGACAGCGAGGTGAAGGCTACAATCCTCAACCACGTCACGAGCATCAAGAACCCGGCAAAGGGTGAGATCAATATCCCCTCCGCCGGAGAAATCATTATCGACGGGAACTCCCTCGACCGCCACGGCGAGGTGAAGATAAACGTCAGGAAAGGATGAGAATCAATGGATAACGCTTATTTCGATAACCCCGTCGACCGCCACGGCTCCGGCTCGATGAAGTGGGACTCCAACGCTGACGCCCCGGATGTCATCCAGCTCTGGGTCGCTGACATGGACTTCCCGACAGCCCCTGNCGTCGTCGAAGCCCTGCGTCGGCGTGTCGACACCGGCATCTTCGGATATACCGACGTCGGCGACGACTATTACAAGGCTCTTCACGACTGGTTCGCCGACCGTCACGGCTGGTCTATCGACCGCAGAAGGGTAATCTATACATCCGGAGTCGTCCCCGCCATATCGGCCATCGTAAAGGCTCTNGTCTCTCCCGGAGAGGGTNTCATTCTCCAGACACCCGCATACAACTGTTTCTTCTCTTCGGTGAGAAACAACAAGGCTCTGCGTCTCGACAATCCCCTTCGACGCATCGATACGGAGAAAGGATTCACTTACGAAATAGATTTCGACGGCCTTGAGCGACTCGCTTCGGATCCNGCCGCGCGGCTCCTTATACTCTGCAATCCCCATAACCCCACGGGACGTGTGTGGACAAGTGAGGANCTCTGCCGTCTGCGCGACATATGCCGCCGCCACGGTGTGCGCGTNGTGAGCGATGAGATACATTGTGAACTGGTGCATCCCGATGCTCCCGCTTATATNCCTTACGCCACGGTCGANGACTCCGCGATCGTCTGCTGCTCNCCGAGCAAAGCCTTCAACACCGCNGGCCTGCAGATCGCTAATATCGTNTGCCCCGATGAGGAGACCCGCGCCAAAATCGACCGCGCNATCAACGACAATGAGGTCTGCGACGTGAATCCCTTCGGTGTCATAGGCNTGCAGGCGGCATATAATGAGGGAGGGGANTGGCTCGNCGCTCTNAATCGTTACCTTTACGACAACTACACGCTCCTGCGCGACACATTCGCCTCCGAAATGCCCCGGCTGAAGGTGTGCGATTCTGAATCGACCTATCTCGCATGGATCGATATCCGCTCCACCGGCATGACCGGCGACGAAGTCTCCCGGCTTCTCCTTGAGCGGGCCAAGGTGCGTGTAAGCTCCGGAGAATCGTACGGCGATCCGGCCTACATCCGCATCAACTACGCTACCCAACGCTCCCGCCTCGCCGAGGCCCTGCGNCGNATGGCNGATGTAATCAATTGACAGTTTGAAGATTTGAAGACAGACATTAAATTTATAAGGGAGGGAAAGGANCTCTCCTGGGGGCAGCGGCTGCATCTGACTGTGATGCTGTCGCTGCCTGCCATGTTGGCTCAGCTTTCAAGCATAGCCATGCAGTATATAGATGCCTCGATGGTCGGCAGGCTCGGTGCCGACGATTCGGCGTCAATCGGCCTCGTCTCCACGAGNCTGTGGCTCTTCTGGGGGATTTGCTCCGCCATGACTTCCGGTTATTCCGTGCAGGTCGCCCACCGTGTGGGCGCCAAGGATGAGGAGGGGGCNCGGCGGGTGCTGAGNCAGGGAATATCGGCTNCCCTCATTTTCAGTGTCGTTGTCNCCCTNATTGGCGTNGCCATCGCCATTCCTCTCCCATATTGGCTCGGTGGCACCCCCCGGATTAATCCCGCCGCCTCGCTATATTTTGTGGTCTTCATCGCGGCTCTCCCTCTGCTGACTCTCAACTACCTTGCCGGCGGAATGCTNCGTTGCGTCGGNAATATGAAAGTGCCCAGCATTTTGAGCGGCCTGATGTGTCTGCTCGACTGTATATTCAATTTCNTGNTCATATTCCCGACCGGCCACTATGAGGTGTTGGGATTGTCGCTNACCATTCCCGGTGCCGGACTCGGTGTGCTCGGCGCCGCTCTCGGNACNGTCTGTGCCGAGGCCGTCTGTGCCGTNGTNATGATGTACTATGCCTGCGTCCGCCAGCCCGAACTCCGNCTTGTCGGGCATCGCGGCAGTTTCCGTCCCACTCGCGACGTCACNCGCACTGCGGTCGGCATATCCGCTCCGATGACGCTTGAACACGCCATAATATGCGGNGCGCAGATNGCCATAACTATGATCGTCACCCCTCTCGGAGTCATCGCCATCGCCGCGAATGCCTTTGCTGTCACNGCCGAGAGCCTCTGCTATATGCCCGGCTACGGCATAGGCGACGCCGCCACCGCCTTGACCGGCCAGAGCCATGGTGCNGGCCGCCCACTGCTTGTCCGCCGTTTCGGCTACATGTCGGTCGGTCTCGGTGTCGTGGCNATGACGGTCATGGGTGTCCTCATGTGGATNTTCGCCCCGCAGATCATGGGGCTTATTACNCCCGTCGAAGCCATCCGCGACCTCGGCGCGGAGGTGCTCCGCATCGAGGCCTGGGCCGAACCCATGTTCGCCGCCTCCATCGTGGCCTATGGTGTCTTCGTCGGGGTGGGGGATACCAAGATACCGGCATTAATGAACTTCGGCAGCATCTGGGCCGTGCGTGTGCCGTTGGCCTGGATGCTGTCGAAGTCTATGGGTTTGCGTGGTGTATGGATTGCTATGTGCGTGGAGCTGACGTTCCGCGGATTGATATTCCTTATCCGTCTCTTCCGCTCCCGATGGTATGCCTCCGGANATCAGAAGCTCACCTGAAGCATNGCNTGGANGCGGTTGGTGTGGGCCTGTGTCAGGTCGTTGTTCACCCGACGCCCGTAGAGATACTCCACTCCGGTCGTGACAATCGAATTCACGTTCCAGAAGAGCGATCCGTTCACATACTGCGCGTATTTATATGCCTCGTCGAATGTCAGCGGTTCCCCGCCGCTCCATGGCGAGGCATAATTGCGCACATGTGAATAGGAGGCCGACATATACACATCCGNCGTGAAGTTATACTGCAGTCCGCCGAAGGCTCCCCATGTCTTGGTTGCCTTCAGTCCCCCGGCNTTGCCGTAGGGAGTGAGATCGAGATGCCCCCCGTTGAGGTCCTGGATGTAGGATGCGATGCCNTGGCCGTATGTGCCGGTCCAGTAGGCGCGCAGATTCTTCNCTATCTCCGAGGTGCCGCTGAGTGAGATTCCCCAGCCCACGACATCCGTATTCTTGTCGGCCTCGACGTTGCGGTAGTTCATGTTGCGCAGGATTGCCGAGAATCTCACCCAATCCTCCTTGTCGTTCCATGAATAGCGGATGGCGGCGGGGATATCGGGCGCACCCTGATTCACTGTGCGTGAGCGTGCCGAATTCGTCTGCGAGAGCTGGGATAGCTCCAGGCCGGCTGAGACAGCCCAAGCCTTGTCGCGTCCGAATTTATAGGTGTATGAGAGTGTAGGCAGGGGGAAGGCNGTCCCGGCGTTAGGTCCCTCGAAATCGATTGTCGGCGGCATGGCTCCGTTGTCTGAAAAGACGGAGTAGTTGTAGCCCGCCGAGATTCCCCGCCAGGTGATGTAGGCCTGCTGCAGCACCGGCGCGTAGTTATTGAGGAAGTACATGTTGATGAACGCTCCGATCTGATTCGATGTCCCCGGAAGGGCCACGAAGTTGAAGTAGAGGTTCGACTGCATCGCCGAGAGATTGAACTTCGCGTGGTCTCCGACCCCGACTGGCTCTATATCAGCCGTGATAAATTCGTTGGCATTGTCGATCGGGTCCCCGAGATCCACCCCGGCTGTCACCTTCACGCTTCCTCCGATGCCGATATAGAACTTATCCCTCTTGCCGAAGATGGCGAAATGAGGCACGAGGTCCTTGCAACCCTCCGGGGCATTCTCNGTGAAGGCCTTGTGGGCATCCTCCTTGAGATCGCTCGATGCCTTGGGCTCATGATGCATCGGCGGCGCTGCCATGGCCGCTATCCCGACCATCGCGAATGTCATCGCGGCTACACTCTTTTTCATACTTATGATTTTTAGGTTGATATTACGCGTCGATATTCGCATAGGATGCGTGGGCCTCGATAAACTCGCGACGGGGTTCCACCTCCTCGCCCATCAGCACGGAGAAGGTGTGGTCGGCTTCGGCGGCGTTCAGAAGTGTCACCTTCTTGAGCATCCGGTTCTCNGGATCCATCGTGGTCTCCCAGAGCTGCTGCGCGCTCATCTCGCCGAGACCCTTATAGCGCTGCAGCACGAGCCGGCTGCGCTCGCCGTCGCAGCGNGTGTCGATGAATCGCTGCACCTGCTGCTCGTCCCAGGCATACTCCTCGATTTTGTTCTTACCCTTCGTCGAGCATTTGTAGAGGGGTGGAGTGGCGATATAGAGACAGCCGTTGTCGATGAGCGGACGTATCTTGCGGAAGAAGAATGTCATCAGCAGCGTCGCGATGTGCGCGCCGTCGACATCGGCATCCGTCATGATTATCACCTTGTGATAACGGAGTTTGGTGAGATTGGCCTCCTTGGGGTCCTCCTCAGTGCCGATGGTCACTCCGAGAGCCTTGAAGATATTGACGATAGCCTCCGATTCGAATACCTTGTGGTCCATGGCCTTCTCCACATTCAGGATNTTGCCTCGCAGCGGGAGGATAGCCTGGAAGTTGGGATTGCGTCCCTGCTTTGCCGATCCGCCTGCCGAGTCACCCTCGACGAGAAACAACTCGCATTGCGCCGCGTCGCGGCTNTTGCAGTCGGCCAGCTTGCCGGGAAGGCCCGCGCCTCCGAGCGGCGTCTTGCGTTGCACTTTCTGTCTCGCCGACTGGGCAGCCGCGCGTGCCGTGGCCGCCAANACTACTTTGTCGACTATCGCGCGTGCCTGTTTCGGATTCTCCTCAAGATAATTCTTCAATGCCTCGCTGATGGCCTGCGATACTACNGCCATGATGTCGCTGTTGCCCAGCTTCGTCTTGGTCTGTCCCTCGAACTGCGGCTCCTGCACCTTCACCGAGATCACCGCCGTCAGTCCGTCGCGGAANTCCTCTTTCGAAAGTTCTATCTTCAGCTTGTCGAGCAGNTGGTTGTCATCGGCATATTTTTTCAGCGTCGTCGTCAGTCCGCGACGGAAGCCCGTCAGATGTGTGCCACCCTCGATCGTATTGATATTGTTGACGTAGGAGAAGATATTCTCGTTNAAGGAGGTGTTGTAGGTCATCGCTACCTCCACGGGAACTCCGTTCTTCTCCGTATTGATGTGGATAATCTCGTTGATGAGCGGCTCCTTGCCGGAATCGATGTATTTCACGAATTCCTTNAGNCCTTCGCGTGAGAAGAACACCGAGCGTTTCGGCTCTCCCTGCTCATCTCTTACCCGTTCATCCGTCAGCTCAAGGCGAATGCCCGCGTTCAGGTANGACAGGTCGCGCAGTCTGTTGGCCAGAGTCTCGAAGTCGTANACGGTCTCGGTGAATATGGAGGCGTCCGGGTGGAAGATGATGGTGGTGCCCGTGCGGTCGGTCTCGCCGATGACGGTCATNTCGCATGAGGGTTTGCCATAGGCATATTCCTGCATGTAGATTTTGCCGTTGCGGTGAATCTCGGCGCGAAGATAGTCGGAGAGGGCATTGACGCAGCTGACGCCCACACCGTGCAGACCGCCTGACACCTTGTAGCTCCCCTTGTCGAATTTACCTCCGGCGTGAAGCACCGTCAGCACCACCTCCAGCGCCGGCTTGTGCATCTTCTCGTGCATATCCACCGGTATGCCGCGTCCGTTNTCCTCAACGCGTATGGAGTTGTCTTCGAGTATAGTCACCTTTATATGGTTGGCGAATCCTGCGAGAGCCTCGTCGATCGAGTTGTCCACCACCTCATACACCAGGTGATGCAGTCCGCGTCCCGAGATATCGCCTATGTACATGGCCGGACGTTTCCTTACGGCTTCCAGGCCCTCGAGCACCTGGATATTGTCGGCTTGATATTGTTTCTGCTGTTCTTCGTTTGCCATTGTCGTATCAGTTTCAAACATACAAAATTACAAAAAAAATCCGACATTCGCAACATCAGTTTCGCCTCCCTCTCATCATGAATCCCACTTCTCTATTTTACCCCCGCGACAGCTGTTGAGGGCGTTTTCGGAACATATTAATGTGTGGAGGCGTTGAACTAATGAAAATTTTCGTTAATTTTGCATCCGGATTTACCGACTCTCCTCTTCGGGGATATCTACGCGGTGGCATAACGTCACCTCTCCGGACCCCCCGGATAGCAACCAACAGTGCCTACAATGAAGAATCTCGTAATAGTCGAGTCTCCGGCCAAGGCCAAGACTATAGAAAAATTTCTCGGGAGGGACTATAAGGTCCTTTCCAGCTACGGACATATCCGCGATCTCTCCAAAAAGGAGATCCGCCCGGACGGGGATACTGATTTCTCGCCCGATTATGAAATACCCGCTGATAAGAAGGATCTCGTGCGCACTCTCAAGAAGGCCGCCAAGGAGGCCGACATGGTGTGGCTCGCTTCCGATGAAGACCGCGAGGGTGAGGCAATCGCCTGGCATCTCTACGAGGTGCTCGGGCTTGACCCGGCCCGCACGCGGCGCATCGTTTTCCANGAGATTACCAAACCTGCCATCCTCAATGCCATCGCCAACCCTCGCGGCATCGACATCGACCGCGTCAATGCCCAGCAGGCTCGCCGCGTCCTCGACCGTATAGTGGGTTTCGAGCTCAGCCCCGTGCTATGGCGCAANATCAAGCCGGCTCTCTCCGCAGGNCGTGTCCAGAGTGTAGCCGTGCGTCTGATNTGCGAGCGTGAGAAGGAAATCGACGCCTTCACNCCGGAACCGTTTTTCCGTGTGACNGCACGCTTCCTCGCCGGTGAGGCCGAGGCGGAACTGAAGGCTGAGGCCACACGCCGTATGCCCGATGAGGAGAGTGCCCTCAAGTTGCTNGAACAATGCCGCGAGGCTGCCGCCAGGGATGCTTTCAAGGTCACTGATGTGAAGGTGCATCCGCTTCATCGCTCCCCGGCTCCTCCATTCACCACATCCACCCTCCAGCAGGAGGCATCCCGACGCCTCGGCTATTCCGTCAATCAGACGATGATGCTCGCCCAGAAGCTCTACGAGGATGGTCACATCACTTATATGCGTACCGACTCGCTGAATATTTCCGATCTCGCTCTGGCCGACATCTCGCGTGAGATCAAGCAGGAATATGGNGATGATTACCTTAAAGTGCGCCGCTACCACACAAGCTCCAAGGGTGCGCAGGAGGCCCACGAGGCAATCCGTCCNACTTACGTCAGCAAGGTCTCCGTCGGCGCCGACGAACAGCAGCGCCGTCTCTATACCCTTATCCGTCAGCGCGCGCTCGCATCCCAGATGGCCGACGCTCTCATCGAGAAGACCAACGTCGATATCCGCGCCGAGGGAGTGGATGAAAATTTCCGTGCCGANGGGGAGGTCGTCAAGTTCGAGGGCTTCCTGAGGGCTTATGCGGCCCCGGGNCGCGACGACGACGGTGATCGNCCCCTGCAGCAGGGCATGTTGCCCCCGATGCAGGTCGGAGATACCCTTCCGCTCGANGAGATGACCGCCACCGAACGTTTCTCCCAGCCCCCGGCACGTTACACCGAGGCNACCCTCGTCAAGAAAATGGAGGAACTCGGCATCGGTCGCCCGGCCACATATGCGCAGACTATCTCCACCATTCAGCACCGCGACTATATCAAGCGCGGTGAGCGNGATGGCGAACCGCGTGAATTCACCGTCATCACNCTCGCGGGNGAGGANATCTCGAAGTCGAGGGCCACGGAAAACACCGGCTCCGACAAGGGACGCCTCGTGCCNACGGATGTCGGTATGATNGTCAATGACTTCCTGACCGAGTATTTCCCCGATATACTTGATTATAACTTCACTGCCCGTGTGGAGGAGAAGTTCGACGAGATTGCCGAGGGACGGCTCGGTTGGAAAAATGAGATTCGTGATTTCTACTCCGGTTTCCATCCCGCNATNGAGGCTATCAGCGATCTGAGAATGGAGCATAAGGTAGGGGAGAGGATACTCGGCACTGATCCGAAATCCGGNAAACCGGTCTCGGTAAAGATCGGCCGTTTCGGTCCCGTCGTGCAGATNGGCGATGCCAATGATGAGGAGAAACCGACTTTCGCCAGCCTGAAGAAGGAGCAGAGCATATCGACCATTACGCTTGAGGAGGCTCTGAAGCTTTTCGAATTGCCCCGCACTCTCGGCGACTATGAGGGGAAGACCGTCGTGGCGGCCGTAGGTCGTTTCGGACCCTATATCCGCCATTCCGGCGCGTTCGTCTCGATTCCGAAGCAGCTCGCTCCCGAGACCATCACGCTCGATGAGGCAGTGGCCCTGATCGAGTCNAAGCGTCAGAAGGATGCCGCCGCCCATATNAAGACGTTTGATGAGATGCCGGGCCTGGAGGTAATCAACGGTCGCTTCGGTCCTTATCTGGCCTATAAGCCCGAGGGCGCCAAGAAGGCTGTCAACTATAAGATACCCAAGACCAAGGATGCGGCGGCCCTGACTCTCGAGGAGGCCAAGGAGCTGATGGAGGCGCAGGATGCNGCCCCGAAGAAACCCGNCCGCAGGAAACGGCAGTCGAATTAATGAATAATACGATACTTTATGATAACGCAGGATCAGTTGAANGAGGCCGTCGAGCGTAAGGATGCGCTCCGCCGGTATCTCGACATCGACAGCAAGAAAATAGAGGTGGAGGAGGAGGAACTCCGCACCCACGTGCCCGACTTCTGGGANAACCGTGAGAAGGCCGAGGCGCAGATGAAGAAAATCAAGGAGATCCGATTCTGGATCGATGCCTANGCCGAGCTGGAGAAGCAGGTGGAGGANCTTTCGCTCGCTTATGATTTCGTCAAGGAGGAACTCGTCACTGAGGAGGAGGTCGACGCGCANTACGCCACCGTCCTGAAAAGTCTTGAGGATCTGGAGCTGCGCAATATGTTGCGCCGCGAGGAGGATAAGCTGGGCGTCGTGCTCAAAATCAACTCCGGCGCGGGTGGCACCGAGGCCCAGGANTGGGCNCAGATGCTCATGCGTCTCTATCTGCGCTATGCCGAACGCCANGGATATAANGCCACTATCGCCAACCTCCTTGAGGCTGACGACGCCGGCATCAAGTCGGTCACGATCAATATCGAGGGCGACTACGCNTATGGCTTCCTGAAATCTGAGAACGGTGTNCATCGNCTGGTGCGCGTCTCTCCCTACAACGCCCAGGGTAAGCGTATGACATCCTTNGCCTCTGTCTTCGTCACTCCCCTTGTCGACGACACCATAGATGTCCAGATTCAGCCCGCCCTCATCAGTTGGGATACATTCCGCTCGGGGGGNGCCGGCGGTCAGAACGTGAATAAGGTGGAATCCGGTGTCCGTCTGCGCTACCAGTATAAGGACCCCTATACCGGAGAGGAGGAGGAGATTCTCATCGAGAATACCGAGACNCGCGACCAGCCGAAGAATAAGGAGAATGCCCTGCGTCATCTGCGCTCCATCCTGTATGAGAAGGAGCTCAACCACCGTATGGAGGAACAGGCTAAAATCGAGGCCGGCAAGAAGAAAATCGAGTGGGGCAGNCAGATCCGGAGCTATGTCTTCGANGACCGCCGCGTCAAAGACCACCGCACNAACCATCAGACCTCCGATGTCAATAAGGTGATGGATGGNGAGATCGACGACTTCATCAAGGCCTACCTGATGGAGTTCGCCGGNTCAGAAGANAATTGATTGTAATCCTGAGATAAAAAAGCTCCTCCCCCNGATTTCNTATGAAAATCGTAGGGGAGGAGTTCTTTTATGGTTATGTGAGGATATTACTTNCGCTCCTTGAGTTCGCCGTGGCGATACGCCCTTAGCAACTCCTTCAGCTCATTTATCTGGCTTTGCAGTTCATCCCCCTTGTCGGTGTCTCTGACAAGCAGCCGCTGATGGTTGAGCTCCACAATCTGNGTCGTGTCGAGGATATCCGTGCCGTTCTTCACCGCCTCCTCGGCCGAGGTGAAAGGCTCGTGCTGCACGAGTTCGAAACCNCGCGAGTGATACACGAGCGTATATCCNGCTATCCCGGTCGTGTTGTGGTAGGCTTTCGAGAANCCNCCGTCGATGACCATCATCTTGCCGTTGGCTTTTATCGGATTCTCACCCTTGCCNGCCTTGACGGGGACATGGCCGTTGATGATATGCCTGTGNTCACCNTTGACACCGAATGCGTCGAGAATCATGTCGCAGACACGCTCTTCGTCACGTTTATGATAGTAATGTCCCTTCTCCTCATGTTGCGGNTTCTTGTCGCTGAGGAGGTTGCGCTCGAATGTGGCCATCTTTGCCTTGTCGAAGAGCGGGGAATCCGGGCCGCACCACACGTAGAAGTAGTAGTCGCGTGCATACTCGCGGGCCTCTCCGGGAGCATCGGGATCGAAGGCCGTGCGCATGAGGCTCTCCACGCGNCGCAGNAGGTCAGGCCCCTTCAGTTTCTCCCCCTTNACCTCCACCTCTTTGAGTGTGCCATCCTCGTTGAGCGGCACCGANGCATGGAAAAGNAGGTTGGAATTGCATATCGTGTAGATTCCCCCGTGCGAGAGGAATACGTGCATGTGGCTCTTGAGTTTGTCGCTGACCTGNAAACTGTGTACGAGTTTNGTGATCAGCTCCCGCTCCTCCGAGGTGAGTGCGTAGGGGTCGGCNGGATCGATGGTGGGNAAATTGCTGTCGAGCATCTTGTAGGATTCCCCGTCGATGTTCACCGTGCCGTTGTTGAAGTCGATATGGTGCAGCAGCCGGCGGTCATCCATATGCCATTCCGGATGGCGTCTGATCAGCTCGGCCTCCAGNTTCCATTGTATCACGGCTATGGCCTTNTGCATCTTCGCTGTCAGCCGGCGGCTNTTCAGGGTCAGCGCGCTGCTNCCGGGACTCAGCTTCGGAGAGAAGACATCGCAGGGGTCNTCGCCGTATACCTCCATNGCGAATGTGGCCAGGGGCACGAGATTTATGCCGTATCCATCCTCAAGAGTCTCCATGTTGCCGTAGCGGAGGCAGATTCGGATTGCATTGGCAATGCATGATTCGTTGCCTGCCGCCGCCCCCATCCACAGGGCGTCGTGATTACCCCATTGTATGTCGAAATCGCGATAGTTCTGCAGCAGGTCGAGGATGATGTGGGCGCCGGGACCTCGGTCATAGATGTCACCCAGNATATGGAGCTGGTCGATACTGAGCGTCTGGATCACTCTGGCTATAGCCTTGATGAAGGAGTCGGCCTGACCTGTTGAGATGATGGTCTCTACGATACGGTTGTAGTATANCTGCTTGTTCTCTCCCGAGGGGGCCTCGTGGAGAAGNTCCTCGATGATNTAGGCGAATTCCTTGGGCAACGCCTTGCGCACCTTGGANCGGGTGTATTTCGAGCTTACCTCCTGAAGCACTTTCACGAGCCTGTGGAGCGTCACNGAGTAGAAGTCCTTCAGATCCGGTTCTGTCGATTTCACATATTCGAGTTTACGCCCCGGATAGTAGATGAGNGAGCAGAGCTGNGTGATTTCCTCCTCCCNCAGGGATGTTGAGAAAATCTCGCGCACTTTGCGGCGGATATTTCCCGAGGCGTTCTTNANTATATGCGTGAAGGCTTCATGCTCACCGTGGATATCGGCCACGAAGTGCTCCGTNCCNTTCGGCAGGTTGAGGATGGCCTCCAGATTGATTATCTCGGTGGCNGCCGCCGATGCGTTGCCGAAGCTCTGNGACAGTAGCTCAAGCACACGTCGGTCGGCATCTTTGTGNGCGGTGTGGGTGGTGTGGGTGGTTTTCATGGTGTGTTGGTGTGATGTATCGGATATGGTGGGTTTGATTTAAGGTGTGGNGGNGGAGGGGTGTCAGTGTCTNCGGCTGCATTCCGGACAAACCCCTTTGAGCATATAGTTGACNGATTCNGTCTGGAATCCCGTCGGGACATCCACCGGAGGGACGGCGGTATTCGGGAANCAGAATGTTCGCCGGCATCGGTGGCAGTAGAAGTGTATGTGCATATCCTCGCTGGAATGACTGTGTCCCTGTCCGTGGCAGATCTCATATTTAGTCACTCCGCGTCCATCCTCTATCGCGTGNATTATATGGCGCGCTTCAAGAAGGTTCAGCACNCTCGATATACTCGATTTCTCAAGTGTGCCGAGGATTTCCTCAAGTTCAGTGAGNCTGAGNGGTGCNTCGGCGCTTATTATTTCGCGTAGCACGAGCTGACGGTTCGGTGTCGCCGTCACTCCCGCCTCCTGGAGCATATGTTCCGCCATATCTGTAGTGTGTGCGTCCATATAGATTTCNCGCNTTATTTATCTTANTGAGAAGATTGTTTCGGGGGATTCTCCGAGAAGATCCGCTATGACAGCGTCATCAAGCCCTTTGGCCCTCATGCTCTCCACCGATTTCCTGAGTTGTTCGCTCCGGCCTTCTTCGCGTCCCTCAGCCAATCCTTCGGCGTGTCCCTCATCCCGGGCTGAATTTACAACACTCCGTGCGCTGACCATATTGTCGAGATGGGTATAGTAGGCCTCCCTTTCNGCCGGNGTCAGACTGTCTATCTTGAGTTGTTGGCGTGCCTCTTGAAGTCCCGGTGCTGTAGCGTCTTCCGGAATCCGGCTTGTAGANAGAAAGTACATCCACTGGTCGAGCGGCACCTGCGACCATCTGTCGAAATCGTTGGCTTTGAGGAGATAGTACTGCGGGAATATGTCCCCGATGCCGCCAACAATATATTTATTCTTCAGTCGGTCACTGAGTAGCAGCTTGGAACCTGTGTGAAGTCCGTGGAATTCAGTCCTTCCCGTATAGACATAATCGTCGCCTATGCCGATATTGAAGTAGACTATGTTGATGCTGTAGACGCGTGCTATCTTATCGTAGTCATCACCGAGATTTATATACTCCGTGATAAGCTTGGAAGTGCCGTATAGCATTCGGTGGAAGTAGGAGTCCTCGCTGTCGTTCTGCACCTCGATCAGGATCTTTTCATGTCGGTCGTTTTCGGCAAGAAGGTCGACGCGGTTGAACTTGTCATCCCGGCTCTCCTGATTCCCCTCGCTCTCGAGCAGGGAGACTATGCGTATGTCAGTCCCGAGTAGCGAACTCAGGAATCCGTTCAATATCGTGTGATNGGCCTTATGTCGCAGCAGTCGCTTCATGGCCCAGTCGAATCTTATGAGACGGTCATCTTTCATTCTTGGATGGATTGCGGTTACACTCTAATTGATTCCGCTAAGATAATGAATTTATTCCGGATAGGCAAGTTTTTGTGTCGCTTAGCCGGCATCATATCGGCGGCAGNCGGCGCGGAGATGCNTTTGCGCCNGTTTTGGGTGNGGTGTGGNAGGCGATGGCAGCCGCAAGTTCCTCNNTNTCNANGCTCAGGGCGTCNGCGTAGTCGGATCCGGCGATTCTCAGCCAACGNCNCAGCGTCTCCTGCGCCACAGCCTTTGCCAGCACTCTCTGCAGACCCTCTTCATCNGTCAGTCGCTCAGCCGTGAATTCCAACGCCGAACGGTAGTAACGCCATCTTATNAGATTACCCGGAAAGAATGCCGACAGGCGCACCGCCGCATCCTCCATCAGCANGGCCACCAGAGTCGCGTCCGAATCAAGCACNCTCACCTTGTCGAAGTCCGNNGCCGATTCCTCCCGCTGACCACCGAGATAGCTCGTCAGCAACTTCAGATGCTCCATCGTCTCGTTCAATGTCACTTTTACTGTTGAATTNTTCTCCATAATTTGCATATGTGAAAGTTAAATATTAATTTAGCGGTGCAAAATTATGGAATTAGATTTGTATCAAATCTGTAAGTATTGACAAANATCAAATNCNATCATTATGGCTTCATCAACCGTAAAGGAGCGTCTGCTCGAATATCTCTACCACAAGCGCATCTCGCAAATCGAGTTNACACGTATGCTCGGAGTGTCAAGCACATATGTCGGGGCAATGCGCCGCTCGATNTCCGATGAAAAGATGCTGAAGATTCGCCGTCTNTTCCCCGATCTCAATCCCGACTGGCTCCTGTATGGCTCCGGAGAGATGCTCAAGGATGACAACGAAAAGGATTCCATGCTTGCCCGAATGGAGGCGCAGGGTGTCAAAATGGTTCCCTTGGTGCCCGTNTCGGCCTATGGCGGAGGTCTGCAGGCCTATTCCGAGGGGATAAAGGCTNCCGACTGCGAGATGGTCGTCTCGCAGGTGCATGACGCTGAGATGGCCATTCGGGTCTCAGGCCACAGCATGGAGCCAAANATCCCTGACGGCGCTTTTCTCTTTGTGAAGAAAATCAACGACCGCTCATTCATACCCTGGGGNAANGCCATGGTAGTAGATACATCCAACGGCACCGTCGTCAAATGCCTCTATCCCGTCAGTGCCTCCGNCGAAGAAATCGAGGCCCGGAGCTACAATCCCGACTTTCCCCCCTTCCGNATACCCACCGATACCGTTTTCGGCCTNTACCGNATCCTCGCCACCCTCACGATCAATACCACCCTCTAAACTTCCTCTAAATCNCGGTATATAGCAAAAAAGCTTCGCGACAATCNGTCGCGAAGCTTTTTTACTTAGCGGGGCGAGGCCCCGAAATCAATAGCTCTCCTTCTCATTCGGGAAATCNCCATCCTTGACATCCCGGATATAATGCTGCACGGCATCCGTCATCACNCTCGCCACATCAGCATATCTCCGCAGGAAACGGGGCGAAAATCCCTGGTTGATGCCGAGCATATCGTGCATCACGAGCACCTGCCCGTCGACACCGCCGCCGGCCCCGATGCCGATTACCGGAATCNACACCTCCTTCGCCACACGCGCCGCCAGTTCGGCCGGAACCTTCTCGATTACCATCGCGAAGCATCCCAGCTCCTCAAGCATTTTGGCGTCATCGATCAGCTTCTGCGCCTCCGCCTCCTCGCGTGCGCGAACGGCATAAGTGCCGAACTTGTTGATGCTCTGTGGTGTCAGACCCAGATGGCCCATCACCGGAATACCCGCCGAGATNATNCGCTCGATCGACTCGCGTATCTCCGAGCCACCCTCCAGCTTTACAGCCTCGGCATGACTCTCTTTCATTATGCGTATAGCCGACGAAAGGGCCTCCTTCGAATTCCCCTGATAGGAGCCGAANGGAAGATCCACCACCACCAAGGCCCGGTTTACNGCCTTCATTACCGATTTGGCATGATAGATCATCTGGTCAAGAGTGATNGGTAGAGTGGTGATATTGCCGGCCATCACATTCGAGGCGGAATCNCCCACCAGGATGCAGTCGATNCCCGCTGCATCGATAATCTTGGCCGATGAATAATCATAGGCCGTCAACATTGAAATCTTCTCGCCGCGCTGTTTCATCTCGATCATGCGGCGCGTTGTCACCTTGCGTGCGTTGTCTGTCGTGTTAGTTGACATTCGTTCTATAGGTTAAGGGTTGAATGGGAATGCCCCCCTTATGTTAGCCACAATCCGGGGGCACGCCCCCGTGTTNATTGGTTCACCCAGATCTGGAATTCCCACGGGCCCAGATGATTCGGCATCAGGGCCGGGGCACCCGTGAGATAATTCAGCTTCGAATTAGCCGAGGGAGCCAGATCNGTGAATGTCACCATATTTTCATAATCCGCCAGATTGACGAATACCGTCACCTCATCCCCCTGTGCATCCTTGCGCGTGAAGACGAGCACGTCAGGTGATGTCGTGTTCCATACCGTCATCGTGTCCATCTGTCCCGAGGCGTTCAAGGCCGAATGGTTATGCTTCAGCGCGTTCAGCATCTCGTAGAAGGCGGTCATCTGGTTCGGGGTATAGTCGGGCTGCACCGGGTCAAGCTCGAAAAACTCGAAGGCGTGGTTGAAGCCCACCTCCTGACCGGTATACATCATCGGCATTCCCGGCAGCGTGTAGCTCAGCACGGCGAATGCCCCCAGGCCGCGGCCATAACGCTCAAACTCCGTCCCCTCCCATGAATTGAGGTCATGGTTGGTCACCATATTCATGTGGATCGAACCTGCNGGATACTCNTCGGCCTGCTTCTTCAGNAGCTCCACGATGTCGATCGCGGCTGCCCGCGAACGCTTCTGCTTATTCTCGATGGCATACTTGTTCACCCCCTGGCTGGCCGCGATGTCATTGAATAGATCCTTCATCGGCCATGCGTAATCNGCGTTGAACGTATTGAGAAGCTCGGGCTTCGAAGCCTCCGCGAGCATGAANACCGGTTTGATGGCGTTCAGGCGGGGAATGGCATANTCCCAGAAAGCCGTCGGCACCTCTCCCGCCACGTCGCAGCGGTAGCCGTCGATGTCAGCCTCCTTGATCCAGAACGACAGAGCCTCCGTCATCGCCNCCACCGTGGNGGGATTATTATAGTCGAGCTTATAGGTNTCGGTCCAGTCGAAGGGNCCATACATCTTNCCCTCGTTNTCCTTCGCGTAGAAGTCGGGATACTGNTTCACCCAGGCATTGTCGCAGCCCGTATGGTTGCAGACCTCGTCAAGAATCACCTTCATACCCAGCGAATGTGCCGTTCTCACGAATTCCTTCAGATCCTCCATAGTACCGAACTCCGGGTTGACCCCCTTATAATCCTGNACGGCATAATACGATCCGAGCGTACCCTTGCGGTTGACCTCACTGATCGGATGGATCGGCATCAGCCAGATGATATCGACNCCTAAGTCCTTCAGACCCGGCAGCCGACGCTGCAGCCCCTTCAGATTACGGTCGGCGGTGCCCTGACGCAGATTAGCCTCATAAATGACGGCATTCTCGATCCAATCGGGCGACGTTTTCTTAGCCGTATCGGCCAGCGACGGGANAGCCATTATCCCGAGGAGCGCGGCGGCGGTGATAGACTTGAGATTCATCATAGCATTCAAAAAATTTAGTTTTACTATGCAAAAATAGTCAAATATCCGCCATCCGCCAAACATCNCGCCAAAAATCCGCCACCATCCTCCNNGCCGCAGTCNCATCCTCCCCCTCGNGAAGTGCGTCCCTGCCCGTACGCTCGTGCCCAGCCATANCCTCGNCGCCACGAATCTATATTGCTGAAGGTATAAGTATGGGTCTTTGCAGACTCGATATTTTTTAGTAAATTTGCAAGCAAAGAATAAATTACTATGCCGACTGATAAATGGAGAATAAAAGATATACGCGTTGACCGACTCTTGGGACGTNGGGATGTTNTTTGGCATNTACATCCAAAAGTTAATATTCTGGGTGGTCCNAACGGCTCAGGTAAATCCACNGTGCTTCATGCCATGGCTATGCTTCTTCAGAATATTTGCTCTGAGAATGAAGAGNCATCTATTCATTGCGAAGCACTCTTTCAGTCACTTGTCTTAGATCTTTATTCCGGNGCAACCCTGTCACTTAAACGTGATGCCGAATCAACAGAAGAACACTACTCCACATCGGATACTCCGGGTATTCAGCGTGTGACTGATAAAATCCAAGAACGGGTGAGTTTCAAGACCGGTATCTCATTCCCTAATGGANAACCTTTGATGCAGACACCGTGTCATGTGGTTTACATACATTCCTCCGACCAGACACTGCGGCGTGTTACACGATTGATAGAAAAAACAGGTATGCGTGCCNGGCCTGCCCTCACCGTACTTGATATGCTGCTCGAACAGGCCCTAAACGAGCGTAATCAGCTATTTGCCGGCCGGCTCACCGTNGCCATGCAAAACGGAAATGAAGAGGAAGTGAGTAATCTTCGCCAACTCTTCAGCAGATTTGATGAGGCGGTAAGTAAATTTATGCCTGAGTATAGGCTTGTGGATACGTCGGCTTTGAAGTTTATTCACCGTGACAGTCCTGACGAGATAATCCGCTACTACAAAATGTCGACCGGCGAGAAGCAACTGCTCTATCTGCTGCTCACCATCAGCAATACTCTCGGAGAATCTACAATATTGCTTTTGGATGAAGCCGACACTGGGATGCACGTCGACTGGAAGAANATNCTGCTGAAAGAATTGTTGAATATCAATCCTGATATGCAGGTNATAGCGGCTACCCACTCACCAAGTCTGATCAACGGATGGTATGACAATACCAGAGAAATTTCCCAGCTTTACGTCAAGACGGAAAAGGGNGAGGGGGAGAAGCTCAATGATNTGCCGGAAATATCCGAGTGATTATGGCATCTTCATTAATTTCCAATAACGGATCGGTTGCTCAGCATGAGACTAATATTCTTACCAATACACCGGGTAGAGTCAGGGTATTGGTAGAAGATGAGCTTGACGTCCCTGTCTGGAATAAGATACTGACCCGATTCTGCAGTGACCGTAGTTTTGAGATTACTCCTTATTCCTATACTCCCGGAGTGCATGGGAAAGGGAAAGCCAAGATACTCTCGTTGGCCGCGGATTTTGGTCCGGACTGCATAGCGTGTGTAGACAGTGATTACGATTGGCTTCTGGAACAATGGACTCAGGCCGGACAGGTTATTTGCGGATCACCATATATCCTTCAGACGTATGCTTATTCAATCGAGAACCTTGCTTCACAACCGGGTGGCAAGTCTGACTGCATGTTGGAAAGCACCTTGCATTGCAGTCAGGAACAACAGGATCTGGATAAATCCCTGGAGACTTTTATCAAAGAAATTTCCAAAGCTCTTTATGAGCCACTCCTATGGCATCTGATTATGCAGAAAGAGCAGACGGACCTTGACAAGATAACTCCCGGTTGGGACTATATTCTCAACAATAATCATTATGCCGCCATATTGAACTCTACCGGAGATCCGATTCCAAGAAAAAGAACAGGGATGTTGGAGCTGATGCGTCAGAGGGCGGCTGATCTGGTACTGGATTACGAAATGCGTTATCCACATTTGATAACCCCGAGACAGAATCTACGTATCTATCTGACAGGTCACTATGGACTATCGTCAGAAAACGCATATCTCTTCGTAAGAGGCCATAATCTGCATGATTTCCTGCTTCAGAATTTCTATAGGCCAATCTTCAGAGCCGATATAAAATCCCACACAGAGGATATACGTAACAATACGGTAGGCGCGGACACTGCGAGCGCGATAAATCATTATAAATCTATGACAGTTCCTTTCGAGCGGATTTACATACATCGCACCGACTACTTATCGGATCCTGCCAATCCGCTGACACAACGGATGCAGGGCGCCATATCAGAAATCTTTCCACCACTACATCCCTGATTCTCATATCTATAAAATTAACCGCACAGGACATCACTGGCCCATTGGCCGTGATGTCCTGTGCGGTTAATTCGGGCTAACCCCGAATTATATATGTCTTAGCAAAGGCCGCATCTGCCCGTGCGCCCGCTTAGTCTCACCCTCGCGAAGCCTGTTCCCTCGCGAAGCCCGAGCTCCGTCTCAGTTAGTCCCGTCGAACGGGGCCACCGTCGCTTCACCCTCCGCGCTGATTCCCTCGCGGGCAATTACTTTCTTCAGCGTCAGCCAGATCACCTGAAGATCCGTCTTGAATGTCAGATGATCCACATACCACACATCCAACTCAAACTTCCTGTGCCAAGGAATTGAATTCCGCCCGTGGCACTGAGCCCAACCCGTTATCCCCGGCCGAACCTCATGCCTGCGAGCCTGTTCCGGTGAATATAACGGCAGGTACTTCACCACTAACGGTCTCGGCCCGATCAGCGACATGTCCCCCTTGAGCACGTTCCACAGCTGCGGCAACTCATCGATTGAAGTTGACCGTACGAGTTTCCCGACCTTCGTAAGCCTTTGCGCATCCGGCAGTAACTTGCCGTCAGCATCCCGCTCATCGGTCATCGTCTTGAACTTCACGACCTTAAAAATCTTTCCATCCTTGCCCGGACGTTCCTGAAAGAAAAACGCCCCGGCTCCCTTGTTGGCGAAATGCAACCATACAGTCACCGCCGCCAAAGGAATCGAAAGCACGAGCAACGCTCCCCCGGCTGCGGTTACATCGATTGCCCGCTTAAAAAATCTCCTGTATAGATTCATATGTATAATCTGTTCATATCCCACTTGAAATGTTTTGCCGCAGGAATCATCGATTCTAACCGGGTCTCTCCTTGTAGAGGATGAGGGGTGTCGAGTAGGATATCCATCTGCGGTACCTCTGCCGGATGTGCCACGAGCAGATACTCGTTTTCAGCCATACTGAATTATGATACGGTCAAGAGGCATGCTGATGTATTTAGCAGTGGATAAAGGTAGAGCTATCCCTTTTAAATATTGAGAAAGTAGGAATCAAGGACAAAAGCAAGTCAGAGGTGTTGAGTATCGTACTGATTGCTGATTTAGCCTTGATTCCGTTCTATATTTTAATTACGCCAGAGATTATCGTACATCTCTTTTGTGGCTTTCCAGACATCAACTCTGTTAAAACGACTTTTGATTAAATCTCTGGTTTTATTGGCCATGATAGACCTTTCTGTGGGATGAATATGTAGATATTCCATATGTGCATATAGAGCTTCTGCATCCTTAATGGGTATGACATACCCATTAACATTATTAATAATAGCATCTTCAGCTCCATTTACATTTGATACTATACATGGAAGACCCATTGAGGCCGCTTCCAATACTACATTGGGGAATCCCTCTCGGTAGCTTGGTAACACAAAAACATCTGATGCCATTAGATAGGGACGTATATCTGTCTGTCGCCCCATTTCATTGATTTTATCATTCGTTTCAATCAATCTGATTGTTTCGTCTTTTAAAGGATCAAGTTCTTCTTCTCGGGGGCCGACTAAAATCAATCTAACATCAGAATATTTTTTGTTCAAACGGCTGAAAGCTTCTACCAATTCATTTATACCTTTATCTCCTACTAATCGCCCCACAAAAACAAATGTGGTTCCTTTGAATCCATTTATAATTTTTTTGGCTTCGTCGGTAAGATTTGGTATCGCAGGATCAAAATAATTTGTATCTACACCGTTTCCGCTTCCGTTTAATATAACTTTGAGGGATTTCTTTGTTATATGTTCTCGTCTCACAACATTGGCTACTCCATTACTTTGAGGGATAACTTTCGTAGCACATGCACAAGCCACTTTCTCCATAAAGATAAGTAAACGCCGGAAATTACCGGTTGCCGTTTCAAATCTTAGACCATTTACGTTATATAACCGATGGCGGACCCCGGTGATTTTTGCAGCCAATAAACCAAGAAGTGCACCTTTAGGAGTGTTGGCATGTACTATATCCGGTTTTTCCTTACGGAATAGTTTTATAAGATGCCATAAGGCTTTAAGATCTCCAATAAGGTTAATTTCACGGTAGATTTCAATATTCCGAAATCTAACTTGCTCCTCTTCAGCAAGAGTCTTAAGGTTACCGGTATCTTTGGCAACAAGAATCACGTCCATAAATTGGCCGAGATAACCAATCTGCCCTTTGAGAAGATTGAGTGTCTTACTGTGTGCGGTGAGTCGTATTAACTTTTTCTTTTTATCGTCCATCTATTGTGATTAAGACTTACATAAGATATATTAGAGTCTACCATCAACAGATGTTCTCTCATAAATTGCCTTAACATCAAAAATTACATGTATAGGCTTCAGATAATCATTAATGTTCAAATGATGGAACTTTTCATGAGCTACAGCCATAATTGCAGCATCGAACTTCTTGTTTTCAGGTAGTTTATTAACCACAATTAGTTCGTATTCGTGTTTTACAGCCTCCGGATTAGCCCATGGATCGTAGATGGTGATATTCAGATTATACTCCTTAAGAGCATTTACAATATCTACAACCTTGGTGTTACGGACATCCGGGCAATTCTCTTTGAAAGTGAAACCGAATATTATTATCTCGCTCCCGAGGACCTGAATACCCTTTTTGAGCATCAGTTTGATCACACGGTCTGCCACGTAGGCACCCATACCATCGTTCATTCTGCGCCCTGCGAGAATGATTTCCGGATTATAACCGTAGCGTTGGGCGCATTGGGCAAGGTAGTAAGGATCGACACCTATGCAGTGGCCGCCGACAAGACCGGGTTTGAAAGGCAGGAAATTCCATTTCGTGGAGGCTGCCTCAAGAACATCCGTAGTGTCAATCCCCATCAGAGTAAAGATCTTGGACAGTTCATTCACGAAAGCTATGTTGATGTCGCGTTGTGAATTTTCAATCACCTTGGCAGCCTCCGCAACCTTGATGGACGGGGCGAGATGTGTGCCGGCTGTTATGACACTTGAATAGACATCGTTAACCAATTTACCGATTTCCGGAGTTGAACCGGATGTGACTTTCTTTATCTTCTCCACCGTATGAAGCTTGTCTCCGGGATTGATTCGTTCGGGGGAATAACCTGCAAAGAAATCCTTATTAAGTTTCAGTCCGCTGACCTTTTCCACTACAGGAATACATTCGTCTTCTGTCACTCCGGGATAAACAGTGGATTCATATACGACAATATCTCCGGGCTTGATCACTTTGCCTACAGTTGTCGATGCTCCATAGAGTGGAGTAAGGTCCGGATTGTTATTCTCATCAACCGGAGTGGGGACAGCAACCACATAGAAATTGCAGTCTTTTATTTCCTCTATATCCGAGGTACATTTAAATCCATGGTTTTTGATAGCGTCCTGGAGCAGTTCATCGCTTACTTCCAAAGTCGCATCGTGCCCTGCCATCAGAGCCTCGCAACGGTTTTTATTGAGATCAAATCCTACAGTAGGATACTTGGTTGAAAACAAGCGTGCTAAAGGGAGACCAACATAGCCGAGACCAATAACACAGATTTTAATATTATTTTCCATTGTTAAGGTATGATTGTCAAAGATTTGTCCAGTACCATTCCACAGCTTCCCTCAGTCCATCCCTCATAGAGTACTGAGGGTCATACCCGAGAAGATCCTTTGCTTTGTCAATTGATGCGAGGGAGTGAGGGATATCGCCGAGGCGATTGGGACCATGGGTCGCTTTGATTGAGAGTATGGCGTCATCTTTCTGTCCAAGGAACTCCTGAAGATACTCCACAAGCTGGTTGAGAGTCGTACGGTCTCCGAACGCAGTGTTATAGATTTGATTGACTGCTGCGGGATTCTCAGTGGTCATTGCGAGCATATTCATCTGGATTACATTGTCAATATATGTGAAATCCCTGCTGTATTCACCGTCGCCATTGATATTGGGAGCCTCGTGAGCCATGAACTTTTTTACGAAGAGTGGTATTACAGCTGCATACGCCCCGTGGGGATCCTGTCTTCGACCGAATACATTAAAGTATCGTAGACCTATGTACTCAGTACCATATGTGCGGGCAAAGACATCGGCATAAAGCTCATCAACATATTTTGTGATGGCATATGGCGAAAGCGGTTTCCCTATCACATCCTCCACTTTCGGTAGGGAGGCCGAATCTCCATATGTTGAGGAAGATGCAGCGAAAATAAATCTCTTGATACCTGCATCTCTTGATGCTACGAGCATATTCAGAAAGCCGCCGATATTAACTTCGTTGGTTGTGATGGGATCCTTGATAGATCTGGGCACTGACCCCAAGGCGGCTTCATGGAATACATAGTCCATTCCGTCTACGGCTTCTCTACATTCCTGAAGATGGCGAATATCTCCGACTTTCAACTGGAACTGGTGGGGGTACTTCACTAGTAGAGGTTGTATATTTTCCCATTTTCCGGTTGAAAAATTGTCAAAACATCTTACCTCATATCCCTTATTCAAGAGATGCTCACAAAGGTTGGAACCGATGAAGCCTGCTCCACCGGTCACAAGTACTTTTTTAGTCATTATAATAAAATTTGAGTTTAATCCGAACAGAGAATATGTTGCCAAATGTGTAGATTATCTACGAAATCGTAATTTTCTTCCCAAAATTTTATAGCGTTAGTACTATAATCCTTCCAAGTCTTTGGGTCTTTTGTTAACTGTATCAAACCCTTTGTCCATTGATTTGTACGTAATTCCGAGATACCTACACTAACCCTTGAATCTAAAATACTATTATTTATTCCAACTTTGGTTCCGATAATTGGTAATCCAACGGATAGATATTGTATGAGTTTAAAGCCTCCCTTACCCTCTGTGAAATGATTTATTGGCAATGGCATTAACCCGACATGAGCATCGAGCATTTCTTTGATTGCCACACTTCTTTCCCATTTAATATTTCTAAGAGTATAGCTACTATTTGTAAGGGATAATTCTTTGTCACAAACCACTGTCAAGATTACATTCTTTCCTGACTTTTCTTTAGTTTCATATGCAAAAGCCTCTATGTAAGGATGAATCTCGGCAACAAAGTCTAAACTTGAGAATGTGCCGACCCAGATTAGGCGTATTTCATTTTCAAAACTTCGTAGCCTGTTATTGAGAACCTCGGTATTAAGTAGCTTATTCATATCTCCATCCGTAGTTGGGAGAATTAATACCTTATCTCGGTAGATTGGTTTTATCAAATCTGCATTGGCAGAAGAGGCAACTATTATCCTATTACTGATTCTTGATAAAAAATTAAAACCGGATTTGGAAATTTCTTTAAAGGCAATGATATTATCATCAAAGTCCCAAATGATTTTACATCCTTTTTTTTGGATTCTATCTATTATGATTCGATAGGAGTAAGGAAAAAATCTGCTTACAAATCTTCTTGAAACGATAAGGACATCCGGTGTTTTCAGTAAATCTGATATTAATTGTTTTAATACTCTGAAATAAGTATAAAAGAATATTAAGCCCTTAACTGGTAGAGATTGACGAGAAATGGGTTTTACTTCGTTATACACAGACTCATTAATCATTGTTCTGAGTCTGTATTCACAGGGAAGCCTTTTGAGGTACTGAATAAGTCTATAATAAGTGGTAGCCGCATTAGTTCCGATTCGTGTATAAACAGATATCCTCATTTTCGTTTCCTATAATCGTGTACAATCTCTTATATATTGTATTTCCGGAATCACCATCGGACCGAATGTCCCGCTCATCGTTGCCCAACTGAGGCCAAGTCCGAAGCTTGACATGAGTAACCGTTCGGGATGTTCCGTTAGCTGTTCGCGCAGACGCGTCACCATCAGCGAGGGAATGGAGGCCCCGCCGAGATTGCCGTATTCCTCAAGGTTGTATGGCACCTTATCCACAGGAAGCTTCAGTTTCTTCACCACTCGGTCCACAATCATCTTGTTGGCCTGATGAATCAGGAAATGATCTATGTCTGTGTCTTTGTCAATACCCTCGTCGGCCATGAATTTCGCGACCGACTTCGGAGGACGGGAAATGGCGAATGAGAACACATCCATACCGTTTATCAGCGTGTGGTAGGGGGCGCGGATTATGCCGTTGCCGAAGTCCTCCTCTATGAATGATTCGGGAGTGGCGGGGTGACGGAATCCGCCGTGGGGTGTCATCAGAGCCTTGTAGCCGCTGCCTAGCGTATGGAAATCCACGACTATCTCGGGTGCCGATTCATCGTATTCCAATGCGATAGCGGCTGCGCCGTCACCAAAAAGCGGGACGCGGCTCTTGTCCTTCATAGATCCCATGCGCAGGGCCGTATCCCCGATGAGAAGAAGGGCGCGGCGCACATTGCCTGTCGTCAGAAGATTGCCTCCTACCGTAATCGCATACAGGCAACCGCAGCAGCCCATGGGCATGTCCAGGCAGAAGGTGGTGTCGGGAAGTCCCATCCTGTGCTGGAGAAGGCACGAGGTCGGGGGTGTGCGGTAATCACCTGTTACGGACTCGAAGATAAGCACATCGATACTATCCTTTTCCCAACCGAGCTCCTCCAGCAGTTTCTCGGCGGCCTTCAGGCACATGTCGGATGCACACACATCATCACCGGCGATATGACGTCTGCGGATACCGACGGTGTTGTTGAATACATCCGCCTCCTCCGCGTTCAGCAGGCCGATATCCTCGGTGCATACCACATTCTCCGGCACGCATGCCGATACCCCGGCCATGCGCACGTTTTTTATTCTCCATTTAGCCATATCTCTATCGTATCTTTACGTTGAATGTTATTTCAAATTAAAACTCCACACCCTGTCGGCGAAGAATAACCTTGCCGGCCTCATAGGAGGTGAACCCGAGGATATCCTCCGGGTCGAGCATGATGTCGAAGGTCTCCTCCGCGAGGGTCACGAGATTCAGCTGGTGGACGGAATCCCATGACTCCACATTCTCTTTGCTGAAACTGCCGGCGAGATTCTGGGGATTAACTCCGAAAACCTCCACGAATATATTGTTGTATTTCTCAAGATTTCCCATATTGATTGATTTATTCAGTCAAGTATTTTTATTTGTCAAGTTTTGCATAAAGTATTTTCCCCGCCTCGTTCTTCGGAAGCTCGGTCATCACCCTTACCTCTATCGCGGTGGCCGGGACATGGATGGCGTTCATCAGAGTCTCTTTCGCCATGTCGGCCTGCGATGAGTCGGTAAGGTAGATGAGCAGTCTCTCATCCGTTCCCGTGCAGGCGCACTCGCACGTCACGACACCCCTGAGTATCTGTTCGCATTCGTCGAGACCCACACGGTTGCCGTAAAGCTTCAGGAACCTCCCCATCCTGCCCCGGATGAAATAGAAGCCATCCTCATCGCGGTATGCGATGTCTCCTGTCGGCAGGAATCCGTGTCGTTCGTCGCCGAGGGCGAGGTCCGCACGGCGGCGGGCATAGCCCATCGTCACATTTCCTCCCTCGTAGCACATCTCGCCGGTCGCCGGTGATTCCGTTATCTCGTTGCCACCGGCATCGCGCAGGGAGAGCCTGCCGTTGGGCACGGCCACACCGATGCTCCCCATCTTCGACAACGCGAACTCCGGAGGTAGCCACGCCATGCGCGCCGTACCCTCCGATTGCCCGTAGGTGGCTATCCATCTCTTGCCGTTGTCACGGCAGTATTCCGCGAACTTCCGGTTCAGTACCTCCGGCATCTTTCCCCCTCCCTGCGTGAGCAGGGTGAGGTGAGGAAGTTTCATCCTGTAGAAGCGCATCTTGTCGAGAACGTCGAAGCTGAACGGCACCCCGGTGAAGCTCGTCGCCTCCTGCTCCTTCATGAATTTCCAGAACACGGGATCCGTCATTTTCGCATCCGTGATAAGTATGGTCGCTCCGGCTTTGAGATGGCTGAACACCATCGAAAGTCCCATGGTGTAGTGCAATGGAAGCACCATAAGCGGGCGGTCCTGCGGTGTGATTCCGAAGAATGTGGAGATATTCAGCGCGGCTGCCTCGATGTTGGAGTACATGTGGCGCACCAGCTTCGGGCTTCCCGTCGACCCCGAGGTCGGCAGGAGATGGCTCAGGTCGGGATGTAATTCCACGGCGGGTGCGCCGGTGGCTCTCAGTCTGTAGCCGAATTTCTCTGCCACGATCCGATCCGTATTCTCCTCCGCCATTTGTGATGGGGCGCAGACGAACTGCGGCAGATACGTGTCGGTCAGATTATCCGAAAGCTCCGTTTCGGTGCGGGTGTTGAGGATGAGCGGCACATTCCCCGACAGCAGCGAGGCGAGCACCCATGCGATACCGCCCACGTTGTTCTCCGTCATTATGAAGAGAAGGGAGCGTGAGGGTAGGGCATTCCTCATCAGCTCCGCCAGACACAATACCTCCCCGACTGTCAGGCTGTCGCCATGGGAATCTATGGCAATCAGCTGATCGTCGGGAAACTTGTCTATATCGAGAAGCATACTGTTACAATGAATCTTTCGGGGTTCAGATTGATGCGCATCCGTCGACTCCGAGAATCTGCCCGGAGATATATGAGGCGTTGTCGGAGGCGAGGAAAGCCACGGCCTTGGCGATATCGGAGGGTTCGCCGAGGCGGCCGAGGGCAATGCGTCCGATGCGGGCATCGATTTTGTCGCCCGATGCCTCGTAGAGTTCCTCGAAACGCTCGGTCTTGACGATACCGGGAGCCACGGCGTTGACGCGGATCCCCTGCGGGGCGAGTTCCTTCGCGGATGATTTCGTAAAGGAGATTATGGCACCCTTGGTGGCGGAATAGGCCGACTGTCCTGCGGAACCGAGCACGGCGGTAACGGAGGCGATGTTGACGATCGAGCCGCCGCCGGTGCGCGCCATGATGCGCGATACGAGCTGTGTCAGCTCGATGACCGCGATGACATTCACGCGGAACATCAGTTCGGTCTCCTCACGCACAATCATCCCGATCTTCTTGTTGAATACGACGCCTGCGTTATTGACGAGCACGTCGATACGTCCCTCGGCTTTCTTGACGGCCATCATGGCAGTTTTGGCTGCCTGTTGTTCGGTCACATCGAAATAGAGCGCATGGAATCCCGGGTTGCCGGATTCCATATCCGCCATCGAACCATCGGCGCGGTCACAACCGTATACGACAGCTCCCTCGGCAAGCATACGCAGAGCGATTGCTTTGCCGATACCCTGGGCCGCACCGGTCACTATGCAGATTTTATCCTTAAGAATCATAATTGAAATCAGTTTACCAGACTTCTTCCTCCGTCAATGACTAAATCTGTGCCTGTTATCCAAGCTGCCGCATCCGACAGAAGATATACGATTGAATAGGCTACCTCCTCCGGGTTGCCGTACCTTTTCAGGGGATAGCGTTCAATATCTTTCTTGATATCATCATCATCCGTCATCCCGCTGTGAATCAGCGGAGTCTCGATTCTACCCGGATGAACAGCATTACAGCGGATCCCTTTAGGTGCAAGTTCAAGTGCCGCATATTTCATGTATGCGCTTAAGGCAGCCTTTGATGCACCGTAGACACCGTTCCCCACCGACACATTAGAGTATCCGGATATGGAAGCGGTAAATACGATTGAGGAGGTGTCAGCGAGTTTCTTTTTCTTCAGCAATTGTTTGATCAATAGCATCGGAGCGAAGCAATTGACTGAAAAGATATTATTCAGGTCTTTATCAGTGTAGAATTGTAATGTCCGCATTTTATTGATGCCGGCATTGCACACCACACCGTCAAGCCTGTCCAGGCTAACGACCATTTTTTCCAATGCAGCTGTGTCGGATAAGTCGCAAACCACTATTGTCCCGACACAACTTTCAGGCAACATTCTCGCTGTGGCCTCAAGTTCCGCCATATTGCGGCCGATGAGCACACATTTCGCTGCACCTGCATTCGCACATTCGATTGCCGTGGCGCGTCCTATTCCCGACGATGCACCGGTAATCAGAATCTTTTTTCCGTCGAGACGGAAGGGAGATTGCATCATTTCTTTGACATCATACGGTTGTAGAGGTCACCTACCGTTACACAGGCTTTCATGTCCTCTGTCCCGAAAGTCACACCATACTCCTCGTCAATCATCCCGATAACGGAGAGGCCTGCAATCGAGTCCCAATCATCAATTTCACGGAATATTGTTTCTCCATTGATTGTTGCGGGATTCATGTCATCGAATATTTCCGCAAATTTCTCTATAAATTCTTTCATAGCGTTTGTGTTATTTAAATTCGTTTAGCGGGATTCCCTAAAACCGTGGTATTCTCCTTTACACTCCTTATCACGAAACTCAATGCCCCCACTTTGGCATGGTCGTTTACCTTTACCTTATGATTGATTACCGCACCCGTGTGGATGGTCGTTTCATTCGCAACCTTGATTCCTCCGACACAAGTGACGTGGGTATCTATTCTATTGAAATCCCCGATTTCAGCATCATGACCGATTACGGAATAGGATTGAATCATGTTATAATCCCCGATTCTGCAATCGGCTCCCAATGAGGTAAATGCAGCAATGATATTTCCGATACCCAATTTCACATTTGAACCGATTCGTGCGGTTGAATGGATAAGATTTATGAATTTGGCATCCCGAAGCAGCATATTCTCAATACATTTCCTTCTTGATTCCCCTCCGATTGAGAAAGTGAAAACATCATCCTCTTCCGGGGTATAGCCACTAATGGTGTCAAGTACCGGAGGATATCCTGAAAATCCATCCAATGCATTGACATTATCATCGATGAAACCCTTTATCGAAAATTCTGTTCCATACCCTATAGATTCCTTTGCAATATCATACATGGTACGTCCCATCCCGCCGGCACCGATTATCACAAGATCTTTCATGAGTCTGCTTCTTTTTCTATTAAAACACTTCGATAGACATCCTCAATTTGCTTTATTATTGATTTGGGAGAATAATAATAAATGGTTTGTTGTTGAATTGCAATTCTATCAATCATGTTTCGTTCCTTATATGCCGTTTCAATAGCAACTTTTAAAGCATTCACATCGTTTGTAGGAATTTTAATAACATTTCTTATTGGATATTCCTCAATGCCACCACAAAGGGTTGCGACCGCGGGGAGACCATTACCTGTTGCTTCTATAATTGCAACAGAAAAATTCTCCAATCTTGACGATAAAACGAATAAATCAGAACGTCGTAATTCTTGATATAACTCTGCTTTTGATTTTTGGCCGCATAAAATTATTTTATCTTCAAGGGCGTTTTTTTGAATCATTTTATGGAGATAGCCATATTGGGGTCCCGTGCCATAAATATTTACTCTTATATTCTTATCAGATAAGTCTGAAGCTGCTATCGCTTGTATAAGTAGATCAAATCCTTTCCGTTCAATTAAAGAACCTACAGCTGCAATAGTATATAATTTATTATTTGTCTTAGGAAGTGCTGGTTGCAATAATGAGGTGTTAAAGAGATTATGTATCACAACACTGTCTTTCCCAAAATTCTTTCTAACACATTCTCGTAAATTTTTAGAAACGCAGATGAGTTTATCCACCGCGGGGTAACTATAATTACCATAGTATTTAACATCTTTTTGCAATTCTGGCTCAGCTAATTTACTCCAGTGCTCTGTTCCGACAAGCGTGATTCGATATGCTTTCTTTATGGCCGCTCCTTGAATCATAGTGGTAAGAAAATGGGCATGAACAATATCCGGATAACCAAATTTTTTAATAACTTTTGGAAATAGAGATATGGCCCACCTTTGAGTAAGTTTCACAGTTGCTTTTGGCCCTAGAAGACGGCCTACAATAGCTATAGGTATCCCAAATGCCTCAAAACATTCAATTCCGTCTTGCACCCAATGTTTCACTCCGGGTTTCTTCCATTCTTTACCTATTTTACCATTTAACGACAGAATACCGACATTATGTCCATTAGCATGTAATGCTATTGCCTGATCCATTGCAAAACATCCCGCCTGAGGATTCTTTTTTGTCGGAATACCAAATGAGAGGAGTAATATCTTCATATCATTTTAATTAAAGTATATTCGGCAGAGAATATAAATATTAAGAAATTTAATATTTAATCTGACACTCAGGAAATCTCTTTAGAATCGTATAGATAATATTAGACGACCAATTTTTTAGGTATCCTTTTATATTATTTAATGGTCTATCTTCCGAAATCTTTATTATAGGGTAGTATTTAACTCGCAAACGATTATGATGCACGTAAACATTGAGTAATCGTTCCGATAAAAATCCAAAAACTCGGGATTGATATTGATCACTCCAACACTTATTTCTTTTTTCGAGTGCAAATAGAAGATTGAATAACCATTCTGAGTATGAGTCAAAAAGAGCTTTATTCATAATAAACATGTTGCATAATGAAAGTTTATTTCCATTAATTATGAAGTCAAAACTTTCAATATATTCAGGAAACTTATCTCTTATAATATCCCGGAGTGCCTTTAAATCATCCTTATCATGCTTAATACAATAGTGCATTCCAATTGAAATTGGGTAATGCATAGGATTAGCTAATACCACATCATAATTTTGGAAAATTAAATCTAAGTTATCTGGTAAATCAAGAGTTCCCTTTTTAATGTTTGATTCAGACATATTTTGGAAGAAGTATCCTCTAGAACCTTGTTTGAAATCAAAATATCTTCTGTAATGATTCAATCCAACATATTTTGTTTCAATACCCTTCTTCCATAACCAATAATGTGCTGTCAGTTCGCAAAAATTAGGATTTTTTTCAGAAATATTCTCTCCAGTATCATCACCCTGAATTTCTAAATCTACTGAAGACAGGGCCTTCCCTACCTGTATAGGGAAATAACCCTTACCATCATAAAAAAAGTCCTTTTTATGACAACATACCATTATTGTAACTTTTGGGTGTATCATATTAGATAGTAAAAAACATATTAAGTACTTGACTTACAATAGGAGCCATATCATAATACTTATATTCCGCTAAACGCCCGCCGAATATTATGTTCTGTTCCATTTCAGCAAGTTCCTTATATTTGAAATATATCTTCTGATTCTTATCATCATTCACGGGATAAAATGGTTCCATACCATCTTCCCACTCGGTAGAGAACTCTTTTGAGATGACAGTTTTAGGATTTGTATATACTTCATTCCCGAATGACTCAAAGTGCTTATGCTCAATGATACGGGTGAATGGAACTTCTGCCGATGTATAGTTCACTACGGCATTTCCTTGCCAGTTAGGTGAATCGAGAACCTCGGTTTCAAATCTTACTGTTCGATATTCAAGCTTCCCGAAGCGATAGTTATAGAACTCATCTATTTTCCCGGTGAATACAATTTTGTCAGCAATTGTTTCCCAGTGCTCCCTATTAATGAAGAAATCTGTGGCTAGTTTCACCTCAATTCCTTCAAGTAATCCATCAATAAGCTTATTGTAACCTCCGATTGGGATACCTTGATAGGTATCGTTGAAATAATTGTTATCAAAAGTCATTCGGACGGGAAGCCGGCGTATGATGAATGATGGTAGCTCTTCACATTTTCTTCCCCATTGTTTTTCAGTATAACCTTTAATAAGTTGCTCATAGATATCCTTCCCGATGAGGGTCAATGCCTGCTCCTCTAAATTGCGAGGTTCAGCTACACCGGCAGCCTTCATCCTGTCTATAGCTTCCTTACGCTGCTCATGCAGTTTAGCGTTTGCCTCTTCCGGTGTCATAACTCCCCACATCTGATAGAATGTATTCATGTTAAATGGGAGATTATAAAGCTTTCCGTTAGGAGCTTTTGCAACCGGGCAATTTGTATACCTATTGAATGGTACGATGGAATTTACAAAATTCCACACTTGCTTATCGGAAGTATGGAATATATGTGCTCCATACTTATGTACGTTGATTCCTTCAACCTCCTCACAATAGATATTCCCGCCGGAATGAGATCGCTTATCTATCACTAAGCACTTTTTCCCCTGCTTATTTGCAAGGTAGGCGAATGTGGCTCCGAAAAGCCCGGCACCAACTATGAGATAGTCGTATTTTTTCATGGCTTTAATAGGAATTGGCGTTTTGATAGGTATTTATGAGATATGGAACTTTTCTCCATTTTTATAAGATCCTTAGCTTCTGAAGTATCCTGTCTTTCTAAATCTCAAATAATCTTTCAAAAAAGAATATATAGAATATCCGGATTCATTTAATACATTCAAAATCTTTTTAATAAGTAATATATCACATTCTTTTATAGCTTTAATCATCGGCGTAAATAATAATGGGTCAATAATAGGGATGGAGTTGCTTTTAAAAAATAACATTTTCTCACAAAATATCTTTGTCCGGATAAGGAGCTTCTCATTTGAAATCTGTTTAGAGACGGAATTCGACCGGTTTGTGATGCAATATCCTATACGTTCATCTAACTTTATCCTATTTCCAAAGAATCCAACCAAATAGGAATACTTGGTATCATTATGAATCGGAGTCTCATCGAATTTTATGCCGTGAGTTTCAATCATTTGCCTGCTTACAATTTTGCACCATGGTTCCCCAAAAATAAATCGTAAGGCTAACTCGGCTTTTCCAGATTCTTTTTTTGCTAATCTAAAAAATGATGAAAGTTGATTGTTTCTATTTGATGGCTGTAATGTATCAGATTCAACGGAAACATTATTGAAGTAAATTATATCATATGCCTCTGAAGATTGATATGTCGTAAGAATTTTGGAGAATTCAGGAGTAAAAAAATCATCTGCATCAGCAAAAATTATGTATTTGCCCTTAGCATGAGTTAAACCGATATTTCGAGCCTTTCCACCTCCTCCATTTTCTGAAGAAGAATAAAACTCAACTTTAGGAAATAAAGATTGCAATTTGGATAGTTCCAATAAATAATTGGAAGTGCTACAATCATCAATCACAATAACCTGTATATCCTCTCTTTCCGGAATTGAATTGAGTAATCTTTCTAAAAGATTGGTTAGGTTATAATGTGGAATAATTATAGAATATTGAATATCCATCTTAAAAGATAGAATATAATAACAAAGTTAAATTCTTTGATCACACCAACATATTCCCTCTTTTACTATTTTGGCAGGGTTCCCAACAATTACTGTATTATCGGGGAATTTTTTACCAGAAATAAGAGATTGAGTTCCAACCACTGAATTATCTCCGATAGTAGTACCCTTTAAAATAGTTGCCCCATTTCCAATCCATACATTCTTGCCTATAAAGACATTATCCCCATTATTAATTCTTTTTCCTTGGGAATCAATAATTGAATGAGAATCAGAACTCCGTATAATTACATTTGAAGATATTAGTGTAGAATCATCTATATCAATAACCGTATATTTATCTGCCGAGGATATAAAGGCACCTATTATACGTACTCCTCTTCCTAACCTAACCATATTGCCTTCATCTTGGACTCTTATTCGACCATTTTCATATATACAAGTATTTTCCCCAATTAATACTTTATTATTGTTACCCGTTATTGTTATCTCTGTATTAAACAATACAACCTTATTTTCAATAGTAAGGTCGTTATTATGCCCATCGATATATATCTTGCAACCATATAATCGTCCTTTACATTGAAAATTATTTCCATTTCCAGTATAGGAAAACTTCCATAAAGGCCTCTGAAATACATAGAAATTTATAATAGATACTAATCTACAAAAAAGATTTATTATTTCATAATATTTCTTTGCTATATTCATATTCTTCAATCCAGGATATTAAGTTTTGCTTCTATTATATACTTTTCTTTTTTTATTAGGGTGTCTGTAAAACCAATTTTATAGAAAGTCTTTTCTAAAGATGAATTATTTCTCTGATATTTAAGGGTGATAATGTATAGGGGAAGTTTGTGATCGGATTTAAACTTAAGTAATCCTTTCTTTCCATCTTGTTCAAGGTAAATGCAATCAGACGTTACGATCGTTGGGGTTGCCTCGGTAATTATATGCCAATCTAATTTATGGGAATTTAAATCGTTACAAATACTATCCTGTATTATAAGATTTCTGTCTGCATCTACAAATATCCCTCTGTGAGCTTGTTGAATATCTCCGAGTATATTTGTCATATCGATTATTCCTCCGCATTTTTCCTTAGAATCTATTACAGATATAATCTCAGCCTTTCTATCAACTTTATGCTGGGTTTCGTCAAGTTGGATAGTTGAATGCCATTCCGGACTTATTTCCGGAACTTTCCATCTTGTAGAGTTTTGGCTCATATTCCATAAGTCATACCCTTCAGCTTCCCTTTTATAGTAATCTGGTTGACCTAATTCAACAATCCATCTTATCCCTTTATTTTCGTATATCATTGATCCCGCGTCCATGTGGGCATGTGGAATAGAGGCACTTCCCCCTTTTATACCTAAATAAACACTATTCACGTCAGCATAATCCTCTCTATATGTAAGGATAGGACTTCTTCCCATAAAGAAATTCAACTTTGAGGGTGATTCCATTTTATGTGTATCTGTTAATCGAGATACAAATGTCAAGAATATTGGTAAAATCCTATTGGACCCAATGCGTGGAATTCCGTATGAAATTAGACTTCTGTCAATTAGTGGAATAGTATTCCCTATCTTGGTAGCTAACCACCAACTTGCAAGATTAGATACGATTAAATCTCCATTATCAGAATAATTATAGCATCTTAAAGTTGGAGTTGATAGACATTGAACAAAATATACGGATCGTTCAAGTATACTCAATGTCTTAGAATTTGTACGTTTTTCTCTGAAACTTTCAAGCAAATCTAATAAAATACATTCAAAATTCATCCCGTATCCCCAATATCCATATCCCTCCGGTGATGCACCATTAGGTTGGAACGTTTCTATATATCTTCCATTAGATTCTTCTGCGGCCCTAATGATCTTTTCCGATTCCTCAGGGTAATAAGAAAAAATGCTTATCGCAGCTGCCACAATTCCTGCATTACATACGGGATTCCAATTAGTAGATACACTATAAAAACCTTTGGATGGAAGTAATTTCTCTGCTGGTTGGATAGCATTACGCAATAAGGCCTGTATAACAGAGTCCCTCTCATCTCTCGTGAATTTGTCTTTTAACCAGCTGTATCCGATGGAAACTGCAAGGCTCATTTCTGCCACATCTAAAAAATGTCGTGGATTCCAATCCGAATAGCTACAAGCATTTAGAATTTCTTGTTTCGCTCGCTCCGCATATTTCTCTTCTCCAGTTATGTGATATGTATAAGATAAGTATAAACTCCGTTTAAGTATCTCTTGAGAAGTATCTAAGAGTCTAATCCCACGGAGTTTACGCTTTAATGGTTGAGTTTGTATGTAGAGAGTTGCAGTGTGGATTATATACCTATTAAGTAAGTTGAAAGAAGTATCTCTCCTCAACATTGTTTGAATTTCTTTCTTTCTACCTTTATCCCATTCCAGAATATTAGAATGAGGATAGTCTCTTTTTGCCTGCATACATCCATATCCCAAATAAATTAGATGTAAAAACAAGATGCTCAACCGAAAGAAAGTCATGCTAAAATCGTAGATTGCTTTGCTATTATTATGTTTTGTTTTTGATAGTCATCATGTATATACCAACTGCTCAAAGCGGCTACATAAGGAAAGCATTCTATTGCCCATAAAAAATATGGTCTTTGGATGAAGGATATCGAAAGAAGAATCATTAACCCTAATCCTTTGCGACTCGGATAACAAAATAGATACGTACCCATTAGAAAAAAGATAGCAATTGTTCCGATTACTCCATTCCCTAAAACATAATTTTTATAGGAAGCATTCCCGGTCCCTCCAAATCTCTTACCCAATTCCCCTCTGCCGATACCTAACCATTTATCTTGACTTGAGAGAAATTCATCATAATACTGATTAAACCATATTGAATTTCGATTATTCCCTGCAATACCATTGTTTTCGTCAAATTCCAATCTACTTAGAATCTTTATTGAAAACATGTCATTATTCTGGGGAGAATAATAAATAAAGCCAAGTGTAAGTAAAATTATTGTTACACTAATAATTTTACTTAACGTGAGTAGTATTTTCTTTGATTTAGCTACAACATGTAAAATTATTCCCCCTAAAAATAAAAGGTATCCCGCCAATGAAAAAGTCCAGATAAGACATATTGTCATTGTTATATTTTGCCATTTTCGGAACGAATAACCATTTATATATAAGAGTATCGCGCAAACCATGGACATATGTCCCGGTTCGGAATATACTGATGAAAATCTTGTAAACCATCCAAAATCACTGTTTTGAGTTATCACAAAGAAAATATAGTTTTTGAATGGAGCATAGAATGAATTTGTATGATGTATTATAAAATAAGGTAAATCAATAAAAAAATGAGCAAAGAAAGCGATTACTGAAGCTAATGCGATAACAGAGAAAAAGTTAATAAATCGTTTAAGGAATACATATCGTTCATGTTCTTGTAGTGTTAAAAATGCAACTATAGGTACGATTGCATAAACTACTTGATATATAGATATAATCAGACCATTAGTAAATAACTGAGAATATACAAATGCAAAGGCGATTGTAGCAACCATCGATACTACGGTAGCCCAAGTATAATTTTCATTCCAAAAGATGGCACGGGTAGCTGTAAAGAGCATAAGTAGGAAGAATGGAAAGTATTCCGATTTCCACATCGGCCATGGTAAGACTGATCCCCAACAAGCGATCACCCCCACCCAAATACTAAAACTACTCAACGCTCTCTTTTGTATTTTTGAGCATAGTAATGAGTCAGATCTCATAGATTCTTTTGAGTTTTAGTGAATATCACCTTTATTATGGGAATGAAAACTGAAATAAAAAAGCAATACGATATAATAACAAGTTTCTTAGGATTTGATGGTTTTAGAGGTACTTTAGATGGGGAAACTATAGCAAATATGGGCATTGTTTTGTATAATTCTGTTTCCGCAAGCTGTTTAGTCTGTACAGATGATGTATATCCTTCATATGCTAACTGAACGTCATTTCTAAGTCTTTGAGGGATTATGTTCCCTTGCGATGACCAAACGCTATTATGTGTATCTTCATATCTCCCCAAAGAGTCTTGAAGTACATACCATTTTAGTCTTGCCTTCTGTTCTTGCTCTGTTGCATCTGCCAATTTTAGTCTGGCCTTTTGATGACGGTATTGATTTAAATAGTTTTCAAATCTCTCTCTTATAGTGTCAGCTAATAGAGCTGCCGCTATTGGATGTTGCATTCGGACCTCAAGTTGCAATGCTCCGGTAGTTTCTATTTTAGATAAAAATATTCGCTGACGTAAAGTTTCAATTAGTTTCGTATCCTCCTCACTGTATCTAAGTTGAGAGTTCTCCGTGGCAATTGTATTTATATTTCTAGAAATATTATAAGTGTTTGACAAAAAACTAAGATTCCACCAAGGAGACTTTTCAGATTTCAATATTTCTTTGACTGAAGTAGTTTCTTTATTATCTAGAAATAATATTGGTACATCCAAAAGGCTATATAAGAATGAAGAAGATTTTAATAAGGGCGAATATAGATATTCATTATAGGCGTCTCTGGATGTAGACGATGTTAAAAAGGTGGTAAGTAATTCGTTATTCACATCTATAATCCTATCAGACTTATTGTTCTCTCGAACTAAAATAATTTTAGCTGAATACTCCTTAGGAATTGAGAAACAAATAATTAATCCTACTGTTATTCCTCCGATTACCCATTTTATATAGGATTTCCAGTTTTGTATAGTTTGATATAATATACTTTTTAATGAGACAATCTCAAGTCGTTGATGCCCGGTGATTAGTTCAAATAAAGACATTCTTCAAAATTCAATTATTTACGAAAAATAATTCTTTTAATGAACTGTTTTTCCGTAGTGTTTAATCCGATAAGAAAAGTCAATAGGGAATAAATGAGAACTGAACATACTAAATAGCCAATGGCTCCCACTAAATTCTGAGGGAAATATGTATATAGGTATAATCCGATCACACCAGTAATAATAATAATAAGTGATGGACGAGCATATGCTTTAATGAAGAAATTCCTATAGGAAAAATTAACAATATTATGTAATATTATTGTGCGTATCATCAATGCTATAATCCCACTTGCGATAACAACATATATAGCAGTATATGGATTGCCTCCTCCTTGAAGCCAAAGCCAAACGATAGGAATTACGGCCACCATTACAGATGAAACATATAGTTGGAATTTTTTAATATTGCCGGTTGCTTGTATCGCTGTTATAATCGGACTTGCCGAACATTCTATAAGAATTTGAATTAGAATAAGTTGTAGAAATCCTATTGTGTACGGAGCAACCTCCCCCAACCAAAGTTTTAACAATAATGATGCGCAATAAAATAAAGGAACAACAACCATACCCATAAGTATGACGGCATATTTACAACCGTTTGTCATAAGACAGATCATGCCTTCAATATCATTTGCTGCATAGCGTTTGGTAATCTGGGGATTTAATGCCATCGTGAAATTCGATGCCACTCCGTTTATCGCGTTTCCGGCTTGGGTTGCAACTCCCTTGGCCGCATTAACAGCGACAGAAAAGAATATATTCAATAAAAAATTTACTCCTTGCTCTCTCACTGTCAATCCCATACTTCCTAAGAAGCTCCATGCACCAAATCCAAACATCTGGCGCATTAAATGCGGATCCTTGAAGTGCTCGTATCGACATTCTTGAAAATGGTGTGTACAATATAGACCATAAGTTACACGCATTATTAATGCTAAAATCATTAGTAAAAACGCATAAGTAATAAGATGGTCAAATAATAAATAACCAGTCAAAATCACTATTCCAAGTTTGGCAAATACTTCTATGATGCCAAGATACCCATATATTTTTATATGTTCATGAGCAATAATGCAAGCATTGTATGGAACACTGATAATAGTTATAATGAAAGTAATAATACTAAATTGGTAAACCCAATTTGCTGCCAACATTCTTGTTGGTGGAATATTAAGCTTGAAATTCAGAAACCATAACCCGACAGTCTCGGCAATTGCAAGAACAATTAGAGCAAGAATGATATGGATGGTTAAAGATATTGAGAATGTTTTCCTAAGTCTATCAATATTTCCTCTCCCAAGTTCAAATGCTATGAAACGTTGAGAGGATGCTATCATACCATAATTAAGGAAAGAGAATATTAATACTATGCCACCAACTATATTATAAATGCCATAATTCTCTACTCCCAGCACCTTCCATAATAAACGCACAGTATATAAATTGATAACCAATGAAACCAACATTCTCAAATAAAGAAACATAGTATTCTTAGCAATTCGTTTATTTGATGAGTTAATGTTAGTCATAATTTAAATCATTGGTTTTGCACTATAAATCCAAATTATAGTACAAAATTTTTATATTTTCAAAGACCTCTTAAGTATTGTCTCTCAATAATTATCATTTTTATCGAGATGAAATATTAGTTTGGGAATTTATATGGTTGGGCTGGGTCAATTTTACATAAATTCTTTATGATTATTGGGTTTATTGGTGGAAAGTGGTATCTCCTCATGCCTTTGATAATAGAATTGTAGGTGTCTTGGTAGCTATTGAAATAGAGTATATAATCATAATTCTAGTCACGGGCGAATATGTCACGGGTATATACCTTATCCTCTACGTCGGACAGTTCTTTACTAGTCCGATTTGCGAGAATAGCCTGACTTAGACGCTTAAATTCGTCGAGGTTATTGACTACACGTGAGCCAAAGAATGTCGAGCGGTCTTCGAGTGTCGGCTCGAAGATAATGACCTCTGCGCCTTTGGCCTTTATGCGTTTCATCACGCCTTGAATGGAGGACTGACGGAAATTGTCGGAATTGGATTTCATTGTCAGTCGGTAGACACCGATGACACATCTACCTTCGTTGCCGGTTTCGTACCTATTTCGACCCGAATAATCATACCACCCGGCTTTCCGTAACACCTGATCAGCAATGAAATCCTTTCGTGTGCGGTTGCTTTCGACAATTGCAGACATCATGTTCTGCGGTACATCCTCATAGTTGGCCAAAAGCTGTTTAGTATCTTTAGGGAGGCAATATCCACCGTATCCGAATGAGGGGTTGTTGTAGTGAGTTCCGATTCTCGGGTCAAGTCCGATTCCCTCTATTATTGCCTGCGAATCAAGTCCTTTCACCTCAGCGTAGGTATCAAGCTCATTGAAGTAGCTGACGCGAAGTGCGAGATATGTGTTAGCGAAGAGTTTGACTGCCTCGGCCTCTTTCAGTCCCATAAAGAGAGTGGGAATATCCTTCTTTATGGCACCCTCCTGCAGAAGCCGCGCAAATTCATGAGCTTTCTCTTTAAGGAAAGAGATGTCTGTGAGCCGTTGGATTGCCTCATTCTCTTCGGCGAACTCCGGGTCGTCGATGAGTTTGGGATAGCCGACGATAATTCTGGAAGGGTAGAGGTTGTCGAAGAGGGCTTTGCTTTCACGCAGGAATTCCGGTGAGAAGAGGAGATTTAGCCTTTTGAACCCCTTAGCCGCATATTTCTTATATAGAGACCGACAGTATCCGACAGGGATAGTGGATTTTATAATGATGACGGCATCGGGATTGACTTTGAGTACCAGATCGATTACCTCCTCAACGTGTGTCGTATCAAAGTAGTTCTTAACCGGATCATAGTTGGTCGGAGCGGCTACGACTACGAATTTGGCATCCCGATAGGCGGTTTCACCATCGAGTGTTGCGGTGAGGTCGAGGTTCTTCTCGGCGAGATACTTCTCTATATACTCATCCTGAATGGGACTCTTGTGAGAATTGATGAGATTAACCTTTTCCGGCACAACATCGACAGCGATGACGTGGTTGTGCTGTGCGAGTAATGTGGCTATTGAGAGGCCTACATATCCGGTTCCCGCGACTGCAATATTGAGAGGGTCCATTTTAATCTAAAGTAAATGGAGAATCGAAATCTTTGAGGAGGGGATGCTTCATGTCCTTGTCGGAGAGGAGGACTTCGGAGGGGTCGAGCTGCCAGTCGATGCCGAGGGATTCGTCGGCGATCGAGATGCCGCCGTCAGCCTCGGGGGCGTAGTAGTTGTCGCACTTGTACTGGAACACGGCCACGTCGCTCAGAACGGCGAAGCCGTGGGCGAACCCGCGCGGCACGAAGAACTGTCGGTGGTTGTCCTCCGAGAG
>JAAVBX010000012.1 GCA_014802625.1 bacterium | reverse complement strand
GTTCAGCCGGTTAGAATACAGGCCTGTCACGCCTGGGGTCGCGGGTTCGAGTCCCGTCCGCACCGCCGAGGAGAGAGGAAGAGCAGCATGGTAAACTTCGGTTTCCGGCTGCTCTTTTTTCGTTTTGATAGTGCGGGAAGTTTTTAGTATATTTGCAATTGCCCGACAACGGTCAGGGTTAGTGATGTTACAAAACGGATAATCTGATATAACTACCTATGATAGGAATAATCAACGGACCCAATCTGAATCTCCTGGGGCGACGCGAACCGGAGATTTACGGATATGAGTCATTGGACGATATTAACAATTGGTTGCTCGACCATGTGGCCGGACTGGGTGAGAACGGCATGATTTTCGTGCAAAGCAATTCGGAGGGGGAGATCGTCACCGCCCTCCAGGAGATGGGCTTCGACCAGGCTGTGACGGGAATCGTGATCAATCCCGGCGCCTATGCCCATTATTCGATAGCAATACGCGATGCCATAGCGGCGTTGCCGGTGCCGGTAATCGAAGTTCACCTCTCCAATATCCACGCGCGGGAGGAATTTCGCCATAAGAGCGTCACCGCCGGCGCGTGCCTCGGGATGATCTGCGGTCTCGGGAAAATGGGATATGCCCTGGCTGTAGAGACATTATTATCCTCCAGATGAGCGCGGATGGTCGGAGCGGACCTCTGTCATAAAATTATTCGACCAATGGAATTTTCCGAAGAACTATACGAATATATAGAAGCCCATATCTCGGCCGAACCGGAAGGGCTGCATCGTCTTGAGAGATTGTCGCATCTGCGGATGGTACACGGTCGCATGTGTTCCGGCCATTGGCAGGGACGCCTCCTGAAGATGCTGACCGAGATGATACGCCCCCGAAGGGTACTCGAACTCGGGACCTTCACCGGCTATGCGACTCTCTGCATGGCCGAGGGCCTGGACGCTTGCGCCGACTCGGGGCTCGGTCATGCGGATGCAGTCATCGACACAATCGAGATATTCGATGAGAACGAGGACTTCCTGCGCGATGTCTTCAGCCGTTTTCCGGAAGGAAAACGCGTGAACCTCATCATCGGGGATGCCCTCGAAATAATGCCGGCCCTGCCTCAGGGTGAATATGATTTCATATTTATCGACGCCGACAAACGTCTCTATCCCGAGTATCTCGCGCTCTCGAAACAGTTGCTCTCCGCCGGAGGATATATGATCGCCGACAACACTCTATGGGATGGCCATGTGGTGAATCCCGCGCGCAACGATGCCCAGACCCGGGGAGTGAAACGTTTCAATGATCTTGTGGCCGCCGATCCCGACCTCGAGACCGTCATAATACCTCTGCGCGACGGCCTAACACTAATTCGAAAGACTCCGCCACGTAACCAATGAGACCTGCCCGCATAAAACAATAGGGGCACGCAGCGCGTTTTCTAAGCGAGGAGACCGGATGCTCCCGCTGCCCGGCTCCATGTATATAGAACCCAAAACAATTATAGAAATGGAAGGAAAAAGACAAGCCAAGATATCGAGAATGCTTCAGAAGGAACTGAGTGAGATTTTCCGTCGTCAGACATCGGCCATGGGTGGCGTAATGGTGTCGGTTACTGAGGTACGCGTGAGTCCCGATCTCGGTATCGCCAAAGCATACCTGAGCATCTTCCCTGCCGATAAAGGCCCCGAAATACTGCTCAACATCCAGAAGCAGGCCAAGACCGTGCGCTACGAACTGGCGCAGGCCGTGAAATCCGTGCTCCGGAAGACACCCGAACTGCAGTTCTATCTCGATGACTCTCTTGATTATATCGACAACATCGATCGTCTGCTTGAGAAATAAATGAAGCTTGAGGCCGGTATCGCATGGCGATACCTCTGGAAAAAGAAAACGCATGGCGCCGTGAGTGCCATCGCGACAGTATCTGTGGTCGGCGTGGCGGTAGCCACGGCGGCCCTTGTCTGTGTATTGTCGGTATTCAACGGCTTCAGGATGCTGCTCGTGGATCGCAGCGACCTCATCCTGCCCGACATCGAGATTGTCAGCCGCGACGGGCGCGTCATAGCTGATGCCGATTCCCTTGCCGATGCCGTCTCCCGTCTCGATGGGGTGGAGATAGCGTCGCCGGTGCTCGCCGATCAGGCTCTCGCTATCTTCGGACAGCGCGAGATGCCCGTCATCCTCCATGGCATTGACCCGGTGGAATTCAGAAAATATACATCGGTCGATTCCCTCATAGTGGCCGGCAATCCGCTCCCTGACGACGCTGTCGATTATGATCCGCCGGCGGCCTTGATAAGCACCGGGGTCGCCTCCCGGCTTCAGGCTTTCGACTCGGACGACCATCTCTTCATATTCGCTCCACGGCGCGAGGGGAGAATCAATCTCGCCAATCCGATGGCTTCATTCTTTACGGATAGCGTGCAATGTTTCGGAATAATCGAGACGATGCAGAATGACTTCGATGCCGCCACCATATGCGTGCCTATCGATATCGCGCGCTCTCTGCTGCAATATGACAGGGAGGGGAGTTCGGTAGCGGTGAAGGCGCGAGGCGACACCGACCCCGGTCGGCTCGCCTCGAAAATAAGCGAGGCGGTGGGGGAGAATTATGTCGTGCGCGACCGTATGCGGCAGCAGGATGTCAATTTCCGCATGGTGCAGATAGAGAAATGGGTGACGGGGTTGCTCCTTGTATTTATTCTCGTCATCGCCTCCTTCAACATCATATCGACGATGACGATGTTCGTGCTTGAGAAGCGCCGCCAGATGCAGACTTTCCGGGCCCTCGGGATGCGGCGCAATGAGATCGGGAGAATTTTCGGTTGGGAGAGCCTGTATATCACCCTGCTCGGTGGGGGAAGCGGATTGCTTCTCGGCGTCGGGCTTTCGATTCTTCAGGAACGCTGCGGACTTCTTAAAATGCATGGTGGCGATGGCGCATCCATGATAGTTCAGGCCTATCCGGTGCAGCTCGTATGGAGCGATCTCTGGGCCGTAGCTCTTCCGGTGCTTGTAATCGGGATTGTCACCGCCTGGATCGCGTCAGCATTTGCTCGTAGCCGCATCGGGGAAAAGCGTCAATGAAAGAGCCGGGGGTAGCATTGATTATCCTCGCCCCGATGCGCGAGGCATGGTCGGCAATATCGAAGTAGCTGCGGAAAGCGATGGTCAGGCTCCCCAGAATATCGTGGAGATGGTAGCCGGCATATTCCGAGGCCACACGCTCGGCCTCCTTTTCATTATCCTTATAGAAATGGGGCTGCACGCTGACCACGCGGTTTTTATCGTCGACCCATAGGGATTGACTCCATGTGTGGTCAGCTCCCACAAGATATATCTCACGGTAGCCGGCATGCAGAGAGGTCATTATCGCGGGAATCAGCACATTGCGCGGGCGCGGCATACCGAATCCCATCTTCATCAGCCGGCGTACAAGCGCACCCTTCCCCTCCAATGGCGTGAGATTGAACCACTTCACCGCCACGTTATCCGGCAATGATCCCAACATCGGCCATGCCATGGCCTTATGACCGAGAGGAAGCCATAACGTCATCGGCCAACTGACGGCCGATAGATTCTCCCAGAGTCGGGCGACATTGGAATCCGTCGATCTGCCGTTGAAGAAATGAGGATCAGCCAGAATATACATCTGCGGGCGTAGTTCGCGGAATTCCGGGGCGTTCGCCGCGAAATTCACAGCCATAAGTTCATATCCCTCACGAAGTTCAGGCCCCGCATCGATGAATGAACGCAGCGACGGACCGTTGCCCATGATGATAAGGGGCCGGTCGGTCGGTTTGCAGGCAGGAGAGGGGCGTTTGGATCTGAGGATCACCTTTCCGAGCGACGCTAAAGGTTGTATCACCCGGGATTTCAATATATCTGCTGATTTTTCGATTCCCATAATACACAAAGTTAACGCTATTTTTTGGATGAATAAGGGGATTTGAGTAATTTTGTGGTAAAATATAAATTAAATGACAATCACACGCACTTTATATCTCCTTTTGACCTCGCTTGCCACCTGCTGTGCGGCTCTTTGCTGGAGTTGCACGACCAAAGGGACGGCGGCCGGGGCCGGAACCGTGACCGACAGTGTAGTCTCCACCGAAAAGTCAGAGGTCTTCTCGGCCGATTCCGCTTATTCTTATGTGGCGCGCCAGGTGGCGTTCGGCCCGAGGGTGCCTAACACGGATGCCCACATGCGTGCAGGAGAGTGGCTTGCCTCAGAGCTTAAGCGCCACGGGGCTATCGTTGTAGATCAGCCCGTGACGCTCACGGCCTTTGACGGCACCAAGCTTAAGGCCCGCAACATCATGGGGCGTTACAACCCTGATTCCCCTCAGCGCCTGCTCCTCCTGGCTCATTGGGACTGCCGCCCCTGGGCCGACGAGGATTCCGACGAGGCAAAGCGTAGTGAGCCGGTCGACGGCGCCAACGACGGCGCCTCCGGTGTCGGCGTGCTGCTTGAAATCGCCCGTCAGCTCGGCATTGACTCACCCTCGAAAGGAATCGACATACTCTTCGTTGACGCGGAGGACTGGGGATCTGAGGGCGACTCCGATTCCTGGGCTCTCGGTGCCCGCCACTTCGCCGCCCATCCGCCGGTGGAGGGTTACTCGGCCGACTGCGCCATATTGCTCGATATGGTCGGGGGTAAGGATGCCCGTTTTTATCGCGAGTATTTCTCGGAAAATGCCGCTCCCGAACTTAGCGACGCCCTATGGCAGACAGCCGGTCGGCTGGGCCACGGCGAACGCTTCATCAACCGTATAGGCACGGCCGTCACCGATGACCATGTCGAATTGATCAAGGCCGGAATCCCCGCCATCGACATCATCGAGTATAACCCGTCGCACGGCTTCAATGAACATTGGCATACATCTCACGACAATATGGAGGGAATATCCTCCGAGACTCTGGGGATAGTGGGGGAGACGGTGATGACTTATCTGCGTGAGAATTATTGACGCCAAAAGCGCCATATCTCCCGGCCTCATGAAATGGAAATCAATCAAGTAATATAATAATGGATTTTATTGACGAACTCACGTGGCGTGGAATGATCCACACCATGATGCCCGGCACTGATGAGCAACTCCGCAAGGAGATGACCACCGCCTACCTCGGCATCGATCCTACGGCCGACTCTCTGCATATCGGCCATCTCTGCGGCGTGATGATGCTGCGTCATTTCCAGCGTTGCGGTCATAAGCCGATAGCCCTCGTCGGGGGTGCCACAGGTATGATCGGCGACCCCTCCGGCAAATCGGCTGAGCGCAATCTGCTCGATGAGGCTACCTTGCGCCATAATCAGGAGGCTATCAAGGCCCAGCTGAGTCGTTTCCTCGACTTCGAGAGTGACGCGCCCAATCGGGCCGAATTGGTCAACAACTATGACTGGATGAAGGATATAAGCTTCCTCGACTTCGCCCGCGAAATCGGCAAGCATATCACCGTCAATTATATGATGGCCAAGGATAGTGTGCAGAAGCGTCTCAATGGAGAGGCCCGCGATGGCCTGAGCTTCACGGAATTCACATATCAGCTGCTCCAGGGTTTCGACTTCATGCATCTCTACGAGACCAAGAATTGCAAGCTTCAGCTCGGAGGCTCCGATCAGTGGGGCAACATCACTACGGGCAGCGAACTCGTACGCCGTAAACTCGGAGGCGAGGTATATGCGCTGACATGCCCGCTGATCACTAAGGCCGACGGGGGTAAGTTCGGTAAGACGGAGAGCGGCAACGTATGGCTTGACGCACGCTACACATCTCCCTATAAGTTCTATCAGTTCTGGCTTAATGTCAGCGATGCTGATGCCGAGAAGTATCTGAAGATCTTTACCTTCCTTACAAAAGAGGAGATCGAGGCACTCGCCGAGGAGCACGCCAAGGATCCCGGTGCGCGTCCGCTTCAGAAGCGTCTCGCGAAGGAGGTCACTGTGATGGTGCATGGCGAGGATGCCTATAACGCCGCTGTAGAGGCAAGCTCGATTCTGTTCAGCAATAAAGCCGGCGAGGCCCTGATGAAACTCGACGAGCAGACATTGCTCGACATTTTCGAGGGCGTTCCCACCTTCAATATCTCCAAGGCTGAACTTGAGGCCGGCATTCCGTTGCTTGAGCTTCTCGCCGGTAAAACCGCGATTTTCCCTTCAAAAGGGGAGGCCCGCAAGATGGTGCAGGGTAATGGCGTGAGCATAAACAAGGAGAAGGTGACCGATCCTCAGATGACAGTCAATGCCGACAGTCTGATAGCGGGCCGTTATATGCTCGTGCAGCGCGGCAAGAAGAACTACTACCTCCTCATCGTCGACTGATGTATAGCCGACTCCCAAGTATTTTCTAAGTAGTAGCTTTTTAAGCTTATCCCGATAATTTATACCCGACAGGATATAATTTCATCAAATGTAGTTGAAATTATATCCTGTCGGGTATAAATTTTATAGCGGGTAAAATGTGGAGTATGCGGGTGGAGAATTACAGAAGGTCGGGGGCGGTTTGGACGATATAGCCGACAAGTCGTCGTGTAGCTGTCGAGAAGTCGGCCCCTATCAGGCGGATTTGCTTGCCGGAGGTGGCGAATTTGAGCCAGTATTTCTTTCGCATAATCTGTTCCATTGCCACCTCGGGGGAGGAGTCGATCTTGAACTCGAAGATATAGACATACTCCGGAGTCTCGACGGTCAGGTCGATGCGTCCGTCGGATGTGCGGTCCTCGACGCGGACGTACTGACCCATGAGAGTGAACAGAATGTATGCGGCGTTTTGGAAATGCGCCTCTGCCGAGCCCTTCTCGGAATAGGGTATTCCGGCAATCATGCTTTCCAGCTCCCTCATGAATGCGTCGGTATCACCCGAAAGTATGGCGGTCACGAATCTTTTGATCGAGAACCGGTGTAGCTCTTTTTCCTTTTTGACATAATAGGGTACAAGGAAGGAGAGGAAACCCCGGCGTACCTCGTGATTCGGGTAGTCGAGCGTATAAGTGTTGAATACGGGGTCATATTCCTTGATTGTCAGATACCCGGTCTGGTAGAGCGGCGGTATGGGATCCGTTGTAAGGATTCCGGCCGATTCAAGCTCCTGAGAATCTATCTCAGCGGGAGTCAGGTCGCTAAGCACCCACTGCTCGCGTTTGATGAGGTTGACAAGGAAGGAGGGGGTGCCGGATTCAAACCAATACTCCTTTATACGATTGTTGGCGAAAGTATTGACGAGGCTGAAGGGATTATATATGTCGGGGGAATTAATTGAGAAATGGTATCCGTCATAGTTGTCGCGCAGCTGCCGGCGTATCTCCTCGGTGGATTTGCCTTCCTTCTCGGCGAGCTGTTCGATTCCTGATTTGAAATATGTGTCCAGTTCCTCAGATGTTACCCCGCATATTCCGGCGAATTCATCAATGAATGAAATATCCCGGATATTATTGAGGTCGGAGAATATGGAGACCTTGCTGAACCGAGCCACCCCGGTGAGGAGGGCGATCTCTATGAATTGGTCCATCGACTTGAGATTGGAATAGAAGGCCTTCAGTATTGAGCGATATTCATCCATCAGCTTCTCGTTGTGGATATTGCTGATGAGGGGTTTGTCATACTCGTCGACAAGAATCACCACCTTCTTCCCGGTTTTCTCGAATGCGGTGCGGATCACGTTGGAGAAGCGTTCCTCGGGGCGGCGGTCAGGTTTCGGGTTCCCGTACTGGTCTTCCCAACGTTCGAGGTGGGCGTTAAGCTCCGCTTCGAGCGACTCCCGGTCACGGTACTCCCTGCTGTTAAGGTCAAGATGCAACACCGGATGCGGCTCCCAGTCATCGGTCAGTGAATCGAGAGCGAGACCTTTGAAGAGTTCGCGCTGTCCGAGATAGTAGGCTTCAAGAGTCGAGAGCAGGAGACTCTTCCCGAAGCGCCTCGGACGCGACAGGAAATAATACTTCCCGCTGAAAAGCCGATAAATGTATTCAGTCTTGTCGACATACAGGAAATTGCCTTCCCGAATTTCCTTGAAACTCTGAATACCTATAGGGTATTTTATACTTGTCGTTGCGTCATTCATGTGGCGAATATAACAAATCTTTTGCATATTCGCAAGGATAAGCGGGATAAGAGAGTGTTTCGAATTGGATAGTGTCAGGGTAGGGGGCGGTTATAGCGGCGAAGGAATTCCTCGAGACTCTGGTCCTTGGATAGGCCGAGACGCGTGGGCGTCGGAGGATTAAGGCGGTCCAAGTTCTGACGCACGCGGAAAACTCATGGGTCCTGACACACTTTTGGAAGGAAATTGCAAAGTGGAGATGACAATTTTAAGCAAAATTGTCATCTCCACTTTGCAATTTTATGATGTTTTTGTCATCTGGAGATTGCAATATATTGGTGATTAGAGGCGTGAGAGAGGCAAACTATGTTCACAAACCAGCTCAGCTCCATAGGGGAACTGACATTGGCTGAACATGGCGATTATCTGCTTGATGGGAAATATCTCTTTGAAATCGGTGGTCCGAACAAGAAATTTACGCAGATTGCGGATATCCCTGACAGCTGGCTCGCGATTGACAACATCGAGACAGGATTTGGAGCGAGAATCCCTTTGTGGCTTTTCGGTATGCCGTACTAAGGCTTACGTTGCCGGTATATGACAAATTTTTAGTAAATTTGCAGTTTGAAACGGAGGAATACGGAAAAAAGGCCTCCGTTGACTCACGAAACAAAATCAGAACATACACAACATATATGAAGGAATTCAAGCGTACGCTTATCACATCGGCGTTGCCCTACGCCAACGGCCCCGTCCACATCGGCCACCTCGCAGGTGTCTACGTGCCGGCCGATATCTATGCCCGCTATCTGCGTCTCAAGGGTGAAGAGGTGCTCTTCATCGGCGGCAGCGACGAGCACGGTGTGCCCATCACCATCAAGGCCCGCAAGGAGGGAGTCACCCCTCAGGATATCGTGGACCGCTACCATAATATAATCAAGGAATCATTCGGTGAACTCGGAGTGTCGTTCGACGTTTACGGCCGCACGACCTCACCGACCCACCGCCGCGTGGCTTCCGACTTCTTCCGCCGTCTCTATGACAAGGGTGAATTCATTGAGAAGACATCCGAACAGCTCTATGATCCCGAGGCCAACCAATTCCTGGCCGACCGCTATGTCACCGGAACATGCCCCCACTGCGGAAATCCCAACGCCTACGGCGACCAGTGCGAGCAGTGCGGCACGTCGCTCAACGCCACCGACCTGATCGACCCCAAATCGACCATCACCGGCAACACCCCCGTGCTCAAGGAGACAAGCCACTGGTACCTCCCTCTCGATAAATGGCAGGATCGCCTCAGCCACTGGATACTCGACGAGCACAAGGAATGGAAGCCCAACGTCTACGGCCAGTGCAAGTCATGGCTCGATATGGGTCTGCAGCCGCGCGCCGTCAGCCGCGACCTCGATTGGGGTATCCCCGTGCCTGTGGAGGGTGCCGAAGGGAAGGTCCTCTATGTATGGTTCGATGCGCCCATCGGCTATATCTCCAATACGATCGACTGTGTCGGCGATGACTGGGAGAAATGGTGGAAAGACAAGGATACACGTATGCTCCACTTCATCGGCAAGGACAACATCGTCTTCCACTGCATCGTCTTCCCGGCAATGCTGATGGCCGACGGCTCCTACAACCTGCCCGACAACGTCCCCGCCAACGAATTCCTCAACCTCGAGGATAACAAGATATCCACCTCGCGCAACTATGCCGTCTGGCTTCATGAATATCTCCGTGAGATGCCGGGCCGTCAGGATGAGCTCCGCTATGTGCTGACCGCCAACGCGCCCGAGACGAAGGACAATAATTTCACCTGGGCCGACTATCAGCAGAGGGTCAACTCCGAACTCGTGGCTATCCTCGGTAACTTCGTCAACCGAGCCGTGGTGCTGACCCACAAATATTTCGACGGCATCGTGCCGGAGGCAGGCACGCTGACCGGGACCGACGAACGTCTCATGGCCGAGATCAACGCCCTCAAGGATGAGATGACGGCATCCCTCGACACGTTCCATTTCCGCGATGCTCTCCGCGCCGCCATGGACATGGCCCGTGCCGGCAACAAATATCTGCAGGAGACTGAGCCTTGGAAGACCGCCAAGAGCGACATGGCCCGGACGGCCACCATCCTCAACATGGCCATCCAGACATGCGCTAACCTCGCCATCGCCTTCGAGCCGTTCCTTCCCTTCATGTCGGAGAAGCTCGTCAGCATGCTCGGTGGCGATAAGATCACGTGGGCGATGCTCGGATGCTTCGATCTCGTGCCGGCCGGTGCAAAGATCGGTGAGCCGGTGCTCCTGTTCGAGAAAGTGGAGGATTCGGCCATAGAGTTCCAGCAGGAGAAACTGCGCAAGACAGTGGAGCAGAACATGCTCGATGCCTGGAAACCCGAACCGGTGAAGGCCGACGTCCCCTTCGAGGAGTTCGAGAAGATGGATATACGTGTTGGCAAGGTGCTTGAATGCACGAAAGTGCCTAAGTCCAAGAAGCTTCTTGAGTTCAAGATCGACGACGGTATGGGCGGACGCACGATCCTGAGCGGTATAGCCCAGAGTTATGAGGATCCCTCCGTGCTCGTCGGTAAGGAAATCTGCTTCATGGCCAACTTCGCGCCCCGCAAGATGATGGGTCGCGAGTCATGTGGCATGATCCTCTCCGCCGTGAATCCCGACGGCACACTGACCGTTGTCGGCCCCACCGGCCCCGTAAAACCGGGTGCTACGGTAGGGTAAACCGAAAATTTCGGCAAAAAAATGAAAAAAAACGCCGAAAAATTTGGTGGAATCAAAAAAATGCACTAATTTTGTACTCGCTTTGAGAGGGCAACTGATTGAAGCGAATACAAAATTAAATCGGGGTGTAGCTCAGTAGGTTTAGAGTACGCGTCTGGGGGGCGTGAGGTCGCAAGTTCGAATCTTGTCACCCCGACTTAAGCAAAAAGCCGTCAGCATTGCTGACGGCTCTTTTGTTTTACGACCCTTAAGAAGGAGCCGCCCGCCGCTGTTTTTAATAGCCGCTGTTTTTAATATAGGTGAAAGTGTTAAGGAAGAGTGAACGGGGTTAATGGTTGTTAAATCCGAGAGATTTGATTAAACTGGATTGTTTATATAGAGTCAAAGGTTACGTAAAGCAACTGAGACGCGACATAATGAGCGTCGATACGTTCTATATAGAGCAACAATTTACTTAAATCAATAATTAAACAGAAAATTAATTTGAACATGAAAAAGATATTTTTCGGCATCTCCATGATGCTTCTCTCAGCAGCCGCCTTCACGGCCTCAGCCCAGACTCAGGAAAACGCTCAGTCGCAGAAGTGCGACAAGCAGGAACAGTGTGAGAAGGTCGGCAAGAAAGCTGACAAGGGTCGCAAGCTTTGCAAGGGGGACTCAACCCTCCGCCGGGGCGACCGTAACGGTAAGGTAGTGGCCTTCCATGGCAAACATAAAGGTCAGCACGGCAAACAGTTCGGTCGTTTCGAGGGAAATCGCGGCGGACGTGAGACGCTTTTCTCCGGCATAGAGCTCAATGAAACCCAGAAGGCTCAGATCGAGGCTCTCGATCAGAAGATGGCCGCCGAGCGCAAGGCTATGAAGGAGGATACATCCAAAAAGACTCAGGAGGCGCGTGCTGAAGCCAAGAAGGCCAACGCGGAGGCAAAGAAAGCCTACAACACCGCTCTCAAGGAGATTCTGACCGCAGAGCAGTACACCAAATATGAGGCTAACCGCGACGCCATGAAGCTTCGCGCAGGTGCCAATAAGGATATGAAGCGCATCAAGGCCGATGTACGCGGTGCGAAAACAACCGAGGTTGTCAATGCCGAAGCGGCTTCAAAATAACATTCTCACCATATTTAGCGTATAATGGTGCCACAGATACCTGTGAAGGGTAATCTGACGGCACCATTTTTTTAATCATTCCTTAGGGAAACACCACCTCGTCGGCAAGAAGGGTATAGGGAAGCTGGATGAAGTGGCGTCCGCGGAGGTCACGTCTCAGATAGCGCCTGCGCTCCTCCGGAAGAATAGCCGGGAGATTTTGCCCGGCTGCGGGATAGAAAGTGTGCATCGTGTCCCAGATGCCGCTGTATATGAAGCGTCCGAGTCCGCGAAGCTCCACCTCCATCCCTGCGGCGAGACGTTGTTTGACTGATTGTTGCCTGCCGATCTCATCATCAGGCAGGGGGGTCTGCCATGAGGAGGTGAAAGGGGCCGGGGCGGTATTGAAAGCGGGATTATCCATATTTATTGGCACGATATTTGTTAAAAATACTTTAGAGCGGAGCCGATGGGCACACCCTCGTTGTTATATAATTGACAAAGTTATAAAATCACGTTATTAAGATAACAAGAAAGGAAAATAAAATATTATTATGGACAAATTATCTTATGCCTGGGGCCTGGCCATGGGCATGCAGCTCAAAGGAATGGGCGTTGAGGAAATCGAGTATGACGCATTCAAGGATGGCGTGAAGGTTGCATTCGACGGTGGCACACCTGTAGTAAGCCCCGAGGAGGCACAGAAACTCATCAACGATTATCTTGAGGGTCTTCAGAAGAAGGCCGCCGAGGCAGCCACTGCCGAGGCAAAGGCTTTCCTCGATGAGAACGCTACCAAAGAGGGCGTTAAAGTTACCGCTTCCGGCCTTCAGTACAAGGTGCTCAAGGAGGGTGAGGGCGAGCAGCCCGGAGCCGAGGATGAGGTTACCGTACACTACACCGGCAAACTCCTTAACGGCACGGTATTCGACAGCTCCGTCAATCGTGGCGAACCCGCTACATTCCCCCTCAACCGAGTTATCCCCGGTTGGACTGAGGGTGTCCAGCTGATGAAGGAGGGTGCGAAGTATGAGTTCTTCATCCCCAGCGATCTCGCCTACGGCCCGCAGGGTATTCCCAACGTGATCCCGCCCCACTCGACACTCATCTTCGAGGTGGAGCTGATCAAGGTAAACAAAAAGGCCGAGTAATTGAACTTAGCGAAATTTATGAAAAAACAGATTATCAAGGTTGCGACGACGGCTTTTGCCGCCGCCGCAATCGTCGTTCCCGCCCTCACATCGTGCGGCGGCGACAAGGCCAAGAAAGCTGAAGAGGAATCGGCCAAGCTTGATTCCGTGGTGTCCATGGTGCAGGAGGTGCTGAGCGCCGACAGCGCGGCGTCCGCCGAGGAGGCATCCGCAGAAGAGGCCAAGGATATGTCGGCCTATGTCAAAGGTGGCGATATGCCGTATAAGGCCGACTTCTTCACCAATGCGGCCAACAAGGCTGCCACTGTCACAGCCGGCGACGGCAAATATGCCGAGACTGCCTCCGGTCTGAAATATGCGGTTATCAAGAGCGGCGAGGGCGCGCGTCCGAAAGCCACGGATGTCGTGACCGTCAATTACGCAGGGCGTCTCACTGACCTCGACGGCACACAGTTTGACAGCTCATATGACCGTGGCGAACCCACATCCTTCCCCCTCAACCGTGTGATTGCAGGTTGGACCGAGGGCCTACAGCTCATGCAGCCCGGAGCGGTATATGAATTCTATATCCCCGCCGATATCGCCTACGGCGAGCGTGGCGCGGGTCCGATTCCGCCGAACGCCCCGTTGCTCTTCAAGGTGGAACTGATATCGTTCACCCCCGCTCAATAAGAGAGGCAGCATGAGAAGAAATAAGACGACGCTTCTGCTGCTGACTCTGCTCGCCGCCGGAGCGGTCTTGACATCCTGCACCGGCAGACGTGCCGACACGATGGTGCCCCTCGGGGAGACAGTGGAGGTGGTGATTCCCGAAGGAGATCTCGTCCGCGACTCTGCCATCGCAGCCGGCGACGTTGCCGGCGACACGGTTGTAGCGGCTGTTGCCGAGTAGATTAAATAAGTTTACGGAAACATGAAATTCAACAATAAGATTCTCGCCGCAGGAGCTGCGCTGCTCCTGCTCGCCTCATGCGGAGGCAAGGGTGAGGGTGAGAGTCGGTCGATCGCCGATTACGGCGAAATCTCGACTGCCGACTCCCTGCTCTATTACTTCGGTCAGCTCCGTGCGGCCGACTACTGGCAGTTCGCAAAGGGTGATTCCACACTCGCCGAGCGCGCCTCTCGCGATGAATACCTGAAGGGCCTTCGCGCCGGTCTTGACGCCGCACGCGATAACGACGCCTATAATCAGGGTCTGTACGTCGGCGTGCAGCTCGCCATGAATATGAAGGATTTCTCCGAGGAATATGGGGTGGAGCTCAACCGTAAGATTGTCTACGGCGCAATCGAGGACGGTCTGGCCAATGACTCGGCTGTCGACACCCGTGAGGCTAACGTCAGCTTCCGCCGCCTCCTCGAGACCCTCAATATGCAGAAGGAGGAGTCTGACCGTCAGACCGCCATCGCCACTCTCTCTGAGGTGGCCAAAGCCGGTAAATGGACAAAAATCAACGACACGCTCTATGGCGGCCTCGTCAAGACTGCCGGACAGGGCGCTGTCGTAAAGGAGGGTGAGTTTGTCGGCATCAGTGTAGAGATCAGTGACACCGACGGCAAACAGATCGATACCCGCTCCGCCGACCGCGTAAGGGTCGGTCAAGGGTTCCCGGCTCCTGTCTCCGAGGCGGTGGCGACGATGAAGGTAGGGGAGAGCCGCACGTTCTATACGACCGCTCCCGCTATGTTCGGTCGCATGATGGCGCGCTATAACCTCAAGCCTACGCAGGTGCTGACGTTCAACGTCACTGTCTCCGCTCCCGCTCCCGCCAAGGAGAGCGAGACTGCGGAGTGATTTTCCCGTTGTCGACTACGAAAAAAATGTAAGATAATCCGCTGGGGATGCCCGTTTCATCGGGAATCCTCAGCGGATTATCCTTTATCAACGTATAAGGTGAGTCTGACGCGCTCCGGGTGTAACTTTGCCTTAAAAACACTCTATGGAGAAACGTTCAGGAAATATCAGCGAGGAGACTGCAAAGGCTCTCGACAACTTTATAATGGCCTATTACAAAGATGGGCTTATGGATGACTTCCGCCGACTGACGCCCGCGCAAAGAGTCGGCATATTCATCAGGTGCGCGGGCCTGAGGTTGCCGAAGTTCAAGGCCATCGAACTCAACGACAACGGCGGCCTGACGATGCGTAGTATCGTCGAAGCCTTGGGAAAGGTGCTTCAACCGGCCGCTACTTCACCACAGTGATGTGGAAACAGGGGGATTTGCGCTCATACTTGATCATACATCTCCCTTGACGGTGAAGATCATAGAGCACCTCGCCGAGAAGATTCTTCAGATCCTCCTGGGAGTTGATATCCTGTCCCTCCGCCGGATTGAAGCGGGTGTAAGTGATGTCGAAAGTCGTGCCATACTGATGTGTGGATTCCTGGGTGGCGTTACCGTTCACACGGCGCAGGCGCTTCACGGTGGTGGGGGTGCGGAGCACACTCGTCACAATGATTCTGTATTTGCCGCCACCTCTCGATGCAAGGGAATCCTGGAAGTTTCTCCCTATGTCATGAAGGAGGTTGGCGGCCTCCGGCACGAGATAGGGATAGGAATGGCGCAATTCGTCGACTACGAAATCCTTGTTGGTCTCGATTTTCACAAGCGGGCGGCGGGTGTTGTAGTATGAACCCGGTGCCCCCATAGGCTCGATGCCGAGTCGTCGGGCATGCTCAAGCTGATAATGGTTGGAATCATTGAAGATCTCATGGAGGCGTCCGATGCGTCGCAGGGGGAGCCTTCCGCGGGCGGCTGTAGTGAGCGGTCGCGGAGCATCCGCTTCGGCGGGGAGTACCTCTTCCGGAGATGCTTTTTCGGGAGCCGGGGCTTCAGCGATAAGCTCTCCGCCGGATGTCACATCCTCTTCCGACAGTTCCTCCTCCTCGGATGCAATCAGTTCGGAGTCCGACAGTTCCTCATTGCCATAGGCCATGGTCTTTTCAGATTCGTCTTCCCAGAAAATCGTCTCTACATATTGCTCGGCGGTCGCAGAGGAATGGCCGCAACTATGCAGTGTCGCTGTCATCACTATGGCAGCGACGGTAATGAAAAGATATTTCATCCTCTCTTATACTCAGTCGGGTTAATCGGGAAGCGTAAATGTCACGGGTATCGTCACGACTGCCTCTACGGCCGTGCCGTTCTGCTCAGCCGGAGTCCAGGCGGGCATATTCTTCATGAGCCGTATGGCCTCCTGTTCGAGGTCCGGATCGATCATGCGCACTATCTTGATGGTTCCTACCGAGCCATCCGTTTTTATGGCGCATTCCACTGTCACGACCCCCTCGATACCGTTGCGGGCGGCTGTCTCGGGATAGTGTATGTTTGAGGTGATGTATTGGTTGAGTGCGTCGGTACCCCCCGGGAACTGAGGGTCGGAAGCCATGGCACAGATGCCTGTCGCGAGAAGAGTCGCCGCCAAAAGCAATTTTTTCATATCAGTTTGGGTTTTGACTACAAAATTACTAAAAAAAACTCTTATAGTCAACTGTTAATTCAGTTATCGCGAATCACCGAGCCGATTGTTCGTTGATTATAGTCGCTGTAGGTTGAAATCCGTAGCTGAAAAACTTACGGTTCGCTAACCCGCAAGGGCTGATAATACGCTGATAATTTGGCTTGTAGCGGCCTGCCTGCGACAATAATCTAAAGCCTCGCGGAACTTAATTTTTATAGGGCTTTGATGTTCAGGATGAGGACAACGTAATTCAGCGATAGCAAGGTTAATCGGATATGTTGCGCAGGAAATCTTCGAGAGATTCTTCCGTGGTCAGGCCGAGCCGGGAGCGCAGACGCCAGCGGGATTGCTTGATACTAGCGCTTCTAACATTCATCAGATCGGCGATCTGGCGTGTGGAGAGGCCTATAAGAATATAGGAGCAGAGGCGGATATTGTTCTCTGATAATGACGGACACCGCTCTTTAAGCCTCTTGACAAACTCCGGATTTACATTCTCGAACGTTTTCTCGAAAGAATCCATCTCGTTTTTTCCGGCAAGATGCATCCTGATATTGTTTTCGATTCTTGAGATGTCGGCCGATCGTAGCATACCCTCTTTGTTGAGTTTCCCTACTTCCTCCTTGACATAATCGAGAATCCTGTTTGATTCCTCTTTGGAGATGGAGAGGGCGAGGAGTTTCCGTTGCCCACGTTCAAGTTCGAGCTGGGTTTTGACCGCCTTCATCTTCTGGCGTTGACGGCGTATGATCAGAATGGCGCTGAGGAGACCCACGAGCAGTATGAGAGCTGCCAGGATGAAGTAGAATCTCAACTTTATCTTTCTGTATGATTCCGCTGCATTCTGCTCCCACTCTCTGTGAGTCTTGACATTTTCCATGAGCTGTTTGCGGAACGGACGTTCAGATTCTTCGATCGATTGGAGAAGCTGAAGGTAGCGCGTCAGCATATCCAGAGCCTTTTCGGAATTGCCCGTATGCAGGTAATATCTGTAATTGCATTCATAGACATTCATCTTCCTTCTATTGTCGGGCAGTTCTTTGAGGTGCAAGCGGCTGAGCTCCATATAGCGGGTGGCGGAATCAATTCGTTCCTGTTCAAGATAATGGTTCCCTAAAAAAGCTTCGTAGAAAGCTCTGGGATGAGTGATACCGTCCGGAAACGTGTCATTTCCGACACCGCTGTTTTCAGTATTCGGTCTGACAAGTGAATACGCCTCGAACAAGGAAGCGCTGTCTTTGAAAAATGCGTAGTGATTCCTGAGCACAAGTTCAAGAGCTTGTGAATCGGAATATATCAGAGGGTTGCGCCGCAGTTCCTCAAGACGGATCCTGGCCTCTTCACGGTTGTCTGATTCCTGGAGCAGTGACGCTTCGTTGATGCCGAGCTTAAGACGGTAAGGTTCATAATTCAAGACGGAGAAGACTGAATCGGCATATCTCAGATAGCGCAGAGACTGTCCTGGGTCAGTCGGATCGGCGAGACTGTTGGAAATGTGTACGGCTGTATTCGCAGCCTGAGGTAGATCCCCGATTTCGCGATAATAGTCGTAGCGGTTAAGCAAAAATTTGAAGAATTCTTCGGAAAAAGGATTTGATATAAGATACCGCAATTCCATTATGCGCCCGTAGGAATATGGGTCCGTGACGGAATCACAGAGTCTCAGAGCCTCTTTAAGGCACCTGCCGGATTCCTCTATCTCTCCGATGCTTTTCAGATAACGTCCCTCCCAATAAAGCGCACGGACTTTTCCCCTCCGCCGTTCCTCGCCGTCCAATGCGGACGCCGAGCTGTCGATAAGGGCGATCGTGTGACGTATCGAATCCCGTGGAGCGGAATTCATCCACTGTTTTTCAGCCGTTATGGTTAATGAATCGATGTCGGAAGAAACTGCCGGCCATTTGAAATCCCCCCCTTGAGACCTGAGATGGCGGCAACCCTGAGTCACCGATGCCAAGAGAAGAATGAAAAAAAGATAGTGAATAATACGTTTCATGGCGCAAAAATAGTATAAAATTGGCAGTCTACACAGTGAAAATGATTATGTAGACCATGTGTAGACCTGTTTTATTTGCAATGAACAGTCCGTGAGGATAATTTTGCCGCAGTGAATTGCGCATGATCAGCAATTTCTGTCCCTCCAGTCAGGCGCCGAAATGGAAACAGGAAATGTCAGACATCCGGTCATGCAACCAGCTTAACCGGACAGCCCGTGGATGTCAGGCTGTCACATAATAAGTAAAAGTCATGAAACGACATTTACCCGGATCAGATCGTCAGCACACCGCCCCGCTTCTGTTTTGGCGTGGCATATCAGTGCTCGGCATCATCATGTCTACGGTCTGCACCTTTGCCTCGGCCACACCNTTACGCATCGCCAATGAAGTCCCCGAACAGCTTCCTGACGGCAGAATTAAACTTCAGACAGGAAATCAACGTGAGACAACCGGAAGATTAAATTCTTCACTGAAGAAGATATCCGCAACGCTCACACCGGGCACCCTCTCATCAGATGCAGGAAAGCAAGAAAATATAATGAAAGCTCCAGCCAATATGGGAGATGCGTCACTTAAGGTTCTTATCAGAGGTGGTGGGGATGAAAGTTTCAAACAGTTCTACCCCTACAACATAAACGTATTCAATAAGGAGAATAAATACATATTCGACGGTCACGGCGATCAGTTGGATGAAGATATGAGCTGGACAGTGGCACTGCCTGCCGGCACATACGATGTCTGCGGCACATTCCTCCTTCTGGGAGAGGGTGCCGATAACCAACGTTTGGTATGTATAGCCCATTGTGATGTCGAGGTATCCGGAGATACGGAGGAGACCATATATCTGAATGAAGCGAATCATCTGCTATATATGGAGCAGTATCTTCCGAGCGGGAAGAAAGTCGTGCTCCCTAAAGCTACCGATTTGGATGAGGCTCCATGGGTGGAATGGGATTATACCGATGCAACAGCCGGGGGATATTCTGGGTTCTATTCAATCTTCAATCCGAATGCCGGCGAGATTTTCGGTGTTTTCATCAGTGCTGATCAGGAATCGGATTTTTCCTATTTCGGAATATGGGTCAATGATATGAGCGAGAATTATCACTTCACGGAGGAGGTGACTGTNGACTCAATGGAGGGCGTATGTTTCATAGGGGAGTCTACTCCGTTGTCAAAGGAGATTTTGAATTCAGAAGATTTTATATTGAAGAATGATCCGGCCAACTACCATGCGGTTGAGGCGCTTCCCGTTCATCACTCTCCCTCTTATGCCGAGTTGCCGGAAGATTTACGCGATAATGGATGGACTGTTTGCGCTTGGACAGACTCCTATAATTTGGGATCAATGGGCATTTCTTATGCGGCTGATGTTGAGATTGAATGTCAGGTCTGTGTGCCATCGAATCCGAAGATGAATCTCGCTCTTTACCAGACAACCGTCGAGTCTGCAAGAAAATATGAATGGTCGCCGGAGGATGATCCAACTTATGAGACTAAGGAACTCTTCAGTCTGCCCAAAATAATAGAGAATGATGAATGGGTGTTCATCAATGCNAATCATGCTGTNAGAGGAGGCTTCAGCAACTTTCCGGAAGGCACTGTGATTGTGGCTGGTAATGGCATACAAGTTCCTCAGTTNCCAGGCCATGAGATGTTTACGTTCGCTCAGAAGGATTGTGATATGACCCTCGGTAATTCATGTCCGATAATTGACACGAGAGTCGGAAGGGAAGTGATAGGAATCGATATGGATGAGGATGGAAATTTCATCCGGATATATGGCGACTATTTGGATACGGCATTTATCGGAAGAATGGGAGATGTGCATGAAGATAATGCGATCCTTACATCAGTTAAAATCAATGGTGAGGAGGTGGCTCTCGAAGATAATATGGATTTGTATCAATGGTATACCCTCCGACAGTTGGATAATGAGTCCATCCCCGGTAAAATCGAACTTACGGTCACCGATACAAATATTTCCGTGGATGATATCCGGGGACGTAATGTGGCCGATATCGTATATGACGAGAGAAATATGGATAGATGTATACCGTCGGTATCGATGCTGATATTCCGGGATAAGAATAACAGGGTTACGGATCGTTTTGAGAGACCGGAGGATGGCCTCATGTACTTCTCTGCAGGTGATTTCAACTGGGATACCAACTGGNTTGTATGTGAAGAGGTTGATGTCAAGGCTGAGTATGCGCCTTATGGAACCGGGAGTTTCAAGGAAATCGAGATAGAGGAGGTGCCCGAATTGTTTCTTATGCCCAACTTCGGATATTGCTATCGCGCGAGTCTGGATCAGGTCGATTCTCCCTCTGATAACGGTTGGTATGATCTGCGTCTGACTGTCACTGACCGAGCCGGTAATTCACAATCTCAGGTAATCGAACCGGCATTCAATATCAGGAAGGTTTCCGCGACGGAAAGGATTGATGGTGAATCAATGGAGTATACCGTATTCAGCATTGATGGAGTCAAAGTCGGAGAGGTCTCCTCGGTTTCCGAGACGGCCTTCCTTAAGGATGGGATATATCTGCTCCGTTCAAAAGATGGCGCGCACGTGAAGAAAGTATTTATTCGCTGATCAAAACCCCTGCAATTATTTGACTATACGACTCTTTTATTTAATCTGACATCTCCCGCCTACACCATCATGCATTGTAGGCGGGAGCATATTGTNGTCTTTTCCCCCGTTTTATGNGAGAGATTTTACTTGTCAGATTCCGGTTTGTAGCGTGCGCCGGTGCAGATGAACGCCTTCATCGCCTCGCGCAGCATGTGGGTGAGATTGAGGGTATTCTCCTCCTGGATTTGTTCGGTCACCTCCTCACCCTTNCGGATGTCGTAGGCGGCGCGTCCGAAACGCAGTTTCGGATTATGGAACATNCCTTCGATATTGATGCCGAAGGGTATATGGAGGGGTGATTCCTCCACTCCGATNTGATAATAGAGCCGACCGTTGAAGTTGTTGACACCGAGCATATGGAGTTTATATCGGTCAAACTCGAAATTGAAAGGGTAGAGCTGCAGCAGNTTGTCATGTATCCCGGCATGCACGTCGATATCNTTTATATGGATGTCNGCGTCTGTGCGGATCATCATCATGCGGGTNATCTTGCGGATGAAATGGCTCTGATGCACGAGCAGTTCGCGCCCCTCCACATCGACATTGGCCTGGAAGGAGGGTATGTTGAGATTCATCGTCGGATATAGCCCGCTCTCCAGACTGCCGTCGATNGAGATGAAGCCGGATAGATTCTTCATCTGCGGCATCATCTCGAGAAGGGAGTGGAATTTGGCGAAGAATTTCACTATGTCGATNTTCTTCAGGTCAAGGGTGGCCCCGACCTTCATATTATNGATATCCGATGANTCATAGAGGAATGANGCCTCGGCNCGNCCGAATGAGCTGGCGAGGCCGAGACGTTTGACATCNGCCACACCTCCGGCCACCGAAATGTCGGCCACGAGATCCGTCAGATTNAGATTCGTNTAGTCGGTNTCCCCGACGTTGGCCTTTATGTCGGCCTTTATGTTGCGTGGAATAAGGAGTGCGACCGTATCGGAGGCCGAGGAGGTGGGATGNGCCTTGACGGCCTCCTCNCCACCCTTCGAGGCCACATAATTGCGGCTCAACGNATTGATGTCGATGCGGTCCACGTCNGCGTACAGGTCGAGCAACAACGGATTTGACTCCGAAGCCTCCTTCGTCAGGAATCCGCGCAGATTCCCGATCTCCCCCCTTATGCGGGCCGGTGTGTCGGAAAGGCTCATGGAGAGGTTGCGCAGGGTGAGAGCCTCTTCGTTGAGCGAGAGGTCGATATCGGCCAGATAATCGCTGTCGGGATGTCCGTGGCTCACCATATCGACGCGTTTTATTTTCAGATCGGTATTGAAATGCAGACCGTTCATCACGCGTCCGACAGCCGGCGGCATCTGCAGCGACAGCAGTTCGGGTGTATGGGCAGGGGACTCTCCGGCTATTTTCTGAGGCTGCCGTGCGGTGGATGCAGTTGGGATGGCGAGTATGGCGGGGAGGGAATCAAGGAATCCGGCGTTGCGTTCCGCCACGGATAGATGAAGGTCCGGCTCACGCAGAATAAAAGTTGTCTCGCCTGATTTTACATCGACACTTCCGGCTTTTACGTCGAGNCCGTCAGAAAGGGCCTCCCGGAAACTCTGCGGGGAGGTCGTGGCNACGATATCGCGGATATCTATATCNTTGCCGGTGACGGAGAACGCGGTCGAGTCGCCGTTGTCAAATCTGAAGTTGGCGGCCTNCAGGTCAAACTTCAGTGGGAGACCTTGCTGAAGNGCGGCCGGAGTAATATCTTTCGGCGTGGCGGAGAGGGTNGAGAGGTTGACTGAGTGTCCCTCGAAATGTCCGAACGGAGTGTAGGCGTCGGCGCGGTCTACGTCGANGGTGATATGGCTCATGGGATTATCNATGCCTNCNGGAGTCAGGGCTGTGGCATCATCGTTCAGGCGTGCGGTCAAACGGTTTATCCGGATNCTCATCTGCTCCTGCGGATAGCGTAGCGTCACATCGTTNAGTTCGAATCCTCCTGAGGTATTGATGTCGAGCAGTCCGTCGGCCAGGGCNTCGCGAGAGAAAGAGGAGAGTCGGAAACTGATTTCATTCCGNGATGTAAGGTGCCCGGATGNGTCGATTGCCGAGGTCGTCGGGATAAGATTCATCGCCTTGGCGATATCGGCTTCTATCCCGACGGAGGCCTGCACGAGTGGNGAGGTCGTCAGATNGGTCACTCTTGCNTGCAGCGATGCGTTGACCCCNGAGGCGAACACGNTGAAACGCCGTATGTCGAGATAACTGTCGGCGGGATGCTCTCCGTTGAANATGAAGTGACCCTCNATGGGGGAGTGGGTGAGGGAATAANTGCGCAGTTCACCCTTNCCACCTGCCGTGGTNGTGCTGACGGTATAGTCGATNTCCCCTTCGGGCACGTTGAGATCCACCTCTATGGAGGGGAAATCCTCGCTCGACAGGCTCCATGCGTCGAGTAGCCGGGCGGATGCGCTTATCGGCATATNNGCCTGCAGTCCCTGTAGAGAGGGGATGTATTCCTTCGGGATATAGCCGAGCAGATTCATCAGGTTGACCGACTTGATATGATAGTTGAATGATTCGATACGGGGATCGTCACCCATGCCGACCGACATGGAGAGCGTGCTGTGAATCTCCCCCAGATCGATTTCATAATCGGAGAGCGACACTCCGAAAGGATCGAAGCGCAGTGTGAGGTCGCCGTCGAGACTGAAAGGGAAGTCGTGCAGGATATCGATGCCTGCCGACCTGGCGGTCACGTCGCCCCCCAGGGCGAGTCTGTATTCATTCTCCTTCCGGGTTTTCACTACGCGNCTCAGNGTGAGATCGGCGAGCCGCAGNGTGGCCTGCGTGTCGGTNGCCTTGGAGAAATAGGTGAGTGCGCCCGGATTGCGCAGCGCGATGAGTTCGGCCGAGAAGTAGGGTACTTTTTTCAGCTCCCGGCCCGAGGTCGGTATNAGATTGTAATTGTTGATCGAATCGTTGTAGGCTACGAGATTGATCCGCAGGCCGTCGACCTCCACNTCATGGATGACGTATCTGTTGAGGAATAGGTCAACCACNTTGATACTCCCCCTGAAATTCTTCAGCGAGCCGAGGAAATCTGCGTTTTCGGGGAGCTGACTCTTTATNGAGGCCGGGATAGAGTCGAGAGTGCGCGAGCGCACTGTNATTGAATCCGTCGATATNCGGAANCGCGGGAATGAGCTCCACAGCGTATAGGATATATTGTGGGCGCGGATATCGGCGTTAAGATATTGGCCGGCCTCGCGGTTGACAATCTCCGTCAGGCGTGACGGGGTCAGGAATAGACTGATGCCGCAGAGCAGGAGGAGGATAAGCCCTATGAATGAACCCNCGACGATGCCTCCGATTTTGAGGAATCGGGGTAATCCGCGTCGTGGTGACTCTTCGTTGTTCCGGGGTGTCTTATCGGGTTTATCCATATACATTCTTTATGATACGTTAACACTTTCCACCCCGTCACGGTTCTATCTATTTGTTTGGATTGTCGCGGAATTTTCAGTAATTTTGTATTATGAGATTGGTGATACAGCGTGTCGGCAAGGCTTCAGTGGAGATTGCCGGCGAACTTTACAGCAGTATCGGCCGGGGTCTGCTGATTCTGGTCGGAGTGGCCGAGGGAGATACTCCGGCCGATGTGGAATGGCTCGCGGCGAAGACNGCCGCGATGCGTATATTTCCTGATGAGAACGGGGTGATGAACCGTTCGCTCGTGGATNTCGGAGGGGAGGCGTTGGCGGTCAGCCAGTTCACGCTTACGGCCTCCACACGGAAGGGNAATCGCCCGAGTTACATACATGCGGCGGGGCATGATGTGGCTGTTCCGCTTTATGAGATGTACTGCGGTCGCCTNTCCGCTCTTCTCGGNCGTGAGGTGGCCCGAGGTGTTTTCGGAGCCGATATGCAGGTGAGCCTCGTCAACGACGGGCCCGTCACCATCATCATCGACTCCCGCCTCCGNGAATAGCATTTTATAAAAATTTACTCAAGTGAAATCCAAACCCTATGAAGTCATGAGTGAAAAGATGGGAGAGAAACGGTATGCATCTGACTACACCGGGGATGATTCCATCCCGGTGTTTCTTTCATTCGCCATAGAGCAATATAAGCACCATAAAGGTATATCAGGAGAGGAGGCAATGGAGATTTTGTCGGAAAATGGATTGCTGGATCATCTTGCGGAATTCTATGACGTAATGCATCAGCATGGTGCCAAATGGCTCATGGAAGAAATCGATGACATGATTACAAAGAAATAACATTGTAGATATGGAGCAGATATTGTTTCACGGTGGTTCTCATATTATTCCTGTTCCAGAAATACGTGAGCCTGAACGTACANTGGATTTTGGACGAGGATTCTATCTCACAACTTCAAGNGAACAGGCGGAAAGGTGGGTGAGAAACAGACTTAAAACGNTGGATGATGAAGGATANGTAAATACGTATTGTTTCGATATTGATAAAGTGACCTCCGAACTTAACGTAAAGATTTTCCCCGCGGCTGATGAGGAATGGGTGGACTTCGTGCTTGCAAACAGAATGATGGAGGGGTATTCACATGATTATGACATAGTCATTGGCCCGGTTGCAGATGATAAGGTGTATACTCAGTTTTCGCTGTTCGAAGGAGGTGTCATCAGTAAAGAGACTCTTATCAGGGAACTCAAAACNTATCGTTTAGTGGATCAATATTTATTCCATACCGATGAAGCGTTGCNATACTTGAAGTTTCAATCCTATTATCCGGTAAGCAAATGAATGCCATAACACCTGAAAAATTATACCTCATATTGCCATACAAGGTAAGTCAGCTGGCAATGTTGATTTCGAAGCACCTCGACCTCCCGATTATTGATGCCGTGCGTACGGTCTACAGGTCAAACACCTACAAGATGCTCGCTGATGAGGAAACCAAGCTTTGGCATCTTGGTCCGGTCGCTCTTTACGAACATTATCAGGAGTTCCACTGACNTTATCTNCCTTGGAGTTCCTGATAGATGTCGAGGGCCGATTCGAANCGGGAGCGGTCGATGGCAACGTCGGTCACGGGATGTCCCGGTGACGCGAGGAGAACGAANTTGAGAACGTCGGCTGTGCCGGCGTTCTTTTTGTCATGGCGCGCGATACGCCATAAATCNGCGTAATCCCTGCAGCTGAATGGAATCGCCGGATAGTAACTGCGCAACCATGAGGCATATCGGCTGACCCAAGCCGAGTCAAGGCCACATTCCATGTTGCTGAGTATCAATGCCACCAGCAGNCCGTGNGCCACTGCCACGCCGTGNGNTGCNGGTGTGCCGCGCTCCAGCATCAATGTCTCCATCGCATGCCCTGCGGTGTGACCGAGATTCAGCACCTTCCTCAGCCCCTTTTCCGTAGGATCCGCCTCCACCACCCGCATCTTCTCATCCCTGCAGAATACGCATATCTCCTCAAGCATNGAGGGNNTGGCTTCCATCGGATCAAGCCCCAATATACGCCGGGTCATATCATCCCCNGCGAGGAANGCNGTCTTGATAATCTCTCCGAAGCCGGAAAGAATCTCCACNGGGGGGAGCGATGCGAATGACTCCGTGTCGGCAAATACCTCCAACGGCATNTGGAACGCACCNAGTTCATTCTTAAGACCCCCTAAATCGACTCCCGTCTTTCCTCCTACCGAAGCATCCACCCCCCCGAGCAGTGTGGTGGCGACATTTATATGGGGGATACCCCTTTTGAAGATTGCCGCCACGAATCCGCCGAGATCCGTCACCATCCCTCCACCGATGCAGATTATCAATGAACGCCGTGTCGCGCCCCGGGCNGATAACTCCCCGGCTATGCGTGCGACCTCAGCTATCCCCTTATGCTCCTCTCCCGCCTCCACCACTGCCACATAGGCCGNATCGAGAGCCTNGATCAACCGGCTCTCCACCACGGCTACATTGGAGTCGGTGATGACGAATACCTTGTCGGGGGCGACGGTGGCGATGGTCTGTNGGATCCTGTCGATGATANCCATAATCATATCCGTTCAAGAAGTTCCGGCAATGCGTCGGCGAATGCNTCCATCGAGGGGAAAATAAGGTCGGCACCCTCNCGCTCGAAAGCCTCGCGCGGAATCGGACCGGTCGTGACCGCTATCGTGAAGAGTCCCGCAGCTTTCCCGGCACGCACACCTAACGGCGCGTTCTCGATTACGAAAGCCTCATCCGATTTCACCCCGGCTTTCTCCAGCCCTTTCAGATACGGCTCCGGATCCGGCTTCCCGTGAGTGACATCAAGGGCTGTCACCCGCTTACCTGCCGGGAATGCACCGGGATAATCCATATCCAGACGGTCGAGCAGGGAATGCTGCGCCGATCCCGTCACCAGCACACGTCCGATNCCCCGCTCCATGAGCACGCTCAGCATCCGGCCGGCTCCCGGCATCTTACGCTTCTCACCCATCTCCACGAATATGTCGGCCTTACGGCGNTAGAGACGGAGAGCCTCCTCATCAGTGGCATGGCGGCCGAGTTCCCTTTGGAAAATAAGGTCGACAGTNGCTTTCCCGGTCATACCCTCGTAAAGAAAGAATTCATCACGGTCGGTGTCGATTCCCTGCTCGGCCATCATGCGCTGCCATGCGAGCGCGTGGAAGGGCATGGAGTCNTATAGCACACCATCCATATCAATCAATGCGTATCTTTTCATACCGCGAATTTAACGATTTATTTCCGATTCCCCAAGAGGAGGGGGTGGTGGGGGGAGAGGTCTGAATGAAAAAGAAGGGCCCGGGGAAACNGNACCCTTCTGGAAGTCAGAATGTTTACCGATGGCTGATGCCGTCAGCCTTGAGTTTATTTAGCTACCTGCATCCGGATATCGGATACTGTGATGTTTGCCTTGGCGGGAGCGCCTGCGTAGTCCATGCAGAGCTGGAGGTTCTTGGTGTCGATACCATCCTTCTTCTTGAAGAAGTAGGTGTAGGGAACGCCTGCCTCTACATCCACTCTGGCGACAACGATCGACACATTGTCATCGGTGTCGGTGTCCTCGCCGAGCGAATCACCCTTCTGCAGCTTGATGGTCACCTGGCTNAGATCGGCGTCCGACTCAAGGGTGAGCATGAAGTCATACTTGTTTTCGGCAGATGTCTCGACGTTGGTCCAGACGTGNACCTGNCCCTGCCACTGGTCGGAACCGATACCCTCCGGAGCGATGAAGCTGTAGCCATCCTCGAAGAATACGATTTCGGGCTGAGTGATGGCTGCGTCACTCCATGAGGAGTCGGCGAACCATGTGGAGTANTTCACNACCTCGAAGTTTGCGAAGATATTGTCGGCGTCTGAAATCGAGGGAGCTGCTGCCGAGGCGGGGATAACCGTGCCGTCGTCATAGCCGTTCTCCTTGAACACGATGTCGCTGATCTCGATGTCGCAGTCGCCGTATCCGCCGAAGTCGAACGCGATCTTNAGCGTGCCGTCGAAGCCCTGCACGTCGTAGAACCATACGATGTCGCCACCGGCCTCTACGTCTACACGGTCAGCTNNGAAGAATGTNTCATCATCGCCAACCTTCTGAACCTTCACGGTCACTGCGCCGGCCTTGGGCACATTCACCTTGCAGGAGAAGTCATAGGTCTTGGCGGCTGATACCTCGATGTCGGTCTCGACGTGTACCTGNCCCTGCCACTGGTCGTTGCCGGTCTCGGCGGGAACATGGAGNGAGATACCCTTAGTGTCTGTCAGTGTCACAGCGGGCTGGTCGCCGAGTTCAGACCAGTTGCCGTCGGCAAACCAAGTGGAAGCCACCCATACATTGGCGTTCTTCCAGAGGTTATGCTCGAAGTCATACTTGAAGCCTGTNGTGGTCACATCNTTCACAGCCTCACCCTTCGGGGCGATGATATACTGCCAGGAGATACCGTCNAGATCCTGCACGAGAGTAATCTCGTTCCTGTTGAAGCTCGTGATGCGGTATTTCGGGTTGGCGAAGGCCGCTTCGGAGGGAACGTAGGGGAAGGGGGTATCTGCNGGGAGGACGAGGTAGAGGTTNGCGCCCTCNGCCGAAAGAGTGAATTGTGACTCCACTACACCGGAAGCCACGGTGAAGTCTTCACCGTTCTCAGGATTGTTCACCTGATAGCCGGGGAGGGAGTGNACATCCTTATTGACATAGAAGGTGCCGGCTGTGCTCGGGTCGAAGACATACATGCCNGAAGTGTCGCCGCCGTCNGGGGTTGTGCCGAAGATGAGTGTATTGTCATACACGCCGAAAGCCTCCTTGTCNCCGGGCTGAGCGTTCCACCATTCAGTGGGGTTCTCAGCCGGACCGCAACCCATGTTGCCCTGCTTCGANCCGTCGACCGCCCATTCCTTGGTNTCGCCGTTGGTCAGAGCCTGCATNTAGGGNGCGAAATCGAANATGGTCTTATCGATTACGATGGTGCCGTTGACGGAACCNTCNGAAACGCCGTTGGCGTTGCCGACCTTCATCTCTACCGGNTATTCGCCGGCTACGGTGATGAGGTCACGGTAGGTGAGGGCAGTCGAGGGACGCTGGCTNTCGTTGACATACCAGATCGGGTAGACACCCGTGGCACGCTGGCCGTTCTTGTCGAGGATATTGAGTTCCACGGTATTGAACTCGTCGACGCTGATGCCGATTGTATAATCGGAAGCCTGGGGGATTCCGGCAGCTGAAGGCTCGAANATNTCCTCCTGGGCGCAGCCCGTCATGGCGAGGAGAAGACCCGCCATAGAGCCACAGCCTATGATTTTATTTATTGTTTTCATCTGTAGTTCGAATTAAAACGGGTGGGGGATTACATGAAGTACTGTGTGTTCTGCTGGAGATGACCCTGACAATTGTCNATCTCGCTCTGCGGGAAGGGGATATACTTCTTGTTGGGGGTGTAGTGACCCTTNCGTCCGTCGGGAATTTCGNTATCCTCTACGAGATAATCCACGGCCAGACCTGTNCGGATGAGGTCCCAGTANCGCTTGCCCTCGCCGAGGAATTCCCATGCGCGTTCCTGAATGATGTTGTCGANAGTAGCGGGAACTGAGGGAACGCCGGCTCTCTGGCGCACGCGGTCGAGATACTGCTGCTTATTGGGCGAGCCGAGCTCGGCTGCATAGAGAAGAGCCTCAGAGAAGCGATAGACACGCAGGTTGTTGTTGTAGTTGAGGATAGCGTCGGCGATCTGTGCGGAGTTGCCGCCGATTCGGCCNGCATACTTGGCGAGGAAGTAGCCCGTGTCCTGGAAAGCGGGGTTGTAGTTGCCTTCGCCCGGCTCCCAGATAGANGCGTCNCGGCGCGTATCGGCTGCATCGTAGGAGTCATATGTCGACTTGCGGACNGTGCAGAAGCCCCAGCCCGTATCATCGTGGATACCGTCGGCCTTGTTNTAGCCGCGCGGCAGGATCATGCCGGGCACGACTGTGCCGCCGGCTGTTCCGCCCCAGCTCCAGTTACGCGCACCCTGATAGTCGGAGTAGTTGATTTCCCAGATTGACTCCTGGCACCATTCTCCGGATACATCCCAGATATCGGCGAAGTTGGGCATCAGGTCATATTTGCCTGAATTGATGATCTCCTCCATATATTTGAGGGCGGTCGGTTTGCGGGTCTCGTCGTTCTGGTACATCACGATNTCCGTATAGAGCATATATACCATATGCTTCGTCACGCGGCCGAGGTCGGCGCCGGTGCATTTCTCGGGCAGATTGTTGTCGGCAATTACCTTCTCCAGATCCTGAATCATGAATTCATAGACTTCGTCGGCTGTGTACTGAGTCGCGAAGAAAGGCTCGGTCAGGTTCTCGGTATAGTAGGCGATNTTGCCCCACCAGTGCCAGAGATGATTGTAGAAGAACACGCGGAGTACGAGAGCCTGCGACTCGTAGTATGCACGGTTCTTGAGCTCCTGCTCAGTGGTCGGGTGCCAATACTCATACATATACTTGATCGCGTCGTTGCAGCGTTTTACGCCCGANTANGCGTTGCTGTAGTTCTCGATCAGGACCTTGTTGGCGGTGCCGCTGAAGTTGAAGAGCACTTTCCANTGGTCCATGTCGCCGACGTCACCNCCGCCGGGGAAGCANTGGTCGGCGAGCACCTCCGGATAGATGTTGAATCCGGTGTAGTTGTTGGCATAGTCAAACCAGTGCAGCGGATCATAAGCCGCTACGACNGCCTGCTGTATGTTNGCGTCGTTGGTGTAATATTCCTCGATCGGGTCCTGGGTGTTGTTGGTGATGTCAAGCCAGTCGCTCGAGCAGGATGATGCTCCCATGCCGAGTCCGAGGATGGCGAAGGGAAGGATTGATTTATAGAGTTTCATAATGATATCCACATATTAGATTAGAGTGTCACATTGAAGCCGATGGTGAATGTGCGTGCTTCGGGATAGTTACCGTAGTCGATACCGATATTCACNCCGTCGCCGATCTCGGGAGTGAAGCCGTAGTANTTGGTGGCGGTGAAGAGATTCTCGCCCATCACGAATACTCTCACGTTGTCAAGACCGATCTTTCTGACGATGTTGAAGGGGAGAGTGTAGGAGAGGGTGAGGTTCGACATGCGGAGGTATGCGCCGTTATGCACGAAGAGGTCGGAGCTCTGCCAGTTGCGTGCGTCGCCGAGACGATAGATAGGAGTTGTGTTGGAAGTTCCTTCGCCGGTCCAGCGGTTGAGCATCCATGCGGGGAGGTTCTTGGCGGGAGTGTCGCTACGCAGGGAAGCGTCATAGATCTGGTTGCCCCATACGCCCTGGAAGTAAGCGGAGAGCTGGAAGCCCTTCCAGCCGAAGCCTACGTTGAAGCCGTATGTCCAGTCGGGGAGACCCTTACCGATCTTGGTGCGGTCGTNGGCGTCGATTNTGCCGTCGCCGTTGGTGTCGACGAAGATTACGTCACCGGGCTGAGCATACCATGAAGCCATACCGGGAGTCAGNCCATACTGAGTGTTGTAGGCNTCGGCCTCGGCCTGATTCTGGAAGATACCGGCAGTCTTGTANCCATAGAAGAAGGGGAATGTCTCGCCGTTCATGGAGCGTGCGATGTCGCCGGCTGTGCCGTTGCTNACCTCGCTGCGCCATCCTTCGGAGTTACCGAGGTTGACGAGGGTATTCTTCACATAAGAGAGGTTACCGCTCATGTTGACCTCGAATTCGCCGAAGTTGCGTGCCCAGCGGAGNTCGAGTTCGACACCGGTGTTGTCCATCGTGCCGACGTTGCCGACAGGGGCGGTCTCACCGAGATATGTNGGCACCATCATNGTCATNAGCATGCCTGTGGTGCGCTTCTTATACCAGTCGGCTGTGAACTGGAGCGAGTTGTTGAGGAACGAGAAGTCAAGACCGATGTCAGTCTGTGAGGATTCCTCCCATTTCAGGTCGGGGTTGGCNACGCCGGAAGCTTTTGAACCGTAAGTCTGGCTCGAACCCTCGGGACCGAAGTAGTAGTTATTGCCGCCCTGTGTGAGCACGGTGTATGCGAAGTCACCGATGGCCTCGTTACCATTCTTACCCCAGGATACACGGAGCTTGGTGTTGTTCCACCATGTCGGACGTGATTTCAGGAATGATTCGTTGGTGATGTTCCAACCTGCGGAGAATGAGGGGAAGGTAGCCCACTTGTGGTTTGCACCGAAGCGTGAGGAACCGTCGCGACGTACGGTCACCTGAGCCATATAGCGTGAATCGTAGTCATACGATACACGACCGAAGTAAGAGAGAAGCTTGGGCCATGCGGAGTTGGGACCTGCGTTACCTGTACGGTTACCGCCATCCTCNTCACCGGGAGCGCCCTGAGCCACTGTCACCCAAGGNTTGGCGAAGTTGTAGAGCTTGTTGGCNGAGGTGTTCATCCACCANCCTGTGCTCTGCTTGCCTGATTCACCGAGCACGACNTTGAGGTGGTGTGCGCCGAACTCCTTGTCATAGATAAGGAGGTTTTCAAGCTGCCAGTTCCAGCCGCGGTCGTGGCTTGCATATGCGCTTGCGTGGATAGCGTCGGTGTTGTCGAGGTTGCTGAAGTAGCTGGGTTCNGAGTAGCTGTTGGTACCCCAGAAAGAGAGGTCGCCGCCGAAGCTGATNCGATATTTCAGGCCATCCCAGATCTGGAGTTCGCCGACGATGTTGGTCACGAACTTGTGGCTCCAGTTCTTNCCGGCTGCGAATGACCATCTCTGGAACGGGTTGGTNAATTCCTGGTAACCGCCGCCGAATGCCTCGGGGATTGTGTAGAGGTTGCCGTTGGCGTCATAGCGGGGAACGTAGCTGCTGTTGTTGGCGTAGAAGTCAATCTGATGCTGATATTCCTCTGTGCCGGGAGTCAGCGTCGGGGTCAGCATGGGCGACATACCGAGNGCGTTGGTGATGGGGGCGCCATAGTANGCACCGCCGCCGCCGAATCCCTTGGAATGGATACGTGCGTANGANATGTTGGTGGTCAACGTGAATTTGTTGAGCCAGTTGCGCTTCTTCGAGTCATCGAAGAGNGTGTAGATGTTGTTGGCGCGGAGTGTCAGACGNTCATAGTTNGACTGGTCGTAGTTGCCGCCGATGATACCGTCCTGAGAGTAGTAGCCGAATGAGAGGAAGTAGCTTACCTTCTCGCTCGCACCCGATACGGTGACCTGATGGTTCATCACCGGNGCGTTGTCGTTGAAGATGGCTGCCTGCCAGTCGAAGCCCTCGCCGTAGCTGTAGGGATCGCCATANGGNGCGGGCTGACCGGAGTTCANGTATGCCTCGTTNTTCATGAGGGCATACTGAGTGGCGTTGAGGATATCGATTGATTTCAGTTTCGACTGCCAGCCGTAGGAGAAGTCATAAGTAATCTTGGCGCGACCCTGTACACCTGTCTTCGTGGTCACGAGTACTACACCGTTNGCTGCGCGCGCACCGTAGACCGCACCTGATGCGGCATCCTTCAGCACCTCGATACTCTTGATATCGGAGGGGTTGAGGTAGTCGATNCCACCCTCGATGGGCATACCGTCGACGATNTAGAGCGGGTTGGAGTTNTTGATGGTGCCGACACCACGGATNCGGATCTGGGCNGAGTTGCCCGGTTCGCCGCTGGCGTTGGTAGCCGTCACACCGGCTGTCACACCCTTGAGGGCGTTCTGCACGTTNGTCGGCAGAGTCTGTGCGAGAGTCTCTTCNCCCACCTGCGAGATGGCGGCTGTCACGACGCTCTTCTTCTGTGTGCCGTAGCCGACAACGACTACGTCGTCAAGAATCTGTGAATCCTCGATGAGGACGATGTTTACGTCCGACATCGGGCCCGTCACCTTCAGCTCCTGCGGCGTATAGCCGATGTAGGAGAACTGGAGTGTTTGTCCGGGATTGGCTTTGATGGTGAAGTTACCGTCNAGATCGGAGGCAGTGCCGGTCGACGTACCTTTCACCATAATCGTAACTCCGATCAGCGGCTCTCCGTCGAGCGAGGAAGTCACTGTTCCGGAGACATTGACATTTTGGGCGTATATACCCAGGCATGTCAATACCGCGATGAGAAACAAGGTAAGCTTTTTCATCTGGAATCAGGTTAAGTTTGTATTAGGTTTTTTGAAATGTCTTGAATTTCGGGTATGGGCTAAGGCCTCTTATTTCTTCTGGAAGATGCGGACATAGTCGATCTTCATCGTCACGGGGAGGGCGTTGTCGTCGACACCTTTATATCCGCCCCAGTCGCCGCCCCATGCGAGGTTGAGGATGGGGTAGAAGGCATAGTGGAAGGGCCATGAGGCATGGTCGGTGCCCATCGATGAGCGNGGTGCGCGCAGCTGCACCTTGCCGTCNACATAAGTGACNATCTCATCCTCCGTCCATTCGCAGGCGTAGATATGGAATTCACCCTCCGCGCCGGCGCAATACATCTCGTGGGTCTTCTGTGTACCCTTGGTGTGGTTGTAGTTCTCCGTGTGGAGNGAGGATGACACGTAGTTGGGGTTGGCNCCGACCTCCTCCATGATGTCGATCTCGCCGCACATCGGCCAGGGATTCTTACCCCAATCGACGTTGCAGGGCATCATCCAGAATGCGGGCCATGTNCCCTTGCCTTTCGGCAGGTTGATGCGGGCCTCGAAATAGCCGTAGAGCCAGCCGGTGGAGGGCTTGGCNTTCACNCGCCCGGAATATATCTTCCCGTCGGAACCCTTGAAGCAATTGATGTTGAGGAATCCATCCTTGACTTCGAGNGTCGACTTCCCGTCGATAGTCTTCGATGTGTAGGTCTGAAGCTCATTGTTGACGTAGCCNGCGGGCCAGTTNTCGGCTACCCAGTCCTTGCCTAATGTGGGTCCNCCGTTGAACTCGTCGCTCCATACGAGNGNGTAACCTTCCGGAATATTGATCGCGTCGCTCANCTGAGCCACCTTTATATCAGTCTTCGTATCGCCGCATATGAGAGATACGGTAGCCTCGCGGTCGGCGGATTCATTGTTGGCCGAAGCCTTGAGGGTCACTTCAGTCTCCCCCTTGCCGCCGCTCNCCGGCGTGATGGTGAGCCAGCCGGCGGCCGAAGANAGAGTCCAGTCGGCGTTGGCNGTGATGGTCAGGGTAGTGGAGGATTCGGCTCCGCTCATGGTGACGCTTGTGTTGGAGGCTANCGCCGTCATCACATATNNCTGCGTGAGGGTTACGCTCTTTACGGTCTTTCCGCCTGAAGTGATNCGGATGTCGGCCGTGCGCTCATCCATCGTGGTGTTGGCCTTGACGCTGATNTGGGTGGTGAGGGGTGTGTNCTTGACACCTCCCGAGGGACGGATCGTGACCCAGTCGGCATCGGTCGATACCGACCAGTCGGCGCTTGCCTCCACTGTCAGCTGAAGGGTGCTTGCCTCCGGTCCGGCGGTCAGAACTTCGGGGGAAACGTTCACACTGATATTCCCGACGGCGGCGGGTGTCTGCGGATCATCCTTGCCGTCGTCGCCGCAGGCCACCATAATATAGGAGAGACCGAGAAGGATGGCCGCGAGTGAGAAAATCGTAGTTTTTGTCATTATCTTTCGGAGTAGATTATTAGTTGTCAGGAATGTTTCGTTTGCTTTGACTTATGTTTCGCCATATTTTAACGAATGTTTCGGAATGACGCGACCGATTGTTAACGGGTGTAAAATTAGTCAAAGTTTGCTTTAGTTTTTNGNGAGTGTGTCAAAAGGTAAAGCTTGCAGTATAATGTCNATTGAATATCAGATATTTAAGGGGNGGATTAAGTAAATGAAAATGGCTGNCTCCAGATNAGGAAACAGCCATTTTCGCAGTCTGTCGGGCCGACTTGNGGGCGCGTCAGGAGCGGTTATTGTAGACNGTGCGTATGGAGACGTTGAGCATCTTGGCGATGTCCGCGCTCTTGTCGACTCCGAGCTTGCGCAATGCGAAGATGCGCATGCGGGTGTTGAGAGTGCGTGTTTTCATCACCGTCTCCTCCTCCGCCGCGGCATCCGGCGGGGCGGCCGCGTTGTATTCGGCTATGAAGTCGGGGAAGATGGAGAGCACGGTATGATCGAATGCCGCGTAGAAGTCTTTGTAGGGGTCGCGGATCAGCTCCTGGTCGTTGAGTTCCGCTCCGAGTTCCACATATTGCTTCTGCTTGAATTTACGCAGGAGNTTTTTCCGGTATTCGTCGAGAGCGTTGATATGGTCGGAGGCTATTCGGAAGGAGAGAGCGACCAGTCCCTGCTTCACCTTGTTGGCCTCCGAAAGCACCCGGTTGGCTTCCGAAAGAGCGGTATTGGCCTGTTCGAGGGCCCCGATAGCGTTGTCGCGATCTTTAAGCGAGGCCTCAAGTCGGCTGTTGGAGTCGGCCAAGGCATGACGGGTGCGTCGCAGACGTCTGTTCTCCAGGATGATAAAGAATGCGGCGCCGAGCAGAATGATGAAAAGCCCGATGAGAAGCATCACATATAGCTGCAGTCGGTGGTCGCGCTCNAGAATCGCCTCGCGGTAGGCCTCCCGTACGGAGGGGAGCACCGACCCCACAGTCAGCACGCGGGCACGGTTGCGATANCGGCTTGCCTGGTCGCTGCTGTANATAAGATATGTNTAGGCGCGGTCGAGGTCGCCGTGCTCGAAGAGCCAGTCGGCGAGTTCGGTGATGGCGGCGATCTCCCGGTTTTCGATTTCNGCGTCGTAGATTGCGGCGAGTGTCATGTAGCGCACCATCTTCTCGTTGTCACCCATNAGGTTATAGTGNCGNGCGAGCCANTAAGCNTTGATGGCGTTCTCGCGTGAGGCCTCGGTCTGNCTTTCGACGCTCTCCTCCAGCCGGGCCACATCGGCCGGGTCGACATCGTATTCCTCACCGAGGTCGATCTGCCGGGCTATCGGAATCCATATCACCTCGCGGGTATGGTCGGGATCGAGATGGATAAGCGAATCCCGATAGGCATTTGACTTTATCATCGACGGATCGGTAGAGAAATCCTTCGGATTGTTGAAGAGGGTCTGGCAGGAGTATATATACTGCCCCACCTGATAGAACTGTATCTTCATCTGGTTGGAGAGATCGGTGGGGTCGATTCGCTCAAGCTTTTCGATGGCCTCCTGGCCGAATCCCTGGGTGGCGAGGATGAAGACCTGATCAAGAATCGACGAGACTTGACGGTTCTTGTCATCGGGATATGCGATGGCGGCGAGGCGGGTGGCCTCATTGGCATAGGTCATCGCCGAATCGGGATTGTAGACCTGATACTCGTTGTAGAGTTTCCGGGCGAGTTCATATTTATTTTCAGGACTCACCGATTTGTTGAATTGGTCGCGGTAGGCGCTGATACGGTATTCCTTCGCCTCTATGATCCGGGGTTGATTTTCGATCAGTGAATCAAGGCGCGTCAGAAGCTGCCGGTTGGCCTTCAGGGCCTTCTCGCCGTCGGCGCCATGTGCGGGCATATTCAGGCAACAGAGCATAAGGATGGCCAGCAGCCGGAGACCCGGGAGAAGTGTATTTTTCCTGTGTATATATCGAGTTTCTGCCATGATGTTCTAAGGTTGTCGGAATTGACGCATTAAAATTAATAAATCTCCTCCGTATAAAAAAGAATATGAGTGGTTTTTTGGATATATGGTGTGAAATTTATTACTCCGGAGTTCACTTTTGTTTACTGATGAGTCAAACGTTTCTGATTCGTAAATATTTGTCATTCAAATTGTAATGCAGTAATATAACCCCGCATCTTTTACTTTGCGGGGGTAGGATGGAAAAACACCCCGTCTTATATGCTAATTTAGCGGTCGGAAAACTCCGCCCTCCACCCTCCGCATCATGTGGAGTGGGTGTCAGGCCGGAGGTTAACCTTTCAAACTAAAAACAACCTCAAGCACCATGAAGAAAATATGGTTTGCCGCAATGGCCCTGATGCTTGCCGGCTGCGCGCAGCAGAAGAGCGCGAACGCTCCGGCCATCCCCGTCGACTCCGATATCGAGTCGCAGGTGAAGAAAATAGTGTCCGGCATGTCGCTCGAAGACAAGGTCGGCCAGATGTGTGAGGTCGAGGTGGGCCTCGTGAGCGCCGAGAATGTTCCCGACGGTTCCGTGCAACTCGATTCCGCAAAACTGGCGAAGGTATTCGATGAATATCGTGTCGGCTCCGTGCTCAACACCCCTCAGGGCCATGCTCAGGATGCCGAGACATGGAATCGTGTCATCTCCGGAATCCAGGCCGCGTCGATGAAGTATATCGGTATTCCCGATGTGTACGGTGTCGATCAGAACCACGGCACGACCTATACTGCGGGGGGAACCCTGTTCCCGCAGGAAATCAACATGGCCGCTTCATGGAACCGCGACCTCGTGCGTGAAGGTGCCGCAGTCTGCGCCTACGAGAGCCGCGCCTGCGATATCCCATGGGTCTACAACCCCGTGATGGACCTCGGCCGCAACCCCGTCTGGAGCCGTATCTGGGAGAGCTTCGGTGAGGATCCCTATCTCAACGGTGCCCTTGCAGTGGCTATGGTCGAGGGTTATCAGGGTGAGGATCCCAACCATATCGGCCCGATGAATGTCGGCTCCTGCCTCAAGCATTATATGGCCTATGGCTCACCCGTAAGCGGAAAAGACCGCACCCCCACATCCATCAATCCCGTCGATCTCAAGGAGAAATACTTCACCCCCTTCAAGATGGCGATCGAGGCCGGCGCACTCTCCGTCATGGTCAACTCGGGCGTCAACAACGGCGTCCCCTTCCACGCCAACAAGGAGATGCTGACCGGATGGCTCAAGGAGGGTCTGAATTGGGACGGTATGATCGTCACCGACTGGGCCGATATCCATAATCTCTGGAAACGCGATAAAGTGGCCGCCGATTATAAGGAGGCTATCATGCTCTCGATCAATGCCGGCGTGGATATGTCGATGACGCCGTATGACGTGGAGTTCTGCACCCTGCTCAAGGAACTCGTAGAGGAGGGGAAGGTGCCCATGGAGCGTATCGATGACGCCGTGAGCCGCATTATCCGCTTCAANCTGCGCCTCGGTCTCTTCGAGCGTCCCGACACTTATCTTAAGGATTACCCCCTCTTCGGCGGCAAGGCCCATGCGGAGAAGGCCCTCGAAATGGCTGTNCAGAGTGAGATTCTCCTCAAGAATACCGACGGCATNCTCCCCCTCAAGGCCGGNCAGCGTATCCTCGTGACCGGACCCAACGCCAATTCGATGCGNTCNCTNAACGGCGGATGGAGCTACACCTGGCAGGGCACTGCCGAGACTCGCTTCCACGAGCAGTACAACACAATCTACGAGGCTCTCAGCAATGAATTCGGCGCCTCCAATGTCGTGCTCGAACAGGGCATGGATTATGTCGAGGATTACGGCAAGTGGGAGGAGGAGACAAATCTCCGCATAGATCGTGCGGTGGCAGCCGCACGCGGTGTCGACGTCATCGTGGCCTGCATCGGCGAGAACTCCTANTGCGAGACTCCCGGCAACACCAACGACCTCACCCTCTCCGCCAACCAGACAGCCCTCGTGAAGGCTCTCGCCGCTACAGGCAAGCCCGTCGTGCTCGTGCTCAATGAGGGTCGTCCGCGCATCATCCGCGAGATCGAACCTCTCGCCAAGGCCGTCGTCGACGTGCTTCTCCCCGGCAACTACGGCGGCGATGCCCTCGCCATGCTCCTCAGCGGCAAGCGCAACTTCAGCGCGCGCCTCCCCTACACATATCCGAAATGGATCAATGCCCTGGCCACATATGACCACAANCCCTGCGAGACTGTCGAGACCATGGCCGGCGCTTATGACTACGACGCTACAGTGGATGTGCAGTGGCCCTTCGGTTTCGGCCTCAGCTACACCACATTCGAATACTCCGGNCTGACGGTCGACAAAACCGAGTTCTCATCATCCGACACGCTGAAAATCAGCATCGACGTGAAGAACACCGGCTCTGTCGAGGGTATGGACCCCGTGATTCTCTACTCCAAGGATCTCGTGGCATCCATCACACCCGATGTGCTCCGTGTGCGTCGCTTCGACAAGATNNACCTCAAGCCCGGGGAGTCAAAGAAAGTTGAGTTCACACTGCCCGCAGCGGATCTTGCATTCGTCGGTTATGACGGCGACTGGATTATAGAAAAGGGTGAATTCGAGTTTATCGTCGGTGGNCAGACCGTAAAGGCCACCTGCACCGACACTCGTAAACTCTGAGTCTCATGCTCTGAATAAAGATGAAAGCAGTTAATTTATTTCTACATTTGTTGGGCGCGCCGCTCCTGTTGACGGGAGCGGCCGTCATTCCTGCATCCATGATGGCGCAGGAGAAGGATTATCTCCATGTCGACGGAAAGGATATCGTCGACAGCAAGGGGGAGAAATTCTTTATCAAAGGCACGAATCTCGGCAACTGGCTCAATCCGGAGGGCTACATGTTCGGCTTCTCGCGCACGACNTCTCCGCATATGATCGATCTCGCCTTCCGCGAGCTCGTCGGTCCGACGGAGGCCCGCCGTTTCTGGCAGGATTTCAAGGATAACTACATCACCGAGGATGACTTCGCCTTCATAGCATCCACCGGNGCCAACACCATACGCGTCCCCTTCAATTACCGCCTCTTCACCTACGAGGACTATATGGGTCTCAATGACCCTCAGGAGGGNTATCGCCGCATCGATGATTGCGTGGAATGGGCGCGCCGGCATGGATTGCGTCTTATCCTCGATATGCACGACTGCCCCGGTGGGCAGACCGGCGACAATATCGACGACAGCTACGGCTATCCGTGGCTNATGACGGATTCCGTCGCGCAGGAGCAGTTCATCAATATATGGTCCGACATCGCCGCCCGTTATGCCGGTGAGGATGTGATTCTCGGATATGAACTCGCCAACGAGCCGGTGGCCACCTACTGGGAGGGTGATGAGCGCGCTGCGCTCAACGCGGCCCTCGAACCCCTCTATAAGCGCACCGTGGAGGCTATCCGCCGTCAGGATCCCGACCACATCGTGCTGCTCGGAGGCCCGCAGTGGAACTCTGAATTCGGCAANTTCACCGACTGGACTTTCGACGANAACATCATGTACACCTGCCACCGCTACGGCGGCGACGCCACGGCTGAAGCGATCAAATCCTTCATCGATTTCCGCGACAAGACGGGGCTGCCGATGTATATGGGTGAGATCGGTCATAATAAAAATGAATGGCAGTCGGATTTCGTCGACGTCATGCGCGACGCCAATATCGGCTATACCTTCTGGCCCTACAAGAAAATCGCCGACAGCTCCATGACAGGTGTCGATGTCCCGGAGGGATGGANGGAGGAACTCGTGCAGTTTGTCGAGGCCCCGCGCGGAAGCTACGGCGAGATTCGCGAGGCNCGCAAGCTCTGCAGCCGCGAGCGCGGCAAGGAATTGCTCGACCGTTATGTCGAGAACTCCAAAGCCTCCAATATGCTCAGGCATGACGACTACATAAAATCGATCAAACTCGATNAATAATCGNTTTCTAAAAAAATATATACAATTATTTCATCAAATCTGACATACACAGTATGAAACCTTATATCTTGACCCTCATAGGGGGCGCGGTCCTGACCGGAATGGCCGTCTCGGCCGATCGCTCGGTGCCCCTGTATCTTGATGACAGCGCCCCCCTTGAGGAGCGTGTGGAGGATGCTCTATCGCGNATGACGATGGCCGAGAAAGTGGGCATAATCCATGCCCAGAGTAAATTCAGCTCCCCGGGCGTGCAGCGTCTCGGCATCCCCGGTCTCTGGACCACCGACGGCCCTCACGGTATCCGTCCCGANGTGCTCTGGGATGAATGGGAGCAGGCCGGAGCCACCAANGACTCCTGCGTCGCATTCCCGGCCCTGACATGTCTGGCCGCCACCTGGAATCCCGATATGGCCCGTCTCTATGGACGCTCTATCGGCGAGGAGGCCCGCTACCGCAACAAGAATGTCCTGCTCGGGCCCGGTGTCAACATCAACCGCACCCCGCTCAATGGCCGTAACTTCGAGTATATGGGTGAGGATCCCCTGCTGGCTTCCATGATCGTGGTGCCCTATGTGGAGGGTGTGCAGGAGAANGGCGTCGCCGCCTGCGTGAAGCATTACGCTCTCAATAACCAGGAGGCCGACCGCGACCACGTGGATGTGCGTGTCGANGACCGCACGCTTCATGAGATATATCTGCCGGCTTTCCGCGCTGCCGTCGTCGATGGCGGAGCATGGAGCATAATGCCCGGCTACAATAAATATGACGGCGAGCATGCCTGCGAGAACAATGTGCTCCTGCTCGACATCCTGAAGGGTGACTGGGGCTTCGATGGCGTGGCTATCAGCGACTGGGGAGCCGTCCACAATACNGAGAAGGTCGCTTCCAACGGTCTCGACATGGAGTTCGGCTCCTGGACCAACGGACTCAACTGGGGCGCCAGCAACGCCTATGACGACTACTATCTCGCCAAGCCCTATCTCAANCTTCTTGAGGAGGGTAAACTTCCCGTCGAGCAACTCGATGACAAGGCGCGCCGTGTGCTGCGTCTGATCATGCGCACCGAGATGAACCGCAACCGTCCCTACGGCTCCCTCAACAGCGATGAGCATTATGCCGCTGCCCGCCGCATCGGAGGGGAGGGTATCGTGCTCCTCAAGAATGAGAAAGACCTTCTCCCTCTCCTCCCGGAGAATGTGAAGAAGGTGCTCGTGGTCGGCGAGAACGCTATCAAGATGATGACTGTCGGCGGAGGTTCCTCCTCCCTCAAGGTGCAGCATGAGACGCTGCCGCTGGAGGGCATACGGAAACTCGCTGCCGATAAAGGCATCGAGGTTGTGTATGAGCGCGGTTACGTGGGTGATGTCACCGGTGAATACAACGGTGTGACCACCGGACAGGATCTCAATGACTCNCGCNCNCCCGAGCAGCTTATCGCCGACGCAGTGAAGGCCGCCAAGGATGCNGATGCCGTGATATTCATCGGNGGCCTCAATAAATCCGACCATCAGGATGCCGAGGGTGTCGACCGCCTGCAATACAGTCTCCCTTACGGTCAGGATGCCGTCATCGAGGCTCTTGCGAAGGCCAACCCGAATCTCGCCGTAGTCGGCNTGACGGGCAACNCCTACGCCATGCCCTGGCTCGACAAGGTGCCCGCAGTCGTTCAGGGATGGTATATCGGCTCAGAGGCCGGCAATGCCCTCGCCGACGTACTCTTCGGCGATGTCAATCCCTCGGGNAAGCTCCCCATCACATTCGCCGTAGACCTCAAGGACTATGCGGCCCATACTGCCGGCGACCCCGAGATGTATCCCGGCACCGATGGTATCGTGCGCTATAAGGAGGGTCTCGATGTCGGATACCGTCATACCGACAAACTCAAGGACTCNCGTGTCAACTTCCCCTTCGGNCATGGCTTGAGCTATACTGATTTCAGCCTCGGTCAGCCGACTCTGACCGGTAGCGTAGCCGATGGTGGCGTCTACACNCTGACTGTNCCCGTAAGCAACACCGGCGCGCGTGAAGGCGCGGAGGTCGTGCAGGTCTACGTCCGCGACAAGAAGGCTTCCGTCGCACGCCCCGAAAAGGAACTCAAAGGATTCCGTAAGGTGACTGTCGCTCCCGGAGAGACCGTAGATGCAATCGTCACTCTGGGCAAGGAGGCNTTTGCCTTCTATGATCCCGCCACCAAGATGTGGACCGTCGAGCCCGGTGACTTCGAACTCCTTGTCGGCACNTCAGGCCGTGANATCTCGGCCCGCGTCCCCGTCAAGGTCTCCGCTCCCATCACATGGAGCGATGCCGTGGCCCGCTGATCAGNNGCCGCTCCCATAGAATCAGATAAATCAGATAAATAGGAAACCTGCTTCATACATAGATAGTTAATGTNANCCCCTGTCAGGCCGATTGGCGTGGCAGGGGTTTAATATCNTTATGNAAGNGTGGTTGGATAAAAGGGGAGAGGTTATTGTCGCAGACGTCTGCACCGCTGTCATCACGACTGGAGTGCAGACCTTACTGAGCTAAGTTTTACTAAATAATTAACTAAATAATCTCTTAGGGATGTAGATATGTGTAAGTCACATCTGCGGCAATAGAGGGTCCTCCATACACGATGATTGACCCGATCTAAAGTCAATGAATCATATGNATCGGCAGGCATTTNCCAGCCTGNNAACNACCTTCTCTTAGTAAGAGAAGTATATCCTGCATGTACGCGATTNATATGTTAGCGTCCGTCGGAATCAACCCGGTAGGGACGCGATTAATCGCGTCCGCATCCAGTTGGCAATTAATATGTTAGTGCCCATCGGAATCAACCGGGTAGGACGCGATTAATCGCGTCCNTACCGTGTCAACGCGTGTCCAANCGCGTCCAACTGTGTCAACGTGCGTCCNTTATCCGGTCATATCATTTCANTCAATCATTAAAAACCATTAAAAATCAGCCGATTTTTTTGGAGTTTAATNGNGATTATATTAACTTTGCGATTGAATTATACTTCTCTTACTAAGAGAAATACACTCTGCTANTGATAATATTCCGCTAATTAACGCTTACGATATATTACTATTTNCNNATCANAAANTCCCTTTATTTTTGACCCGATCATTGATGGTTGTGCCGGAGTCATCTCGACGGCGGCACAACCGACATTCCAAAGCAGGAATTGAATTCTCAATTAATGCTCTTAGGGATATAAGGATCCAATGCTTTGAAACATCCATGACCGAGCATGCTATTTTTTTAATTCACAACCAGTTTTACCGGGCACGCATCGTTGCGGTTATTGTAAGTATATGAGCTGAAATCGAGAGAGAAGTAATTCATATCCCATCCTCCGCAATAACCGGACGGGTGGCCGTTTGGCTGGGGAAGGTTGATCCAATATACGGCACCCGGGCACATACGAAGATCATAGGGAATAGGGCGATATTTATTGAACTCATTGGCGGCTTGGGTAAGCAGATCATATACATCACCATATCGAAGATAACCATAGTCTGCTGATGATGCTACATTAAATTGCGTTCGACGTGCCATACCGTATTTGCCGATGGGAAATAGTATCTGGTTACCCGTAGTGGCATTATAGACGATGAATCCGCGCACACCCATATCCGAACGTTTAAGGGTATTGTTACCATCTTCAAATCCATATGCTTTTTGACACTCTTCTTGTGTGGAGGTGGCACCATCGGCATAGACTATACCTACGGCATAATCTGCATTATCCAGGGTTTTGAACTCATCATATGTAGGGACACGGTAAGTTTTCGCCGTGGTTGAGCCTGAAGGAATTGCACTGAATGTGGCCCACTTATAAATGGTGTTGGCATTTTCTGTATGATAAGGTTCTATATCTGACCATTTCTTTTTTAACCATTTACCGTCAGTTCCCTTTTGAGCAACTTCTAATTCGCCGTCACCAACTGGCACGAGTGGACCATAGGTATTGTTGTTTGAGACCAGAATACCGTTGTTGTAATTTCGTCTCCTGAAAAGGGAGCCTACTGCCAAGGGATTGCAAGCCAGCTCTGCATCCAGAGTATAATTGGATGAATTATTGAGATTGTCCGCGCAGTTGACCTGGAACAGGTTGAATGAACTCCATAGCGGGGTAGAACCGATTATGGGAATGGCCTCATCGTAGCCTTGGCGTACAAGAATCTTATGGGTGCAGGAGGTGCCGTTATAATCAATATTAATCACACATCCCTTACTGTGTCCGGAAGAGACATTATCACGAAACTTTATATAAAATTTGACCTCGGAGCCTGTCGCTCCGTTAATCTCAGTTCTCCCTGTGGTAGCATTGGGATCAGTGGTGATATAACAAAAAGATTTGTCGCCGCTCTCTATTTGGGCTTTCCATGTGCCCTGTGATTCAAGAGGTGTGTAGCTGGTGGCATCGGGCGAATCCAAAGTCATCAGATGAACAAAGAATTGCTCATTATTACTATAAGATCTCCATACACCTTTGGGATTTACGATACGGCGTACCTGATAGATAGGAACCTCCTTTTCTTCTTTTTTTGGCTCACCGTTTACCAGAAAGTAAGCGGTTATTCTGATTACAGCTTTACGCTCATAAGCTTCATACGGATTATTACCCGTGAAGCCCGAGTTCTCAATCATTGATTTGTTGCGGGTCCATAACGGTATCTGCACGGAATATGATTCTCCTATGTTTTTAGTCACCGTATAGGCATTATACTCACGTTGGTAGGTGCCCGGTGTCACATTATACGAACGTTTCTTCTGACTCCATTTATATCCGTCGGCAGATGTATGTTCCTCTTCGTAGAGCTTTTGCAGCTCTTCAAACGCGGTCTCACCCTGAGTAAAGTTATAGTCGCTCAGGATATTCTTATCGGGAAGCCGGTTATCATCGGGGACGGCAAGAGCCAGGAATCCGAGATAATCGTATTCGACAGGACCGAATAAGTTATAAGACGCCTCGTTCCAGGTAAAAGCTGCTTGCGACGGAACCTGATGAGTATCTACCGTTACCGGTGCCCAACCGTTCTCGATGATTTCCACATTGAGACTCTGGAGGTTGCCGTTGAGGGTCATCGGGAACATCGCCTGTTGGTTGTAGAGATAGGGCATATAGAATTGGGCCGGAACCTGAATGGAGGGATCCTCCTGAGTGTATTCGATATGCCAGTCTGCCTGATTCGCCCATCCGTTGAAGACAAGTGTCAGCTTGTAATGGTGGTTACGCTCCGCATTGTAATTATACTCCACATCCTTGCCGAGCATGAAACGATAGATGATTTTTCCGGAGGTGATGTTGTCAGGATTTTGGGAATCATAGTAAGCCTCCACCTCGATGTAGGTTCCATAAGGGACCTCATCCTTATAGTCAGGGTCGCCCGGATCTACAAGCACACCGAGTGCGGGACTCTTGTCCTGACGTTTGTCATACTTATCCTTATCGGGATCATCCTTATAGTCCCCCTGCATATTTTCGTAGAAAAAGAGAGCCTCGGCGGTTTCCGAATGGTCGGAGCCTACCGGCTCGCGGTCATCGTTGGTGAGTGTGAGCCATTGGTGGTAGTCGTCGGAAGCACGGTCGGCAGGGATCACGCCGGAGTTGCCATAATACAGGCTTCCCCCTTCGGCTATGAGTTCGTCGACAGAGTTAGGGGTATTGGTTTCCCCGAGTTTGCAGGTTCGGGGAATATCGTGGATTGTAACCTTATTGATATAAATCCACACGTTATCCTTGAGGTCGGCGGCATTGAAGGCTATCGTCACTTTTGACGCGGCGCGACGCACCCATGCGTATAATTTCGGGGTATTCTGACCTATGGTAATGTCAGGAGCATTGAAATCTCCCGGTCGGGAATCATCAGTGCTGAAATAGCCGAACATCTGGTTGTTAGCAGGGATGTCATCGGTCTCCCAACGCAGGATTGTCCCCTTAAGTTTCTCTTCATCCGTAATCCCGTCGGTATCGGATACAACCATCTCACGCGTAATATTACCCATATTTGCCACGGCATAGGCGCGGTATACGCCGAAAGGTATATCTTTGAGTCGGAAAGTCGCTTTAGGAGTGTGTGCCTCAGTCTTATCTTCAAAAGTATTGCCGTTTTGATCGAGGTTCCAATCGAGAATCTCGGAATCCCCCTGATTGACAATCTTTATGAGAGAGCCGTCGGTGGCAAAGAATACGATTCCTAAGGAGGTGATATTCTTGATAGCGTCGCCTTCGGTGCGTGTGGTGAGATTGGAGGCATACATCGGTTCGAACGACAAGGTCATGCTGACGGTGCCGTCGCCGGGACCCTCGTTCGGGTTATGGAGAATATCGTCTGCACATCCGCCTGTCGTCGTCAGAAGGAGCAGCAACAGGCTGAGGAATGAAAGAGAAGTATATATTTTCTTTGACAATTGTAGTGACATGGATAAAATCCTGTATTTTGGATGTATTATTTCTATAAATGTATCTGTGTAGCCCTCGATGGGTATTGTCATGAGGCGGACTCGCGTGGTTTCGGGGGCTTGACGATATAGTCGAATCCGAACAGCGGGTCGAGAATAACGCCGGTGTATGGCACGACATTCACCTCCACATCGAGAGTCTCACCCTTGAACGTCAGATTGATGACGGTGTGGGTGTTGCGCGGCATACGCGGCAGGTTCGGCAACGCCACCGGGCCGAAAGGACGCTCCAATCCATTGCTTACGGCTGTCCCGGACAGATAGAATGTTTCATCGGGCGATTCAAGGAAATATTCCAACGGCGTATAGGTGGCCGAAAGGGTGGTATTGTCCGTCAATCCCTTTATCCCGAAATCGACCGGGTTAAATGTATATGGTTTTGTAATGGTTGCTGCAGGTGTCGTGAAGGAGGTTATCAAACGTCCGTTGAGGGGATTGTTGGAGATGTCAAATTTTCCCGGATTATAGATGGTGTTATGCGGGAAAAACCATTCCCTGTCGGCCATGCCTGAGATTGAAAGTTCGGTTATTCTCAACCCACGGTCGCCGAATACCGATTCCGGTTCGGAAGTCACCGTGAATGAGAATTTGGAGGCCGCTCTGGTAATGAAGAGATTTGCCTCATCCTTCACTTCGGCTCCGGCTACGGCATCCTTCACACGAATATCGAAAATCTCGCTCATGGGAATATAGCGTCCCGATTCATCGGTGTTCACGATATAGGGGTGGCCTTCGGGAGAGCTGAGGAGAAGATTGTCGATATCGGATGGAAGAGGATGGTCCTGTCTTATGGTAGCAATCCGCGCAATATTATCCGCACCGAGAGAATTCTCATTTCCGATCAGATAGACACGTTTCTTCTCTCCACCAATAACTTCATAACGATAGGCTTTTGAATCATTCCATATCCGCTCATCTTCCGGAAATCTGATCAAATCATTCTGTTCCACAATATTGTCGGCATCCGGACGCACGATTACGATTCGTAGACTCTCGATGCCCTCTCGGATATCGGCAGGGTTTTCGAAATCCACCGCGTCAGCGCGGGTGCCGCTCCCGTTGATGCGGGTCCCGCCACCGTTGACCGACATCCGGAGGATAAGTTCCACCCTCCCTTCGCCGGCCTCATCCGGGTAGGGTTCCGCCTCACGGCTGCATGAGCACCATAGCAGAAGCAGGACAGCGGTTAATGTATGTGTAATGGCTGTAGGTTTCATTTTATGAATTTGGAAAGAGATCTTGTCATGACGTAATCCATGACGGGGTTGATCAGAACTCGGAGATATTGTTTATGCGTACGATCCAGTCATTGACCACAATCCGGGTGCGCAGCCACACGCCGTCGCCGGTAAGGAAGAACGTGATATTCCAGCGGTTCTCGCGGTCGAGGAATTCCTGAGCCGGCATAGAACTGTAGCGTTCACCCTTATAGAGCATCAGAAGGTTGATGAGCGGGATACGCACCACCTCTACGCCGTCCGACTTGCGGGTGATGAGGAGTGTCGTAGGATTTCCCTTGACGAGGCGGGATATGGAGAGTTCGGCATAAGCCACTGTGGCAGGCTCATCGGAGTCGAGCACACCCATCTCGGCGTTGCCTTGTGCCCAGGGTGAATATGTCGTCCCGGCTACAGGGATGATGGCGTTGCGGTAGTTCATCAATGTATTGTCGGAGGTGATGCTGAACTCAAAGTCGGCGGCATCCGTCGGGGTGCCGTTCTCGTTGGCGAGCAGGATGCGGATGTCGTTGGTATCCTTCATCATATAGACAGTGGCGTCGGTGTAAGTCGTGCCGGCCCCCGGCTGCGGAATCTCAAGGTCGAGCGAGCCGTAGAAGAGATGATGCAGCGCGTGACCCTCCGGATAGGTGAGCAAGTCGCTGTTCAGCCTGACTTGGAGATCCTGCATGGGGGTGGTCTCCGGGTCGGAGGTGAAGCTGAAAGAGGCTTCGGCACAATCCATGCCTCCGTAGGCGAGCATCCTGTATTTGCCCGCCGGCAGATCGATGGTCATGCGCCAATCCTCGTCGGCTGTCTGCGGCCGGGCGGCGGTATGTGTGCGGAGGTAGTTGCCGGCATTGTCATAGATGAGGAGGGTCAGACAGTCCACCTGTGACGGGAATGCGTTGGCGAACTCCATATTGTAGTCATAGACGAAGCGGAGCCTTGCTCCCGTAGGGCAGGGCTGAAGGTCCTCATGCAGGCGGTCGCAGGATGCGGCCGGGATGCAAAGCAGGGTGATGAGCATGGCTGCAAGGCCTGTTATGGATGCTTTGAATGGTCTCATTCTTATGGAGTATTTTTTATGGCGGCGTAGCGAGGGGCCGCTGTCGGTTCATATTGGTGAGACGCACGGGTAATCAGCCCGTACGTCCCTTGGAGGGGATCCTGCCGGGCTATACCGGAGCACACCCGACAGGATTATCGTGTAGGGATCTATTGATTACCAGAACTCGATGTTGTTGAAGCGAACGACCCAGGGAACGACCTGTACGCTCACCGTCAGGTAGAGGTCCGACTTCTCGTCGGGGGTGTCGGGTGTCGGGGGTTCGGGATCATTCTGCGGGATTCGGGGATGACCGAGCACGTTGAGACGGGTGACGGCGAGTTTATAGACGTTGTTTCGCACGACGGCAAACTCCATGGGGGCCATCACACCGTTCTGGCCATTGTCGTTATGGCGGTTCCAGTAGTAATAGTAGCAGTAGTAGCCGAAGCCATCGGTGGAATCGTTAAACTTCTCATAGATGGTGAATGTCGCGTTGACGACGGCATTGCGGAATGCCACCCAACCGGCATTGGAGGTAGAGGTCTTATTCCATTGAGCCCAGAGCGCGTTGGGAGATGTCGGGTCGACAGGGTATAGAAGGTCGCCCTCGGCATTCTTCTCGTCATCATTGAAGATGACCGCCCCCTTGTCATTCGTGATCTCACCGACGCCACCGGTGCCGTAGACAGCCTTGAAGAGTGTGGCTGAGCGGTCGAGGGTCTGATCCTGACCCTTGGTCTCGTCAAATCCGGCGGCTGCCAGGGCGGCTGCCTGCACATGGTCCCAGCCGCAATAGAGTTTTCCGGAGAAGAGATAGAGCACCGGACTGTTGCCGTTTGTTGAGTTGAGGGCATTCTTCAGCGCGATGTCCCACTTGTCCTCACTGAGTTCGAGCGCGTCGCCGGCCGCAAGCTTGGCCTTGAATACGACACCGGTCGACCAGCCGTTGACCTGATTGGAACTTTCTCCCGGGATAGTGTTTTCAGTCACGTAACGCCAGCGGTTGTAGAACCCTGTGCCGTCGGCGGGATAATTACCGTTTGCGTTGGCGGTGACATCCTCCACTCGTGTGGTGAACCACACGTTGCCTTGTGCGGGTGAAGCCACCTGTCCCTCCTCCGTGAAGAAGGGGTAATAGAAGTAAGTATTGAAGCCGGATGAAAGAGCCGCTACCTTCTTATCGGCGTAGGGGGAGATAACGTAGTTGCCGGGAGTGCCGGTTGTCAAACCCTCGGTATTCTGGAACCAGGGTTTCTCGGCTCCGAGGAGTGTGGCATTGTTGTCAAGGCCATTGGCGGATACACGACCGAAATAGTATTCCGCATTGAGCATGTTGACCAGGCTCATGTTGATGATCTTGGCCTTCACCAGAGTGTGAGATACCCCTTCGCCGTCGGTCGTCGTCATCACGGAATAGGTGAAAGGCTCTCCGGAGATACCGTTGCCGTTGTAGACGCCATCCTCCTCCGTCATCTGCGAACCGTCGCGGAAGTCGAAGCGGGCAGCCATGCGGTGTACGTTGATCGCACCGGCATTATTGAGGTTGTCGACCTCGTTGTCGGTGCCCTCGTTGTTCATGCCGGAGAGATCGAATGGATTGGTCTCCGTCGTATAGAAGTTCCATGCGTCGAGAGAGGCCGGGAATGCGCGGGTGGCCATGCTGACGTTGGTCATCAGGAACGCCTCGGAAGTCCATAGTCCCGCGTCAGTCGCGGATGCAAGCTGATATGTCCAGTTAAGCCAATCGGAGGTTTCAGCCGATGAGAGGCCCTTTACGGCAGTCACCAGGTCGTTGGAGGGGTTGCAGTAGAGGAAAACGTTCACCTTGGGATTTGTCTGGGTCGAGGGGAGTGTGCCGTAATAATCGGCGATCTCGGTCTTCTCGAACTTCGCGGTGGCCTGATAGATAGTCTTGTCGGCACTGATTCCCATCTTCTCGTTCTCGACGGTCGAGGCCGCGATGAACTCATTATTCGTGTTGGTCAGCACGAGCAGCACGCGCTTGATGTTGTTCTCCTCATCGGTGCCGGTCTCTACTCCGGTGTTACTGGAGTTGTCGCCATCGGTATAGCTTCGGGTGTTGTCCTTGTTGACCGGAGAAAAGTTGACGGTCATGTAGACACCTTCCCCCTCGCCGTAGTTGGCATCTGACCCTCCCTGTTCGGGAAAGTCATCGTTGGAGCAGGCTGTGAGCAAAGGAATCGCCGCCAGCGTCCAGAGGATTTTTTTGAAGTTTGCCATAACTGAAAATGTTTGGTCAGGAAAAATTAGATTGTTTTGATTAGATTTCCATATCAGAGAATCCGCACGGCTCCCTTGAAGTTGCGGAAGCGCGAGATCTCGTCGAGGGCGCCTTGGGCCTCGGGGATGCCGGCGCGGCGGGCATTCCGCAGCAGCTCCTCGGCTTTGTCGAGGTCACCGGTCTTGAGGGCGAGTATGCCGCGTGCGTATTCCGCCTCCGGAGAGTCGCCGGCGCGGCCGAGATAGCGTTCGGCCTCGGCGTAGTTGCCACGGTTCATCGCCGAGTTGGCTGCGTTGAGGTTGGCCGTCAGATTATCCGGGAAGAGGCGCGCCGCCATCTCGAATGCCTCGTCATATTCCGCGCTCCCCGGCTCGCAGCTGTTGGCGAGGAGGAAGAGCTCGTTCAGACTGAGATTGCGCGGATTCGTACGGAGCACCCGGCGAATCTCCTCCACGTCGTAGTATCGGCGAATCTTGTAGGTGATACGATAATCGGTGTGGCGCAGCGAGGGGTAGACGTTGGCAAGGAGGAAGGGGTACTGCTCCGGGAATTTCTGACGGAAAATATCGTTGCGCTTTTCGGGCGACACGCTCTTGTCATCGATAAAGCGGAGCATCTCCTCCTTATTGTCGATGGAGCTTGCGGCGATCCACTCGCGCAGACCCTCCCAATCCTCCGGTACGGAGGATGTATGGTAGATGGAGGCGGGGAAGGTGGCGTTCTTCATCACATAATCCTTCACCGCTTCGGTTCTCCCTTTGGCGAGCCTGACGTTGTTGGCGTAGCTGCCCTCCGGGGAGGCATAGCCGGTGAGGAAGATACCCTCGACCGTGGCGTCGCTGTTATCGCGCACGGCGTTGACGGTGCGCAGGATCGTGTCGAGCTCGGCATGGTTGCCGGCATAGCTCCAGTCGATTTCCGTGCGGTTCACCTTGAAAATCACATTCGCCCTTCCGCTGAGGTTGAAAATCTTCTCCGCGGAGTCGAGTGGGGCCACATAATGGTAGTCGAGCGAAGGAACCAGCGGGCGATAGTTGAGTTCGGCAATCGGGGTCAGTCCCTCTTTCGGGGGCTTGCAGTTGCAGATAGTCGCCGTGTCGGCCTTGATGATAATCTGCGACTCCTCGAAATCCGGTGTATAGGGGATAGTGGCGGAGTAGACCACCGGCACATCCTTTCCGGCGCGCGAGAGTGTCAGCGGCGTGGCCTTGCCGTTGCGCACTTCGTCATACCATGCCCTTTTGCCGGCGATCCTCACCGCAGGCATCAGGATAGAGTCGGTGGCGGAGACAAGGCATGGCGTGAGAGTCACGACGTCGTCGCCCTTCAGCCGGTAGGCCTTCGGGTCGACAGTCATGTTCAGGGTGAGCATATCGTCGCCCTTGTTGACACTCATCTCAGATATATGGAGCTTACCGGTGTTTGATTCGGCAGTGGCCGTCAGTCCCGACAGGAGGGCGGCGACGGCTAATATTATCGTTTTCATAACTAACTGGTGGTCGTGTTCAGAAGAGATAGACAATGTTGACTGCGGCTTTGGTAGGCCCGTAATAGTTGTGATGGCGTCCGGAGGAGAGCTTCGTGCCGCATTCCGCGCAGGGATATGAATCGAATCGGGTATATGCCCAGCCGATACCTATCTCAGCCTCTATATTCCAATGGCGGTGAACAGCCCAGGCATAACCGTAGGCTATGCCGGCGCCGACGGCCCATCCTTCGTAGCGGCGGTCCTTCAGTTTTCCGAAATCCGTGCCGAGGAAATTGAATCCGTGCGGGATATTCCCGACGTTGTATTCCCCTCCGAGAGCGTGCAACCCGAGGAAGTGACCCTGGAAACGATGGCAGAACCAGTAGCGGGCCTCCGGCTGAGCGAGCCAGTGGCGCCATTTGTGCCCGCGAAGACTCCATAGATTAAGCTGCCCCGACAGATCCAGACTCCATTTGGGCGCGAGTCCGATTTCCACTCCGAGGTTGGGGGAGAGAGCGGCATCGCTTATGAGGTTGGTCTTTATGCCTACCTCCTGCGCTCCGGCATAGCGGAGCCCGGCGAAGGCAAGGATTATAAGAGTAAGTATCAGTCTTCTCATATATTTAGTGTTATAGTGTATTCTGTTATTGTTGCGGTTTTTGTAAGGCACTCCCGGCACTTGTATTGTCGCAGTCGTCTGCACCACTGTCTTCACGACTGGAGTGCAGACTTTCCTGAGCTAAATTAAACTACATAATCTTACCTATTCATTAATGTAGTTGTGAGATTTGTACGATTCGTTTCTGCGGCAATCCGGAAGGGGCTGACCATGGATGGAGTTGCCCTTTCCAATGTCGAAAGGTGTTGAGTTATACGGCCCTTACATCGTTTCCTGTATCCCCGATGGATTACATTCTCTTTATAAGAGAAGTATACGATGGTTAAAGAGCTGATAACCATGATTATAAGTCTGATATATCGGGTCGGAGACCCGAAAATATGGTTATTGCATATCTACATTCGCAAGGATGTGGAAGACAGAATGACAAGTGATATCAAAAAATTTACTAATAATTTGGATGTTTGATGATATTATATTAACTTTGCCGTCGAATTATACTTCTCTTATAAAGAGAAATACATTAGAAATCAGCAATTTGTAAATTGCAGCAACTTAGACCAGATTTATCAGCTTGTTGTTTGCCTCATCGACCTCCGAAGTGTCGAGACTGGCGAGATAGATACGTGTGGTTTTTTCCGATTCGTGACCCATGGCCTCTGATATGACGGCCAGAGGGATGCTCTGGCTTTTAGCGATTGAGGCCCATGTATGGCGGGCCACATAGCTTGTCAGCGGGGCGGACAGGCCGAGTGCCTGTCCGATTTTTCTGAGGTGGCGGTTGATTCTGTGGGCGGTGGTCAGGTACTGCCGGCGCATATTGCCCCCCGGATCCTTGATTAGGGGAAGCAGGAATGGAGAATCCGCCTCGGAATATCTGTCGACGATTCTCTGCATCGCCTCCTCCCAGCGTATTGTGATTGTCTGGCCCGTCTTATGCCGGCGATAGGTGAGCGCGCCGTCATGCAGATCGGCGGGGCGGAGGTAGGCTATGTCGATCATCGACATTCCGCGCGTGTAGAATGAAAACATGAATATGTCGCGCGCCAAGGCTGTCATTGGCGAGGCCGATAGATCAGCCTCCTTGATGCGCCTGATGTCGCGGAGCGAGATGGCGCGTTTCACCGTGCGCTCCACCCCCGTATATACCCTTCGGAAGGGGAATCTCTGCGCGGTGACTCCTCCATCCACCGCCCGATTGTAGATGGCCCTCAGGGCGCGCATGTAGAAGGATATCGAGTTCGGTCGGATTCCGAGAGCGCTGAGATAGGTCTCGTAGGCGCCCATCATCGCGGAGTCGAAGGCATCGAGCTCCACGTCGTTGCCATGAGTGAAGCGGCGGAAGCTGTTGACGGCTGTGGTGTAGCGTTCGGCGGTGCGGGTGCGTCCGCAGGTGTCCAATACGCCGATGACCGACCGGGCGAAGGCGAGGAACCCGGTATTCGTGGATTCTTTCCCGGATCTCTTTTTGCGTTTCCCCTCCCGGGCGGGGTGTCGTGTGGTTGTAGCCATTGTAGTCAGGTTTGTGTGAAGCGAATCAACATCGATTCGTGGAAACGAATTTAATTCAACTTCCCGACCCTGCCAAACTCTCCACTTCTCTCTTCGCGAAATCATCACATACATGTGCGTCATCGGGTCAGCACGGCGACTATTTTTAAATCCGGATGTTGCAGTATCGGGGGAATTTTACTAACTTTGTCGCCCGAACGCGGGATGCACCTGTTTCCGGGCCACGCATCCCCCTATACACACCGCTTAAAACAATATTATGATATTCCGACCGAAAACCGAGGATAACGAGGATGAGGATTACTTCAACACCCCTCATCAGCCGGAGGCGCCAAAGCCACCGAAACAACCCTCGCCCACACCGGATGACCCCAAATATTACGATATCGATGATGAATGGGAGCATCTGCGACCCGCCTCGCGCAATTGGAGATACTGGCTCTGGATTCTTGCAGGCGCGATTATCTGCGCCGCTTTCGTGGCCGTCTATTTCCGTTGGTTCACACCTTATTCCACTCTGGAGACCCAGTATGGATATGTGGAGAAAATATCCCGCCGGGGCGATCTCTTCAAGACATTCGAAGGGGTCATCATCCCCTATAAAGCCATCAACGACACCGTCGAACCCTATACGGGTGACATCGTCTTCAGTGTGGCGGAGGATCGTGTGGCCGCCACTCTGCTGCGTCTGCAGCAGGCCAACCTCCCCGCCCGCGTCGAGATCGCCCGCTATCACGGAGCTCTCCCTTGGCGCGGCGAAAGCAAGGTCGTAATCGTCGCCGCCGACACGGCTGACGTAACCAAAATCTATCCTGTCACCCTCAATCATCCCCTCATTCCGAACGGAAAGAAATGAAATCCCGCCTGCTCCTCACCGTTATGGTCGCCGCATTGTTGACGGCGACCTTCGATTTATCCGCACATTCCGCCGTGGATGACTTGCGCGCTCCCGGATGTGCCGAGCGGATCGGCTACCACCCCGGCGACACGTTGCTTGTCATCGGGAAGGATGTGAAGAATCTTCCCCCGTTCTGCTTCGCGGGCTGTCCCGATCTCAGGGAGGTGCGCTTCGAGCCGGGTTCGCAATGCCGCTCCATAGGCGACTTCTGCTTCGCGGAATGCACCTCACTCGAACGTATTCAGCTCCCCGACGCTCTTGAGAATCTCGGGGAGGGGGTATTCCGTGAGTGCCGTTCGCTCAGGGAACTGAAGGTTCCCGCCGGAGTGACGACGCTTCCCAAGGAAATGTGTCATAGATGTGTGTCGTTGCGCAGTGTGTCGTTCCCCTCAAAGCTTCATGCGGTAGGGAGTTTCGCCTTCTCAGGCTGTATGGAGCTTGACGAAATCGCCCTGCCGGCCACTGTCAAGTCGATAGGGAGCAACGCGTTTACGGATTGCCGTGCGCTGACGGATGTCGTCGTCCCCTCCGGAGTGACCTCGCTTGAGAGCTATGCCTTCGCGGGTTGCCGCTCGTTGCGCCGACTGACCCTTCCGCCGCGAAAGGACATGCTCGGCGAACTGATTGTGGCCGATTGCCCGGAGTTGACGGAGATAATCGAGCTGTCGGCTGTTCCGCCGGCATTCGATTGCGAAAGCTTCCTCTTCGAGCCTGACGATGCCGCCGCTTACTCGCGTTGCACATTGATCGTGAAAGCCGCCGCACTCCCGCTCTATCGGCAGGCGCACGGCTGGAAAATGTTTCCGGTTATGATCGGTATGGAATGACAACCTCCCAAGCGCAGGGGAGCGAAACCGTGGAAAAAGAAAAAGGCCGAAATCACTTCGGCCTATATTCTTCAATTAAAACAACAATAACAACTTTTTTCAGAACGCTTATAGCAGTATATCCTGATGGCTTCTCAAGATGTGATTTCTTTTATCAATCTTCTGATTACCAGAACTTTGCGTCTCTTTACTCAGCTTGAGAAACTCTTTATCATCTCATTTACGATATTATAACAAGGGGTTGCGAAAGATGGTTCATCCATGTTGAAAAATTTTTTTCAAGCGTTCTAAAAATCAGATGAAATCCTCTCCGAAACGCTCCTTGACGTCATTGACCACCTGACGGATGCGCTGTTCCTCGGATGCCGGACATATAAGCAGGGCGTTGCCCGCATCGGCTACGATATAGCCGTCGAGTCCGGAGGCCACCACGATTCTGTCGGGGTCGGAGACAGCGAAAAGCGTGTTGTGGCAGTCATGCTGAAGCACCCGGCAATTCTGCGTCACGTTGCCGTTTCCATCGTGGGGCGACACTTCATGCAGAGCCTTCCAGCTCCCGACATCGCTCCATCCCAGGTCGACGGTCTCCACATATACATTGCGGGCCTTCTCCATCACGGCATAGTCGATCGAATTGGAGGGGGCTGTCGGGAATACACGGTCGATGAATTCCATCTCCGCCGGCGTGGAATAGCATCCTGCGCCCGCCGCGAACACATCGAGCGTGGCGGGATCATGACGGCGGAAAGCCTCTATAATCGCACTTGCCTTCCACAGGAACATCCCGGCGTTCCAGAAGAATTCGCCGCTCTCCAGAAATACCTTGGCCAATTCTATATTGGGTTTCTCGGTGAATGATTTCACCTTGAAGAAGTCGGCCTCCCCCTCCACGGCGGCTCCCTGCTGGATGTAGCCGTAGCCGGTCTGCGGCGATGTCGGTTTGATACCCAATGTCAGCAGACGGTCGCCACCCTCCACGAATTCGAAACCCCGGCGCAACGCCTCATGGAAAGCGCGCTCCTTGAGCACGAGATGGTCGGAGGGAAGGGTAACTATCGATGCCTCCGGATCGCGGGCGATTATATGATGGGCCGCCCAGCAGATGCAGGGGGCCGTGTTGCGGCGTGCCGGCTCAAGCAGTATGTTCTCCTCCGGCACCTCCGGAAGCTGCTCGCGTATGGTGGCCGCATAGCGGCGGTTGGTCACGAGCAACACTCTCTCGGCGGGCACGACCTCCAGCACACGGTCAAACGTGGCCTGAAGCAGGCTTCGCCCCGTGCCGAAGAAGTCAAGAAACTGTTTCGGTTTCTCTTCGCGGCTGAAAGGCCAGAATCGTGAGCCTACACCGCCGCACATGATAACGCAGTAACGCATAAATAATCAGACAGTATTTCAGGATGAAAGGGAATTGAGTCTCCGGCTCAGGCCTCGGCCTGGGTCTTGAACTGATGTTTGACACCCTCCACGACATTGAGCATGAAATCGCCCAGTTTCTCCGCCTCGCCGATGAGGTCCATGAAGAAGATACCCTCCTGATAGTCGTAGACCTTATTGTTGATGTTGAAGATATTGTCGTCGCGCAGGCGGTCGCGGAAGTTGTTGATTTCTCGCTCTTTGTTGTAGGCCGTGATGATGTTGGCATCCTCGGGGCTCTCCATCTGGCGCAGAATCTCAAGCATGTTCTTCATCGCGCTCTGCACCATGTCATACATCTTGTCGATTTCGACCATGACAGGCTCCTCGAATTCCACATGCACCTGATTCTTGCGGTTGAGCGTCTTGGCGATGTTGAAGCAGCTGTCGGCGATGGATTCGATCTCGGATATGATTCTGAGCATGCCGGCCACGCGCATCTTGCCCTCGGGGGAGAGGCGGCCCTCGGCCACGCGGTTGAGGAAGTTGGCTATCTCTATCTCCATCCTGTCGGAAATCTCCTCATATTTCTCGATGCGCGAGTAGAGGTTTGTATAATTCTCGTTCTTTTCCTTCAGATGGATAAGCTCACGCGACATCCCGAGCATGCGCTCCACACGCTCGGCATAGACCAGAATCTCCTTCTGGGCCTGGGTGATGTTGAGCTCCGATGTGCCGAGCATTCCGCGTCCGATGAATTTGAGGGAGAAGTCCTCGTCGGTCTCCTTGTGGCGGGCGGGCATGATCCAGCAGACAATCTTGACATACAGATTGGTGAACCATATCATGATCAACAGGTTGCAGGCGTTGAAGACGGTCGGGAACATCGCGAGCGCGAATGCCATCGAGGCTTGGGCCTTGGCCGTCAGTCCGCCGGCGGGGGTGAGCAGGGTAGAGTCGGCCATAGCCGATTCTTCGGCGGCGGTGATGGTCATCGGGTTGGTGCCTTCGAGCCATTGGGTTATATCGGCCACGAGAGTGACGAAGGGCACGAAGATTATCAACACTATGATGGACCCGAGGACGTTGAAGAGCACATGGCCCATAGCCGTGCGTTTGGCCGCGAGGTTACCGCTCAGAGAGGCGAGCACGGGGGTGATGGTCGTGCCTATGTTGCCGCCCAGGATGATGGCGCATCCCAATTCATACGTGATCCAGCCCTGCGAACACATGATAAGGGTGATTGCGAACGTAGCCGCCGAACTCTGAGCCACCATCGTCACTATGATGCCGATAAAGAAGAATATCAGCACTGAGCCGTAGCCCATCGAGGTGTATTTCGTCAGGAATTCCAGCATCGAGGGGTTCTCCTGAAGATTTGGCACATAATGCGAGATCAGGTCCAGACCCATGAAGAGGAAACAGAATCCTATCAGGAATTCACCCAACGACTTATAGAACGATTTCTTCATGAACAGCATCGGCACGCCTACGGCCAGGAGCAGCACGCTGTAGTCGGATATGCTGACTTCGAATGAGAATGCAGAGATAATCCAGGTCGTCACCGTCGTGCCGACGTTGGCGCCGAAGATGACGGCCATGGCCTGCCCGAGCGACATCAGGCCGGCGTTGACGAAGCTGACCACCATCACCGTCGAGGCCGACGACGACTGGATGAGCGCCGTGATGAGGATACCGGTGATCACACCCGTGACACGGTTCTTGGTCATGATGCCGAGAATATTGCGCAGGCGGTCGCCGGCAACTTTCTGAAGGCCCTCGCTCATCACCTTCATACCGTAGAGGAAGAGGCAGACGGCGCCGAGCAGGCTGAGGAAATCGAATATCGAGTAATTCATAAGGAATGATTAATTCATAGTGGAAATGGTGGGGGAATCACTTCTTTTCCGGTTACACCCTATAAACATTGTATCGGTTTATAAAGTTGTCAGAAGGTATTGCCATATGATTCCCGGTCGAGATTGCGGTAGCCTATGGCTTCGGCGAGGTGGCCGGGCTTTATGTCGGCCGACGCGTCGAGGTCGGCGATCGTGCGGGCCACACGCAGAATCCTGTCGAAGGCACGCGCCGACATGCTCAGTCGCTCCATGCGCTCCTTCAGTTTGGCCAGTCCTGTCTCGTCGGGCCACGCGTATTTATGGAGCAGCCGGGAGTTCATCTGCGCGTTGCAGTGGATGCCCGGCTCATCCTTGTAGCGTTCCTGCTGGATTGCCCGGGCGGCCATGACGCGTTCGCGGATTGCGGCTGAGGGCTCGGCCGATTCGCGGGAGGCGAGCTGATCGAATGCCACCGGCTGTATCTCTATCTGCAGATCGATGCGGTCGAGCAACGGGCCGGAGATACGGTTCATATATTTGGCCACCTGCCCGGGCGCGCACGTGCAGCGTTTCGTCGGGTGTCCGTAGTAGCCGCAGGGGCATGGATTCATCGAGGCCACCAGCATGAACGATGCCGGATAGTCTACAGTGTATTTGGCGCGAGAGACGGTAATCACACGATCCTCTATCGGCTGACGCAGCACCTCCAGCACTGATCGCGGAAACTCGGGAAATTCATCTAAAAACAGGACTCCGTTGTGGGCCAGCGAGATCTCACCGGGCATGGGGTTGACACCCCCGCCGACGAGCGCCACCGGAGATACCGTATGGTGAGGCGTGCGGAAGGGGCGCACCGTCATCAGCATCGAGCCTCTCGATAGTTTCCCGGCTACGGAATGTATTTTCGTCGTCTCCAGTGCCTCGGCCATGCTCAACGGGGGTAGGATGGAGGGCAGGCGTTTGGCCAGCATCGATTTGCCCGCTCCGGGGGGACCCACCATCAGAATATTGTGACCTCCGGCACACGCCACTTCGAAGGCGCGTTTCACCGTCTCCTGACCCTTGACCTCGGCGAAATCGAAGTCAAACCGGTTGGCCGAGGCGGCGAATATCGAGCGGGTGTCGATGACGGTAGGCTCCATCGGGGTGAGATCGGCCAGAAATTCCACCACCTCGCGAAGATTGCGCGCTCCGTAGACCTCAAGGCGGTTGACGACCGCGGCCTCCGTCACATTGTCGATCGGGACTATGAGCCGCTTCAATCCCATCTTGCGGGCCATCACCGCCACGGGGAGTGCCCCTCTGACGGGTAGTATCGAGCCGTCGAGCGCGAGCTCCCCCATGAACATCACCCCGTCGACGGCACGCAGAGGCAGCTGCTCGTCGGAGACAAGCAGCCCGATGGCCATAGGGAGGTCGAAAGAGGCACCCTCCTTCTTGACATCGGCCGGAGCGAGATTGATGACAGTGTTGGAGCGAGGCACCTCGTAGCCGCTCTGACGGATGGCGCTGATGATGCGCTGATGGCTCTCCTTGACGGATGTGTCGGGCAGGCCGACAATCTGGAAGCCGCATCCGCGGTCCACGAGTGTCTCGACTATCACGGGCATTGCCTCGATGCCCTGAATGGCGGCTGTGTATAGTTTGGAGAGCATGGTTCAGTTCTTGAGAGATCGGTAACTGCGCGACGCCGCCGCGAGATCGGAGCCGCTGTAGATGGTCTTCTTGCCGGATGTCACGATGAACCATGGAGTGGTCCTGACGCCGAGACTCATGGCCGTCGTGTCGGCCAGATTATGGGGGGAGAATGAGCGCAGGGTGTGGCGGAGAGAGTCGCGGCGCACGACTCCGGCCCATTGCAGGGAATCGGTTGTCAGGGCGATATCTGCGATGGGCATCGACGCTGAGTCGGGACGCCATCTGACGAGGCGTTTCAGTGTGTCGATAATCTCGGAATGACGCGGCTCGTTGCGTCGCCAGAAGTAGATGAGGGTGGGGGGTGCCGACTCTCCGAGACGCAGGGTGTCGCAGTATCCCTCGCGGGTCCGCAGGATAATGTCGCGCAGAGGGAGCGTTTTGCCCCCCTCCGACGTGGNCGTCAGCACGTCATGGCGCGCCATAAGCGCGATCATNGGNTCGAGCGCGCCGCTCTCCTCAAGCAGGCGCGACAGCCGCCTGTATTCCGTCGGCTCGGCGGCGGCGTCGAAGTAGGCCGTCAGCAGCAANGGCGCCGCCTTGGAATCCGCATTCGCCGTGATGAAGGCCGCCACGGCNTTGTTGAGGGCCTTGCGTGGGGATGGGTCGGATGCGTCGCGCTCCGAAAGGCGCGCACGCTTGATCAGATCGNTGTTCTTCAATCTCCATTCGGTCAGCTGCGAGTTGACCTTGTTGCCCCCGATAGTCCAGCCGAGCGGGTCGGCGTCGGGTCCGGAGATATTGATTTTNTCCCCGCGCTCCGCATAGAATATGGCCGAGGGGATATCGGAATGTCCTGTAGAGATGAAGACGAGGGTCGGATTGCGTGTGATTCCGGTCATCTCACCTTTGCCGGCNGCCACGGCCACNGCTGATTCCACTTCGATGCCTCCCCGGGCATCTGATGCGTAGTAGGCCAGCCTATAGGTGGAATTGACGCTTTCCGGCAGGCTGAAGATGAGGCTGAATTCATTCTTCACGCATCCGGAGAGCAGCAGTAACATGACCGATGCCGCGAGGAGGGCCCACAATCGGACTCTGTATGGGGTTGGATTTGCGGAGTTGCGAAACATAAGGCAAAGTTAATATTTTTCAGTGTATGTCACGCAGTGTTTCANCTAAAAAAGCATAAGTAGCTGTTCAAATTAAAACGATATAATAAAATTTTCATACTTGGCCGGTCAATTTATTTTCTGTAGTGAGGATGGTGTTCGAGCAATTGCCGACGCAGATGGGTCGTGTCGAGATGCACGTAGATNTCCGTCGTGGCGATCGATTCATGGCCGAGCATCTGCTGGATNGCCCTNAGATTCGCCCCTCCCTCAAGAAGATGGGTGGCGAAGCTGTGGCGCAGGGTGTGGGGGGAGACGCTCTTGTCGATTCCGGCTGCTTCCGCGAGTTGCTTGATTATCAGGAATATCATGACGCGAGTCAGCCGGTTGCCACGGCGGTTGAGGAAGAGGATATCTTCGGCTCCGTTCTTCGGTTCGGGCCGATGGGGGAGATACTCCCCTATACATTGCATCGCGGCGGGCGACACCGGCACTATACGCTGCTTCGACCCCTTACCCTCGATGATGACCATCGCGTCGGCCACGGCCAGACGGGATATGCGGAGGTCGCAGAGTTCCGACACCCGCAGGCCGCTGCCATAGAGCATCTCGACGATGGCGCGGTTACGCGGCGATTCCGCCTTGTCGGCCGGGATGGCGGCGAGCATGGCGTCGATCTCCTCCACGCTGAGTACGTCGGGGAGCATTCTTCCCACCTTGGGGGATTCCAGAAGGACCGTCGGGTCGCTGTCGCTGATTCCCTCCGCCACGAGAAAATGGAAGAATGAGCGGAGCGCGGCCACGACGCGCGCCTGCGACGCCGGGCCGAGCCCGAGGTCGTGCAGCGAGGCCAGGAAGGCGTGGAGGGTCTCTTCGGTAATAGCTTGTCGAGGGTCATCCTCCAGAAACTCGGCGAGATGGAGGATGTCGCGGCTGTATCCTTCGAGCGTGTTCTGCGAGAGTCCGCGCTCCAGACGCAGGTAATGGCCGAAATCCGGGAGGTAGGTATCTATCGGGTTCATGGCAGTATATATTCGGTGTCGGCCATATCACGCCCTTTGATTAGGATATGCCAATGGCGGCCGGTCAGCCTCAGGCATCCGCCGTCGTGGTGGTAGGTCGTGGCATACGGCTCCCGCAGGGATGGCTTCACTCCCCTTGAAACTACGCACAGGGCGTTCGCCTGATCGCCGACGAGTCGGGCTCCGGCGAGTCGGAGCGCCTTGCGCCAGCATTGCGGGGCGTCGTCGGCGAGCCTGACGCTGACACTCTCGCCGCTCTCCATCCTCAGCAGGATGATCAGCCGGTAGAGTGCGCGGGCGCGTCTCCCCTCCGCCGCATCGGCGGATGAGAGACGCGCGTCGTTCTCGATATAGTATGCGTAGCCATGGCGCGGGTAAAGAGCCTCGGTGACAATCCGGTAGGCGAAGGGGGAATGCACGCCGAATCCGCGTGAATGACGCCAGCGCCGGTAGGCTTCGGAGATGTGGGCGAGGGGATTGACCATAGCCGTATGAACAGGATTTATCCCTTGCGACGCGAGGTCAGCAGGTGGATGCACCAAAGCGTCAGGGCCACTCCGCAGAGAAGGAAGATGACTATGACGGCTGTCACGCCGATGGAGTTGGTCACTGTCAGCGACTTCGGATCGAAGCGGAACTCTATCTCATGCTCTCCGGCGGGGATGGGAAGAGCGCGGAGCACGTAGTCGGCGCGTCCCATCTCGACGGGTGTCCCGTCGACGGTCACATGCCAGCCCCAGGGGAAGTAGACTTCTGAGAAGAGGGCGAGTCCACCCTTNGCCGAGCGTGAACGGTAGGTCAGGCGGTCCGGAGCATAGGAGGTGATGTATATGGTGTCGCCGGGAGTCTTTGCCGCGGCTTTGCCGAGGATTCCCTCGAATTCCTTACCGGCTACGGCTGTCGTGGCGGGATCGATATGGCCGAGGGCCTCCATCTCTTCATTTGCCGTGGCGGCGTAGCGTATCGTGTCGACGAGCCATGCAGCCCCTAATGCGCCGGGATTCTCCTCGGCGTAGTCGCCGAGAAGGTAATATTTGGTGTTGAGCATGTCGAGCACCGGTTCATCCGACGTGAAGAGACGTCTCGGAGCCTGCGGATTGAGGGAATCGGTCGGTTCGGCCGACTGCGACATGGATCTTTCCGCCGACTGTTTGAGGCGTGTCAGCGCGGGATTGATGGCGTAGGTGATGAGGTCGTTGTAGCGTGTCAGCTTGGCTGCGTGGTATCCGCCGACGGTCTTGTGGAAATAAGAGGAGCGTGCGCCGCCGAATTCTCCGAGGTCGAGCACACGGTAGTGGGTCGTGTCCTCAAGAATCCAACGGTCGGCCTCGTTCATGGCGAATGTCTCGGTCTGCGGCATCGGCTCCACGAAGTTCTCGGCGTTGACGTAGCGCTTGTTGACGCTGAAGAGGTCGATCAGCACGATGGCCGAGAGACAGCATATGAAGAGGGGAGCCTGCCGGAATGCCCCGCGTGCGTAGAGCCATATGACGAGGAAGCCCGTCACGATGAACATCAGGGAGCGCAGGCTGTCGGCACTGACGAGATCCAGTCGGGCCGAGCTGACCGTGGCCAGCACGTTGGCGTAGGCCGGGTTGGTGAATATTCCCTGCTGGCGGAGCATTTCGAGTTCCTGGGCGGAATAGGGGGAGCCGAATATGGAGGGTGTGAGCCATCCGGCCACGCAAATCAGGATGCCGAGACCGAAGACTGTATAGAATGTCCAGCCGTAGCGGGCGAGGAAGTCGGGCGTGTCGATTATCTTGCGGATACACATCGCCGCCAACAGCGGCACACAGAATTCCAGCACGACCAGAATGCTCGACGGCGTGCGGAATTTGTTGTAGCCCGGCACGTTGTCGATGAAGAAGTCGGTCAGTGCGCTGAAATTGTGTCCCCATGAGAGCATGGCCGAGAGAATGACGGCGGCGAAGAGTGCCCATTTGATGGGTCCGGCCTTCGGCCCGTCGACCACGAACATCGCCAGAATGGCCAGCAGAAGCACGAGGGCACCGACGTAGACCGGTCCGTTGGTCATCGGTTGGTCGCCGAAGTATTGCGGGAAGCTGCCGACCACCTGCATCTCTTCCGGAGAGAGGTAGGCGCCGTTGGCGGCGTCGGTATCGGCCACCGACATGAAGGAGTTCTGTCCGCCGACGGGTTTGATCGATGCTCCACCCTTGATGTTCGGGATAAGGAGGGTCAGGGTCTCGTCGACACCGTAGCTCCATGCCGTGATCGCTCCGCGGTCCATGCCGCCTGTCATGTCTGAGTCGGCGGTGACTATATCCGTGGCGCGTCCGCGCACCGTCTCCTTGGCATACTCATAGCTGTTGTAGAGCGAGGCGGAGTTGGCCGCCACGGCCAGGATTCCTGCCAGCAGGGCGAGTCCGGTGGCGGTGGCCCATCGGGCGGCTTTCCTCTCCTTCCAGGCTATCACACCCCATGCTATCACAAGGAAGAGGATGAGNAAGAGGAAGTAGTAGGTCATCTGCGGATGGTTGCTCTGCAGCTGCAGGGCTCCGAAGAGGGCCGTGATCGCTACGCCGGGCAGGTATCTCCCCCGGTAGAGAAGCGCGAGTCCGCCGATGGTGGGGGGGATATAGGCCAGGGTGATGAATTTCCAGATATGGCCGGCCCCGATGATGATGACGAAATAGGTGGATAATCCCCAGGCCAGCGAGGCGAAGAGAGCCGTGGGCCACTTCATCCTCATGCAGAGACACATGATGAAGAAGCCCAGGAACATGGCGAAGAGGAGGTTGGCGGGCGATGGCAGCCATAGCGTATAGACACTGAAGATCCATCCCATAAGGTTGTTGGCCTCATAGGTGGGAGAGATCTGGAACGTCGGCATACCGCCGAAGAGGGCGTCGGTCCAACGCGGGGCGTGGCCGGTGGCCGCCTCGTATTGCTGCACTTCCTGGCCGTTGGCCAGGCCCTGTAGGATGTCGTGCTGCTGCAGCACGTGGCCCTGAAGATCGTCAGGGGCGAAAAATATAATGGCCACGACTGCTAAAAGCAGCGCGACCAGTATACTGTATATGTATTGTTTTTTCATATCCGGAAATCAGATTTCCACCCGGTCGTCATATTTGCCCTCTTTGAGCTTGATGGTGATCTGGCGGTTCATGCTCTGTTCGAGCGAGATGAGTGTCTCTGTCTCGGTGACGCCCTTGATGTGCTGGATCTTGTCGTTGAGCAGCTCCATCAGGTGGGATGTGTCGTTGGCGTAGACCTTGATGAGCATCGAGTAGGGGCCGGTGGTGAAGTGGCATTCAACGACTTCGGGGATACCTTCGAGTTCGGCCACTACGTCGCGGTACATCGAGCCTTTCTCAAGCTTGACTCCGACGTAGGTGCAGGTGTTGAAGTCGAGCTTCCGGGGGTTGACGGTGTATCCGGAGCCGGTGATGACACCCATCTCCACGAGGCGGGCGATGCGCTGGTGGATGGCGGCGCGGCTCACTCCGCATTGCACTGCGATGTCTTTTGACGGCATGCGGGCGTTGCGCATGATGATGTTGAGAATTCTGCGGTCGAGATTATCGATTTTGTCCATGTGTCAGTTTTTTTTGGTATCAGGTTTGGATTGGAAAGTCAGGCGTTTACGGGTATTGTTCCGAAAACTGCCCCAAAAGTAGTAAAAATTTTTCAAACTTTCACTATAAAACTGTAATAAAATGCAGGAATTGTATCAAAATGATAAGATAAAACCCCGTGTCCGGGGTGGACACGGGGTTTGCATTATGATTTATTCAGAGATTGCAATCAGATGTGCGGGCCTGCCTGAGCGAGCTTTTTGCCTGTCTCGTTGGTCTCGAATTTCTTGAAGTTCTGGATGAACATCTCGGCGAGTTTCTTGGCCTTCTCATCCCATTCCTTCGGATCTGCGTAAGTGTCGCGCGGATCGAGGATGTCGGGGTTCACGCCGGGAAGCTCAGTCGGGATAACGAAGTCGAAGTAGGGGAGCACCTTTGTGGGAGCCTTCTCGATGTCGCCGTTGAGGATATCGTCGATGATACCACGGGTGTCAGGGATGGAGATACGCTTGCCTGTGCCGTTCCAGCCGGTGTTCACGAGGTAAGCCTTGGCGCCGTTGGCCTGCATCTTCTTGACGAGCTCCTCGGCATATTTGGTCGGGTGGAGCGAGAGGAATGCCTGGCCGAAGCAAGCTGAGAATGTGGGAGTGGGCTCTGTGATGCCGCGCTCTGTGCCGGCGAGCTTTGCAGTGAAGCCGGAGAGGAAGTAATACTGAGCCTGCTCGTCGTTAAGGATTGCGACGGGGGGCAGCACGCCGAATGCGTCGGCTGAAAGGAAGATAACCTGCTTTGCTGCGGGACCCTTCGAAACGGGCTTAACGATGTTCTCGATATGGAAGATCGGGTAAGATACGCGGGTGTTCTCNGTCACGCTCTTGTCGGCGAAGTCGGGCTTGCCATCCTCGGATACGGTCACGTTCTCAAGGAGAGCGTCGCGGGTGATTGCGCCGTAGATGTCGGGCTCGTTCTCCTTGGAGAGGTTGATCACCTTGGCGTAGCAGCCGCCCTCGTAGTTGAAGACGCCCTCGTCGTCCCAGCCGTGCTCGTCGTCGCCGATGAGTTTACGCTTCGGGTCGGTCGAAAGAGTAGTCTTGCCTGTGCCGGAGAGACCGAAGAAGATAGCTGTCGAAGTCTCGTCCATGTTGGTGTTGGCGGAGCAGTGCATCGAAGCGATGCCGCGGAGGGGGTTGAAGTAGTTCATCATGGAGAACATACCCTTCTTCATCTCGCCGCCATACCATGTGTTGAGGATAACCTGCTGACGCTCCTTGATGTTGAANGCAACGACAGTCTCGGAGTGGAGGCCGAGCTCCTTGTAGTTCTCTACCTTAGCCTTGGAAGCGTTGAAGACAACGAAGTCGGGCTTGAAGTCCTTGAGCTCCTCCTCGGAGGGACGGATGAACATGTTGGTCACGAAGTGAGCCTGCCATGCCACCTCCATGATGAAGCGCACTGCAAGGCGAGTGGCGGGGTTGGCNCCGCAGAATACGTCAACTACGTAGAGCACCTTGTCGGAGAGTTCCTTCACGGCCTTCTCGCGGAGCTCGTCCCATACCTCTGTAGTGATGGGCTTGTTGTCGTTCTTATATTCGTCGGATGTCCACCATACGGTATCCTCCGTTACTTCATCCTTGACGAGGTATTTGTCTTTGGGGGAACGGCCGGTGTAGATGCCGGTCATTACGTTTACTGCACCGAGATCGGTGAGCTGTCCTTTTTCATAGCCTTCGAGGGCGGGGTTGGTCTCATCCTTGAAGAGCTGCTCGTAAGAGGGGTTGTGAATGATTTCCTTCACATCCTTGATCCCATACTGGGCCAAATCGAGTTCTGCCATTTTTAAACGCTGGTTATTAATGGGTTATTTTATTTTTGTTTTAGATCTCTACCTGTNGTGAAATATCGGCTGCTCCCGNTGNCGGGGGCTATGGCCGCATTTCAGCTACCTTTTGAACAAAAAACCTGTAGAAATGGATTTCCGGCGTATGTTAAATAATCCAAAAATCGTGTCATCCTCCGACACTTTTATGGCAGTCCGCGCCGGACTCCCTTTCCGACTGCAAATTTACTAAAAATATTCCATATTTCCCTAATTCCACCGCTGAATTTCAATCGTCGATGGCGAGCATGCCGGGGTGGGCGGCCATAAAGGCGTTGTAGCAGGCGTCGGCTTTACTCCTCTCGACGCTCGCCATGTATTCCGCCATCGGACTTCCGCCGTAGACGATCGGCCGATGGTTCAACCGCTTAGTCACCCGCTCCCCCTCGGCCAGAAGGGCGCGCGAAGNGGGGGAGAGGTATCGCTCCATGAATTTCTCCCATATGTAGTCGACGGCCTCNGCNGAGGGGTGGACCAAGTCCGGGGCATAGAACCTGTAGTCGCGCAGGTCGTCGTTCATGATTTCGAACGCCGGGAAATAACCGACGCGTTCGTCGCGCCCGATAATCTCCTCGCATGCGAGCTGGAGTATGGCTTTCGAGCGGCTGTTACCCTCGAATCCATCCTTCAGGTGCCTGACGGGGCTTACCGTCAGTATTATCTTCAGCGAGGGATAGGNNTGCCGCAGCATGGTGAGAAGGTCGCTCCATTCGTCGGCTATCTCCTCTACGGTGAGCCGACGGCGGCGAAATGTATCGGCGGGGAATTTATGGCAATTGGATACGGCATGACCCGGATGGNCGGCAAGTTCGTAGATCCATGCCGAGCCGAACGTCAGGATGAGCGCGTCGGCTTCCTTCAGTTGATTCCGCAGACGTCGCAGACGGTCGGCCACCTCCATCTCCGTGTCCTGACGGCTGTAGGTGGTGCAGCCGGAATCCGTCAGCCATGACATCCACAGGTCGNCGCGCTGNACGACCGATTCACTTATCTCCGTGAAGAAATCCACCTCCCGGCTCACGGCCATGCGCAGGATATTCGCGATCGAGCGCGGATTGTAGAGCGTCCCGCAGATATTGGGATAGGCCCGCCATCGGCATTCCCGCATCCGGGCGCCGATATTGTCGGTGAAGCATGAGCCGATGAGCACTACCGGTCGCTCCGGATTCAATGCTTCAGTGCAGGGCTTGACGATATATTCGGTTCTGAATTTCATATNTCCGTGGTTGATGCTTTATAGGGNNGGNAGGATGAAGCTAACCTCCTTGAAGGCGTAGACGCGNCTNTCGCCGGTGGCGGGGAGCATGAGGGTGAGATGTCCGGTCGGGGCGACGTCGGCGATGATTCCCTCGATNCGCTCTCCCGTCAGATTGTCGGTATAGGGATGGGGTTGGCCGTCGTTGCGGTATAGCCGGCGCATGAAGGCCGCGTGGAGGTCGGCGCGTCCCGAGGCGNAGCGCGTCATCTCGACGAGATGACGTATAAGATGCTGCACGCGTATGGCCATCGGCTCCAAGTCGAACTCCGGNGTTCCCTCCGGCATGAGNCTCAGCATCGACACCGGATTAGGCGCGTCGCTGATGAAACGCAANTGNTTNACGTTGATGCCCGCGCTGGCCACGGTGTGGGTTATCTCCNCCCCCTGAAGAGAATGGTCGATTAGTATGCCGCATATCTTGCGGTCGCCGGCGTATATGTCGTTGGGCCATTTCACCCTCGCCTCGATGCCGTATTCGTCGAGGAGAGCCACGACGGCCATGGCCACGGCCTCCGATATGGAGAACTGTGACGCCGGATGGAGCCACGCCGGATTGAGCGACATGCTGAACGTCAGATTCTTGTAATCCTCCGATTCCCATGAGTTGCCGCGTTGTCCGCGTCCGGCAGGCTGTCGGCGCGCCACTATCATCGTATATGGCGCGAGGCGGGAATATTCCGGTGTCTTGAGCAGATTGTGGGTCGATGGCACTTCGTCGAGCCATATCAGCCGGTCCGGCGGAAGCTGCTCCNCAGGCGCGATCATCTGCGGGCGNGGCACGAGCGTCTGTTTCGGCGGCAGAAACAGCTGGTCGAATGGAATGAAGTGATGTTGCATGGCTCCTGANTTAACGGATTTTACGGGATAGNGTTCAGTCGCGATGCAGGCGCACGACGACCGTCTCCTCAGGCAGGAATGTCTCGATACGGTCGGGCCATTCGATCAGGCAGAGGTCGCCGGAGTAGAAATAGTCCTCTATCCCCATATCCTCGGCCTCGCTGTCCTCCTCGATGCGGTAGCAGTCGAAGTGGCAGATGCGGCGTCCCTCATCCCCTCTGTATTCGTTGACTATGGCGAAAGTAGGGGATGAGATGTCGTCGGTCACCCCCAATTGGCGGCATACCTCGGAGATAAACGTGGTCTTTCCACCACCCATGGGGGCGATGAAGGCGAAAATACGGTCGTCGCCGATTCCGGAGATGAATTTGCGGGCGGCTTCCGGCAGGTCGGCGAGTGTAGGGATGTTGATATCTATTGTTTTCATTTGTTTTCGGTGATAAGTTCGGCGGCATAGGCCGGTGCGATGGATGTTCCGAGACGGCGGCGCATGAGCCGGTAGCCGTTGATCTGCCAGTCGCGTTTCGGACTCGGCTGAAGCAGCGGACTCAGCTCGCGGCTGATGTTGGCGACGGTGCATTTATGCACCAGCAGTTCCGGCACGATCGAATTGCCGACGATAAGGTTGGGCAGNGAGACGTATTTCACCTTCAGAAGCTTCTCCATTATCTTATAGCTCCACTTCCGGCCGTTGGCACGGTAGCAGACCACCTGCGGCGTGCCGACGAGGGCCGTCTCCAGCGTGGCNGTGCCTGACGTCACGAGGGCCGCCTTCGAATATTTCAGCAGCGTCGGCGTCGCGCCGAAGGCCACCTTCAGTCCGGGATCCTGCGCGATCTCGCGGTAGTAGATTTCCGGAATCGCCGGGGCGGCCGCCACGACATACTGGAAGTCGGGGTATCTGCGGGCCGCCTCNATCATCAGGGGGAGATTGTTGCGGATTTCGCCGCGCCGCGATCCGGGCAGCAANGCGATTATCGGTCGCGGATCAGTGATTCCCTGGCGTTCGAGGAAATGTTTCACGGGCGCGATGTGGCCAAGCGCATAGTCGATCTCCTCCACCGAGGGATTGCCGACATACGTTATCCTCTCATATCCCCGCTTGCGGTAGAAATCCACCTCGAAGGGGAGAATCGAGTAGAGATTGCTGACATAGCGGCGGATGCTCTTGATGCGCCATTCCTTCCAGGCCCAGATCTTGGGGGAGATGTAATAATCGGCGCGGATGCCGTGGCGGGAGGCAAACTTCGCCATCTTCAGATTGAATCCCGGGAAGTCGACCAATATCAGCACATCGGGCCGGAATTCCAGCAGTAACTGTTTGGCAAACTTCAGGTTACGGAATATAGAGGGGAGGTGACGCAGCACTTCGCTGAATCCCATCACATTCAATTTATCGTAATGTAGCTCCGGCGCGCGGCCTGCGCTCTTGGCCATGAGGTCGCCACCGAAAAAGCGGAACTCCGCTTCCGGATCCTCTTTGCGCAGGGCGGCTATCAAACGCGAGGCATGGAGGTCGCCCGAAGCCTCGCCGGCAATAAGCATATATTTCATTTCGTTATAAATCCATGGAGAGTCATAGTGCGGCTTGACTGCCGCGCCATTTTGGGGATTGATATGCAAATTTAGCAAATATTCCCTCAAGCTCCAATTTTATTCCTTTATTATTGAATATATAAGCTCATGCGATACCTCCTGCTTGCCATAGTGGCGATGCTCGCCGCCATCGGGATACAGTCATGCATCTCCGATGATTTCGATACTTCTTCAAGCGTAAGACTCCGTTTCTCAACCGATACGGTGGCTTTCGACACCGTCTTCACCGACCTCGGGACCCCGACGGCGCGCCTCAAAGTATTCAATCCGGAAAAGAAGGGGNTCAGCATCTCCTCGATAGCGTTCCGCAACGAGCAGTCGGCATTTTCGATGAANGTCGACGGCGTCAGNGGCACCACATTCCGCGATGTCGAGATTCGTGGCGGCGACTCCATATTTATTTTTATAGAATGTTTTATCCCCGAATCGCAGCGCGACGAGCCTTTCCGTGTCGAGGATGAGCTTCTCTTCGTGACCAACGGCACGCAGCAATCAGTCCTCGTCGAGGCCTATGGCCAGAACGTCACTCGGCTGCGCGGCCTTGAGGTATCCTCCGACATGACGCTGACGGCCGACCGTCCCTACGTCATCTTCGATTCGCTCACNGTCCGGCCCGGCGCGACACTGCGCGTCGATCCCGGCGCGCGCCTTCTCTTCCACGACAAGGCCTCGCTNATNGTGGAGGGTANGCTGGAGGCTGTCGGTGCCCCCGGCAAACTGATCGATATGCGCGGCGACCGTCTTGACAACGTGCTCCCCGACGTAGGCTACGACATAATGGCNGGCCANTGGGAGGGAGTACGGATTGCCGCCGGATCATTCGACAATCGTATCGAATATGTCGATATGCGNAGCACCCGCCATGGCCTGCGCGTCGATTCAACGGCTGACCTGTCGCGTCAGAAACTTACCCTCGTCAACTCCTGGCTCCACAACTCGCAGTCAACCGTCCTCTCAAGCAAATACGCCAAGGTCGATGCCTACGGCTGTATCTTTTCCGAGGCGGCCGAGGCCGTCGTGCGCCTGACCGGGGGTCAGCACCGCTTCGCGCAATGCACCCTCTCCAACTACTATCTCTTCGCCATCCCCTCCGAGGCAATACTCTCCCTTTACCATGCCTTGCCCGAGGATCAGATAAATGCCGACAGTCCGAATCCCCTCATGAGAGCGGAATTTGAAAACTCCATAATATACGGTATGGCTTCCGACATCAACACCGGCGACCTTGCCGGATCCGACGTCTTCCTGCGATACGTCCTTCTGAAATCGGCCGGCAGCGACGACGACCACTTCATCCATTGTCTCTGGGACACNGATCCGATGTTCGAGACAGTGCGTGAAGACTACATATTCAACTACCGACTGAAGCCGGAATCCCCGGCNATCGGGGCCGGGGATTCCTCCTTGGTACCTTCACTCAGCGAGGAAGACATCGACGGTGTGCGCCGTGGCGTGCCCCCGGCACTCGGAGCCTATTCCGCCACCGACCGCTGATCGGGGGCTTAANTCCGGTTGGAGATATTTAATATCTCCTCCTTCGGAATATTAAGCATATTTGAAATAAAATCAACGTCACACCCCTTAGCCAACATTGTCATAACAATTTCATTACGTTCCTCTATGCGTCCCTCGGCGCGTCCCTCGGCGCGTCCCTGGCGTCGCTCATGATCAGCGATGGCATAATTGTCGCGCAAAACCTTCAGCGAATGGTCATACGCCATCTGTTCCTCTTTGGTCAGTGTCGCCAGACTCGCTGTGCGCTCGAGATCCTCGAATGTCTTGCACTTTAAAAAATTCCTCGGCATTTTCGTCATCTTCTCACTGTTCTTGAATAAATACATCCACATATCCAGCACCGTCTCACACTCCTCCGACCGCTTCTCCATCAAGGGAATCTTGAGGAAAATCATACGGAGTTTATCAGAAAAAACCTTACCGGTGGTCTTCGTGGTGAGATAGACATCCTCGCGCATAGGATCCCCCTCGAATTCCTTCCAATCGAAGTTCATCATGAATATCCCATAGACGGGATTGATGCGGTAATCCCAATTACCCCGCTTGGCTTGGTGATAAAGGTCAGCGCTGACATATACCAGTGCCCGATCACGGAAATGCGTCTGATAGCGGTTCTGCATCTCAATGATTATCTTCTCATCTGTCGACGTCACGCAATGCAGGTCATAGATCAGTGCTCGGTCGTCGGCGCTGTCACCGACATGCTCCTTGTCAACGAAAGTGACCTTCACTATCTCCTTCTCACCCTCCAGCAAAGCATTTAAGAAAGAGAGGATATAGGCAGGGTTGGCATCGGGTCCAAATATATGCTTGAACGCGAAATCCGTTGTCAGGTTCATGTATTTACCGGTCTTTTCCATAGCACGAATGATATTTATGTGCGAAAATAATCAAAAATATTAAAATCTCCAAATATCTTACTATTATCCCATTAAAACGGCGGGACACTGTCGGCCTCCAAAGCCGCAGTGTCCCGCAATAATTCATTAGACTAGTACAGTCTGAATTAATACTGCCTAAATTAGTCCCGTCGCGAAGCTTGTCCTCGCGTGGGGCCCGTGCCCCATATTCCCGCCTCGACTTTCCAATTCATATTATCTCACCGCCATACCGGATGCGGCGCCCCAGCACCGTAGCGAGAATCATCTGAATATCCTTTACAAAAGAATAATGGTGGAGGTAATAGCGGTTGATGCGAACCTTATCAGGAAATATAACTTCGTCATTGTAACGCTGCGGATTCGATTGGTTAGCCAGTAATTCCTCCTCATCACGATACTTCAATGATGCCGGACCTGTAATTCCCGGACGAAGTTTCAATACCTCCCGGTCGTCTCCCTTCAGCTGATCTGCGTATCCCGGGACATCGGGTCGGGGTCCGACAAAACTCATATCACCGATCAGTACATTCCATAGCTCAGGCAACTCATCGAGTTTATACTTCCTGAGCTTTGCCCCGAGAGGAGTAATACGGCTTTCACCGGCCACGGATACCGATGACCCTCCATGTCCTACGGTCATTGACCGGAACTTATACATCGTAAACAATTTCCCATCCTTGCCGACCCTCTTTTGTTTGAATATTACTGGACCTCCCGGCATTTTGAGCCTTATCAGGATAGCAACAACCAAAAGCACCGGCCACAAAAAAAGCAGCCCGAAAAAGGCTGCTGTTCGATCAAAGATAGACTTTAGTAACATAAAGAGAATCTGTATTTTAAAATATTTACAGGGCTATAGAGGTTAATGGATTTAAAAGCGGTTACTTATAATTGTAACCTCCATTGACTTCAATTAGAGAGCCATTGACAAAGGGATTATCCAAGCAAAAACGGAACGCATCCACTATCTCATCAATTTCTGCAAACCTGTGTATCGCGGTCTTATTGTAGATATTATTCTTTATTTCCTCAGGTTTTTCCTTTTGCCAAGGAGTGTTTACAAATCCGGGAACTATAGCATTCACCGTGGTACCTGTACCCTCAAATTCCTTAACAAGATTCTTTGTGAGGGCATGAATCGCAGCTTTTGTTACGCCATATCCCAAAACCGTTGCGTGAGGACTAAGTCCCATTTGAGATCCTGTAAAAAGTATTCTACTGTTGGGTGGAATGATGGGATAGAATTCGCGAATCAAGATATAATGGGAATTTACAGCGACTTCCATCATCNTATCCCAATCTTCATCACTGGTATTTTCAAAAGACTTGCGGATAGTCAGGCCGGCATTACAAACGATACAGTCAATATGCGTCACCTCATTCNTTACAGTATTAATGAATCTATATAGGTCTTCACGATTCGATTGGTCGGTCTTGATAGGTATAATATTGGGATTCAGACAAACATCATATTCACCTACGTAAGTAATAAAAACCTTGTATCCTCTTTCTGCNAGCATGGTTGNCACTCCTAATCCAATTCCGGAGGATCCACCTGTTACGATAGCATTCTTCATATTTCGATAAAATTATCTCGTTCTCTAAATTTACCCATTATCTCTGCCATAGCAATTGATTCTTCTCTTTTTAATCTGGCAGAAGAAAACCTATGATTTACGATACAAGAGATAAATTCCTGTATCTCGTATCTCAACCCAAAACCATCCCACTGATAAAAGAATTTTTTGTTTTGATTCTGGTCTTCATATCTCAATTCGAAGTAGTCGGTCTTCCACCAAGGTGCGGGNACATAGGCATATCCCTTCGTTCCTGATATTACCAGATTTCCCTCGGTTTTGGCTCCTAATCCCACCTTCAATGCGCAAACACCCTTTGGATATTGAAGAATACATTTTGTGTACATGTCAATGCCCTTGTACATTCTTGAAAAGAAGCGGATACTGTCATAATTGATACCCATCAGCTTGATTATCGGCAGGAGAGGATAACTGGCCAACTCGTACATGGAACCTCCTGCCTGAGAAGAATCAAACTCACGTAATGACATNTTGTCATCCCATAATTTTGACAATGATGCATCAATATCCACCACCTCACCTATTACTCCGCTTTTAATCATCACCATCAAATGATTGAATGCCGGACAATGAGCTGTTTTATTGGCTTCCATGAGAAGAACCCCTTGTTTTTCTGCTAATCCAAAAAGCTCAATCGCTTTTTCCCCATCTAAAACCATCGGTGTCTCAACCAAGACATGTTTTTTATTCTCCAGCGCATCCTTTATCAATTCATAATGTGACAGGTGGGGAGTCGCGATATAGACAGCGTCCACACAAGGATACATCTCCTCGACTGAAGAAAAAGCTTTCTCTAATTTTTCCTCCTTGATAAATTCTTCAGAGATGTGAGGGTTGATATCGTAAGCGCCAATAACATTGATACCGTTTACCACCGCTGCTTCACTCGGNAATCTTTGTGCNACCCGGCCACAGCCGATAATTCCGACCCTAACATCAATAGTTGATTCCGCCCGGAGCTGAGTTGAGCTGATGCCTTGTGTGCGGGGGAGATAGACTACGTTACAGTATTCGTTCAGATAATCGAATTTCCCTNCCCAATCACTACCTATAGCAAATATATCGACATCATACTTCTGTATATCATCAATCTTTTGTCCTACATAATCCTCTATTATTACTTCATCTGCATAACCGGTAGCTTTAACGGCNTCTACGCGCTCCAATACGTTGTTACGAACATTCAGCTTGCCACGGTTCTTATCGAAACTGTCGCTTGTGACGCCGACTATCAGGTAATCTCCCAATTCTTTAGCTCGGCGCAATAAGTTAAGATGTCCCTGGTGCAGAAGGTCATATGTGCCGTAAGTGATGACTTTTTTCATGGTAGGGAGAGTTTAATATTTACCGAAATCAACTGACAACAGATGTAACCCTTTACGTTGATTTTCAGGAGGAAGCTTCATGTAGTCACCAAACATCTGTGTAAGATACTCATGTGTCTTTTCCGGTACAGGCAATGTGGTATCCTCAAACTTAACATATCGAGGTTTACCATAAACTTTACGAGAAGTGGCCGATGTTCTGTACTTTGTTCTACCATATAGGAATCCTAATCTATCGGTGGAACGTTTGTTAAATTTTTCAATATAATTGACTACGGCGTTTCGGAGAGGTGTGAAGTGNAATGGAAAGGAGAGGGCAATCATTAATTTCTTCTTGAAAGAGGCTGACACGTATTTACGTTGGCTCAATTGATAACATAGATAATACTTTGCGAGAAAGTATTGTAGACGTGCCGATATGTTAGAATCAGGTACATTTTCAAGACAAAACACGTCCACATAGATTCCGTGCATCTCTTCAGTTGCATAACTATCTTCGGGTTCATGCAGATAGGTTCCCTTAAGGCGTATCTTGGAGAAATATAGAGGCCAGTCCTTGAGACCCTCTTGCACAAAATACTTCTCAGGGTCAAGCTGTTGTTTAGCTATCGTCAGAAATTTTTCATAATTAGGTCTGGTCATTATGATATCAAGGTCATCATCCCAGGGTATAAAACCTTCATGACGAATAGCTCCTATACAGGATCCTCCCAANAGATAATACTCAATATTATTTTCCCTGCATACCCTGTCAATATCTTTGGCGATAGANAGTATGACCTTTTGTAGGTGTTCTAATTCAGTCATTTCCTGAAAAGTTTTTGGAAAATAAAACCACGTACTTTATTTGGTATAGCCACTTGTACACCGAATCGAATGAGAGTGTTGAAGCAATATTGAGGGAAAGATATTATCCCATGACTAAGCATATAATCCTGAAGTTTCTTCTCGCTTTTGAAATATTTCCATCCCCCTCGACGTTGATACATCTCTTTACCGACCCTTACGCTTACCAAGGTGTCAGGTAGATTTGCGAAGTTACATCCTGCCTCCGCCATACGGATCCACAGATAATAATCTTCATTATAATGCCAATCAATGTAGTTGCCTACTCCAATCACTTTTGATTTGCGCATCATAACGGTCATATGGTTGAAAGGACAACGTTTTCTAAGCCAATTCTTGGTCTCCTTGTTACTCAAAGGAACCTCTCGTTTTCCTACAATGTTATCGGGAGAATTTATGAATTCTTCAATCTGTCCTCCTACGATGTCAATCTCCGGATTAGATTTGAGGAAAGCGAGTTGTTTGGCAAATCTGTCGGGATGTGCAATATCATCAGAATCCATCCGCGCGACAATTTCATTTGATGCTTCTGTCATACCAATTCTCAACGCATTTCCCAACCCTCCGTTTTTCTCTAATTCAATAGGGCGTATAAGGTTAAATTCCGAACATAGATTGGCTATTTCTCTTCCCAATCCAACTGGTACCGGTCCGTCAACCACCAGTATAATCTCGGTTGGACGTACAGTTTGGTTAAGCACGCTTTCCACAGCCGTTCGGAAGAACTTCGGATCATCCTTACCGTATACGGACATAAGAATGGAGAATTGAGTGGTAAAATCAGGTGTCACGTTGTCTATTGATTTCTTCAAACTTCAAGATGTTTTTAAGTGGTGCATAGGATATTAGATTACGAAAAGGGTAGAGGGTGTAAACAACTAACTTAAACCATTTAGAATAGTGTAAGGTCATTCTGCAATAGCATTTTCGAAATCCAAACTTTTCAATCATAAAATTTTGGATATTACTGTGTTCAGTCACACTCCGTGCGGATGTTACCACGAATCTATATCCTTTTTCACCTAAATAATATTTATTTCTGGCATCATAGAGTCCATACATTATGTAATATTTAGGAAGGAATGCCGGATTTGCTTTGGACTCTTGAAAGTCTATTGTATCGCCAATTTTATTACAAAGCGCATACGCTTCCAAAAGGCCTGTTTCTTTATCAATAGCGCCCCAAATTTCTATGCTTTCACCAAGTTTTTTGACCTTGTCTGCAAACTGAGATTCGTCAGCCCTAAACCCATCATTTATTTTGTAATGATTAAATGCTGCTTCGTATACCCTAAACCCTTCTTTTGCAAATTGTACACGATCTATAATCTGATAATTAAATCGATCATTAGCCTTCTGAATATATTTTTTTGTTTTCTTTGAGTATTGGAAAGTAATATTATCCTTTATTATGTACCAGAAATTGGTTGTATCTTCACAATCCCAGTTATAAATATTTCTAAGCATCCATGCACCGGATTTCTTTATGATATCCTTAGCTTGCTGTATTGTAAGCTGAGTTTCACAATCCGGCATACCTTTCCAAATCAAACAATTTTTGTATACTTGGTAACCGGATATAATTTTAGTATTATTTGAGAAATTAAAAAATCCCATATTATGTATGGTTTACTTAGATTTTGCGAATTATAGTATTAAAAATCAAAGGAAAATGATATAATTTGGATAAAATGAATGAAAAGAGGCTATCCCGATGTAAACATAAGGGAGTTGGCAGGGATAAATAGGTAGTAGCCTTATGCTCTAATATAGTTTGAATTTCAGGGTTAACCTGGCAACCGTGAACAATCTGTCGTAAATGGAGAATGATTGTCGTTTGGAGTTGTATCAGGGATGATGCGCGATAATCCGTATATTTAAAATAGTTGTACATGCGTTCATTAGCTATCACGGAACTTAATTTTCTAATGTCGTAGAGATTCCTCCGCATAGCTGAAGTTTCGCGATATAGATAAGTGTATAGAACCTTACGGATTATTCCGATACTATCAGCTTTATCTAAACTTAATGATATAAATTCACGATCTTCTGAGAATGAGGTTGCCCGATCAAAGATGATGTTTTGATTTATAATGAATTCACGATTAAATACACAGCTACAAATGTGGATTAGCTGTTGATTTGTCAAAAACTTATTAAGTAAAGTTTGTTTCTTGTTTGATTTAGGAAGATGAATCCGCTCTTTGGAAGGAGATTTCTGTTCTTTGAACCCAAATAAAATAATATCACTATGCCTGTGATGAACGTACTGATTCACCTCTTCAACTAAGTTCGTAGCTATGGTATCATCACCATCCAAAAAGTATACATAATTCCCCGTGGCAAGTTTTAATCCTTCATTTCTGGCAATTGATACCCCGGAATTATTTTGTGTAATAACCTTTATTCTTGAATTATCTTTGGAGAAACTATGTAGTATATCAAGTGTATTATCAGTTGATCCATCATCTACAGCAATTACTTCCCATGATTTATCAGTCTGCTTTAGTATTGAATCTAAAGTATTCCCTATGTATTCACCCACATTATAACATGGTATAATTATACTTAGCTTGAATGGAGTATCCATTATTTACTCAGTTTAGAGAGGAGTGCGGATGTATTATCTATTCCTATAGCTTTGGCAAGTATATATATAGATACGTACTTGCCAGTTTTTAGATAATTCAAGTTTTCTATAATCCTTTCTGTTATCAAACTATACAAATTAGATTCCTTATACTTATGTAGTCTGCGTAACACTCCATATACGAGGGCCGCTCCTCGGTCTTCGATTATCCTTTTATCAGTTTCATCTTTGATCGATAGTTTCCGCAACTCCTCCGCTACAGTTAATTTATCTAATTCTCTTTTGGGGTTAGTTCCGAAAACGATCGATCCTTCACGGTTTATCCTATAAATATAAAATCCCTGGTTGATAAATTCAATGCTTTTGGCTTTTATCATTACAGTAGGAACCCAGAGTTCATCCTCATGGTATATACCCGCTTTAAATAATAGTTGATTCCTTAGTAGAAATTCTCTTTTTATCACAACCAACCATGCNGCAAACCATACTCCTTTCTTAATAAAGTCAAGAAAGAAATTTTTAGGAGTAATAGATCCNCTTTGGTATAAGGAATAATCATATTGACTAACTTGGCTAAAATGTGTTCCATCATAGGTTTTAGCTCTTCCAAAGATTACATCACTATCACTGAGATNTAGGGTGTTTAAGATTGTTTTTAATTGCGAACTATCCAGCATATCGTCAGAATCAAGAAATAATAGATATTTCCCTGATGCTGCTTTAATTCCAGTGTTTCTTGCTTCAGATAATCCTTTGTTATCTTGACTGATATATTTAATATAGGGATAAATTTTACTTAACGAAATACATTTCTGTGGAGAGTTATCTGTGGAACCATCATTAATTAAAATAATTTCTGTTAATTCCGCTATCCTAGAATTGATAATACTATTTATACAATCATCTAAATATGCTTCTACGTTGTAAACCGGTATGATAATAGATAAAATCTTAGACATATTGAAGAGTTTTGAAGGATTCTTTTTTTGAATGTTGTTTTGAGATTATATAGTACACCGCAAAAGTAGTAAGGTAATTCACAAACACTCCAGGATTGAATCCAATAAGAATCGCTTTCATTAATACGATCCCATATGAGATAGTATTTAATAATGCAATCTTTCGAATTATCAGGTCCTTGGTTTTAAAAAATGGATAAAATAGAAAACTAACCATTGCTATTAAAACTATACTCGTGCCAATTATACCAAATTCCCAAATCATGTTTAAATAGCCTATATCAGTTCTAAACCCCAGGGATTTCTTTGTGTCATAGACATGATGACCGGTGCCAAAAAGATATTGAAATAAAATTTTAGGGGGCTCAATAAAATTATCAATAAATGATACTTCGTCTATTCCCATTTGGTCAGCATTGCCTGATGCTCCTAATAAGTTTGTCATTTGACTCATGCCGGAAGCTACCCATGCAACTGTATTGTTTTGACTTTTTGAGAGAGAGTCTAAAACTTGATTTATTTGTGAGATAGTCAATGAGAGAATTATAGAAAGGAGTATTATACGTCGAAAGCTTTTCCTCAACGAAGAAGTGAGGATTATATTAATTAGAATCCCCAATCCTAAAATTACGATACCCGTTCTTGCATTGACAAGTATAGTGAATAAAATAATACATAGTGCGACAAAATAGAATATTTTATTTTTTATACATTTAGAAAAAATTAGATAACTTCCTATTAGTCCCATTCCATATCCGAATGTATCTAATAGGTTGATACTAAAGCCATACCCCCGTAATAACAAGAAATATTCTTTACTGAATAATTCTTGATCTCCAAACATGAGAAAGTATGAACGAATTGTTGGAATAAGGAATGCCATTATTGCACACGCTCCCTGGATGAGACCGGCAAGTGCAAGCACTGCAATGATATCCCGTAAGGAGTATTTTTTAGCTTCACTCTTTATTAATATTGTCCAGATAAACAGAAATTCTAAGCCAGTTAGAAGGGTTATTTGATTGAATGTGCTTATTCTTGTTGATGTAATATTCTTACTTTCTATTAGCATCCAGTCAATTAATCCGGTGAATAGAACATAAATAACTAAGCACCCAAAGAACGAAATCATATTATACATACGAGACATATGCATAATCCTCCATTTGGATGGAATATTCTTATGAATGAGAATCCAAAGGATTGTGAATAATCCAAGTATGTATATAAATGCTACAGGTAAGAAGGGAGGTTGAAAGATGGCGAGAAATGTATAAATTACTAATCCTTTATCCCGTCGAATATTAAAATTGTCTACATTTAGTAGCCTCTTTGTTATTTTATCAATAACTAAGTCTTTCATTAGTTATAAATAGATGTAATCTATTAGCAGTTCTTATTAAAGTTATCTAGATCGTTTAACCAAGTCTCTGAAAAGGATGATAGTTTACCGGTGAGATTGTCTACATATCGGATATTACGGCCTACCAGTAAGGATAAAATCATAGCATGAAGTCGAGTGGTAATAATTGAATTGTATGATGAAATTTGTTTAATCCCAGTTTTTAAAAGATATGGTCGTAAGATATTTGTGGCATAGTTGTCAATACATTTAGCTATCATACCATTTATTCTGCTGCCTTTGGAATGTTTAAATAGAAATATTATGGCTCTAAACATTTTTTGAATTATGCCGGGATGTTCAAGTGAACTCCAGTCATGTATATCTTCTCTACCTGATAAATAGCTTGGTGGATTATTAAATTCAATATCAGTACGTTTAAAGTATAAAATGTCCTTTTTGGGAGGAGTGGAATACTTTTTAATANTCTGTGGATTTATATAAAAGGCCATATCCGGCACCAAGAGTACTGTTGCTGATTTAAAATTCTCCTGGAAGCATTTGTAGGTTGATAAATCTCTTGCACAAAGAATTAAATTATTATGTTGCGCAAATACTTCTTTATCTTGAAGAAGATTGCGTTTATCCTGATACCAGACAGATTGAGGAAATAGGACAATAGGATTATTGGGATAATGTTGAATGATTTTTTTGCGAAATTCCTGATGATCAGGATATAAGTCTCCAAAATTTCCCCCTCCATGTAGCAAAAATGTTATATGTGGTGGAACATCCGGGAAATTAAAAGTAAATAGGGAATGAGATCCTTTAATAGTACATCCTAATTGTTTCAAATAATTCAATTCTCCTTCCCATATCAGTAGATCTCCTATATTCATGTGGTAGGGTAGATCCAATAGTATTATCTCATTCCCAATATAGGCATCTAATTGATTTTTAATGATTTGTTGTAGTTCTTGTATCTTGCTTTGAGTATTCATACATTATATTAACTACTGTATGTGTAGTTTGCTATGAATAAGTTGTATTGCCCATCTTCTCTCTCTCATTGATAAACCCCATAGCACAACAGTTCCCAATGCTATGAAAAATGAAATAGCTATGACTGCAATGATACCGGATAGAGTTTGAGGAATAAGAAATTTAACACCTATAGCGAATAACACTGCTATAGCTACCACTCTAATCTCAGGAAGTGTTGTATCTCTAAGAAATTGTCGAATTCGTAAACCTGTCAATCTTTTTAAAAATCCTAACCGTATAAAAAAACAAATCATGCTTAACCCCATCTCTACATAGAACATAGTTTGTGGAGGCGCTGAAAGCTTGTATAAAAGATAGACAATTGGAAAGTCTGCAATTAAGATAGAAGAGACGACAAGCTGATAAGATTTTATTTTACCGGTAGCTAACGCACCATATGCTAAAGTCCCGGAGAGTAGTTCGCATAATGAAGCGGCTATAATAAGTTGTACGAATAAGACCCCATATTCCGGTACTACAGTTAGCCAGAGTCCGAGAATTGGTTTGGTTTCCATCATTATAGGAAGAGCGAGAATGAACATGAGCATGAAAGAAAATTTAGAACTCGTTTTAATCAGCCCATGCATTGCTTCCGTATCATTAACAGCGAAGTGCTTATTAATTTGGGGAATCGCTGCCATTTGGAAGTTGTTGATAAACTGAAGAACGGCCGCATTAACCTGAACGGCAATTCCTCTGGCTGCATTCAACGCAGGTCCAAAGAATATATTCAGAAGGATATTGGCTCCTTGTGTTCGTATTAGATAGGCGAATGAGGCCAGTGTCTGCCAACCTATAAATCCAAAGAGTTTCTTTGATATTTCCCGATTCATAGTTGGCTTGTGTCTAACCACTGGGTATTGAATATACACATACACCATCCAAATACCCATAATAATTATTCCGGACAATAGTACTAATAGCGAATAGAGAATTAGTTTTTGGAAGTGAATCCAAATTAAGAGTATTGCCACACCAAGTTTCAGGAATGCCTCAAATAAACTTAAGTAGGCATATATACCCATATGTTCGTTGGCAATAGAGATGGATGTATAAGGAACATTTATGATTCCAACGATTGCTACTGCGATTGAACATTGATAGACCCACATTGCAGCAGTAAAGCTATTAGATGGAATATTCAAGTAGTTTATAACAAACCATAGTCCTATTGTTTCTGCCGCGATTAGTACTACACCTGCTATAAAGAAATGAATAACTAACGCTGTCTGAAATGTGATGTTAATTTCTTGGGTATCTTGATGTGCAATAGCTATAGCTAAAAATCGTTGAGTCCCAATACTCATTGACCCCTTGAGGAATCCAAGCATTGCTACTACTCCGCCAACAACATTATATATACCGTAATCTTCTACCCCTAATTGTTGTAGTACAACTCTGGAAGTGTATAAAGACACTCCTAAGAGAATGAACATTCGTATATATAGTAACAGAGTATTCTTTGCAATCCTCTTGTTATTATCTTGGGAATCCATTATAGAGTATAGAAAGAACTATGATAGAGCAATGATATTGGTAATTTTGTTTGCTCTTTAGGATTGGTTTATTCTTTTGTAACCTGGGCTGATTTCAATTTTGCTCTTAGTTCGGCTGTAATGGTTGCACAAAAATCGTTAAGTCCATTGATTTCCTCTTCAGTTAGATTCGGAAGCTTATTAATTACTTCTTTAATACCTTGTTTTGCTATTTCGACAGGATTTTCGGTTGCTTTATGAGTACTCTTCAGCCGGAGGCTTAATTCCTCTTTATATGGCATAAGGGGTTGATATAGCTTAAAGTAGGTTGCTCCGAATGCCCCTTGAAATTGTTTAAGATTGGGTCTTTTGAACCCACATGAAATTATATTCTCTCTTGAGATGCCAGGATACTCATCAATGTAAACGATTTTGCGTACCCCTATTTGATATAGTTTTTTACAACATAATTCACAAGGACTTGCTGTAACATAGATTATACCGTTTTCCAGCGGCATACCTCCGAAGCGTGCCATTTGAAGGATTGCATTTTCTTCTGCATGCAGCGCGCGTGTATGTACTTGATTCTTGACCTTCTCAAATTTATTGTGTAGACTCTTGAAGCAATAGGCAAATGGTAACCCTTTCAAGATTTGATGATAATTGCTTGGGGGATTCGGTAACTTATAATGGGCAATCAACTTATCATCAAACCCTTCATTATTGTATGCTCTTGGAATCATTCCACCCTTTTCAAAAGAGCTGTAGACGTATTTACCTTCCCCATTTGCAGCATCATCTCTTTTCGCATGTATTTCATGATAATCGAAAACTGTTCTTAATCCGCAAGGTGTTTGGCCATATGGCACGTCGTTCCATCCGATTGTTCGGATTGCATGAGCAGCATTGGTTATTACTGCGCCTACCTGACGTGATAGACAACCGCTGTTGAATTTGGCTGTATATGCTACCACCATACACCGTTCTTCTGAGCTTGGTGTAATCAATCCAGGATGTTGTATGAGGGATGCGTATTTCATCCATTGCTCAGCCATAGAGTTAAAGATTGGTACATCTTTCTCTATTTCTTGACAATTAACGATATGTATCTCTGCATCTGCTACACAGCGTTCTACATTTGGAGCTGCGAACTTACCCTCCTCAAAATCTTTATTTTCCTGCTCAACTTCACCAATCTTCCAGACTTTATCAATCATTTCCTTAAGTCTGGTCGTATTTTTGGTCTCGTCATTAAAATCAAGTCCGAGGAATCGCCTTATCTTTGCATTTGTATGTGCCTTACGATTTTCAATTTCGTCATGTACTGCGATCATGTAGAAGGCAGAATAGCGTTCTTTAAGATATCTCGCTTCAAGCGAATTGCGAACTGAATCGATTACTATTCTACAAGGCATCTTTGATTGATGGTCTCCCTTTTGATGTCGAATTCCCTTGATAATATCATTAATCGTATTTACCACATCATAGATATGGTGAAAGTCATCCAGCTTTCCATAGGTGGAATCGTACTCCACTGTGGCAGAGCCGCATTTTCTCAGTAGGTATCCCAGACGGTGATAAAAAAAACAAGCGCAATAGTAATCTTGACGGAAAAGCCAATTATTAAATTTCTTAAGAAAAACCGTAAAAGCAGATGGCTGAGTCCCGTCTGTCATATTCATTACAGTTGCTAATTCAATTTTATACTGATAAGGATCATTCTGCTGAAGATAAAGTAAATTTTGGATTTCTTTATGTAGATTTATCCATTCATCCTCCCTCAAACCATCAAAAAACGCTTCTCTACCAGTAGTAATTTGGAGTTCATCAAGAGTTCGTTGGTACGTATCATCCACACCCAAAGAGCTGACGCGGAATTTATCGGCGATTAATTCCGCCACTCCATTCTTAAATGCGTCAAAAGTTTCAGATTTTTGAACAATCTCCATCACCGCCATCAAAAGAAGTACCCAAGAATAGTGAAGGGTTTTATATGGTTGGTAATTATTGCTAATGAAATCTTTGCAGATGGTGAATTTACGTTTAAAGTTTAGTTTAGCGATTGCACTATTGACTTCACCCTGCAAATTGCTAAAATATATATCGGAATTATTTTCGGTTGAAGGGAATTTTAGACCGATTGTTTGTGGATTTCGAACAGAAGCATCTTTAAAAAAATCTGAGTTCTCCATATACTGCGCTAAAGTGGAACAGCCGGCTCCAGTATAACCTGTAAGTGCTATAACGCAAAAATCTCTGCGGTCATCATATAATGCATCGATGTCAGATGGATGTTGGTAATCTGTAGAATGAGGAGTCATGATGGAGTGAATTTAATTGAGATTAGGTGATAGCAAAGGCTATCTCAGTAGAAAATGATTAAATATATTGAGTTTTTGAAGGGATATTTAAGTTTGGTCAGATGTAGTTCAGAAATGAGAGAGGAATATGAGGATTGAGGATGTGGAATATAGAAATCCTCTTATGTATTATATCTTTCTAACGTATAGTTATTTTGGAGAAGAGGAGGGTGGGGTGGATGTAATTGCCGGTGGGAGTGGAGGAGGAGCGGCGGTGATGGCGAGCGGAGCTCGCGGCACGGACAGGCTTCGCGAGGGAACGGGGCTATCGGCGGGTTATCGGAGCGAGTGGGGGGATCGGGGATGCGAGCGGAGCTCGCGGCACGGACAGGCTTCGCGACGGTGGGGGCGGTAGGTTGGCACCTACCTTCCATTAACGGGGCTAATCGCGCGGGGGTAGGTTGGCACCTACCCTCCATTAATTTTTAGCGGGTGCGGTGCTTGGTGAAGCGGATGGTGGAGTGGGTGCGGTCGCCGGTGAGGGTGGCGGAGGAGTAGCGGGTGGCCATGTTGGTGCCTTTGCGGTAGGTGTTGGCGTGTTTCTTGACGGGTTCGTAGCGAAGCTGCATCAGGTCTTCGTGGGTGTCGCGGGTGGACTGCGGGCAGCGGATCTCTATGACGGGATCGGTGTTGTTGCGGTCGCCGGTGGCGCGGAAGCGG
>JAAVBX010000011.1 GCA_014802625.1 bacterium | reverse complement strand
TCGGGGGGCTATGAGAATATGTTCGATGCTGCCGAGAGCCGTCAGATAGCTGCGGAAGACGTTGTGCTCTACAGCCAGTCACTTGAGCGTCTGCGTTCCTATCAGGCAGGGGTGGATTATGCCGCCGAGCAATCCTGGGCATCAGGTTTGGAGAAGGGACGCGCTGAGGGACGCGTTGAGGGACGTGCAGAAGGCCGCGCTGAGGGAATAGAGCTGGGAGAGGAGAGGATGAGTGTCAGGATTGCCCGTAATCTTCTCAAATCGGGTATGTCGAAAGAGATGGTAGCCTCCGCGACTGGTCTGTCGATTGACCGCATCGAGCATCTGGAATAGTATCGTAAAGTATGAACCATAGCGAAGCGGCAGCCTGCGCCGGAGAACCGGGGCGGGCTGCCGCTGTATCGTGTATAAGGGGGATTATTTCAGTTTGGCGAGGATGAGGGCGGAGTAGGGGGATACCATGGTCTTGCCACCCTGCATGGCGCCGAGGTCGGCATCCGGAGAGATCTTGCCGTCGATGGCGACGATGCGCCAGTCGCCTTTCGGGATGTTTACCTCCTGCGCGTGGTCGGCACCGTTGAACACTACCTTGATCTCCTTCCATGCGTCGCCGTTGGCGTGGTCCTTCAAGGTGTAGGAGATGAGGTTGGGCTGCTTAGCGGAGTCAATTTTGTCGAATACAAGATGCTTGGCGATATCCTCGGCGGTAGTCATGCGGAATGCCGGGTGAGCCTTGCGAAGGGCAGTCAGACCCTTGTAGTAATTGAAGAGGTCGATATTACGCGCTTTCAGATTCCAGTCGATGGCATTGATCGAGTCAGGACTGATATAGGAGTTGTGTACCCCCTTCTTGTCGCGGAACACCTCCTCGCCGGCAAACATGAAGGGAGTACCCTGCGAGGTGAACACGATCGTCTGAGCGAGCTTGGCGGCCGCCTGACGGATGGAGTCTGACTCCTCCGGCATCGACTTGCGGAGCTTGTCGGTCAGTGTGAGGTCATCGTGACAGCTGACATAGTTGACGATCATCTCGGGCGACATGGCGTAGGGGAACTTCGAGTTGTTACCCTTGGAATAGTCAACCTGCGGATGCGCCGTGGCAGCGACGATGCCAATCTTCACGGTCTCCTCGTTGCCCGGTTTGCCGGTGGCGAACCCACGGTCTTCGGCGGCTGTGTAGTGACCCTTGACAGCATCGCGGATATCATCGGAGAAGACGGCGATGTCGGTCATCGCGCTGACGTTCTCCTTAAGCGCGCGGCGGTCAACAGCCAGAGGGGAGTCGCCTGCGGTCCAGCCTTCGCCATAAACGAAAATCGAGGGATTGATTTTCTTAAGCTCGGCGGCCACCTCATTCATCGTTTCCGTGTCATGGATAGCCATGAGGTCGAAGCGGAAACCGTCGATATGATATTCATCCGCCCAATACTTGACGGAATTTACGATGTAGTCGCGCATCTGCTGACGGTCTGAGGCTGTCTCGTTGCCGCATCCCGAAGCATCGGAATAACGTCCGTCATCCCAGTGGCGGTGATAATATCCGGGAGCCGTAAGCTCGAAATTGGAGCCGTCGTTCTCAGCCGTGTGGTTGTAGACGACATCCATGATTACTCCGATTCCCGCGTCATGCAGAGCCTTCACCATCTCCTTCATCTCCTTGACACGTGTGGCGGGGTCGGAAGGATTGGTGGAGTAGGAACCTTCGGGGGCGTTATAGTTCTGCGGATCATATCCCCAGTTATACTGATTGGAGGGAAGATTCGCCTCATCGACAGAGTTGAAATCATAGGAGGGGAGGATATGCACATGAGTCACCCCGAGTTCCTTCAGATGGTCAATGCCCGTAGCGAGCCCCTGAGGGGAAGTCGTGCCGGATTCCGTGAGAGCCAGGAATTTTCCCTTGTTGGCTATACCGGAGGAGGGGTCTACGGAGAAATCGCGGTGATGCATCTCGTAGACGATCACATCGGTGAAATTATCTACCGCGGGACCCTTGTCAGCGGCCCAGCCGGCGGGATCGGTGGTTGAGAAGTCGATGATGGCGGCACGCTTACCGTTGACGCCTACGGCCTTAGCCCATACGCCCGGCGTTTCATCAAGCCATTTCCCATCCTGCTTCACGCTGAACGTATAAAACTTTCCGTAGAGCTGTCCCGGTTCATTGGCGGTCCATGTTCCGTTGGCGGGATCGAAAGTCATATCCACCTTCTTGTAAGGGGCGCCGTTGCGTCCATTGTCATAGAGATTCAGCGTCACCTGCTGAGCTTTCGGACTCCAGAGGCGGAAGTGGGTGCCGGAAGCATCCACGAGCAGCTCCAGATCATCGCCGGAATAAGTGGGGTAGTTCACGAACTGCGCGTCGTAGGCCGACTGCGCGGCCGCCGGGAGCGCCGATGCTCCTGCGGCCATCGTCAGAATCGAAACAGCCATGGCTGACGAAGTGAAGAATTTCATCATAGTTAAGTGTAAGAAGCCGGAGCGAGGTCCGGTGTTGGTAAAGTCCTGTTTGGGTTATATTATGCCGTAGAGGAGATTATCTCTCCGGCGGCTTAAATTGTAAACGCGGAGTGTCGGGGGGATAGTTTACGACGAATCATAAATATCGCTAAAAAAGTAATAAGAATGTTTCCGCAGGCGTTTATGAGAAGTAAACAGGTAAAAATCAAACACGGATTTCGATATGTGGACATGGATTCAGAGCGTGCTCTTCGAAGAGTCGGCCATGCAGGCTTTGGTGGTATTGTCGCTCATCGTGGCGATCGGTCTCGGTCTTGGCAAATGGCACTTCCGCGGGGTCTCGCTCGGGGTGACCTGGGTGTTTTTCGTGGGTATCATAGCGGGTCATTTCGGATTGAAGATCGACCATCAGATGCTCGTGTTCGCCGAGAGTTTCGGATTGGTGCTGTTTGTCTATGAACTGGGTCTGAAGGTCGGCCCCGGTTTCTTCAGCTCCTTCCGTAAGGGGGGAGTGCTGCTCAACGGTCTCGGTCTCGGTCTGGTATTGGCGGGCACGCTCGTGGCCATCGCGCTGACCTATCTCCTCGGCATACCGATGTCGGACATGGTGGGGATACTCAGCGGCGCCACTACCAACACCCCCGCCCTCGGCGCCGCCCAGCAGGCGCTGACGCAGCTCGGAATGTCGGCCAACGGGGCGGCTTTGAGCTGTGCTGTCACATATCCACTGGGTGTGGTCGGCGTCATACTCGCCTTCGTGCTGCTGCGCAAGGCTGCCGTGCGCCCCGGCGATATCCACGATGGCTCGCATGAGGACGACAACCAGACCTTCATAGCCGCCTTCAGTGTGCAGAATCCCGCCATATTCGGCAAGAGCGTGAAGGAGGTGGCGATGCTGGTGCAGCCCAAATTCGTCATATCGCGCCTGTGGCGCAGGGGCGACGTCACCATTCCCGGCCCCGAGACCATACTGCAGCATGACGACCGTCTGCTTGTGGTAACCACCGAAAAAGACCTGCCATCCCTTACGGCTCTTTTCGGCTCCCAGGAGGAGAAAGACTGGAATACGGGAAGTATCGACTGGAACGCCATCGATTCCTCGCTGATATCCCGCCATATCGTGGTCAGCAAACCGGAGCTCAACGGTCGCCGTCTCGGATCGCTCAAGTTGCGCAACAGTTACGGCATCAACATCACGCGCGTCGTGCGCAGCGGAGTCACCCTCCTTGCCTCCCCCTCGCTGATACTTCAATTGGGCGACCGCCTGACGGTTGTCGGCGAGCAGAAGTCGATTGAGCAGGTGGCCAAAGTCGTGGGCAACTCCACGCTGACTTTGAAGGACCCCAATATGGGGGCGATTTTCCTCGGTATCGTGCTGGGACTGCTGTTGGGATCCGTGCCGATCATGATTCCCGGCATATCGGTGCCCGTCAGGCTCGGTCTGGCCGGAGGTCCTATCATAGTCGGCATCCTGATAGGGAGGTTCGGGCCGCAGTTCCATCTGGTGACCTACACTACCCGCAGCGCCAATCTCATGCTCCGGGGCATAGGACTGTCGCTCTTCCTCGGATGTCTCGGTCTGGAGGCGGGGGAGAGGTTTCTTGAGACGATTCTTCGGGCCGACGGTATGCTTTGGATCGCGGCCGGGTTCATCATAACCATATTGCCGGTGCTGGTGATGACGCCGGTGGCCATGAGATGGGGCAAACTTGATTTCGGCACGGCCTGCGGCGTGATGAGCGGCGCGATGGCCAACCCCATGGCCCTCAACTATGCCAACAGTACCCTGCCGGGCGACAATCCCGCCGTGGGTTACGCCACCGTCTACCCCCTGGCGATGTTCTCCAGAGTCGTGATAGCCCAGCTTCTTGTCTTGATATTCTCATAGTTCTCCGGGTGCTCCCAGTTCTCCCAGTTCTCTATTGCCCATTCTCAATAAAAAATTTTGATATTTCGCGGAAATTTCGTAAATTTGCATGCTTTTTGAAAAAACGCGCTGCCCGGGAACTCGGAGAAGGACTCAGGCCATGCCGGGAGGAAACACCTCCACGGGGCGAGTTTCGATAAAGGTGATATCAATAATCATAACACATTAAATTCTCCACAATCATGCATCTTTCAACTGAAGAAAAGAAAGAGATTTTCGCAAAGTATGGTCAGGGTCCCGAAGATACCGGTAGCCCCGAAAGCCAGATCGCTCTGTTCTCCGTACGCATCAAGCACCTTACAGAGCACCTGAAGAACAACCACAAGGACTACGCTACAGCCCGCGCTCTGAAGGCTCTCGTAGGTCAGCGTCGTAGCCTTCTCGACTATCTGATCCGCAAGGATATCAACCGCTATCGTGCAATCATCGCACAGAAGGAACTCGGTATCCGCAAATAAGCGAAATCACACACACATCCCATACCGCGTCCGGAACCCCAGATCAAAGGGTTGCCGGACGCGGTTTTTTATTATTTTGATAAAAAGAGGGTGGATGGAACCGATTATTTAGAAAAAAATTGTTAATTTTGAATTTATTTTGACTTCGACAGCGAAAGGATATCCAATATGGACTCAAAAGCAAATGCCACCCGGCTTCACAAATGGATGCGGAAAGTGCCCCATTGGCTATGTACGGTGCTGTGTCTCATGGCTATACTCTACCTGACCCTCATGCCCGATCCGCTTGGCGACGAGGATCTGCCGCTCTTCCCGGGAGCCGACAAAATCGTGCACGCGCTCATGTTCTTCGGGCTGACGCTATGTATGCTTTTCGACGCTATGCGTGCGCGCGGCTGGAGAAAACTCTCCCTCCCCGCCGTGTCGTTGATATCACTCGTCGGGATGGGTGTCGGCATCGGCATTGAATACCTCCAGGATGCCATGGGACTCGGACGCGGCAAGGAATTCCTCGATATGGTGGCCGATGCCTTCGGGGCGATAGCTGCCGGGGCCTTGTGGCTACTCATAGGGGGATCGCTTACTCTCACGGAGGATGAGCTGAAGATGCGAGACGGCAACCTGAAGGGCAGCGCCGAGATCCATGAGAAATAAAAAGACAGAAACAGCAAGCGCAACAAATCATTATGAAACGAGATAAAGAAACCACCGATAAATCGGCCCTGCACGACAGCGGAAAAATCGCCGGTGCCGACGCAGGGTCAGGCGCGGAAAACGCTACGGCTGATGAGGTAGCCTCCAAAGCTCCGGCCGCTCCCAGGCGGCGCATGAGCCGTTGGCTGAAGGTGCCCTTATGGATTATCGGCAGTCTGTTGCTCCTGGTGGTGATTATCCCGGTGCTTCTCTATGTCCCTCCGGTGCAGACGTTCGTGAAAGATGTCGCCACCAAAATCGTGCGCGACAAGACCGGTATGGATATAAAGATCGATCGCTTCCGATTGAAATTCCCGGTCGATGTCAGTCTCTCAGGCGTCAGCGTCGTGGAGGCCTCCGGCGACACTATGGTCAATGCGCGCGAGGTGATAGCCGACGTCAGACTGCTCCCTCTGCTGAAACTCGATGTGCAGCTTAAGCGGCTGCAACTTAACGACGGATATTACCGTTTCCTGTCCCCCGACTCATCGATGATCATAAAGATCCGGGCCGGGTTGCTTGAGGTCGACGACAAAAGCGGAATGGATCTGAAAAACAGTGTCATCGATATCAACGAGGCCAAACTCGCCGACGGCGACGTGGCACTCTATATGAATGTCTGGAAACAGCAACCGACTCCGACCGACACCACCTCGACCCCCTTCTATATCAGCGCGCGTAAACTCGATGTGGAGCGGATCAGATTCGCGATGTCGATGCTCCCGACGATAGATACCCTCGTGGTCGATGCCTCCAAGATGGCCCTGCGCGACGGCATCATCAATCTGCGCGACAATGAAATTACTGCCTCCCTAATGACTCTCGACGGAGGAAACGCCAGATATATCACCCCGACTCCGGAGTATGTGGCGGCTCATCCGGTGCCGGCGGCCGATTCCACGGCCGTAAGCTCCCCGCCGATGACAATCAAGGCCGACAGCATATCTCTCGACAACTTCTCCGCCCTCTACGCCATGAAGGGGGCTAAGCCGCTCCCCGGTTTCGATCCCAACTATATCGAAGTGACGGAGACAGGAATAGGACTGCGCCACTTCTATAATCAGGCCACTACATTGCGCCTCCCGCTGACGCGGGTGACGGCCTCGGAGAGGAGCGGCCTGCGAATCGTGCGGGGTGACGGCCTCGTGGCTATCGATGAGAGCGGCCTCTCGCTCGAAGGGTTGAATGTGAAGACTCTCTACTCGGAGGCCAGCGTGACAGCCGGGCTCCCCTTCGCGCTCATGAATCTTGAGCCCTCCGCTCCTGTCAACGCCCGCCTGACGGCGCGGCTCGGGCTGCCTGACATCGACGCATACATGCCCTCTCTGAGGGAATATACCCGCCAGCTGCCGATGCAGCCCCTCAACGTGAAACTCGCTGCCGAGGGTCGCCTCGACAACGTCGATGTGCAGACACTGGATCTGGCCATGCCGACTCTGTTCAGCCTGCGTGCATCCGGCACAGCCCGCAATGCCCTCGATATGAAGCAACTTGTGGCTGATCTCGAGCTCGACGGCGAGGTGAGCAATCCGGCGCCGGTGGAGAAACTTGCCGGAGGGCTCCCTTTCAAGATGCCCCCTCTCAAGATAAAGGGCACCCTCGGGGCCGACCGTCAGAACTATCGCGCCGATATTAACCTTCATACTCCAAAAGGGGATTTGTTGGCCGACGGTCATGTCGGCATGACTTCGGAGGCTTACGATGTCGACCTGAGGGTCGACCGTCTTGACGTGGCCCACTTCATGCCCGACTTGGGAATAGGGGAGGTGACGGCCTCCCTGCGAGCCAATGGGGCGGGCTTCAACCCGACATTGCCTAAGGCGCATACCGATTTCGATATCGACATCGCTTCGATAGTCTATAATGGCAAAAGGCTCCGTAATGTCACTGCCGGCGGCCAACTCGCCGGAAACCGCTATAGCATTGACCTTGACTCCCCTAACGAGGATATGAACCTCAATGCCCATATAGTGGGCACGCTCAAGCCGGATGAGTATTGCGCCGAGGGTCTTTTACGCATCTACAACGCCGATCTGTATGCCTTCGGGTTGATGGATGAGTCGTGCTACGGCTCGGCCGATCTTGAATTCGATGTCACCGCCAAACCTGCCCGCTGGCTTTATGACGCCACTCTCGACTTCCACTCCATCTCCTGGCATATGCCTACAATGGATCTTGAGCTTCCCGAAGGGGTATACGCCGATTTCGCAGCTGAAGCCGACAATGTGCATTGTGAGCTTAGGGCCCGGGAGACCCGGGCGCAATTCGATTCACCGCGCGGGTTGGAGTCTGTGGTCGACGGCTTTATGAAAGCCATGGACGTAGCTTCACGTCAGATCGATGAGCGCAATCTCGACATAAAGGAGATGCAGCAGTTGATGCCCCCCTTCAGCCTCACGGCGAACGCCTCCGGCCGCGGACTGCTGAAAGATCTGCTGACACCTTCCGGAATGGCCATCGACACGGTGGCGTTGTCGCTCGCCAATGATTCGCTTATCCACGGCAATGTCATGGGGCGGCGTCTCAACACCGGTAGCCTTACCCTCGACACGCTTACCCTCGACCTCAGGGAGAGAGGTCAGCTTCTGGATTATACGTTCCACATGGGCAATCGCCCTGGGGTGCTCGATGAGTTTGCCGAGGCCAATCTTTCAGGTTATCTCGGCTCCAACCGTCTTTCCGCTTTCGTCACTCAGAAAAATATCGCCGGCAAAACGGGGTATCGCCTCGGTTTTACCGCCGCATTCGCCGACAGCACGGTGTCGCTCCACTTCACCCCTCTTAAATCCACAATCGCCTATCTCCCCTGGACCTTCAATAGCGACAACCATGTGGATTATGATTTCACCACACACAGGGTCGACGCCAAGCTTCAGGCATCCAGCCGCGAGAGCAGCCTCTCGCTCATGACGCTTCCATCGGCCTCCGGCGAGGGGGATGACCTGAACCTGAAGATTGCCAACATCCGCGTGGAGGATTTCCTGCAGATGTCGCTGCTCGCGCCCCCCGTCAAGGCTACTGTCGACGCGGATGTCACGGTGCATTATGATGGCAAGGAACTCTCGGGCAACGGTGAGATAAATATCCATGATTTGATATATGACAAGATGATGGTCGGGAATTTCGACCTCGGCATGAATGCCGGGGTGGAGCGAAACGGCAATTCTGTCATCAATGCCGGGCTCGAAATCAATGGCGAATCGGCGATGGCTCTCACCGCCGTCCTGAAGCAGGAGGAGACCGGACTCGAACCGGAGCATATCAGCCTGTCGCTCGTCGATTTCCCCCTCAAGGTGGCCAATGCCTTCCTCGGACCTGATGTCGCCTCTCTCAGCGGTGCGCTCAACGGGCATATGGATGTGTCGGGCACATTCACCTCGCCATTGCTCAACGGTGAGATCAGCACCGATTCCGTGGCGGTATTTATCCCGATGATAGGCGGCTCGCTGAAACTGCAGGGTGACCCCCTCAAGGTGGCCGACAATGTAGTGTCGCTTAAGAATTTCAATATTTTCGGAGCCAACAAGAATCCTATAAGTATAAACGGCGAACTGGATGCCCGGAAATTCAGCAACATCAATTTCGATATCACCGCCAGCGGTAGGAATTTCCAGCTTATCAACAATGATCGCCGTGCCAAGAGCGATCTCTACGGCAAAGTGTTCCTTAATCTCGACGCCTCGGTGAAGGGACCCATGCAGCATTTCGACGTCAACGCCAACCTGAATGTGCTCGGCAATACGGTAGCCACGTATAATTATGTATCCGACACGTCAATGGCCGGAGGGACACTCCAGGAGGATGTCGTGAAGTTCGTCAATTTCGCCGACACCACCCAGGTGTCGCGTGCCGATACGATTCCGCAGATGATGGCGATGCGTATGACTGCCGGAGTCACGATCACCCCCGGCGCGGAAATCACCGCGAACCTCAATCTCGGTTCCGGAGGCTCGGGCAAGGTCTTCATCCATCCTTCCGGCACGGTCAACGCTTTCCAGAATTTCATGGGCGACATGAGCCTCACGGGGCAGCTCTATTTAGGCGAGGGCTACGTCAATTACAAGATTCCCGTGATGGGAGAGAAGGAGTTCACGTTTGATCCCGCGAGCAACATCCTGTTCAACGGAGATATGATGAATCCGGTGCTGGATATAAAGGCCACCGACTATATAAAGGCCAACGTAGTAAATTCGAGCGGCAACAGCAGTCTGGTCAACTTCCTCGTGGGGCTCGACATATCGGAGACTCTCGAGAATCCGAGGGTCGTATTCGACCTCAGCACCGATGATGACCTCACTCTTGAGAATGAGCTCAAGTCAATGACGGCCGACCAGCGGTCGGCCCAGGCGATGAACCTCCTGATCACCGGTATGTATCAGGGAGCCAACCTGAAGACCGCCTCGAACGGTGTGGGCGGTATGGCGACAGATATGCTCTATGGTTTCCTTGAGTCGCAGCTCAACGCCTGGGCGGCGAAGACTATCCGCGGAGTGGATCTCTCGTTCGGTATCGACAACTACAATAAATCGGTCGACGGTGTCAACTCCAACACTATGAGCTACAGCTATCAGGTCTCGAAGTCGTTGTTCGACAATCGTTTCAAGATAGTTGTCGGAGGTAATTACAATACCGACACCAGCGCGGATGAGAATCTCGAGCAGAACCTCATCAGCGACATATCATTCGAATATACCTTGAAGCAGACGAATACGCTCACCATGCTCGTGCGCCTTTTCCGTCACGTCGGGTATGAGAGTGTGCTTGAGGGTGAGGTGACGGAGACCGGTGTCGGCTTTGCCATGCGCCGTCGTCTCGAAGATTTGCGAAAATTATTCAAGGTGCGCTGGGGTAAGCGCAAGACCCCCGCGCCCGCGCCGGCCGACGATAACCCCGTCGACTCCACCGGACTCGCTCCCGAAGCGATCAAGGAGGTGCGCGAACGAATCAAGAACAATGCGGACAGCCTGAAACAGACCCGCAGGGATATTAAGGATGTCACTCCGGAAGGAGGTGATAAATGAAACGCCCAATGAAACTGAAATATATTAATCGAGGTGGAGGGCTGCTGCATGTGGCCGGAGCGGTATTGCTTCTCATATTGGCCGGAGCATGTTCCACCACAAGCCGCCTGACCGAGGGTGAGACTCTATATACCGGTGTAAAGAAATTCGATATCGTCACCACCGACAATGAGAAATTGCCATCCGAATTGCTCTCGAATCTCAAGGAGGCGATCGACGTGGCCCCCAACAACGCCATGCCGTTCATGTCGCCCTATATGAGGTATCCCTTCCCGCTCGGATTGTGGGTCTACAACAGTATCCCCGACACAGCGAAGGGATTCAAGGGGTGGCTCTATCGTAATCTGGCCAAGGATCCGGTGCTTATTTCGGATGTGCGTCCGGAGACGCGCATCATGATGCTCAAGGATATCCTCGACAACAACGGCTACTTCGCCTCCACGGCGAGTTATGACCTCAACTACAATAAAAAGAATCCCAAGATGGCCTCGATCACTTATCGTGTCGATGTGTCGAGACCATATCTTATCGATTCGGTGCAGTATATCGGCAACACTTCCAATCCTCTGGCGCAGTTCATCGATTCCCTCGCCCGCAAGAGCGAGTATCTGAAGCCCGGCTCGGTGTTTTGTGTGGATTCGCTGGAGGCGGTGCGTGTAAGGATCGCCAACCGCTTGCGCAACAGAGGCTATTATTATTTCCGTCCCGAATATATAGAATTCGAGGCTGACTCTCTGATGGAGGCCCAAAGGATAGCGATCCGATATAATCTGGCGGCCAATATGCCTCCGCTCGCCTCTCTGGCCTACCACACAGGCAATGTGACCACGATACTCAAGCGGCGCAGCAAACGTAATCCCGGCACCCCCGACACTCTCGATACGAGCAAGGGGGATGTCATCGTCTATCGCCCCCAACGGCTGAGAAAGAATCTTATCCCCTCCTGTATCACCTTCAGGAAGGGCAGGCTTTTCTCCGTCAATAATATGGACCGCACACAGAGCCGTCTCTCGCGGCTGGGTATATTCAACAATATTCAGATTCAACCGATTCCCGTAGACACGACGAAGGCTAATCCCACGATGGATGTGCGCATCACATGCCAGTATGATCGCCCGATGGAGGCCTCCATAGAGGTAAACGCCACGTCGAAGTCTAATTCCTATATCGGCCCGGGAGTGATTCTCGGCCTGACCCACAATAATATATTCGGCGGCGCGGAGAAACTCAACGTGCAGCTGACGGGGTCCTACGAGTGGCAGACGGGCAAGGGCTCCAACCGCAGTCTCTTCAACAGCTATGAATTCGGTCTGAACGCTTCGCTGGCCTTCCCGCGTCTGCTCGCCCCGGAATGGATCCGCCGGCGCAACGCGCAGCTCAACTGGACCACCATATCGCTCGGAGCCGACCTCCTCAACCGCCCCCATTATTTCAAGATGGCTCAGTTTAACACGGGTATCACATATGAATGGAACACGACCAGAAACGTCATGCACCAGCTGACTCCCTTCAAGCTGACCTATACGAAACTTATACATACCACTCCCGATTTTGATTCGGTCATGATGGCCAATCCTGCGGTGGCCCTCAGTTTCCAGAGCCAATTCATACCTCAGCTCAGTTACACCTATACACTCGACAAATTCCTGGAACGTGAGCGCATCAATGGCATAAACTTCACAGCCACCCTCACCGAGGCGGGAAATATCTTCAATGGCATCTATCGTCTCTGCGGAGTGAAGGGGGAGAAGAAATTGTTCGGCACTCCGCTCTCGCAGTTCATCAAGGGTCAGGCGCAGCTCGTCTACTCCCGTCGGCTTGTGCGGGGTTCTGACCAATGGCTCGTCAACAGGGTGCTGATCGGGGCTGAGCATGCCTATGGCAACTCCCGCGAGGTGCCCTATGCCGAACAGTTCTATATCGGAGGAGCCAATTCGATTCGTGCGTTTACCGTGCGCTCCATCGGCCCGGGCAGTTACCGGCCGCCATACAATCTGGCCAACGGATATTTCGACCAGACCGGTACGTTCAAGATAGAATTGAACTCGGAATATCGTTTTCCGATAGTAAGTATCCTGCATGGCGCGGCCTTTGTCGATGCCGGAAATATCTGGCTCCTTAAGAACGACCCGTATCGTCCCGGCGGACAGTTGCAGGCGAAGACATTCCTGCGGGATATCGCATTAGGTACGGGTGTCGGTCTCCGGGTAGATATCGGGATGCTCGTCTTGCGCGGTGACCTCGGCTATGGTTTGCATGATCCCGCCGGCAATGGCACCGGCCATTACTTCAATATCGCCTTCAAGAAGGCGTTTGCGTTCCATCTGGCTATAGGCTATCCCTTCTGATGAAAGGTTTCGGATTGCGTGAACGCAACGGGCTGATCGTTTTTCTCTGTCTCGTGACCCTCCTGCTCGCTCTCGGCCCCATCGCTGACCGGTGTGGGTGTACACGACGCTATGAGCCTCCCGCGCCATCGATGGAGTCCCCTATGGATACTTTGAGAAGTAATGCGGTAATAGAAGTGCAAGTTGCCGATTCGGCGGCGCGGCGGGTGCGAAAGAATGCTCGGAGAGGCAATCGCAAGGAGAGCGGGGATTCAGTCGGTAAGTCGAGACGCAAGAAATCCTCCGGCAATTCGCGCCGTCCATCCGTTGCCGACCCTCGACGCCGCAATTACCTCGACGAACCCATCTGATTTAGTTCATAGACCAGAGGCCATATAACCATAAGCCTCTGCGTCTCTGCGGGAGAAAAATAATTGACTCCGCGTGAGCCCGCGCCTCGGCAGGGATGTGGGGATGGAGTTTTAGCGTTGTGGATTCGGATTATTTTTGTTACTTTTGCATAACCAACTATATGCCTATGGAAACAGAGGAGATTATCATCAAATTAAGAGATTATTTTTCGGCACAACCGGTTGTCAAAGCCTGGTTATTTGGTTCTGTGTCCCGAGGTGATGCCACAGCTGACAGCGATGTAGATGTGCTGGTGGTTTTTGATGAAGGTGTGGGCCTATTTAAATACGGAGCTATGGTGGCTGAACTGGAGGATTTGCTTGAGCACCCGGTTGATCTTGTCACTGAATCCTCACTGTTTCCATGGGTCAGAGAAACTGTGGAAAAAGAAAAAGTCCTGATTTATGAGAGAAAAACCGCGTGATAGAGGGCGTCTGGAGCATATGCTCCAGGCCATTGTAAATATAGAAGAATTTCTACAGGACAAGTCTGCGGAAGACTTTCTGTTGGACAAAATGCTCTACTTCGCTGTCGTAAAGAATATGGAGATTATTGGAGAAGCAGCATATATGCTCACTTCCGAGTTTAAAACTGCCCATCCAGCCACGGATTGGCGTGCGATGACCAAAATGCGACATATTCTGGTACATGGTTATTATCAGGTTGACTCAAGTATAGTTTGGGCAGCCATACGGAACGACCTTCCGGTGCTACGGCAGCAACTTCTCTCATATCTTCAGGAAAATGATTTTGTTCCTCCGGAGGTCTAATTACTGATTATCTCGAACCCCACATTTCGATAGATTGGTAATGGTTCCCCCTATGACTGAGTACCCCCTCCGGGGTTTTAGTTTAGGCTGATATCATTTCCCCTCATCACTGACGGCGTGCACACGTTACTTTTCGCACACAGGTAGGGATGAGGGGAACAGGGGTCTAACTCGTTGCGTTTTGGTGTGCGAGCAGCAGAACCCTCGAAATCTGACTGACGGTGCGCGTGATATTGGCGGCGGCAGTGTCGCCTCGGAGAGCCTCCGGGAGACTGATGGGGGCGGGCTGGATGGAGAAAACAGCTGTGAATCCTCGAGCTATCAGGGCTTGAGTGGCATTTTCAGCTATTGACCCTCCGATTGCGATGATCGGTATATCTTTTGTCTGGCATTTCCGGAGTATGCCGGCCGGCGTTTTCCCCATGAGAGTCTGAAGATCAAGTCGTCCCTCTCCGGTTATGACGAGGTCGGCATCCGCTATATGGTCGTCGAAGCGCAGGGTATCAAGCACCATATCGATGCCCGGACGCAGACTGCCGTCGAGGAAGGTGAGGAAGGCGAATCCAAGTCCGCCGGCCGCTCCGGCGCCCGGAACAGAGGAGAGGTCTTTTCCATACATATCTGATGCGAGGCGGGCGAATGAAGCGAGAGCCTGGTCGAGCGCATCGGCCATGGCAGGAGTGGCTCCCTTCTGCGGCCCGAAGACATGGCTTGCACCAAGCGGTCCAACAAGAGGATTCTTTACATCACAGGCCACCGTGAATTGACATTCGGCCAATTCCGGCATGACCATCGAGGTGTCTATCCTCGATATTCTTCCGACCTCCCCGGCATATCTACCGATCTCAAGACCATCCGAGTCAAAGAACCTCCATCCGAGTGCACGGAGCATACCGACACCGGCATCATTGGTAGCGCTTCCACCAAGACCTATCAAAAAGCGTCGGCAACCGCTCAGAATGGCATCGCGAATAAGTTGACCGACTCCATACGTAGTGGCAATCATTGGATTGCGTCCGGATTCATCCACGAGCGTCAGACCGCATGCCGCGGCGACTTCGATGACCGCGGTTTCACGGCTGATGGCATAATATGCCTCTGTCGGCGCTCCTAACGGTCCGTCGACACTGACATTTACAATTCTTCCTCCGAGAGCGTCGGCAATTGCCTCGACCGTGCCCTCTCCGCCGTCTGCCACAGGCACTACAATAGTTTCCGCTTCGGGCATCGCTAATCTCACGCCTTCGGCCGCGGCCTCTCCGGCCTCACGGCTTGTGAGGCAACCCTTGAAAGAATCACAGGCAATCACCACTTTCATATTTTCAGTCATGAGGATATGTTTCAAGCCTCATACGACTGCGGAGTCCTATGAGGCTTGCGGAATTTGATAATTACAGGTTTGGATAGATTTGATTGTTATGAATGCGCATGATAATCAGTCGTGAAGGCCTACTACATGGCTTCGCGCCGTGGGAGGATTAATTTCCGACTTTTATCTCGGCTTTCAATCATATAACGCTCAATCATGCTGTTTGGTTGAGCGATCGGCGTATTCATGAAGGTCACGGTAGAATTTATGGCGCGATAATGTGGCGGCATCCCCGATAAGCAGAAGTTTCATGCGTGCCCTCGTTATGGCGACATTCATGCGCCGCAGGTCGCGCAGGAATCCTATTTCTCCCGTATCGTTGCTTCTGACGAGCGAGACGACGATGACATCACGTTCCTGACCCTGAAAGCCGTCGACGGTATTCACTGAAATCAGATGCCTGAAGGGGCGGAAGAAGGGGGTGCGCTTTATAAGCTGCCTGAGATATTGCACCTGCGCGCGATAAGGGGAGATGACTCCGACATCCACTCTCTCCTCAAGAATCCTCCTCTTGCCGATTTTCATGAAATAATCCTGCAGGGTTTGCAGGGTGAGGATTGCCTCGTCACGGTTGATGCGCCCGTGCGACTCTCCTGCGAGAGCCTCGCGGAAAGAGGGGAGTGCATCCGAAGCTCCGGCGGATGCGTCGCTTTCGGTCATGGCGGATAGAGCGGAGGTATCTATCCATTCTATGGGAGTATCGAGATCGAGTATTCCCCGGAATCGCACTTCGGGGGCGGCCTCTATCAATCCGTTGTAGAAGCGTTCGTTGGGGAATCTCATGATATCCTCGTGCATGCGGTATTGCATCCGTAGCAGAGTGACGGCTTCCGGATGATTGTCGACTATGCGTTCCATGAGGGATTTGGCCAGGCCCCCCTTCATGGCTTCGAAGGATTTCACTGTCGGAGGGAGCTGACAATGGTCGCCGGCGAGAATGACGCGTCCTGCGCGGCGCACGGGTATCCATGCCGCCGCCTCAAGAGCCTGCGCGGCCTCGTCGATGAAAAGAGTGGAGAATTTCATGCCGTCGAGCAGACGGTTGGCGCTCCCTACAAGTGTAGAGGCTATGACGCGGGCCTGACCGAAGATATCGGCGTTGATTCGGATTTCAAGTTCGGTGGCGCGCCTTTTGAGTCGATCCATCTTTTGGTGCCATTGGTCGGAGTGGCGGCGTGAGCCGCGTAGCTCCTTTATGGCTTTGCGGATACTCCATAGGGTAGGATAATCGGGGTGTCCCTCGAATCGGCGTTCATACGTGAATGACAGCATCTTGTCGTTGACGCGCGAGAGGTTGCCGAGGCGTAGCACGTTGATTCCGCGGTCCACGAGTTTCTCGCATATCCAGTCGACGGCCATGTTGCTTTGCGCGCAGACGAGCACCTGGCTCTCGCGGCGCAGGGTCTCGTGGATGGCCTCTACGAGGGTCGTGGTCTTTCCAGTGCCGGGAGGGCCGTGGAGCACGGCCACATCCTTTGCCCCCAGTATTTTGTTGACACCCTCCTGTTGCGTGGCGTTGAGATACGGCACGAAGATAGGCGACATCGTCAGTTCGGCCGCCTTGCGTCGCGAATAGATGAGATCGCGCAGTTCGCCGAGGCGACCCTTCGCCTTCATGACGCGGTCGAGGGCCTCGAACATGGTGCGGTAGCTCGTTTCGTCAAATGACAGCATGATTCCCGCTTTCCCCCCGGCGAGCTTCCGGAGATCGGCAGATTCAGGGATCACGACCACCATCCGGTCGCCGTCGGCATAGCTGACGGTGCCGGAGAATAGATGGCGCGGGGTGTCGCCGGCGCTCCCCTCCAGGACAAAGAAACTCACCGGCTTGGAGTATTCGAAATTATGGTCGTCGGGTTCGGATGCGCTGTCATCCTGCGATGAGACGGAACGAAAGATTTCCACAACCCGCTGATTTAGCGAGTTGTGGAAATCCTTTCCGATTGTCAGGGGAAACCATGCGTTGCCGCGCTCGATGAGTCGCATCAGTCCGATGCGGTCGGTGAGACGGGCGAAGGTGGCCTTCTCCTCTTCATATTCGATGTCGAGCAGGCGTCGCTGCTCCATGAGTGTCAGCAGAGGGCTTTCCATCAGGGTGATGATCAGCGGTTGGCGCGTTTGCGCTCCAGCTCGTCGAGGATTATCTTGCGGAGGCGGATATGATTGGGGGTCACCTCCACATATTCATCCTCCTTGATATATTCGAGGGCCTCCTCAAGCGAGAATACGACGGGCGGCACGATTTTTGCCTTGTCATCGGCACCGGAGGCACGCATGTTGGTGAGCTTCTTGGATTTGGTGACGTTCACCACGATATCGTTGTCCTTGGCATTCTCTCCGACCACTTGTCCGGCATATACCTCATCCTGGGGGAAGATGAAGAAGCGGCCGCGGTCCTGAAGCTTGTCGATGGCATAGGCGAAGGCCGTGCCTGACTCCATGGCTATGAGCGAGCCGTTAGTGCGGCGTTCGATATCCCCCTTCCATGGCTGGTATTCGAGAAAACGGTGGGCCATGATGGCCTCGCCGGCAGTGGCGGTCAGCACATTGTTGCGCAGACCGATTATGCCGCGCGATGGGATGGTGAATTCGATATTGATGCGGTCGTTCTGCGTCTCCATCGAGAGGATATCACCCTTGCGGCGGGTCACCATATCTATGACGCGCGAGGAGTATTCCTCCGGCACATTGATTGTCAATGCCTCCACAGGCTCGCATTTCACGCCGTCGATCTCCTTTATTATGACCTGGGGCTGACCGACCTGCAGCTCGTAGCCCTCGCGGCGCATCGTCTCGATGAGGATCGAGAGATGGAGCACACCGCGACCGAAGACTGTCCATTTATCCTCGTTCTCCCCGCGTTGCACACGTAGGGCGAGGTTGCGGTCAAGTTCACGCTCAAGACGCTCGGCGATATGGCGGGATGTGACGAATTTGCCATCCTTCCCGAAGAACGGGGAGTCGTTGATCGTGAAGGTCATCGACATCGTGGGCTCATCGATCGCTATGCGCGGCAGTGGCTCCGGATTCTCGATAGTGGAGATTGTGTCACCGATCTCGAAGTCGTCGAGACCCACGATGGCGCAGATATCGCCCGAAGACACTTCGGAAACCTTTTTGCGCCCCATCCCCTCGAATGTATGGAGCTCCTTGATACGTTGCTTGGTGACAGAGCCATCCTTCTTGCAGAGAGCCACGTCCATACCCTCCCGGAGGGTGCCGCGATGCACGCGCCCGATGGCTATACGCCCTACATAATTGCTGAAGTCGAGGCTCGTGATGAGCATCTGCGGATCTCCCTCAATTTGTTTCGGGGCCGGGATTGTGTCGATGATTGTGTCGAGGAGATATGTTATGTTGTCGGTGGGATTTTTCCAGTCCGGTCCCATCCAGTTGTTTTTGGCTGAACCGTAGACGGTCGGGAAGTCGAGCTGGTCTTCCGTGGCGTTGAGGTTGAACATCAGGTCGAACACCATTTCGTTGACCTCGTCAGGGCGACAGTTAGGTTTGTCGACCTTGTTGATCACCACTACGGGTTTGAGCCCCATCTGAATGGCTTTCTGAAGCACGAAGCGGGTCTGGGGCATCGGGCCCTCGAATGCGTCAACGAGGAGCAGACAGCCGTCGGCCATATTGAGCACACGCTCCACCTCGCCGCCGAAGTCGGCGTGTCCCGGAGTGTCGATGATGTTTATCTTGGTTCCCTTATAATTTATCGACACATTTTTCGACAGGATGGTTATACCCCTCTCTCTCTCGAGATCGTTGTTGTCGAGAATCAGTTCGCCGGTTGTCTGGTTATCACGGAAGAGATGGCCGGCGAGAAGCATCTTGTCGACGAGGGTGGTCTTGCCATGGTCGACGTGCGCGATGATTGCGATGTTGCGGATATCTTGCATATTGGTCAATGTTTTTGGCCGGTGTGCTGTAGACATTTGTCCGGCCGGAGAGAGAGCACGGAGTAGTCCCGCGCCCGTTCAGACTGCAAAGTTAACTAAAAAATACTTAATAAAAAAACGGTTATCCGTCTGTAAAGAGGGGATAGCCGTTTAATGCCGTTATCAAGAATAATCCTTCAGGAATCAGTCAGCCAGTTTGGCTACGATTTCCTCATCGTCTGTGGTGAGCACTATTTTGCCCTCACGTCCGAGCCAGCCGAACGCTGCCATCAGTTCATCTTTTTTCAGTTTTGTAACTTTTTTCAGAAGTTTGAGGCCAAGTGTGTGAGTGTCAGCAGTTTCAAGGGCTTTGTAGACCTCTCCGGCCCATGTGCCGATTGTTTCAATGTTCATTGTTTTACCTATTTTATAATATCAATTTGTTTTCAATCCAGACAGCTGCCATAAGTTTATTAATTTGATCAATAATTCCTAACAGCTATTTATTTAACAAATAATCGGAGTAAATTGTTAAATTTGCATATAGAAAAATGAATATCCAATGGCTAAGAAGAATCAAAAGGGGGGCGGGCGACAGCCTCTCGAACATATAGCCCCCCGTCAGGGACAGGTGATAAAGAATACCGGCAGCAGCTATCTTGTGCGTCTCGACGACGGCGAGATGGCCGATTGCCGAATAAAGGGCAATTTCCGCATAAAGGGTATCCGCACCACGAATCCCGTGGCCGTAGGCGACCGGGTGGAGATTTCTCTGCGCGATGCCGACACCCGCTATATCACCTCCATTCTTCCCCGGCGAAATTATATAATCCGGCGCGCCTCCAATCTTTCGAAGGAGAGCCATATCCTGGCCTCGAATCTCGATCAGGCCATTCTTGTCGTGTCGGTGACCGATCCGGTCACTCCGACGACATTCATCGACCGGTTTCTGGCCACGGCGGAGGCCTATAACGTGCCGGCACGTCTTGTCATAAACAAGGCCGACCTTTGGGATGAGGATATGATGGAGTATGCCCGGGCTTTGGAATATCTCTACTCCTCGCTCGGATATCCGACGCTGAGGGTCTCCGCCAATGATGGCCGCGGACTCGATACTCTGCGCGACTGGACGCGCGACTGTATCTCGCTGATGGCCGGCAATTCCGGAGTGGGGAAATCATCTCTTATCAATCGTCTCGCTCCGGATGCCTGCCTGCGCATCGGGGCGATCTCCGACCAGCATCACACCGGAATGCACACCACTACATTCTCCGAGATGGTGGATCTCCCTTACGGCGGCCAGCTGATAGATATTCCCGGAGTGAGAGGGTTCGGGGTCATTGATTTCGAACCGGATGAAGTCTCGCATTTCTTCCCTGAAATCTTCCGGATTGGCCGGCAATGCAAGTATGACAACTGCCGGCATACCGGAGAGCAGGGATGTGCCGTCATTCCTGCCGTGGAGGAGTCGCTGATAGCGCAGAGCCGCTATGCCTCCTATCTCTCTATTCTCGAGGAGGCCATGGAGACGGCCGCCTCCGATAAATACCGCAAGGCATTCTGACGGAGTGGGCAGATGGATAAATATCATTACTCATCGCTGGCTCATCCCGGCGGTGGGGGTCGCTATGAATTTTTGATGGAATATGATACCTACAATCCTTCGGGAACATGCTTGATTGCGTACCCCACGAAGACATCTCCGGCTACGTTTATATGGTACCGAACTGGGCACACCGCTGGTTTCGCCACAAAGGTTATGTTTCGGCTATGCTTTGACTCTACATACCTCCCGGTCGCAGTATAGACTGTGTTCATGAATCACTCCAAAAGTGTTCTGCGATTTGGTGGTTGCTCGGGATTCTTGCGACTTTTTCTTTTTGCTGAGTCGCGGAGAATGATTATATTTGTATTTCCAATAGTTTGAGTCTCAAAAAGTATGCTTTATGCCAGCTTCTACCACAAAATATCCGATTGGGATACAATCATTCTCGGTTATCCGGCAGGGAGGATATGCTTATGTCGATAAGACTGCGCTGATTTACCGGCTCGTGACTGAGGGTAAGTACTATTTTCTATCGCGACCACGAAGATTCGGAAAAAGTCTTCTGCTATCTACCATTCAGGCATATTTCGAGGGACGAAAGGAATTGTTTGATGATCTTGCCATCGCCCGACTTGAAAAGGATTGGGAAAGTTATCCGGTGCTTATGCTGTCATTGGCCTCATATAACCCTACTGAAATGGATCTGCGGGACGTGCTCGATTCCATTATCAGCAACATGGAATTAGACTATGGTAAGCGAGTCGAGACGGAAAGTCTATCTGCGCGTTTCGGTAATGTCATCATGTCGGCTTATGAGAAGACCGGTCGGCAGGTGGTCGTGCTCGTGGATGAATACGATGCACCCGTAGTGGCACATTTGGAGGATGATCCTCGCAGGGAAGAGGTAAGGAATCTATTGAAGTCTGTTTACGTAAATCTCAAGGATAAGGATGCCTGCATCAAGTTCGCTATGTTGGCCGGAGTATCAAGATTCAGTAAGATGACGATATTCAGCGGCCTGAATAATCTTGACGACATCTCCCTTTTGCCTGAATGGAGCGAACTTTGCGGTATAACGGATAAAGAACTGGTGGATAATTTTCCTCATGGCATCAAAAAACTTGGAGAGAAACTTCATACCGGTTATGACGGGGCGATGTCGATGTTGAAATCTCATTATGACGGTTATCATTTTACTGCGGATTCAAAGGATTTATACAATCCTTTCAGTCTGTTGAAGGCTCTTAAAAATTCTCAGATCGGTTCATATTGGTTCCAGTCCGGCACCCCGACTTTCTTGTTAAAGTATCTGAGCAGGATTGACAGGCCACTTGAAAAGGTCCTGTCAGATAATATTTCAGAAATGGCATTGTCAGATATCGAGACTTATCGTACATCTCCGGAGGCCCTGCTCTTTCAGACGGGCTACCTGACGATTAAGGGCTATGACGTAAGGCGCAGGCGATACTCCCTTGGCATCCCCAACAAGGAGGTTGAGGAAGGATTGTTTACCGAGCTGCTGGCATACAACGTGAAGACGGATAAAGGAAGGCTCGACAACTATATATGGGATATCCGGGATGCTCTGGAGGAAGGTAAGCCTGCCGAGGCGTTGGAGAAAATACGCTCTCTCTTCGCCGGTATGCCTGCGAATGTCACGCAGAACAGGACTGAACTCTTCTTTGAGAATAATCTTTTCATGCTGTTCAAGTTGATAGGCATCGATGTCAGGGCTGAGTGGTGGACCGCTGATGGCCGTATCGACATGCTTCTGGAAATGTCGGACCACGTCTACGTTATGGAGCTTAAGCTTGATAGGAGTGCTGAGGAGGCGTTGCAGCAAATCGATACCAAAGAGTATGCTTTACCCTGGAAATATGATAATCGAAAAGTAATCAAGATCGGCATAAATTTCTCAAGCTCCAAGCGGAATATCGATAGCTGGCTTATTGCTACGTCTGAAGATTGATACTGTTGCGGTGATAGCACAACAGCATGTATCTGAAATGAAAATCAGGGCCGTCACTCGACTGTGACGGCCCTGATTGGTATATGGTGTTGGGGAGTTTTATTTCTTTACGATAGTTTTTTCGTGGCGGACGGTACCATCGGAGAGGGTCGTGCGCTTGATGCAGAGACCCTGAGGATTGTCAAGACGCAGGCCGTTGACATCAAACCATGTTTCGGATACTATGCCGTTTTCTGCTTCGATCTCCTCTACAGCGTTGGGAACACCTACTATTAGCTGACGGGCTGCCACGATGTCGCCGTAGTTGTTGTCGGTCACCATTGCATTGAGATAGAAACCGGGACTTGTCACTTTGGAGATATTGATCTCGGTAGTGAATTCATATTCCGTGCCGGTCACAATCTCCTCGGGGAATGCGTTGTAGCCGTCCACTCCACCTGCGAGTTGACGGAGGACATCATCATAGAATGTGGCTACCTGGGAACCTTTCTTTTCCCAGCCGCCCATCTTGCCGTTGCGGTTGCCGGCATAGTAGTTGGTCTGCATGTAGGGGCCTACGCCATCCTCACACACCGAGAAGGAGATGCCGTAACGGTTGCCGGTATTGTCGCGGTCATATGCGAAACGCACCTTGACAGTGGCCTTTACCGAAGTCTCGGTCCAGTCGGAATAGGTGAGGTCGGTAATCTCTGCATAGGAGGGTATCTCGCTCATGTATTCGGTGAACTCCGCGAAGGTCGACTGGCAATTCGTGAGGTCGCCGGGGCTGAGATCAAGCATACGGTTGACACGGACCTGCGGGAATCCGGAATAGTAATAGAGGAGTTCCTCGGCAGATGCTACAGCCATAGGCTCGGTGGAGGAACCTCCGTGTATGGCCACACGGATTGTCTCCGGATAATTGGCCTTGAGCCACTCCATGAAGACGATACCCGAGGGACAGTAGCCGCACCATGTGCCCGTGGCTTCCTCGACTACGTATGTGCGCGGATAACCTACTTCCGGATCCATGCAAAGAATATCGACAGAGGCTGTAGCATTATCGGAGGTATTCTCGACGCCGTTGACCTTGGTGAGTTTGAACTCGATAGTGTTGTCGCCGACTTCGGTGAGGGTTATCGGGAACTCCGCCGAGAGAAGCCGGTGATAGCCTACGGGATCGCTGAGGGTGAAGGTTTTGGTGACAGGTTCCGCGCCGGGCACCGTGTACTGCAGCTCTACGTCGGTGATATCATTCGCTCCGTCGTTGTCAAATATTACCTGCACGGCGGTCTCACCGTTCTGCAGGCCGTATGTCTCGGCATATACCCCGAAGAGTTCCGCGCTGTTCACGGGAAGATTATCCCCCTCGATGGTCATGCTGATTGTCAGCGCGCCGATCTGTTGACTCATTTCGGATCCGAGCCACTGATACTGGCTGCCGTTGCTGACGCCGANCAGGGTGCNGTAAGGATTNTCNNTCNNCANNNCGTCGAATACNACATAATATTCATTCGAGGAGTTAGGNNTGATGGAGTAGGCGATGAANAAGCCTTTNCCCTCCTCGATGGTGTAGGGGTCNAGAAGCTCGATTTCGTTGTAACCCNNTGCATCTGCGCTTAGAGAGGCGGTCTGCTGATATTCGATTACNGGAGTAGGATCAAGCGATGAACAGATATANACTTCCGCCGTGCGGATTGTATTGGTCTCAGTCTGANCGTTGANACCATTATAGAAGTTGATNGACTTTATAGTNGCNCCGGCGAATTTGGTNGCCAATTCGGCNGGNACCTCAAAACCCTGCCAGATNTTNTATCCGACACCGCTGTCGCCGAACGACTGAGCGNNATANGGTGNNNAGGCATAGGNGAAATCCATGCTCAGGGCCTCNTCGGCGGCACGCGTCAGGGGCGCGGGTTTCATGATGTTGGCCGGNNCTGCGATGGCNGGNCCGGNGAATACGTCAGATGCGAGAGGCGTTCTCTTGACCGACGGATTCANNGTCAGNGTNGTCGTNGCCATGGCCGAACCTGCCAAAGCNACGGCGCANACNCTAAGTAAAGTTTTCTTCATATTCAAAGAATTTGGTTAAATATGGTTTATAGAGCCAAATTTAGCATAAAATCCCCATTTATCCAAAAGTTTTTAATTCTTTTAGTTGAAATCTCATTCATTCTTTGTAAATTTGAAATAAACTTAATTCTGAAATGAAAATTTCTACTGCCTGCATAATCCGGATAGCAGCTGCCGTTGCCACAATCATATCTATAATTCCCTCCGCTTACGCTGNAAACAGGACCCCCGTCGAGAATATAGATTCCGTAATGAAAGTGCTGGATGACGAGATCGCCGGAGTGCCNCGCTATCGCCGGGCGAAGTTGTTGCACCTTGATGCGTTGAAACGCGAACTGTACGATTCAGAGGGTGNNTTCAGTTTCCCTACAGCCCAAGCTTTATTTAAGGAGTATGCCTCGTTTCAGTCGGATTCGGCTTTCAAATATGCTACGCTCATGCGGCGTGATGCGGAATCGCGCGGAGATGCCCGCGATATGGTGAGGGCGAATACTGCTTTCGCCGAATATTTCGTCTCGGTGGGATTTTTTAAAGAGGCCTGCGAGATGATGGTTCTTTGTGAGAGCAATCTTTTGCCGGAGGATGAATTACCCGACTACTACTATCTCAACGCAAGGCTTTACCAGGCTCTTGAATCATACGTCGGTGGCCCCGGCTCTCAGTTATGGCCACACTATCATGAGATTTATCTCGCCTATCTCGATTCGACCGTCATGAGCGCGAAGCCGGGCACGTATATGTACAGATTTGCCAATATCGAACGTGCCCAACTCGATAATCATGACTGCAATAAGGAGGTGGAACAACGTTTGGCAATGCTTCGCCGCTACGATATGACGGATCATGAGCGCGCCATCAATTATTCTTTGATGGGACGCTCTCTGCTTGGAGCAGGAGAGAGGGAACGCAGTAAATATTATTTCATGCAATCGGCGATTCACGACATACGCTCCAATACCAACGAAACCACATCTGCCATGATGCTTGCCCTCATGGCNCATGATGACGGGGAGACCCAAAGGGCCTACAATTACATCACGAAGGCCCTCGATGATGCGAATTATTTCAATACACGACTCAGGCGTTATGAAATTTCCGGATATCTTCCCGCTATAGATGCGGCCCGCACGGATCTCATACGCGGCCATGTCTGGAGACTATGGGGTGTCATCGGGGTAGTGCTCGGTCTTCTCGCCCTTGCCGTCTTCCTCTTTTCCCGTCTGAGAAAACAGAACAGGAGAATCAATGAGTCAAGTGCTNAGATCGAGCGTCAGTCGGAGGAGCTTCGGCAGAGTCATTCGGAATTGCTCCGCACCAATGACCGCTTGCACCNGACTCTTGATGCGCAGAAGNATCTTCTTGACAAGCTTAAGGAAACGACTGAGATNAAGGACCGCTATATCATGCAGTCGCTCTATGTCAATACAGGTTTTGTCAATCAGGTAGAGGAGCGTTGCAAGGAACTTGCGAAGGAAGTCAAGGATAAGAAATACGACAACCTGAAGTTTATCTCCTACAGGATGGGAATAAAGGAGGAGCGGCAGAGAATCCTCAAATCTTTCGACAGTGCGTTTCTGAAACTTTTTCCAAACTTCCCTGAAGAATTCAATAAACTNTTTCCGGAGGATGCACGCTTCGTGCCGGGGCCTGNCGGCGAACTGCCGATGGAGGTGCGGATCTTCGCGTTGCTACGCCTCGGCATCTCGGATCCTGCNGCGGTCTCCTCCTATCTGAATCTCTCCACCAAGACAGTCTATGTCTACAAAACGAAAGTGAAGAGCCGGTCGAATGTCGACAATGCAGACTTCGAAGCCCGCGTCATGGCGATTCCNAAGCCCTGAGAGAGGGAATAACCAGNGATTCGGCGTGTTTAAATTCAGAGAATTGTGTTTTAATTTGGNAGACCTGATGATTTTGTAATNATCTTATAATCANNANTAAACTGTTATATTGATGTTTAATTCGCTTTAAAANCCTTGCTTTGGGGTTGACACCGTTGTAATTTTGCGNCAGAAAATTNAAACAGTTAACCCCAAACAACATGAAAACTCGGTTTAGAATCATGTTCACGCTGCTTGCCCTGATTATTACGGGCGTGTTGCCCGCGATGGCGCAGGGCGTGGATATCACNGGTGTCGTTCTNGATGCCCAGACAGAGGATCCGCTGATCGGAGCCACCGTAAAGGTNAAAGACTCNATGGCCGGAGATGCCACCAACCTCGATGGTGAGTTCAGTCTTAAAAATATAAAGAAGGATGCNACTCTGGTGGTAAGCTATATCGGCTACAAGTCGCAGGAAGTGAAACTAAAGGGGCATACGGTCCTTGAAATCAGGCTGTCGGAGGATACGGCNGTGCTCGATGAAGTAGTGGTTGTCGGATATGGCACNATGGATAANAAGGAGGTTACCTCGACAGTGGCNCATATCGGTTCCGAAGATTTCCTNGCCTCCAGTTCGCTCGACCCGACAATGATGATCCAGGGCAAAGTGCCCGGTGTCTCGATCACCAACACCGGTGTCGGCGACCCCAACAATCAGGCTTCGATCCAGATCCGAGGNGTCTCCTCACGCTCGGCAGGTCTCGGACCCCTCATCGTAATCGACGGTGTTCCCGGGGGTAACCTNACAAATCTGAATCCGAACGATATCGCAAGCTTCGATATATTGAAGGATGGCGCCGCTGCCGCTATCTACGGTACACGCGGCTCCAACGGAGTNATCGTCGTNACGACAAAGAAGGGCTCACGCGACGGCNCCACTCACACCACTTATATCGGCACGATGACGGCAAATGTCGCCGACCATGACCTGAAGATGCTCGANGCCCAGGCTTATCGGGAGTTGCGTGCGGATGCAGTCAACGGCGTAGATCTCGGCGGTAATGACAACTGGCTCGATGCCGTGACCCGCACCGGCTGGGGCACCTCCCATACCGTCAGCATTTCCGGCGGAAATGAGAAAACCAACTACCGCGCTACCGTCGACTACCGCATGCAGAACGGTGTAGACCGTTATTCAAGTCGAAAGGAGTTCGGAGGCCGCGCGTCAATCAACCACACTACCAAGGGCGGCCTCTTCAATATAACCCTCAACCTCGCCCCGCGTATCGTTGACCGTAAGATCTCTTCCTGGGATGTCTTCCGTAATGCTCTCGAAGCCAATCCCACGACTCCGATCTGGGAGGANGAGAATGTGCGCTATACGAATTTCACCGGNCAGACGGCAGGTTATAATCCGGTGGAACTGATGGCTCTGGAGGATAATACGGCCACGACCAAGCTTCTGGAGACCGATGCCACCGTAAAACTCAACATCTTCCCCCTTTTCGCGAAGGATACCTGGCCCTCACAGACACTCACCACCCAGGTCACAGTGGCTGACCATGAAGACTCCAACTTCAACTATTGGTTCCGCCCGTCGACCTCCACGTTGGCAATCAACAACGGTTATGACGGAGAGGGTTCCCGCAGCTATGACAAGGGATTCCAGCGCAGTCTCGAATGGCTCACGAATTATACAGGTTCGTTCGGTGACCATAATGTGAAGGCTATGCTTGGTTATTCTTACCAATACAACCAATATTCCGGAATGAGCGCCGAGAATAAGGATTTCCCCAACGACGGTCTCGGATCGAACAGCCTCGGCACAGGCCAGTGGGCACTGGAGGAGGGTCACGTCGGCATGGGCTCCTATAAGAATGATTCGAAACTCATAGCGTTCTTCGGCAGAGTGAGTTACGACTGGAAGAGCCGCTATATTCTGACTGCATCTCTCCGTCACGAGGGTTCCTCCCGCTTCGGCGCAAATCACAAATGGGGTAACTTCCCCGCTGTATCTGCAGGATGGAGAATCTCCGACGAACCTTTCATGAACGGACTGAGCTGGATAAATGATCTGAAACTGCGGGCCGATTACGGTGAAACAGGCAACCAGGATTTCAGTTCCTATATGTCGCTAAATACCATGACGGGTTTCGGCTATTACTATTACAACGGCCAGTACTATCAGGTATGGGGTCCGGCGAAGAACGTGAATCCTGACCTGCATTGGGAGAAAGCAAAGAACTGGAATATCGGACTCGATTTCTCGGTGCTCGATGCGAAACTGACCGGCTCATTGAACTATTACAACCGCAGACAACAGGATCTGCTCGGCGATTATGATGTGTCGGTGCCCCCGTATCTTTTCTCGACAACGTTTGTCAATGTCGGCACTATGCGCAACTCCGGATTTGAATTCGACCTCCGCTGGAACGCCGTCACCAACCACGACTTCACTTATACCGTAGATTTCGTGGGAGCGACGATGGATAATAAATTCGTGGATTTCTCCAACACGCAGTATGTCGGTCAGGACTATTATGATGTCGTAGGAACCGAGGATCCCTATCCCTTCCATAATCTTCAGCGTATCCAGAAAGGGGAACGCTTAGGCAACTTCTATATGTACCGCTACGCCGGAATCGACGATGAAGGCAACTGGGCCATATATGATAAAGACGGCAATATCAAGCTCGCTTCCGAAGGCACGGAGGATGATCGCCAGATCGTAGGCAACGGGCTGCCGAAATTCACGGCTTCGATGACCCACACGTTCCGCTACCGCAACTTTGACCTCTCGCTATTCTTCCGCGGAGCATTCGGCTACGACATCTTCAACATACATGACTTCTACTATGGTCACCAGAGTTTCAACGGCAATGTCATGGAAAAGGCCTACACGAAATATGCGGCCCTGNAGGGAAGCCAGGAGGTGACCGACTATTACCTTGAGAANGGCGACTATGTTAAACTCGATGCCCTGACGCTCGGCTATACGTTCAATCTCAACAGACGTTTCCTGAATAGCGTGCGTCTGACGTTCACGGCGAAGAATCTCTTCACGATCACCGGTTACAGCGGGGTTGATCCCTCTTCGTTCCAGACCAACGGACTTACACCCGGTGCCACAGGCTCCCGAACTTACTATCCCTCATGCCGCCAGTTCATCCTCGGTGCCCAGATAGATTTCTGATTTACAAATCTTAATATCAAAGCCAACAATGAAACTCAAATCATATACTGCAGCCCTTCTCCTCGCCGCCTCCGCGCTGACAGGCTGCACTGACCTTGACGAAACAGTCTACGATCAGGTCACATCTGAGAACTACTATAACACGCGCAACGACGTGATCCGCGCCGTGCTCCGTCCCTTTGAACATGGATTCTGGAGCATCCAGAGCCGCCATGTGCTCAACGAGCTTTCTGCCGACCAACTCATAACTCCGTCACGCGACGGATGGTGGGATGACGGAGGTGTATGGCGTCGCTACCACTATCACACATGGACCAACGAGGAGGGGACGATNGAGACCGAATGGAACGGTTGTTACCAGGGTATCATGCAGGCAAACTATGTGCTTGATGATCTGGAAACCCTTTCGGCGGAGAAATTCGGATTCACACAATCCGAGTTCGATAACCTCAAGGCACAGTCGAAGGCACTCCGCGCATGGTTCTATATCCGTCTTCTCGACGCTTTCCGCAATGTGCCTCTCGCCGTCAGCAAAGATGTCAGTCAGAATTCCGAGGGACAGGTAGAGCCTAAGGAGTTATTCGACTTCATAGAATCCGAACTCAAGGAATGTGTGGAACTTCTCGCTACAAAGAGCGGCTCGGAGGGGAACGGCGAGATGCAGGCCCAGTGGAACAAGGCCGGGGCCGCCGCCCTGCTCGTGCGGCTCTATCTGAACGCTAAAGTATGGATAGGGGAGGATAGATTCGCCGATTGCGAATCCTGGGNACAGCGGATTATTGACGGTGAATTCGGTTCATATTCCGTGGCCGAACGTTGGGACGCTCCATTCGACTGGGACAATGAGAACTGTCCGGAAGTGATATTCGCTTTCCCCTCATCGGCCGGATTTACATTCTGGCATTATCAGGGNGACACCTANTGGTGGTCGACACCNTCNCAGTTCCGCTNCTANATCGGCGANCAGAAGGCGGAGGCCGGCGACCATAATTGCAAATATGCATGTACGCCGAGCTACGATCTCAACGGAAATCTATACAGCTATGAACTCGGGTCGACTGTCCAGAAATTCCGTGTATATCCCGAGGACGTGCGTCTGAAACTCTACACAAACCTCGGTAACAGCCGCCGGGAGGGCCTCTTTATCTTCGGTAAGCTTCCTTCGGTTAAGGAGGGTGAGGATTACGTGATGGATCCCTATGGTAATTATGAACTTGACATCCGTGATGCCGTAGGACATTTCAGCGGTCTGTCGGCCGGAGAGTGGCCCGCCGACAAGACGAGCAACCTGCAGAGCGGCGACCATAACTCAGGCTACCATTTTGCAAAATATCCCTTCTATGCCGATGGTGAGGCCGGACAGCTTGAATCTGATTTCGTGGAGATACGTCTGGCTGAGATCATCTACTCACTCGCCGAGTGCAAACTGCGCAAAGGGGATGCAGCCGGAGCCGGAACTCTCCTCAACACCGTCCGCAAGCGCAACTATCCCCGGGACTCATGGAGCCGAAACCTCTACGCCCCCGAAGGCAACGCGCNGCTGACCGAACAGGAGATGCTGGATGAATGGGGCCGCGAATTCTTCGCCGAATCGCGCCGCCGTACGGATCTCGTGCGTTTCGGGAAATTCTGCAATTCCTCATGGTGGGATAAGACCGCCGATCGCGATAACCATACCTCCATATTCCCGATTCCCCGTAAGGCTCTCGATACCAACCATAATCTTAACCAGAACGATGGTTATTAAGTTTACTTAGGGAGTGGGTGNTCTTAAACTTTTAAAGAAAAATGAAACCTATCAGAACATTATCATATGCGGCCTTCGCAGCTGCTATTCTCATCACCGGTTCATGCCAGAAAGACAAGGAACTCGTAGTAGTGGAAATCCCGGTGACACCCTATGAAATCCAGGCCCTCTGGATGGTCGGCAACGCAACTCCGGCCGANTGGAACATCGACGCGCCGACGGAAATGACAAAAGTCGGAGAAAACGTATTCTCCTACTCCGGGCATCTNAACGAAGGTGAGTTNAAGTGNCCGATGGAGNCAGGTAACTGGGGTGGNGCCTTCATAATGCCGGTGGTCAACGGCACGATCATCGATGCCAACGGGGTAGAGGATGAAGAAATATCCCTCATGCCGACCGGTGANCCGGATAATAAATGGGTCGTGACTGAGGCAGGCAATTACACCNTNACCATCGACGGCAATACCCATAGTATAGCTGTCGTAAAAAATAACTGACCGCAATGCGAATATTGAATTCTTTATCACTGGCATTGATTGCAGTGGCNGCCGAGGCCACTGCAGCTGCCGCTCCTCTTCAGGTATCCTCCCCCGACGGCTCAATCAGCCTCACTTTCAATATCACCGGCGGAGAGGCATATTATTCGGTAGACAGGAACGGCAGCCCTATACTCAATCCCTCCCGGCTCGGCTTCATGCTTAAGGATAGTCCGGATTTCGACAATGATTTCACGCTGGTGTCGAGCTCGACGGACTCGCGCAATGAGACGTGGAAGCCCGTATGGGGGGAGGAATCGGAGATTGTCGACAACTACAATGAACTGAGAGTGACGCTCGGCCAGGCCGACAAGACTCCCGGTCGGGAATTAGGGATAGTGTTCCGGGTGTTTGACGACGGGATCGGTTTCCGATATGAATTTCCGCGTCAGGCCGCTCTCGGCGATTTNACCATAATGGATGAACTCACGGAATTTGCGTTCGCCGGAAATCATACGACATGGTCGATTCCCGCCGAAGGATATAGGTTCTATGAGGCACTGTTCAGGGAACTGCCACTCGACAGCATGGGATATGTCAGCACCCCGGTCACGCTCCGTTCCGCCGATGGCACCCACATGGCCCTGCATCAGGCCGACCTGACAGATTTCGCCGCCATGAATGTAGTGTCGACTCCCGGGAGCACGACATTACGCGCCAGGCTGACACCATGGCAGAACGGAGATGCCGTCTACGTGACGGATGTGCGCCGGTCACCGTGGCGAACATTGATCTTGACCGACAATGCCGGCGATTTGGCCCTCAGCCGTATAATGCTCAATCTCAACGAGCCGTGTGCGGTGGAGAACGCCGNGGAATTCTGTGTGCCTCAGAAGTATGTAGGAGTATGGTGGTGTTACCATATGAAGAACGCCACATGGGAGGCCGGTCCGCGACATGGNGCGACGACCGCGAATGTGAAACGTTACATGGATTTCGCNGCNGANAATGGNTTCGGNGGNGTGCTTGTGGAGGGATGGAATCATGACTGGGNNACCTGGGATTTCGATTTCACCCGGCCTTATGATGATTTTGACATAGAGTCAATAAATGAGTATGGCAGAGCNAAGGGGGTGGCATTGATCGGACATCATGAGACAGGGGGACGCCTTGCCAACTACGAGCGTCAGATGGAAGCCGGAATGAAGCTGTATGAGGATAACGGTATGCACTACGTGAAGACCGGTTATGTNGGTGACCTGCTTGACGGTCGGGAGCGGCACAGCAGCCAGTTCGGGGTGCGGCATTACCGCAAGGTCATAGAGAATGCGGCCGCCCATCGTCTNGCTATCGACAATCACGANCCGGTGATNCCNACNGGNNTNCANCGCACATATCCCAANCTNATGACNCAGGAGGGNGTNNGNGGNCAGGAATGGGANGCATGGTGTCCNGANGGTGGCAATCCTCCGAGCCANACGGTGACNCTTCCCTTTACNCGTGGTCTCGCNGGACCGATGGACTTCACGCCCGTGACCTTCCGGTTCGAGAATCCCGTTATGCCGGACACCCATGTCAATACGACCCTCGCCAAGCAGCTTGCGTTGTTCGTGATACTGTATTCTCCCCTGCAGATGGCTTCGGATGAGATCGAGAACTACNTAGCCAATCCGGAACCCTTCCGGTTCGTCAGCGAATGTCCTGTAGACTGGGACCGTACCGTTTTCCCTGAGGCAGAAATCGGCAAGTATATCACTACGGCACGCAAAGCGAAGGGGAGCGACGACTGGTTTATCGGAAGTGCAACGGGAGATGACGCACGCACGGCGCATATAGCCCTTTCATTCCTTGACGCCGGAAGGAGNTACCGGGCTACAATCTATCGNGACGGTGAAGATGCNCATTTCGATACGAACCCTTATCCGGTGGTGATAGAGGAGCGGGATGTGACATCCGACATGGTCCTCGATATTCCCCAGGGACGCAGNGGAGGATGCGCTATCAAACTTACCCCCATCAGCTGACTGCCGGGGCTANATATAGACCGAGACCTTAATCAAACAATATTGTTCTGACCGGCAGAATATGCGGCAGGAATTCTTGCCGGAGCATGAAACTTTGTATTCCGCAGGCGTTATATCATTAGAAAATTTACTTAATGAAGCCGAGACAGCTTCAGAGGAAACGATAAAATTAATGTTCGCANCAATGAAATCAATACTTACGGCAGGCATCCTCTGCCTCACGGCAGCCGGTGCGTATGCGGCCGGTGACGTGGTTGTCAAGACACCGGCATACGTATGGCAGGAGGATTCGATTTTCCAGGGTCCGTTCAAGGCCTACGCACCGAGCGAGTTCGAGATTATTTCCGACTACTCCGCGCAGCCCGGCTACTATATGGGCATCGACAAGGTGTGGAAGCTGAAGAACGATATCAGCTCATATCCGAAACTGACCACCCCGAACCGTCTCCACGAGGCCATCTACAACATGGGACTTGATGAGATGGTGAATGCCGTCGAACCCGACACGACCCTGCGCACAGGTAAGGAATGGGCCGGCGTATGGACACGNGACGTCAGCTACTCGATCCTCCTCTCGATGGCCTATCTCCAGCCCGAGGCCTCGCGTATCTCCCTGATGAAGAAGGTGGATCCCCTGGGNCGTATTATNCAGGATACCGGTAGTGGCGGAGCATGGCCCGTGTCGACCGACCGCGAGATATGGTGTGTNGCCGCNTGGGAAGTGTATAAGGTCACNGGCGATAAGGANTGGCTCGAATATATCTACCCNATAATGAAGNGNTCNCTNGAGACTGACGCCAAGGCATTCTACGGNACCGAGACNGGNCTCGTGAAAGGGGAGACCTCCTTCATNGACTGGCGCGAGCAGAGTCATCCGAAATGGATGCAGTGTGCCGATATATATAATACGGAGACTCTTTCGACATCGATNGTGCATGCTCAGGCATGGCGTGTTTTGAGCGAGGCGGCCGAGATACTCGGACACAAGGATGTGGCGAAAGAGGCGGCCGCCATGGCCGACGGTATCGCGGCGGCTGTCAACGAATACCTGTGGCTCGATGACAAGGGTTATTACGCGATGTATCTCTACGGCAAGGATAACCTCATCACCAATCCGCGGGCNGAGACNCTCGGNGAATCANTNGCCATCATGTGGGATGTGGCTGACCAGCAGCGTGCGAAGACATTGACGGAGAATAACCCCACGACTCCCTATGGCGCGGCTGTATTCTATCCGCAGATNCCNGACATGCCNGCCTACCATAATAACTCGCTTTGGCCCTGGGTAGGCGCATGGTGGGCGCTGGCCAACGCCAAGGCCGGGAACGAGGAGGGTGTGATGGAGGCAATCGGTGCCATCGTGCGTCCGGCAGCCCTCTTCGCCACCAATAAGGAGAACTTCAACCTCGACAACGGTGACATCGCTACCGAACTCAATTCAAGCAACATGCTGTGGTGTCTCAGCGGCAACCTCGCGCTGACCCANAAGATTCTCTTCGGTATAGATTATCAGAAAGATGGCCTGGCGTTCCATCCCTTCGTGCCCGAGGCTCTCGGACAGACCCGCAAGCTGGAGAATTTCAAGTACCGTGACGCGGTGCTCAACATCACCGTCAACGGCTATGGCGATAANATCAAGTCNTTCANNGTCAACGGNAANNAGCAGGCTCCNTTTATCGATGCGAANAAAGCCAAGGGGACACTCGATATCGTGATTGATATGGATAATCAGCCCATAGCTCCGTTGCAGGTCAATCATCAGCCTAATGCCAAGACTCCGATCACTCCGATCGCATGGCTTGAAGGATCGACACTCGTATGGAATCCTATAGAGTATATCAACCATTACATTATCGTCAAGGATGGAAAGCGTGTGGCCGAGACTAAAGCCACGACTTACGATGCCTCCGAACCGGGAGANTATCAGGTNATCGGCGTGGCCGACAACGGTATCGAGGGCTTCGCCTCCGANCCNCGCTCNACGCGCAGCATGNTTCTCGTTACGCTCGACGGCTCCGACAACGATAAGCAATCGGTGGTGGATATCCCCGTCAGCGTGCCCGCCACAGGCGACTATTACGTCAGCCTTGAATATGCCAACGGCAATGGTCCGGTCAACACCGAGAATAAGTGTGCGATACGCACAATCTCTCTCGACGGTGACCGTCAGGGACTTCTCGTGCTCCCGCAGCGTGGCCGCGACAACTGGGATGAGCATGGNTGGAGCAATTCCGTCAAGATGCATCTCACGGCCGGCGACCATATCATCCGCATCGACTATCGCCCTGAGAATGAGAATATGAATATCGCCGTCAATCATGCCAAGCTTTACGCTCTGCGTCTGGTGAGCAAGTGATTCCAACTGACAAATTCCCTCATAAATAATACTATCGGTCGGTCATCCTCATTGACCGGCCGATATTTTTTAGACCCATAATCGATTATTCCGGAATGAACCCCTTTGAGGTGAGGAGTGTTTAAGACAATATAAATACGATTACACTATGAAAAAGACCATTCTCCTCGGTGTCTCGGCCATTATGGCCTCCGCCGCACTTCTCTCCACTCCCGATGCTTCCGCATGTTCNCGTATATTATATGAGGGTCAGGACTCCCTGTATGTCGTAGGNCGTTCGCTCGACTGGAANACCCCCATTCCGACGAATCTGTATGTNTATCCCCGTGGTATCCACAAGATGGGCAGCGACCGCCCGGGAGCAGTGGAATGGACCTCCAAATATGGTGCTGTCTACGCTGTCGGTTATGACGGCGGAGTCACCGAGGGTATGAACGAAAAGGGNCTCGTGGTCAACGGCCTCTTCTGCAAGGGCACCGTCTATGACAACGAGGAGACCATNAAACGTCCCCCCCTGTCGATGGCAATGTTCGTGGCGTGGCTGCTCGACAATAATGCTACCGTCGAGGAGGTGAAGGGNGTNCTCCATGAGCATAATTTCTCCCTTTCCGGAGCTACATTCGACGGGGGAACGGTCTCNGCCCTGCATTGGGGTGTCACCGATGCCACCGGCAAGTCGATTATCTTCGAGTTCAATCATGGGGTAATCAATATTTATGACATGGGTGATTACCGGGCGATGACCAATGATCCCAACTGGCCCTCTATGACAGCCATAATCGATTATTGGGANAAAAAGGGGGGACAGAACACCCTTCCCGGAACGGTATCCTCTCCCGACCGNTGCGTGCGTGGCAATTATTTCGCCCATCATGTGAAGCAGACTGCCGATGCGGATCTCGGCGTGTCAATCGCCCGCAGTATATTGGTCAACTGCTGTGTNCCCTATACATATGAGATAGAGACGGAACCCAATGTCAGCTCCACTCAATGGCGCAGTTACGCCGACGTGCGCGACCTCCGCTANTATTTCGATATCGTCACCAATCCCGGCTACTACTATGTCGACCTCAAGGAACTCGATCTNCGTCCCGGGAGCNAANATCNTNAANCTCGACACATCGAAAGAGACGCAAATGATCGGCAACGCCAATAAATATCTCCAGAAGAACCCCGGCTTCACTCCGATGTACTGATTGAATTATTTAAATGAATNTCCCGATAATTCCCCAAATGGAATTGTCAGGTTGAATCGAAATTATTACTGTCGAACAGTTGTACGACAGTAATAATTTTTTTTTAATCTAAAATAGAAACGAATTTCCTGCCTTGATGGGCCGGAGTCCCTTNATCAGCTTTGCTCGATTTTTAGCCTAATCCAAAAAAGCGGCATAATTTTTGGATTAGGGGTAATTTGGGGTTAACTTTGTAGCGGAAATCAAAATCAGGNAAAATGTAACATCTGGAGTTTTTGATATGATACCGAATTCAGTAACAGGGCCGGCGCAAAGCGCTTTCGCGGGGGAATGTCTGGAGCCGTATAAGCGTGGCACCATAAACGTGCTGTGGCTTACCGTCAGAGAAGGCCGCCGGTTTATCCTGAANGGACTCCCGGAAGCATTGCGTCATCATCCCGAAGAGACGGCACGCCTGCGCAAGGAATATTCGCTCGGCCTCCGCCTCAACCATGCCGGAATAGCGGGTACATACGGATTCGAGACTAATCCTACAGTCGGGCCGGTCATCGTGATGGAATATGTCGACGGCACATCACTNCATGAGTTCCTTCAGAAGAATAAAAATGTACCNCTCAAAGTCAGGGCCGATATTGCGCGTCAGATAGCCGGAGCGCTTGCCTATATGCATTCATTAGGCATCTCGCACCGTGATCTGAAGTCTGACAATATAATGATTACGCGGCGCAATGAAGCCAAGATAATCGACATCGGTCTTGGAGACAGTGAAGATTCGGTGGTGTATAAGCAGTCGCTTGGCACAGCGCAATTTGGAGCTCCGGAGCAACAGGCGCCATATGTGGGTGACTCACGNGCAGATGTCTATTCTTTCGGAAAGATATTGGAAATGTTGTTGCCTGAGAATAAGTTCGGTAAATTACGCACCGGATGCCTGAAGAATAATCCGTACAGCCGGCCGCAGATGCAAGAGATAGTCGATGCGCTCGACAAAACACTAATGCCCAAGAAAAGGGGATTTTGGTGGTGGGTTGGGACTTTCTATGGAGTGATGTTTGCAATAGGACTTATATTCGGAATAATCGATGAGGAGATATTGCAGAAAGATGTGACTGACAGAGGACTTCCGGAGGTAGAGAATACTGAAATGCCTCTGAAAGATAATGTTATTGCGCGGGATGATGCATCCCTTGTTGAGATTGGCGAAGAGAAGCCGGGAGTCAACACTCCCAAAGGAAAAGAAGCAGATAAAAATGAGGTGCAAAAATCGGATGGTCAGACTGTAACGGCAGCAGTAGACAATGCCGATTACGAGGCTATCTACAGGAAATATCTTGCTGAGATGAGTACAGTGCTGGCGCGAGATTATACGCCGGGTATGGACAAGGAAGCAGCATCGACGCTTTTGGCCTCTAAAAGCATAGAGGTGGCAAACATATCATCGCGTATGGTGCATGAATTGACTGCGGCCGGATGCCCGTATGACGAAATGACGCGGCTGAGCAATCTTTTATTCGAGAGATGGGAAAGGACTGTTGATGAAATCGAAGCAGGACGACACCCTTGAACCTTAGAAATCCTCATTTTCTATCAGATTGTAAGTGATTCCGTTTGCCGATCCTGCAACGTATGTGATAGGCAGCTGCCGCTCGCGGAAGATTCGGCAGAATAGGGGGGCTTGCTGAGTGAAACACAGACATTCTACGATGTCGCCTTCGCGGAGGGTAGAAGAGTTCTCTGCGCTGACCACCGAAAATAGGGTCGCGTTCATATGCCTCAACCGGCAGATGCGGTTGGGGCGCCATTGTATTTCCACTTCCGCTCCTTCCGGCAAGTTGCGCGACTCGATAAAGCTGCCTGAATATTGGCGTGACTGGATGGGTGAGTCTGAATCAAGGAATTCCTCGAGGTCTTTGAATCCTATCAGCCGACAGAGTGCTGTGACAGTGTAAGCGTTGGGGCGGTAATCGGATCCTGTGTCTGATATATATCCCCATATTCGTTTGAGGGTTGTGGCGCTGACACTGCCGCAACCCTCTTCCTTTAGCAGGTCTGAGAGTCGGACATAGTCGTCGGGACTTTTGATGGGGAAAGTTAGTCGGTTCTCTACTTCCCCCCGCAGGCGTTTGAGTTGATGGGAATCTATGCTTCTTCTGGTCTTCATTGTTGTCTACGTTTTCGTCGTTTTCATCGTTTTCGGAGGAGGTCGTTTTTACGGATTCAAAATTAGTCAAAATAATCTGGATTTACATATTGCAGCGGGAAATGGAATTAAAAATGGACTAAAATGGAATTTTTATTGTTGAGTGTAAGGTATTAACTTTGCAGTCGAAAACCTATCACAACACAAAAACAATATCATCATGAAGAAAAAGAAAATTGCAGGACACCATCCTGCGTGGAAGATCGGAAGCATGGTGCTTTCGCTGCTCATGATCCTTGGCCTTGGCTCCTGCGGCGGAGGCAACAGTGATCCGAACTCTCTCAAGCTCGAAGTGAAGCCTGAGCTTGGAGATCTCGGCAAGTTCATGACAATCGAAAACAAGGAAGCAGTAATCTCCTTGAGTGAATTTTCGGATGAGGGCAAGCCTTGTATCAAAATCGCATCTACACTTCAGGTAAAAGTAAAGGAAGATGTCGCGTCAGACTGGGGATTTGAACTTGATGTAGTGATTCTTGATGAGAATATGAATGAACTCACGGATTTCGGCTACTATGACATAGAGGACCGCTATGATTATAGTGTGCACTATCTTACTGTGGGAGACTATCGCGCAGTAATGGATGAATCAGATTCGAAGGAAAAGTGGGATGGTAAAGCAAGCGCTATGTGGGACATGATGCGAGAGAAAGGTAAGTACATCGCTTTGAAACCGAGATCGAGCAGTTCGAAGTTTGTTCCGTATAAGGGAGCGGCTAATTCGGAGTCCTCAGAAGAAATTGATGAATCTGATGAAGTGGTTGCTGAAGAGGTAGTGGCCAATTCCGGCAATGAGGATTGGGATAAGATCCTTGACGAGTATGATGCTTACTGCACCAAGCTGGTGGCTTATGCCAAAAAGGTGCAGGCCGGTGATATGAGTGCGATGACTGAGTATACTTCGCTCCTTGAGTCGGCTCAATCGCTGCAGGAGAAGCTGGAGAATGCCGGCGCAAATCTTTCGGCCGCCCAAGCTGCACGTCTGAATAAGATTGCAGCGAAGATGGCCAATGCCATGTGGTAAGACTTATTATTTCGGACTGCGCCCTCAACACAGGGCGCAGTTCCCTCTACACTTTTAGGGTCTGAATGGAAAAACTTTCAGAAAAAATTATTAACTTTGCAGTCGCAGACCGCATCGCGGAAGTCCGGTCATGGGCAATCCGGGAGGGTCGGCAGACATTTTTAGGAAGCGTTTACTCGACGCTCATTCTTGACGATTAGAAACTTCGCAACTTTCAGGTATAGTCAAGAATGTAGCAAACAGTAGATGCCTTGTGGATATGTTTATATCGCCAATATCAAGCACGGGAGTGTTTGTGTTGGCGTATCTATACATATTCTGCGTGAGGCTTCTGCAAGTTTGCTCGTTCAACTATACCGGGCAATGCGAAGGCCTCTAATCGTGGAACGAGCAACAGTACGGCTCTCACGCTTTCTTTTTTTAACCTAAGGCCAATGAGGTGAGTCCTGCGGCATAGAACGATTTATGGCGTCCTCAGCCAATTCTTCACATTTCCTGATTCAGCGTAAGCATGGTAGCTGGACTGTCTATGGTATATCGATAGCCTTGACAATTATAGCATGCGCAGTTGCAGTGATACTGCGTTTATTTTCCGTCAATGATCTTCCATTTCAGACATTCGCGGCTCTCATAGGAGTAATCATCACAGCTATAATTACTGGTGTGCTTCTAAAAGGACAAAGTGATTCAGAACGTATTCAGAAGGAACAGAGTGAAATTTTTAAGGAAAAATTGTCAACATACAATAATTTCCTGACGGCGTTGTGTGCATATGTTACTGACAGCACTGAGAAGAACAAAAAGGCATTGATATTCTATACAATGGCCATTCGTATGCACGCCAAACCGGAAACAGTCAAGCAATTTACCGAAAAAGTGACCGAAATAATACGCTCTACCGGTAGCGGCGATTCTTCCGAAGTGAGCGACTTGGTCAAAACACTCAGTGAAATCAGCCAACTCTTCCATAACGAATTGTATGATGAAAAAGATTCAGCTGATTTAGNTNATACACTCGAATCCTTTGTGACNGCNATNTCAGGCAGTCAGGTTGAACCTACAGAGGAGCAAAAGGAGAAAGATGCAGAGGCGGAACAAAAAGAAGATGAAGANGCAGTTNNTANTTCNAAGATTCAAGCTTGGGATNCAAAAATCAAGGAACTTGCTTCAATNGGTTGGACATTAGAGAATGGAAATGATTCATTCGCNCTTTCTTCCAAAGATTCACCTGTAAAAATCTCAGTATATCGTAAGAAAGGTAAGTACGTTGTAGAAGCGACAAAAGAGGGTGACAGCGATTTCTCACAGACACTCAAAGATAACTTCAAGGGTTCANGNCGNTANGGNACNTGGTGGCGNGAACTNCCCATNAANAANTATGGNGTGACTGAAGGNTCNCTTTTANCNCAACTTCCGACCAANGACCGNGCTCGCGCNTCNGTAATNAAATGGATTGATAAACTNGTAGAATTCNTTACTTTGTAATATAGATTGATATGGGNCTTCTTGACAATNTAGCAAAGAAAGCAAAGGAAACTGCNGCGGCAGCTTCCAAGGCATATGATGATGCGGCTAAATCCATAAAAGAAAAAACAATTGGAGAATTGGTTGATTCGGCAATAGATGCCGGATCAAAAGCTATTTCCAACACATCTGATTTTGTCTCCACTAAGGCATCGGAAATAAAGACNAATGTNGAGAATCTCACTATGGAGGACGTTGGNANCTATGCTAAGGATATGGGAAAACTTGTATCCGGTGTTGCAGCCTACGAAAATAGGAAAGCTGCAAATGAAAAGAAAGAGAAAGCAGATAAAATCATGGAAGAAACCACCCGACAAATAGAGCAGGTGCGTTTTCTTGCCAATACACGATTGGAGACATTTGGTCGCGCTCGTTGTGAGATACTAAAAACTACAGTTGGCCGCTTTATAAAAATTGTCGAATCACTTAATAACTCCGTCAAGGAGAAAGTATATGAACTGTCATCCTCTCTGTCTTTGGGAGAATCTGACTTCAAGGAACTTGAAAGCGTGGAAATGAATGGCTCCAATCTACTTGCAACAGCTACAGCCGGAGGTAGTATTGCAGCAGCTGCTTTATCGGGTGTTCCGGNCGCCGTCTACGCATCAGTAGGATCTCTTTGTTCAGCAAGCACCGGCACCGCTATAAGTCAATTGCATGGAGCAGCAGCTCGTAACGCGATTCTTGGATGGCTTGGTAGAACTGTGGGTGGAGGAATGGCAGCCGGACAAACTGTTCTAACCGCAATTACTTGGACTTCCACCGGAATATTTGCTCTTGCTTCAGTTGGCATTGTTGCCGGGAAGATATACTCGCAGAAACATACNGATGCAGAAAAGTATCTCGCAGATGTTGAAACGTGGCAGGCGAAGTCTTTGGCCGCCTCTGAGATAATGAAGGGAGTGGTAATGAGGAGTGATGAATTACTATCAGTCACCTCCAGGCTTGAAGGTCGTATTATTCCTACGTTGGATGAATTGGATGCCATAGTTCCAATTTTCTCTCCTGTTAATCCGGAACATGCAAAGACATTCCAGCGTGCTGCCATCCTTGTAAAATCAATGAGTGAACTGGCACAAACACCTTTGCTTGATGAAAACGGCAATCTCAACAAGCAGTCACTCATTATGGTTGATAAGACTCAAAAAATCCTAAACCATCAGTTAGCATGAAATTNGATTTCAAGAAGATTCAGGAGCTTGCNTCTCAAGNGCCAGACATCATATCAAAAGGTCAGCAGGTNATTGGAACTGTGCAAACAGTTGTTGAAACTTTCCGCNCTAAAGATACTACNNCAANANCAGTTTTATCGGCGGAATCAAAAACNCAGCCNGNCGATAANAATGAGGAAGAGGATATATTGCAANAAGATGAGNTTATGGAATCTGAATATAAAGAATCAGAAAGCCTTGAACTTGCAATAACAGGAGTGGGATATTTGAAAGTCCCCGGAGATGTAACGGCAATGATAGGAGAAATGGCTCGTCAGGCTAATGAGACAATGCGTTTTTGTGAGGAGCAAAAAACGATAAGAACTGAGATTCGCGCTAATGCCGCTGTGGAAATCACTAAAATTAACGCAATGGCTGANNTGGTGCGTGATTATCTCAAACGATCTTTTGATGAAAGAGCCGGATTGTTTGATAATTATTTCTCGGTTCTTGACAAGGCATTGGAAANNGGNGACAACACNTTAGTGGCTCANACACTCTCAATCCATNAACTCNCTNGCNGCTTCCAGTCCATTCAANGATCTTGCNGACNTNGGNAAAGTTTCNACNATGCTNGCNGAAGGNGGNGAATGGGATATATAAATGAATNAATAGATTACACACACACGCATACAGGAACAAAANCATGAGATCAATCAAGAAAACAACAGAACGTCTTATGGCTATCGATGAAATACTCGATGATGTTGAATACAATCTTAGTAAGGCNTGTGATGANNTTCAACGGCAAATAAAAGACATTGAATGTGATCTTGACTTCGATGACTTCGTGCAAATGACCAGNTCTGGAGAATTGAGGGGTGGCCCGAATTCTTTTGACAAGCTCAAACAAGCATTGGAGGAGGTAATGGACAACNAACTCNACNAACTCACCGAAGCTATTCTCTTGACANTACTCGCACTGAANTCATTCCGAGAAAAGANGGAACGCGATTGAACGGCAACATGCAAAAAAACTGTCTCNCAGNATGAAGACATCTGACTTTAAGAATAAGTTAGCAAGTATAATCGATGCTGACCGTGGCAAATCTCGCGTCAGNCGAATCTACGACTATTGCATGGAGGTCGTGATTGTGCTTAGCCTCGTGCCGATGATGTTTCTTGGCGGAGGNTACTGGTGGCTCAACTGCCTATCCTGGTTTACGGTGGTTGTGTTCCTGCTGGATTTCATTATCCGGTGCTATGTATCTCCGGTTGATAAATACAAGATCGGACGACCTTGGTGGCGCCGATACCCGTTCACGTTTATGGGAATAGTGGACTTNCTTTCCATCCTTCCTATCTTCGGAATGGTCAACTTCAAGTTCTCGCTTTTCAAATTCTTCCGACTGATAAGAATAGTAGTCTTGATAAAAATTTCCAGATATTCCACAATGGACGATATGCTACTGAGGGTGTTTAAGAGCAACTGGAATGTTATTAAAACAATCAGCACATTTATTTTCCTCTACATTCTCATTTCTGCATTGCTGNTCTATAATGTTGAGCCTCATATTAATCCATCAACGGGTCAAGAAACCTTCAACACTTTCTTCGATGCCGTGTACTGGTCTGTGGTGACGCTTACAACCGTAGGCTACGGTGATATCTATCCCATCACCATACTGGGTAAAATCATATCCATCTGCTCTATGGTGTTTGGAATAGGTATAATCTCCACAGTTTCAAGCATCATAACAGCTGGGCTTATCGAGGAGATAAAGAAGTATCCATAAGCTTGCGAAATTAATGTAATAACGATACAACCATAAAATTCAATAAGCTATCACAACATGGCAACAGTAACAATTAAAGGTGTATTTCAGATGAATGGTCCNAANCCNTTTCANTCGNNTNATCGAATGTTCCCNNTCNGAANNCGGNTANTANTCNCAATTGATGGGNAACAANNNCAAACAGGCNCAGTGGATTCAAGCGAATTTTCCGGGTGCCGACACCANCCGTGGCTTTTCTATGGCTGTAAACATCAAATAAACGATAATATGAAATTCAAANTATTAACTATGTGTACGTTGGTGGCGTTGCTNTCATCGTGCGCGAAAACCGACAACAAAGAACTCTATCAGGAGATCAAATCGGTTGACAAAATGGTNTTCGCTTCCATGGCAATCACTAAGACAGCAAAANTGGAAAGTTCCNATTGGTACACGATGGGTAAGAGAATAGCGGTCTATTCCTATGACTCCTATATGCGTGCTTATGTGGATCTTTCAGCATTGCAGATGGACGACCTCGTTTTTGACGAGGATGCGAAGACCGTTAAGGTAACATTGCCTCCGGTAATGACTGAAATCACAGGCCGTGATATGGAGATGCGCAAAGAGTATGAGAATATCGGAATGATGAGGTCAGACCTTGACTCAAAGGAGCG
>JAAVBX010000010.1 GCA_014802625.1 bacterium | reverse complement strand
CATGTCTCCCAAAGGTACCGAACAAGGGTGGATTCACGCTACACAATCTTCCGGCTTTGTTGAAGAATCCTCTGCTCATAGGGTTGTATATCCTATCTCTTCTTGTTGCCACCTCTTATTATACCGGATACAGCTACATTGAACCCTTCCTGAAACAAGTGGCAGGATTGTCGGACGGATGGATCACCACAACCTTGATGATCTTTGGCGGAGCGGGTATCATAGGGAGCTTTTCGTTCTCCAGATTCTATCCTAAAAATTCCTTCCGATTTATGAATACAGTTCTTTTAGGGATAGCAGCAAGCCTGTTATTGTTTCGTCTCTCGGCGTTGCTTCCGGCCACAGTCATTATGTTGTGTGCCGTCTGGGGGATAGCAGTCACGGCATTCAATGTGGCACTTCAGGCAGAAATAATAAACTATTCGCCGCAGAATGCCACCTCCATATCAATGTCTATTTTCTCTGGCATCTTCAANCTGGGGATAGGATGTGGCACATTGTTGGGCGGCTATGTATGCACCTATATTTCCATAGACAAAATTGGTTATGTNGGAGGAGTAGTAGCGGTAATGGCTNTCNTGTATTGGTATATGAGGGTAAAAAAGCTNCTACGAGCCAAAACAGATTAAGTATACCTAAGAATTGAAGNAAACTATGGAGAATCAAAAAACTACTTTGTAATTAAAGACTTGCTTTTAATTACATCTATTTGGATTACGTTAGATGNAATCATGTTATTTTTTCTCGGGGAGGAGCTTGCGCTTGCGGCGGAAGAGACGGTCGAAGTCCTTGCGGTAGATGACCCCGATACCCTGAGTCGTAAGGGCAGACTTGAGATAGTAGTTCTGGTCGTTGAAGTGATTGTAGGCCTTGAGGCGAAGATTGCCGTTGCGATGAAGGAGATATTCGATATCGAAGTCGCCGATGAANGTGGTCGAACTGTTGGTGCGATCACGGTATCCGAGGTTTCCGTTGATCCACAGACGGTTGTTGAACAATCGGGAGGACANCGCCAGATCTACCTCCAGATCGGAGAAATCACCCTTCTCCGACCGTAGGGAGGGCATGATGTTGATTTTGTCGGTNAGCTGACCGAGGATNTTCGACAACTGCGATGATATGGTCGATGATGCTACCGAGGCCAGTTCGCCTCCACCGGATGACCCTCCCATATATTCGGGNGTATAAAATCTGTTGAGNGCGAGAAGATANACTATCTGTCGCGTCATCATATCCTCGGACGATATGATGCTGCGCACTTTCTGGCTCACCTCATCGTTGAGGGTGGGGAACTCGACGTCGAACGTTATGTCGGGCTGCGTCATCTCCCCCTGCACCATCAGCATGGCNTCGACGGGCACATTAGTGCGGTTTAGGTCACGGTCATTGGCGAAGCTTTTGTCGAGGTCGGTCAGATTTGTGTTGACCCTATAGGCGGCCTTTATATCCAGANTTCCGTTCATGGGATCNCCGTTGAANGAGATGCTGCTTCCGGGCTTGATGGAGAAATCGCGAAGGATTATATCCTGCAGAGAGAAGTTGTAGGTACCCTGCTGGAGTGTGTACTTGCCATACATTCTGAGGTCGTTGCCGTCGGAGTTATAGGTCATGTTCATGGCGCCGTCGCCGGTACACTTAATCTTNTCNCCGGCGATGGGATCCATTACCATTGTCAGNTGNGCCGACGGTGTAATCGTGGCGCGCAGATCCATGTAAAGGGATGTCTCGGAAGCTGCCTCCTCAGCCACACGCTTGTTGAACGCAGCCACGATAGCGTCAGGATCCGATTCATCGGCCAGTCGNCGCTGTCGCTCCTCCTCTTCCGCTTTCGCCTTGCGNCTGTCGGTGAAGGTAAGGAATTTGTAATCGACGGCCTCCTGTTCNTCGGATAAGACGAAAGTGAAGTTNGATCCGGGGCGNGTGGTCATATCGGCCATGATNCCGACGAANCCGGGATGACCCGTAATCTCGCCACCACCGTTNCCGAAGATACGTCCGTACCATATGCCGTTCATTTTCGCGTCAGTGTCATATACGAGCAGGTTGCGGGCACCGTTGATGGTAAACCGGAATACCGGATCATGGAAACAACGATGCGAGAGAGTNCCCTGCAGGCGNCCGGAATTACCGAAGCTGTCATATANCCGGAATGAGGGGATGATGATGTGTCCGGGCTCGATGATGACCGAGTCTCGACCGGAATATGTGACNTTCGTATAGTCGACTTTCAGAGCTATCGTATCGGCAAAGAGTCGTCCTTTGAGATCAATGTCCTTGAATGTGCCGTAGAGCANCGCGTTGCCCGACGCACGTCCGTCGACATGNGATGAGAAAGCNTGCATGAAAGTTTGCAGGAAACCGACTTTCACTCTGTCGGCATCTATTCCGAATGACAGGGAATCTCTCCCGAGCCATATGCCGCCGTCAATGAGGGCCACCCGCCNCCCCTGCTCCGCGATGTCGGCGCGGATACCGACACGTTTGGCCGCCGCATCGAAGTCGCCGTAGAGCTCGCCGTCGCCAAGAACAGCTCCGTTATAGCTGAGGTCCTTTACCCGGAGGNGACGCGTGTANGCTTCGGGCTTNCCCGACAGGAGCGACTTGCCGACAGCCTCNCCGCTGGCGAGACCTCCGAATGAGACATAGTCGATATTGAGGGTATCGAATATATAATTAAGGTCAATGTCATTCAGACTGACGTTGATTTCATCATCGGCCGATTTTGAGGCCACTCCCCCNATTGCGATATATTGGTCGTCGTGTCGCACGGAGAAATTATTGACTCCGATATGGCCGGGGATATATGTGATGTCGGCCTCCCCTATCCGCCACTCCGCGCCGTTGAGTCGGAGCGAAGTCGGAAGCATCCGGGCTTTGACCGCATCGAAACGGAGAGGNCCGATGCTATCTCCGATATCGGCCGTCAGGCGNATATCNCCATAGAATTGACCCTGCTTGCGGCGNTTGAAACCGAGNAGAGCCTCGGCATGATGACCTCGGAGNGAGAGATCTGCGTCAAGGTCGAGCACCCCCTTTTTGGTNGGTATGCTCGAATATAGATTGACAGAGGCNCGATGATTCTCTACCCGTCCTTTGAGGCTTGTGTGCTGAATCAGTTTATCGCGTCCTTGCCGTATATAGGGAGCGTCAATATTGAGAGTCATGAATCGGCTGCCGCTGTCGAGAGAGCCGTGAATACGACCCTCATAGAGCAATGCTACCGGGAGATTGATGAAGGATGTCCATGAACCCTCAGGGAAGATGCTGAGATTATAGGTAAGGTTGGCATCGGGAATGGATTCACGATCGTGAGGGGTGGAATCGCCTGTTACATCAGCCATCATACCCTTCAGCACGCCGGGGAGTTGGGTAGGCAGGAAGGCACCGTTTGCCGTCAGCTCGAACCAGTCGGAACGAACACTGTAATCACGCTGCAGTCCATCGGGGGCTATCGCCGCCGCCACCGTAAGATTGTTGAGATGGAGTTTGGCTTTCTCCGAATCGGCCGGATCAGCATGGAGATCGGAGAGGGATATTGTTCCGGCCAGGTTGTCTGGTTTGTTGCCGGTAATGTCAATATTTATTTTTCCGGTATAGGCATAATCCGCCATACGACCGTTGCGGATTAGGAGATGTGGGTCGAGATGTCTGATATCCGCATCAAGTAAGGCATGGGATGAGGCACCCTCGGGATGAACCTCCGCTTTGAGAAACAGATCGTAATCCGGATCCGAACCGGTTATCTCTATGTCGGTCAGTTCGGAGGTTTTATGGAGATTGAGCGCTACATCATGAATTTCGCCACCGAGGATTCCCGCATGATCGAGAGTCAGGCTCAGGTCGCCCTCCGGGAGCATCATATTGATACGGTCGATTGTCTCAAGGCCGGTGCTTCGTCCTTTGCGTGTAAATTCAGGATCTATCGCCATTCTGCCCTGCATATCGAATGCCATCTGCCCGAAGTCCTGCCGGTCAAGGAGTGCGCCTATATTGAAGCCCTCGGTGGTCACATCCGCGTCGATAAGCATCAGTCTTCCGGAGGGACGGAGGGTACCTTTGAGGTCGACCACACCGTAACCGGCCGATACCTTCATGTCGGCATCGACACTCCGACGATCGATGGAGGCGGAGCCTTGGGCCGACAGAGTTATGTCGCCGGCATCCGTTATCATCCGCCTGGCATTCGGCGATACCTTTTCCGGCAGCATGGCAGCTATGCGCCGTAGCGCCGATCCTCCGGCATGGAGTTCGAGATTCTGCAGTGATATTTCGGAGATTCTGTCGCTTTCCCCTTTCGATGCATCTCCGCAGATGTCGAGCGAGAAATCGTCATAACGGCTCTCGATAGCGAGACGTTTCAGAGATATGGAGTTGAGGTTACCCTCGGCTGTCAGATCAAGCGTAATCGGAGACTGCCACTCGGCCAAGGGGGGATAAAATCCGGCGAACTCAGCAGGGACAAGATGTTCGGCACCGAGGTTGATGTCGAACGTCATGCCGGAGAGCATGGCCCGGAAATTACCGTTATACTTCGAGAGAGGCAGCGTCAGGTCGTTGACCTGCAGGCGGGAATTGGGAAGTCGGAGACGCAGGCCGCTGACGCTGATGTCGCCATGATCGATGCGCGCGAGGAGTGCCAGACGCTCTATATCGAGTGAGGAATTGACACGCATGGCGAGACGTCGCAAGTCGACTTCGATGAGGTCGTTGCTAAGACGCGGAATCGTGACATCGGCATTGAGACCGGTAACTTTCAGATGATTGAAATCTATGCGGTCGGCGGCCAACGCCGGTTGCCATTTCCGGTTGAAGGTCAAGGCGCTTTTCCGGATTACGATGTTGCGGATCTGCAAGTCGAATTTCGCCGGGGGCTTATTGTGATCCTTAGGGGCGAATGCATCGATTATGAACTGAATATTTAGGGGTTCCCCCTCTTCGGCCTGGCTGATGTCGGCCTGAAGACCGAGAAGTTCGGCGTAGGTCACGACTATCGCACGATTGACCACCAGATTCCATAGGCTTATGCCGGCACCGACCTTGTCGACATGCAGGCATCTCGGACCGCCATCGGGTTCATAGACCTCAAAATCGCTGACAGTCACCTCATTGAAAGGATGGATATTGACCTTACCTATTTCAACCCTACTGTCTATGAGAGAACTGAGCTCGTCGCGGGCAATACGGCGCACACGATCTTGAACGGCCGGGAGAGAGAGCAAGACATAAATACCGATAAAGATTACGGCTACGGCGACCACGGCGGAGAAAAGCACGCTTCTCACCACCCTGTAGCCCCAGAGCCATTTATCTTTAGTCGTCATCGTCGGCCGTTAAGTAGCTGATTGGGTATTACTCGTCGTTGAAATCCTCCGGTGCGACATAGGAGTTGCGCAGAAGATTTATGAGCATCACAAGGGCATGATTGGTTGCCGATTCAATGACAGTTTCGCGGTCGCCGTTGAAGTGCATACATTCGGTGACTACGGTATCGTTAAGTTTGGCGGCCATCCAGACGGTGCCGACGGGTTTGAGCTTCGTCCCTCCGTCGGGGCCGGCGATTCCGGAAGTAGCTATAGCGCAATCGGCCCGCATAAGGCGCGCCACACCCTCCGCCATGGAGGTGACCACCTGCCGGCTGACGGCACCGTGCTGCGAAAGGTCGCTGCGCGAAACGCCGAGGACATCGGCCTTGACATCATTCGAGTAGCTGACGACACTTCCGAGGAAATAGGCCGAAGACCCGGGAATCTGCGTGATGCGGTGGGCCAGATTGCCTCCTGTGCAGCTTTCGGCGAAGCTGACGGTCAGTTCACGCTCGCGGAGAAGCGCACCGAGCACTTCGGCCGGAGTGCGGTCTTCGAGCGAGAGCACATCGGTCGTGAAGATTTCCTTCAGTGAGCTGTGATATTTATTTATCTTGAAACGCAGGAGTTCGATGCCGGTGTTGACACCGGTCAGAGTGATGCGCGTGACGAGATGGGTCGAGTCAATCGTGATCTTGATATATTCGGGAAGCTGCTCCTCGAAATGGCGCATGACCTTAGCGAGTTCCTCCCGTGTATAGCCATAAATTACGACATGGCGTGATTCTGTATGCTGTTGCATGGTTGAGGTTTATAGATTAAATTTCGGTGCGTGCGTAAGGGGGTAGCGAAAGATCACCGCGCTCTCCGGGCTTGAGTCGCATCGCTCCGGCTATCGCTACCATCGCGGCGTTGTCGGTGGTGAAACTGCGCTTCGGAATCCAGGCCCGTATCCCTCTGCGGCTGCAGAAGTCGGCAATTGCCTGACGCACACCTGAGTTGGCCGAGACTCCTCCCCCTATGGCGAGATGCTTCGGATGATAGATGTCGACGGCCTTGGCGAGTTTGGAGAGGAGAATGTCGATAATCGTCCGCTGCAGGGATGCGGCGAGATCCGCTTTGTTATTTTCAATGAAATCGGGATCCTGCTTCAGGTTGTCGCGCAAAGTATAGAGGAAACTTGTCTTAAGGCCGGAAAAGGAATAGTCGAGACCCGGTATATGCGGTTTGCTGAATTTGAATGCGTCGGGATTACCCTCTGCCGCGAGGCGGTCGATATGGGGACCGCCGGGGTAAGGAAGACCCATCACCTTGGCGCATTTATCGAAGGCTTCTCCCGCGGCGTCATCGATCGTGCGTCCCACGATTTCCATCTCTTCCGGGCTCTTGACCAGTATTATCTGAGAATTACCGCCGCTGACGAGCAGACACATATAAGGGAATTCGGGTACCTCGTCGGTCTCTGACTCCTTCACGAAATGGGAGAGTGCGTGGGCCTGAAGATGATTGACATCCACCAGGGGGATATTGAGCCCGATGGCGAGTCCTTTGGCGAAACTTGTGCCGACGAGGAGAGATCCCATCAATCCGGGGCCTCGTGTATAGGCAATAGCCGTCAGATCCTCCTTGGAGATTCCTGCCTGACGGATAGCCTCGCTGACAACAGGGAGGATATTTTGCTGATGTGCGCGGGAGGCGAGTTCGGGCACGACCCCGCCGTAGGCCTCATGCACTTTCTGGCCGGCTATCACATTACTTCTCAGCACACCGTCGATGATGACGGCAGCCGATGTATCGTCGCACGACGACTCGATACCTAATATAGCGTTCATTTGCTCAAATTCAGTTTCAAATGGTAAAATTACAAAAAAAATCCGACATTGGCAAAAGCGGCTCCCGAGGGCAGGGAGGTCAGGAAGACTCCCTATAAGAATTTTTCCTTTAGGAAACTGTCATATGAGTTTTCGGAGCTCCTCCTCAAGGCTCATATCTTTGTCGATCGAAAGGCGAGAGCGCAGGCGCCAGCGGGATTGATTTACAGAAGCGGCCCTGATATTGAGAATCTCCGCTATGCGTTTATTGTCGATGCCGGTCACAATCAGGCAGGCGAGCTGCAGCAAAGATTCAGGAAGGTCGGGGCAACGTCGCTTCAGATTGGGAATGAAGGCAGGATTAAGGCGTTCGAAGGCATCGAAGAAATACTCTCTTGTGACAGTTTCCGATTCATTGGCTTTTATTATGGCCTCAAGACGTGTGGCTTCCCGAGAGGGTTGGGTTTCCTTCAAGGTCTTGATTTCCTCGCGCAGAGTCGCTATGAATCTCTGTTTCTCCTCGACCATCATTGTGAGAGCAAGCAGTTTTCGACGATCCTTCTCCGTCTGGAGCTGAAATTCGAGATGCCTGAGTTTCTGACGGCTGTTGCGCCTCATCTGTAGGGCCAACGCGACGGAGGCCGCAATGATTATGATAATAATCACCCATAGAAGCCGGTTTTTCTGCTTCTGATGGAGCAATTGCATCGATTCGCGCATCCCGGCGATTCCTCTCTCATTTTCAAGACGGGCCAACTCATTTGTATGCCGGAAACTTTGAAGCGAATCAATAGTAGCCACATACATATCAAGAACCATGATCAGGCTATCCGACTTATTTTCAGAACGAAGTTTTCTGCCGTAGCTCCTCAGCGCCATGGCCTTCCAATTATAATCGCGCAGCAGATTGAGATTCCGGAAGGCGACCGACGCATAGTGTGCCGCCGAATCATTGAGACCGGCCCGGGCATAATCTTCACTTAGTATCGCAGAGAAGGCAGCCTCGGTCTCTGAGAAATTACCGGATTTCGGGAGTCGCTTCAACGCCTCCAAAAGATATTCCCGTTCGCCGGTTATGGCGTGCATATTCTGCAACACCACATTATAGGCCAACGGGTCGGTCGTCACCCGGGGGTTATTGACCAGCGGACGCAAGAGACTGTCGGCTTTGACCGAATCACCGCAATGCTGATAAGCTATCGCCGTGTTTATGCGATTCTTCAATCTGTAATCGTGGAGTCCGGCCTTTTCAAGCAGGGAGTCGCATTTGAGCAGGTAATCAAGACCATCGTCAAAGCGGAGGGTATAAATGAAGATATTTCCCAACTGTTGGGCCACGTTGGCCTGCATGAGCAAATCATTGCTCTTCTTGAAGAATGCCTCATCATCGATAAGACGAGAATAGCGATCGATTGGTGACAGACCTTCCAGACGGTCAAGCACTATCCTTATACGCCTGACATCGTATTGCCCGTTGAGTGTGTCGGCATAGTCAAGTGCCTTTCGTAATGATTTGCAGGCCGAATCAATTTGGCCGGTATGCTCCTCCAATCTCCCCTTCCAATAAAAGGCTCTTGCCTTGAGACGCGGCTCACCCTTTCCGGCCAAATACAGCAGTGTGTCGGTATAAGCGGTGAGGCGGGTTGAATCTGCCTCTCCCGCATACTCTTTCTCAAGCGCGAGAGTGAGTTCATCGGCCTTGGAATCGGATATGGCCGGCCATGCCGATATACGGTCAGAGGCCGAATCACACGCTCCGAAAGCGAGAGCCGAGAGCACTGCAACGATTATGACGAGTAGCGAGCTTTTCATATCACAAAGATAGATAATTTAAGTTTTTCCACCAAATTTTGGGGTTGTAGATAGTTTGTAGATAGGTATTTTTTGCCTTCGAAACGAAAATGGCATAACTTTGCGCCATCAACATTTCATTAAAATTTATACCATGAACAGATTTTTACACCATTGCACCACGATTGCACTGACACTCCTGGGCGGACTCAGCGCAACGGCCCAGTCGGGCATGCAACCATCATTTACCGTCAGCGGCGTTTCAGAACAGACCGACATCATGCGACGCGCCACGCGTGCCGGCGGGGAGTCCGTATCCCCGATCATGACACAACCGGCAGGAGAGGCTACGATGTATTCACGCGAGTCTCTCACATATATAGTAATGGCGGGTCTGGCCATCGCCAATCCAGATTCCTACGGGGCCTGCACCGTGGTCGACGGAGATGACGGCTATGTATATATAAGCCATCCATACGCCTCGATCGTCACTCACAGCTGGCTTAAGGGTGAGAAAGAGGGTGATAAAATCGTGGTGAAACTGCCGCAATTGATATATCAGGTAGAGACTGACGGGGAGACTTATGATTACTATGCCTACCGCATGGAACTGATCACTTCGGGCGAGGAGGATGATAACGGCTGGTACTACCCCACCGAATCGCAAGAGCTGATATATCATATTGATGAGGATGGATTCTATATGGAGGGTCCCGGAGACAACACCTTCCTGTTGGGCTTATGCGATATCGACGGGGGCTGGACCGGACATGGAGACATGAGCCAGCGGTATGAGCTTTTTACTCCTGAGGAGGTCAGCGTGCCGACAGATACAACCGAACAGGACTGGCAGATCAGCTCAAGCGGCACAGGCTACTTCATCTCCTACGCGGAGAATGACAAGGATATCTATGTCAAGGGAATAGTCAAGGAATTTCCCGACGCATGGGTAAAAGGTGAAATCCGTGACAATGAGGTGTATTTCCCGACCGGACAATACCTGGGAGTGGATGAAGGCACACAGCATTACACTTTCCTTACCGGTACGACTAAGGAATATTACTGGAATGAGGAGTATGACATGGAGATGTACCGTAATGTATTGGCCGACAANATGAATTTCCACAGGGAGGAGAACAAGCTTTGGATCGACACATCNATATTGGTCAACAAAGGCAACAGCGCCTACAATCCCCTCGTCACATATACGGATATGGAGATGAAACCCACACCCGAGGAGGTGGCTCCTTATCCGATGAACCCCACCCTCACGTCGCTAATCGAGTATAACGAAAACTGGGGCTACGGCGCCATCATATTTCAGCTACCCGCGTTGAACATGGACGGCTACATTCTTCCGGTCGAAAATATGTCATATATGATGTATGTCAACGGTGAACCTTGGCCCCTTTACTCCGACGAGTATCCGGGCATGGCAGACGAGACCTATCTTATTCCTTACAATTATGATGACGGCAACCTGATCAGAAATTTCGGCATCAGCCACACNTTCTATTATTTTGTGACGGATTTCGACACCATAGGAGTGCAGAGCGTCTATGAGAAGGATGGTGAATTCTTCGGTTCGCAGTTGGTGTATTACGAGTTGACCTCCGGCACGACCCGACTCGGGGAGGAACAGAAGGAGACGTTGGCCATCGAATGGTATGACCTTTCCGGCCGNAAATTAGCCGGGCCNACCGANGGTATATGCCTGAAACTGACGAGATATGCCGACGGCAGCCTCAAGACCGAAAAGGTAATGACGCGCTAAAAACATAGCGAAAAAAGCTGTGGAAAAATTTGCATATGTCGCAGATATTGTGTAATTTTGCAAAGATTTTGTGGCACATCCTTTAAAGCCATTGAGAATGATGCACTTAATGGCGATATGAGAACTGAGATGGCGGCCTCGGAATCGGCCAAAGAGTTAAAATTTCAATTAGAAACCAAACAGCCATGTCAAAAGTTTGTCAGATTACAGGCAAGAAGACCCAGGTGGGTAACAATGTCTCTCACTCCAAGCGCCGCACAAAGCGCACATTTGAGGTAAACCTGCACAAGAAGAAATTCTACTGGGTAGAACAGGACATGTGGATCGAGCTGATCGTATCCGCACACGCCCTCCGCACAATCAACAAGATCGGTCTGAACGCTGCCCTCAAGAAAGCTGAGGCTGAAGGCAACCTCGATTTCAGAAAAATCAACATCCTTTCACTCTGATCGGAGCAAACGCCCTCAGGCATGACGAAATCGTCGCAGCTTCCATGCGACGGAAACGTAAGCCGAAGGTGGCCAAGACTCCCGCAGAAAGCAATCATCATAATATCCACACAAAGTTATGGCAAAGAAAGCTAAAGGCAATCGAGTGCAAGTGATTCTCGAATGCACCGAACATAAGGCAAGCGGTATGCCCGGTATGTCGCGCTACATCACCACAAAGAACCGCAAGAACACCCCGGGCCGTCTGGAGTTGAAGAAATACAACCCCATCCTCAAGAAAATGACCATCCACAAAGAAATCAAATAAGCATCTGAACTATGGCAAAGAAAACCGTGGCGTCTCTTCAGAAAGGTGAAGGACGCACCTACAGCAAAGTCATCAAAATGGAGAAGTCTCCCAAGACAGGCGCTTATGTCTTCAAAGAGGAAATGGTGCCCAATGACGCAGTACAGGCTGCGCTCAAGTAATCTCCGCATACATCCGAATTCCAATGATATATNTCTTCCGGCCNCGTCGCGACGCGGCCGGAAGTCTTTTTTTACCTCTCCACTATTGCCAATCTCCACTTTTTTTGTTAGCTTTGTATATTAGTTGTTTAGTCTTTTACCCTCCCGCGGGGAAGAGTCTGAATGACTTCTTCCATAAAATTCTAAACAACTCGCGACTATGAAAAAAACAGATTTCCATGAATGCGGATTCCGAAGGATTGTCTGCTCTGTGCCGGATATCAGGATAGCCGATGTCAACTACAACAGTGAGGCTATCGTCGAGTCAATCCGCCGGAATCTCGACGCCGACATCATTCTCTTCCCNGAGCTATGCGTGACGGGCTATACCTGCGCCGATCTCTTCGGACAGCGNAAACTGCTCAAGGCAGTCACCAAGGCNCTTCTCGATATCGCCGCCGTAGTNGACGACGAGCATCTCGCTGTAGTCGGCGCGCCGATCGCCGTGCGCAACAATCTCTANAANTGCGCCGTGTTNTTTCACGACCACCGCATCACGGGGATTGTCCCAAAGACTTATCTTCCCGATTATTCTGAATATTACGAAGGCCGCTGGTTTGCATCGGCCGACACATTGCCNGAGGGGGAGACTCTGACNATCGGCAATCATGAATGTCCGGTCAGCAGCGATTTCCTGTTCGAATACAAGGGTGTGCTCGTGGGGGCGGAAATCTGTGAGGACCTGTGGGTGCCCCAGCCCCCGTCGGGACGTCTGGCTATGATGGGAGCCGAGATTATCCTCAATCTNTCCGCCTCAAACGAGACTATCGGCAAGCATCGCTACCGTCGCGAGCTTATNGCCCAGCAATCGGCAAGATGCCGTTGCGCCTACGCCTACGCCTCGGCCGGGGTGGGTGAATCTTCGACNGACCTCGCCTTTCCCGGCTATGCGGCAGTGGCGGAGGATGGCACAATACTTGCCGAGTCNCCNCGANTCACATATGGGGCCTTCACCGTTGCGGCNGACGTCGACATCGACCGTTTGCGCCACGACCGACTTCATACCAACACATTCGGAAATCTCCCGGCAACAATCTACAGGAGCGAAGAGGTGCTTATCGAACAGGACCGCGACACGGAGAAGGAAATGACATTGACGGGACGCGTTATCGATCCACACCCGTTCGTGCCCTCCGACCCGACCCATCGCAACGAGAACTGCACCGAGATTATTCAAATCCAATGNCACGGACTGCGTCGNCGACTCGACGCGATAGGCTGTCGCAAGCTCGTGATCGGAGTNTCCGGAGGTCTCGACTCTACACTCGCGTTGCTCGTGGCCTGCCGCACATTCGACCTCATGGGTCTGCCGCGCACAGGCATAAAGGCTATCACGATGCCCGGACTCGCGACGACGAGCCGCACCCGCTCCAACGCATGGAAACTNATGGANTTGCTCGGCGTCAGCTGCATAGAGATTCCGATCGGTCCGGCCGTGGCACAACATTTCTCCGATATAGGGCAGGATCCCGAGAAACATGATGCGGCTTATGAGAACTCTCAGGCGCGCGAACGCACCCAGATTCTCATGGACTACGCCAACAAATGCAACGGAATAGTGCTGGGCACGGGCGACCTTTCGGAGCTGGCATTAGGATGGTGTACGTATAACGGCGACCACATGTCGATGTATGCGGTCAACGCCTCGGTGCCCAAGACACTGGTCAGACATCTTGTGGAATGGTTTGCCGACCGCGAGAAGAATCCGGAGACAGCCGCGGTGCTACGCGATATAATCGACACGCCGATTTCCCCGGAACTCGTCCCGAGCGATGATGATGCCGACACCATAGCCCAGAAGACGGAAGATCTCGTAGGNCCCTACGAGCTTCATGACTTCTTCCTCTACCATACACTGCGCAACGGCTTCACACCCCGCAAGATATTCCTTCTTGCGCGCGTGGCTTTCAAGGATGTCTACGACGACGCCACTATATTGAAATGGGAACGAAACTTCTACCGCAGATTCTTCTCCCAGCAATTCAAGCGTTCNTGCATGCCCGATGGCCCGAAGGTCGGCAGTGTCTGTCTCTCCCCCAGAGGCGACTGGCGTATGCCCTCCGACGCCTCGCCCGCCATATGGATGGCCGACGTCGACAAACTCTTCGCTGAATTTGCCGAATAGGATTTTTTTTGCTAAATTTGAATCTAAGAGTGTGTTTNAATTTAACATTCGTGTGATATAATTCGTGTGATATAAGATATGACCGACGAGGAACGTTTCAACGACGATGTGGAACGCGCGGTGGCTACGCTGCGCNAAGGGGGTCTTATCCTCTACCCTACCGANACGGTCTGGGGAATCGGGGCCGACGCTACGAACGCGGANNCCGTAGCCAAGATCTACCGCCTGAAACAGCGCGAGGATTCAAAATCGATGCTCGCGCTCGTANACAGTATCGACAGTCTGCATAAATGGATATCGCGCGTCCCGCCGGAGGCACTTCGCCTCATCGAGGAATCGGAGCGNCCGATGACGGTCATCTACGATTCCCCGNAGGGTGTGGCTCAGAATCTNCGTGCCGCCGACGGCTCGCTCGGGATACGCGTCACATCAGAGGCCTACAGCNGTGAGCTATGCCGTCGTNTCGGTCGCCCCGTGGTCTCGACCTCGGCCAATATCAGCGGCCAACCGGCCCCCGCCCTCTTCCGCGAGATNGCCTCCGGGATTATCGAAGGTGTGGACTACACGGCCANGTTCAGACGCGACGATGAAACNCGCCGCGCACCGAGCGGAATAGTGAAAGTAACGGATGACGGGAGGGTGACCATTATCCGTTGACACCCTCACGAGAATCACACAAGAANAAACCGAACCCATCAATATGAGAGCACATCAGATATCGATAAGAACACAGCGCCTGCGGTATGTGGCCACNGACTTCGTGACCACAGCCATAGCCTTCTTCATATTCGATATCTGCCGCTTCTTCATGATGGAATCGCCGCATACCCACGCCTTATCCCTGAGTTCCTACCTATGCTCGGGGAAAATTATCGCCGAACAGATTCTTATCCCCCTCGCNCTCCTCGGAATATACTGGGTCACCGGATATTATAACCGTCCATTCTATAAATCGAGAGTGGAGGAATTTCATCAGACCTTCTCGGCATCCGTGATCAATACGGTGCTGATATTCTTCGCTCTGCTGATCAACGACCCCCTTCCGGCGCGCAAGATAAGTTATGAACTGATNGCCGTNCTATGGGCATCGCTGTTCCTTTTCACCTACATAGGGCGTCTTATACTTACGAGTGCCACTATCCGGCATTTCGCGAGGCGAGAATGGTGTTTCAACACCGTGATTGTCGGCGACTCCGAGAAGGCTCTTGAGATGGCAAAACGCCTGCGTAACCTNCAGACCACCTTGGGCTTCCGTCATATCGGGCATATCCCTATTCCCGGTGAAAGCTCATCCGGGGAGTCGCATACCNTAATCGACGACAAGGAACTTGNCCGTCTCGTCAACTCGCATGAGCTCGACCAGATTATTCTCGTTCCGGAGAATCCGGCNGACGAACAGAAGGTNCTGGGATTGCTCTTCCGGTATTTCAGCACGGGTGTGCCTGTGCGCATNGCCCCGACCTCGATGTCATATCTGACCTCGGCCATTCGACTGGGAGACATCATCGGAGAGCCNTTCATCGACCTGACCTCACCCTCCATGAATGAATGGCAGAAGAATGTCAAACGCGTGCTCGATGTCGCTCTCTCCTCCATCGCCATGCTGCTTCTCTCCCCCCTCTACCTCGTATTGGCCATCGCCGTGAAGCGCAGTTCGCCGGGTCCNNTNATCTACCGGCAGCAGCGAATCGGCTATCGNCAGGAACCATTCGACATATTGAAATTCCGCAGNATGCGCACCGATGCCGAGGCCGACGGACCGAGGCTATCGGCNGATGATGACCCGAGAGTCACTCCTGTAGGACGCATTATGCGNAAATACCGNCTCGACGAACTCCCGCAGTTCTGGAACGTGCTTAAGGGGGAGATGTCGCTCGTCGGGCCGAGACCCGAGCGCGAATATTTCATCCGNCGCATAGTGAAAGAGGCACCCTACTACACGCTGTTGCATCAGGTGAAACCGGGCGTCACATCATGGGGAATGGTGAAATACGGCTATGCCCGCTCCGTGGAGGAGATGGTGGAACGCGCCCGCTACGATCTCATCTATCTCTCCAATATGTCGGTGGCAGTCGATTTCAAGATACTCCTCCACACCATAAAGACGGTNGTCAGCGGGCGCGGTATCTGAGCTCCCCCTCCCGCTTCACATACACGTCAGAAACCTAAAAACAAGACACAATCCATAAANAGTGGCATATAAAGAGACACATAACAGATTCACGGAAGCCTGGATGCAGGTAGTGGCCTGGCGCGAACGCCACATCAAGGAGAGTCAGTTCATATATCTGCTCTCCCTGGTGGTGGGAGTGACGTGCGGTTTGGCCGCCCAGCTGCTGAAATTNCTTATCCACGCCATTTCAGGTTTTCTCAACTCCCACGTCAGCGCCACGACGGCCAACTTCACCTATCTCATATATCCGGTGGTGGGNATTCTGATAGTGACGCTGTTCGTGAGGTTTGTNGTGAAGGACAATATTTCCCACGGTGTGACGCGGGTGCTCTACGCCATATCGCAGCGCAAATCGCGNCTGAAGAAGAAAAACTGCTACGCTTCCCTCGTGGCCTCGTCGATTACGATCGGCTTCGGCGGTTCGGTCGGAGCCGAGGGTCCTATAGTATTCACGGGAGCCGCGATNGGTTCGAACATTGGCCAGGCNTTCCGCCTGTCGCCCAAGATTCTGATGATACTCGTCGGNTGCGGAGCNGCCGCCGGCATAGCGGGAATTTTCCGCGCCCCCATAGCGGGGATGCTGTTCACGCTGGAGGTGCTGATGATCGATTTCACCGGNGCCACGGTCATGCCGATTCTGATAGCCTCTATCTCGGGAGCTACGGTGGCCTATGTGCTCGAAGGCTACGGAGCCGAATTCTTNTTCGCCCAGAGCGAGCCCTTCTACACCCGCAAGATTCCATATGCCATCCTGCTCGGTATCGTCACCGGNTTCCTGTCGCTATATTTCACCCGCATGATGATGCTGATGGAGGGATTCTTCGGGAAAATCGGCCATGCGTGGCAGAAGATTGTCATAGGCGGTGTGATCCTCGCCGGTCTCATCTTNCTCTTCCCTCCNCTATACGGCGAGGGATACGGCGCGATCAACCAGCTCCTCGACGGCAATGTCGGCTCGATAGTCAACGGCTCCTTCTTCTACGTCGACAGAGATTCGATATGGTTCATCGCGCTTTATATCGGATTGATAGTATTGACGAAGGTATTCGCCACATCGGCCACCAACGGTGCCGGNGGTGTGGGCGGNACATTCGCCCCCTCCCTTTTCGTNGGAGCGATGACCGGATTTCTATTCGCCTATATCCTCAACAACCTTGATATCGGAATCGACATCAACAACAAGAATTTCGCCCTCATGGGTATGGCGGGAGTGATGAGCGGCGTCATGCACGCCCCCCTTATGGCCATCTTCCTCACGGCGGAGATGACCGGCGGCTACGAACTATTCCTGCCGCTGCTGATNGTCTCCACCCTCTCCTACATGACGATAAAGGTATTCGANCCNTACAGCATCTANTCGATGCGTCTGGCCCAGAAGGGTGAACTCATGACCAACGAGAAAGACCAGGCGGTGCTGACCCTTCTCAAGATCGACAATCTTATCGAGAAGGANTGCAGCGTGGTGCATCCGGAGATGAGTCTCAANCAGATGGTGGACGTAATCTCCGAATCCCATCGCAACATCTTCCCCGTCACGGATGCCGACGGCAACTTCGTAGGCATAGTGTTGCTCGACGACATACGCAATATCATGTTCCGCCCAGATCTCTACAGGAAGATGACCGTCTCCCGCTTCATGTCGATGCCTCCGGCGCGTATCGAGGCCACTCAGTCGATGGAGGAAGTGATGAAAATCTTCGACCAGACGAATGCCTGGAACCTTCCCGTCGTCCGCGACGGAAAGTATGTGGGNCTCGTGTCGAAATCAAAGATTTTCAATTCCTACCGGAGGGTGCTGCGCCATTACTCCGACGACTGACCGGAAGAGCGGCCCGATACACTTAAGGAGACGCTGATTTTAATTTACAATATTATGGAAAAGAAAGACCTCAAGATAGTATTTTTCGGGACTCCCGAATTCGCCGTGACNAGCCTCGACGNGCTCGTCAAGAATGGATTTAACGTAGCCGCCGTAGTCACGATGCCCGATAAGCCGGCCGGACGCGGCAAGAAAATCCAGATGAGNGATGTCAAGAGATATGCGCTCGAACATGACCTGCCGGTGCTNCAGCCGGAGAAACTGAAGGCTCCCGAATTCGTGGATGCCCTACGCGCCATCGATGCCGACCTCTTCATCGTCATCGCATTCAGGATGCTGCCGGAAGTCGTATGGGGTATGCCTCGTCTCGGCACATTCAACCTCCACGCCTCCCTCTTGCCCAAATACCGTGGAGCCGCCCCGATCAACCATGCCATCATCAACGGTGAGAAGGAGACGGGCATCACTACATTCTTCCTGAAGCATGAGATTGACACCGGCGATATGATCGCACAGCGCAGCATCGCAATCGGAGAGGATGAGAATGCCGGAGAGCTGCATGACCGGCTGATGATGCTCGGCGCAGAGGCCGTGGTCGACACTGTCAACGCAATCATCGACGGAACGCTGACCACCAGCCCGCAACCTGAGGGGGAATTTATCGCAGCCCCGAAGATATTCAAGGAGACATGCCGCATCGACTGGGAGCGTCCGCGCAAGAATCTCCACGATTTCATCCGTGGTCTGGCTCCATATCCCGCCGCATGGACGCGAATGATAGAGCAGAGCGGAAAACCATCCGACATCAAGATTTTCGCCACATCCCTGAAGGATATCCCCTCCGATATATCGCTCCTCCCCGGCGAAGCTCTCGTCAAGGGGAAGCATCTCTATGCGGGCACAGCCGACGGAGTGCTGGAGATTCTATCGCTCCAGCCGGCAGGCAAGCGCGCCATGGGCGCCGATGCCTTTATCCTCGGGTATCATCCCGCCCGTTTCTAATAAGCCTCCACTCCCCCTCTCTCTCCGAAGTAATCTAAATATTGTCCTACCTCCCCTATCGCAGTAAGGAAAATGGAGAATATATATTCACCCTACAGACCCCTTGACCCGGCCGACGGCGGAACTCCCTCCGCCGACACATCGAAAGATGTGGCCAGGATACTCCTCGACATACTGATGGCCCACGGCGTGCGCGACGCCATATGCTCCCCCGGATCGCGGAACGCCCCCCTGCTCGTGGCCGCCGACGCCAGACCGGCGCTGCGCACAAGAATCGTCACCGATGAACGCTCGGCCGGATTCGTGGCATTGGGCATCGCGCAGGTCAGCCGACGCCCGGTCGTGCTGATATGCACCTCGGGCACCGCTCTGCTCAACTACGCTCCCGCAGTGGCGGAGGCCTACTATCAGGGTCTTCCGCTGATTGTGGTATCGGCCGACCGTCCGCTCGAATGGATAGATCAGGATGATTCCCAGACCCTGCGCCAGCCCGAGGCTTTGCGCAACTTCGTCAAGGGGAGCTATGATATCTCCGATCGAGAAGCCGGCGACCGTCCCGGATGGTATGACACACGCATAGCCAACGATGCCATGCTGACGGCGCTCGCACCGAAACAGGGCCCGGTGCATATTAATGTGCGGCTCTCTCCCCCCCTCGGGGCGACTGTCTCCGGAACTCTGGGCTGCACACCTCGGGTCATACGTCGGATGGGGCCGTCGCAGAAGCCGGAAAAGGATCTTGTGAGGGAACTGGCCAACACGCTTAAGGAGCGACGCGTGATGATAGTGGCCGGATTCCTGCCCCCCGATGCCCGTCTCAACCGGGCCATGACCCGTATGCGCGCCCATGACAATGTGGTCGTGATGGCCGAGACTCTGTCGAATCTTCATCTTCCGGTGGAGGATTATTCCATCGATTCCGTGTTATGCACCCTGCGGGATGAAGATGCCGAAGCATATCATCCGGATGTGGTCATCTCTATCGGAGGGGCTCTCGTGTCAAGAATGCTGAAGGAGTATCTCCGGCTCCGGGCAGGCTCACCGGGATTCGAGCATTGGTCGGTCGGTTTCAACCATACGACCGTCGATTGCTTTCAGGCCCTGACACTCCGCATTGAGTGTGATCCGGGCTATTTCCTCAGCGCGCTCTCCCCCGAACTTGCGCGGGCAAGACGCGCCCTCTCCAAATCCCCCAACGGCAGAAACCCCGAATCGCCGGCTGTCTACTGTGAGTTATGGCATAACGCAAGAATCAAGGCTATCGGACGTGTGATGCACGAAGGCTCAACCGCCGGATGGAGCGACTTCCGGGCATTCCGCGCGATTCTCTCCCTGATGCCTCCGAAGGTGAATCTCTTCCTGTCGAACGGCACATCCGTGCGCTACGCTCAGATTCTATCCTTCTATCGCCGTCCTCATGCCGAATACTGCAACAGAGGCGTCTCCGGAATCGACGGATCGACATCTACGGCGGCAGGGGGTGCGCTGGCTTATAACGGAGATACGGTGCTGGTGACAGGCGATATGTCGTTCGCCTACGATCTCTCGGCCCTTCAGACGATGAAGGCCATCGGATCGGAACTCAAGATTATCGTGATCGACAATGGCGGAGGGGGTATCTTCCGGTTTATCAATTCGACCTCCGACCTCGCCTGCCGCGAGCGTTACTTCTGTGCCGACCCCGATGCCCCGATAGCCGCTCTGGCGGGTGCCTACGGTATGGGTTACCTGCACGCCGCCACGGAAGAGGAACTCTACGACGCGCTGCAACTCTTTTTCAATGCTCGCGGAGCGGTGATACTTGAGATAACCACTCCTCCGGCCGAAAGCGCCGAGGTGCTGCGGGAAATTCTCACCCCATCCCCGGCCGACTCCACGAAGCGACCGGATAACAAAACTTCTAAAACATCACATTAAATATAAATACAATGTCCTGGGAAACCATCAAGGAATACACCGATATCCTCTTCGAAAAGAGAGAGGGAGTCGCCAAAATCACAATCAACCGTCCGAAAGTCTACAACGCCTTTCGTCCGCTGACGAATCAGGAGATGCTCGACGCGATGCGCATCTGCCGTGAGGATAATTCAATAAGAGTCGTCATCCTTACCGGCGCCGGCGACAAGGCCTTCTGCTCCGGAGGCGACCAGCATTACAAAGGCCACGGCGGATATATCGACGAGGATGGCACGCCGCGTCTCAACGTGCTTGACCTGCACAAGGCCATTCGCTCCCTGCCGAAACCCGTCATCGCAATGGTCAACGGCTATTCCATCGGCGGGGGCAACGTGCTCAACGTCGTCTGCGACCTCTCGATCGCATCGGAGAACGCCCGCTTCGGGCAGACTGGACCGAAGGTAGGCAGTTTCGACGCCGGATTCGGCTCATCCTATCTGGCGCGCTGCGTAGGCCAGAAGAAAGCTCGCGAAATCTGGTTCCTTTGCCGACAGTATACCGCCAAGGAGGCTCTGGAGATGGGTATGGTCAATGCCGTAGTTCCCTTCGACCGCCTTGAGGAGGAGACGATGGAATGGTGTCGCGATATCATGACGCGGTCACCTCTTGCGATACGCATGATCAAACGCGCTCTCAATGCCGAACTCGACGGCCAGCATGGCCTGATGGAATTCGCGGGAGATGCCACTCTGATGTATTATCTGATGGATGAGGCACAGGAGGGCAAAAACGCGTTCCTCGAGAAGCGCGACCCGGACTTCGACCAATTTCCGATGTTCCCATGAGGTTGGCGATATGTCCATATATGCTCCGGTTCCGCGAACCGGCGGGCACTTCTCGTGGCATCCTGACAGAGAAGCCCACATATCTGTTGAAACTCTGGGACGAACGCGATCCGGAGGTCTACGGTCTCGGCGAGGCAGCCGTCTTTCCGGGGCTGTCACCCGAGGCCGACCATAGATATGAGTATAAACTGATAGAGCTTTTGGCCAATATAGCGATAGGCCGCCCGACGGATCTCTCGCGCCATTCGTCGATTCAGTTCGGTCTTGAGCAGGCTCTCCGCGACTTCTCCTCCGGAGGACGCCGCCGATACTTCGATTCCCCCTTCACCAGGGGGGAGAGCGAAATCGAGATCAACGGCCTCGTATGGATGGGCGACCGCGAGGAGATGCATCGCCGGATGGAGGAGAAACTCCGGCAGGGTTTCAGCTGCATCAAGTTCAAGATCGGTGCCATAGCATGGAAGGAGGAGATATCGCTGCTGCGCGAACTCCGATCCCGATATGATGCCGACCGACTGACAATACGTGTCGATGCCAACGGCGCATTCTCGATGGACAATGTTTTCCCGGTGCTGAAACAATTGGCCGACCTTGATGTCCATTCTATCGAGCAGCCCATCCCCGCCGGGAACGCGGAATTGATGAAATTCATCTGCGAAGTGTCGCCTGTGGCGATAGCCCTCGACGAGGAACTTATCGGCATCCCGACTCATGAGCAACGCCAACAGCTTCTCGATTTCATACGCCCTGCGTATGTCGTGCTGAAACCTGCTCTTTGCGGCGGATTCTCCGGAGCTGAGGATTGGATCGGAATCGCCGGTGAAGTCGGGGCCGGATGGTGGATTACCTCGGCTTTGGAATCCAACGTCGGACTTAACGCAATCGCGCAGTTCACCGGCAGTCTCGACACGTCGTTGCCACAGGGTCTCGGGACGGGGGGACTATTCACCAATAACTTCCGTCTCCCCATAACTCTCGACGGTGCCCGAATGCGGTTCATGCCCGACGCGCCCCTCGACCGCAAGCAATTCGATGAACTCGACTGGAAAGCATGACCTACGAAGAATTCATAGCCGAGTGGGAATCCCCCTCAGACCGATGCAGGGTCCGCACCTCCGGCTCTACCGGCACTCCCAAGGAAATCCTGCTTCCTAAGGATCTGATGATCCGGAGCGCGAAACGCACGAACACCTTTTTCCGCCTCAGCGCCGGGGCTCACATACATTCCTGCATAGCCGCCGATTTCATCGGCGGAAAGATGATGGCCGTGCGCGCATCAGTCGGTGAGCTGACGTTGACGTGGGAATCCCCCTCAAGCCGACCGGAGATTCTGACCCGATTCGAGGGACGACTTCCGGCGCTCGTGGCCCTCGTGCCTGCACAGATGCCATTTATTCTTGACCATCTGCCGGAGGAGGGATGCGGCGACACGGTGTGGCTGCTCGGAGGTTCGGCGATCGACCCCGGCCTGCGACACCGCATCACCGAAGCCGGCGTCAACGCGTGGGAGACGTATGGTATGACCGAGACCGCCTCCCACATCGCGTTGCGCCGTGTCTCCGATGGCGACAGCCGGTTCAGCCCGCTCCCCGATGTCGATCTCAGCCTGACTTCCGAAGGGTGCCTCGTGATCGAACAGTATGGGGAGAGAATCGTCACCAACGATCTCGCGGATCTCGCGGCGGATGGCACTTTCCGGATCCTCGGTCGCGCCGACAACGTCATCATTACCGGTGGGCGCAAGGTAAATCCGGAAAAGGTGGAGGCCACACTCAACGATGCGCTGCGGCCATTCGGCGTTGAGGAGGTGATGCTCATCGGCGAGGCAGATGAGAAATGGGGAAGCCGGCTCGTGCTCCTGATGACGGCCGGGGAGGGACACGATGATTCCGCGACCCTGCTCGCCAAGGTCGGGGATGTTGCCCGCAACCACCTTGACCGACATGAGGTACCCAAGGAATACAGAATCGTCGGATCCCTCCCTCGCACACCCAACGGCAAGCTGAAACGCCGTGGCTGACACCGCCGCTATCTCCGCCACCCCTTCCACTGCTCCCGTGCCCAGGGAGTGAGAGTTGTCATATGACGATTTTCACCCGTTCGGATGATACTTTTCGGCTGAAAGGTTGCACATCTCGATTAAATGTTGTAAATTTGTGTTTAATAACATTATTTTGACCACGGGGAGGCACTGTAAGCCCATATGGGTTTGATTATCAACCAATAACGAAACGTAATCCTTTCCGTCGGGATAAGTAGGCGATTATGATCAAGAAAAGTACCTTCGAGCAGATAATCAGTCAGGATATGTCGGAGATGTGGAATGCCCTCACCCCCGAGCAGAAGCGTATCGTGACCGAGAATTTCACCATCCAGAATTTTAAGAAAAATCAGATCATATATGCTGAGAAGGAGGCTCCGGAGATGCTCTGGTGTCTGCTCAAGGGGAAGGTGAAGATGTACAAGAGCGGTATCGGGGAGCGAGTGCAGATACTTCGGCTCTACCGCCCGGTGCAATATTTCGGCTATCGCGCATATTTCGCCGGCGAACCCTATGTATCGAGCGCCATGGCCTTCGAGCCTTCGACCCTCGGCATGCTTCCGATGGATATCGTGGAGAGTCTCATCCGGCAGAATAATGATCTGGCGATGTTTTTCATCCATGAGCTATCGCGTAATCTGGGAGGCTCCGACACGAAAATCGTCAATCTCACCCAGAAGCATATACGCGGTCGACTGGCGGACTCTCTTCTTTTGCTTATGGAGAACTATGGCCTGGAGGATGACGGCATGACCCTCAAGATTTATATGAGCCGTGAGGATCTGGCCAACCTCTCGAACATGACGACCTCCAACGCCATCCGCACGCTGACGGCCTTCATGACGGAGAAACTCATCATCGTCGACGGACGCAAAATCAAGGTGCTCAATGAGCCTCAGCTACGCAAGATTTCAAAATTCGGCTAAAGATACTTCACCTATATAAAAATAAGGGGGGAGGATAACCGCGACCGGTTCTCCTCCCCTACTTCATTTGTCAAACCTTAACTTAAGCCACACGCTGACGGGTGCGGGCGGGAGTCTTCTCCGCAGGAGCGGATTCGATGATCCCGGCCCGGAAGAGAGATTGCCCGACACGCTGCTTGAAATCACGCAGGCAGAGCCAGCGGCGCGCCTTGACGGCCTTCGCGTTGACAGCGGCAGTCTTGCCGTTGTCGCGGTAGGCCGGAATAGCGAGAGCGATCTCGACATCGGTCTTTCCGGCGAGATAAGTCATGCGAAGAATTGTCGCTGCCGTCTCGGGCATTGAATCCAGCTCGCGGTGCATGATCTCCAACACCTCCGGATCCCGTTCCAGAAACAGATTGTCGGAGTCGTCGGGAATCTCGCTCAGTTTCTCATCGGAGATGGAGCGGGCACGCAGTGAGAGTTCGTCGCCCTCCTCCTCCGTAGTCTCGTCGATCGAGACATTGCGTGAGACACTGCGCCAACGCTTGCTTGCCAGATTGAAGCCGATGCGCATGATATAACCCTGCCATGCGGTGTCGGCCGGCACTCGGCCCTCCTTCATGTTCTTGTGGATGGCGAGAAAGATATCCTGATAGATATCCTCCGCGTCATCAAGACTCATGCCCGTGCCTCTATAGCGGTTGAGGAGGGATGAGGTGAAGACGGGAAGGAGGTTGAAATACCACTCCTTCACTACCTCTGCATAGGAGGATTCGGTCAAGATGGCCGGCTTCGTAGATGTCATTTGCTTGGCGGTGTTCATAATGGAATAGGATGTCATATGAAGTTTTTCGTTTGGCGTTTTTGGCGGTGTTTGATTTTTACACCACAAAATTACCTCATTTTATCCACATGCGAATTAAATCTGCAATGTTTCGGTCAAATGTCCCGAATTATGCCCATTTCTCTCCGCAATGTTTGCTCCACCCCACCCATGGACTCCGCATTCACACCGCAGTCAGCTTCAGCTGACTGCCGCGAGCTATCCCGCGCGCTTGTTGCGGCAAGAGGATGGCCGAGACGGGTGAGGTATTCTACCGCACACCCTACCCGGTTGTAGCCGATGAAACGGCAGATGGATTCGGTCAGACGCCCGAACTTCCGATAGAACAGATTGAACATCAGATAGGCCGAACGGTTGGCCGACGGCATGCGCCGGAATATGTTACGCAGCGAATAGACCTCCCGATAGACCTGCAGGTAGCCCTGCCGAAGTTGGTCGGGAGTCATACCAGCAGGATTGAAGACGACTTCGCTTGTCGTGTATAGAGTCTGGTCATCGGAAGTGATCCGTCCGCTATCGCGCATTTCCCGATACTGGCGAGTGCCCGGATAGGGGGTGAGGATATGTGACGTGACGGTTTCAATTTTATTTCGCACGATCCAATCAATCGTGTGGCGGAATGTCTCGGGAGTGTCCCCGTCGAGTCCGAACACGAAACTTGCGTTGACCATGATGCCATGTCGGTGGATTTCCGCCACAAGACGCTCATATTTCGAGATTGAGTTCTGATATTTGCTCGATGAATCGATCGATTCCTGACTCAGACTCTCAAGCCCGATGAAGAGGGAGGTGCATCCCGTATCGCGCATGAGGTCAAGCATGCCGGGGATGTCGGCCACATTCGCACTAACGGCCGCCTGCCATTTCAATCCTAACGGCCTTATGGTTTCGAGAAACTCCCGTGTCCAGGCCGGATTGCCTATGAAGTTATCGTCGATAAACATTATGTGCCGACGGTTGAGGAACTTGATTTCATTCACGACATCGGCCACGGGGCGGTTGACGTAGGAATCGCGGATATTCGCGCAACTGTTGTAGCAGAAACTGCATTTGAAGGGACAGCCGCGACTCGTGGAGACGACATTGACGTAGAGATATTTTCCGGTATCCATCAGGTCATAGGCGGGTCCGACGATTTTTTCCGGGGGGAGACTGACACACCGGTATTCCGGGCGAAGCTCCCCCTTCGTAAGATCGCTGATGATATCGGGCCATGTACCCTCCGCGAATCCTATTGAGAGAGCGTCGAAGTGTCCGCGAGCCGACTCGGGGCAACCGGTTATCTGGATACCGCCGGCCACGACCGGTATTCCCCTGCTGCGGTAGCGGCGTGCAATCTCGATTGCGCGCGGGAGTGTGTCGACGGTGACAGTGATACCGACGATGTCGGTCGGCATCTCGTAATCAATCTCCTCCACATTCTCATTGAAGAAAGTGAGGTCATTGCCATTTCTGACCACTGAAGCCACCGTATAGAGTCCGAGTGAGGGGGCCATGCGGGTCTTGAGGGTGGTATCCATCGGTCGCATCCGCATGAGCGGCTGTATGAGGGTAATTTTCATATCTATCAGTTAAAGGTGTCGGATATTAATACCGCCGCCCACCGGAAGGTAAACATTAATTGCCAAACCATTTGCGGAGCAGGACGAGTTGCGGATATGTGGAGCTTTGCCAATACCAATCGGTGTCATTGTCGGCCAGCAGACTGAAATCCACATTTTCATCGAGATCGCTCTCCAGATTACGGAGGGCCTCGTCGCGACTGCCGCCCCCTATCAGCATCTCCATATCAAGATCATCCAGCCCGTAGGCATAGAATCGTCCCTGCATATCGCCATCGGGACGACTCGTCAGATAACTGCCGTAAATTTCCTCCAGATTCTTGATCATCTTTTCTCGCGACAGCTGCTTATGTCCGGTGGCGCGGGATGCGCCGTAAAGTGGATAAAAGCACGAGGATATCATGTCAGCAGTGACGGCACGATAGAGCCATCTGTCGCGAATAAGTCTCCGACCGCATTCCATTGACAGGAAGTTCTCAAAGATGTCAATATGGCGCGTGGCCTCACGGTTAGCACGGACATTACGTCCTTTACCGCGCGTAATGCCGGCAAAGGCAGATTTGCCGAGTCCGCCGATGCCCGTTTTTCCGGTATAGACCGCGCGCAGGGCATCAAGACAATACGTCGTCAGCTGCAGCAGGTCGCGCCTGTTGTTGACCGTCGGCAACACTTCCGTAGCCCATGAGAATGTGCCGTTGCCATAAAAGAGCCGGCGCGCGAGACGCCGCGTCACGCTCCGCATGACTTCGAGAAATGCCCGCTCGGCATCGCGACCACGCCTTGAAGAACGTATGCGGCGGATGGTGGCGGAGTCAAGAATCGTACACCGATCCACCTCCCTTTGAAAACTCTTGACCCATTTGCGTGAGAGGGTAATATCGGAGCCATGAATGTCGAATCCGAGAAAAGTGAACGACTCGCCGGCCCGGATGTCAACGGTTTTACGATCGTTCAACATCAGCCCCATCTTGGATAGATATCCACGCATCACCTCAGTGGCGGCTTCATAATCAGCACCGATATAAAGAATATCATCTGAATAACGCACATATAAACCACCACGCGCTGACATCTCCTCATCAAGACCGAAGAGCAACACATTGGCCAACCAGGCGGACACCGCACTCCCCTGCTTTATGCCGAAATAGTTCTCATCATATACACGCCGCCGAGAGTCGTAATAGGTATCGGAATCATAGTAATGGTGAAGCAGATCCATCACCGATGACCGGCCATACCGACGTTCCACTTCAGAGAGGGCACGATGAATATGCTCGCGCTTTACGGAGTCAAAATATTTATGGATATCAAATTTTCTGCCGACAATGGCATCTGCATCCCTGCCCGACAAGCACGAGATTTCGGCCGATATATCCTTCACGACCTGCCCGATCCCGATACCCGACTGATATGAGCGGCAGGCAGGATGAATCATGTCAGACGTATGACGCATCAACCATTTGTAGATGACGTTGAGCAACATACGATCCAACGGGTCATTTATGAGAAACAGCCTCTCGGATCCGTCATCCTTCAGCCGATAACCCGTATGAGGCGGACGTATACCATATTCTCCCTCGCCGATGTTGATGCACAGCTCGGCACGCTCATGCGGATCCGCCAATCGCTCAAGTATATCGCGCGGGATATGCTTTTCGATACCATGGGCTATCACCTCATCCCACAGTCCGGGGTCGAGGAAAATTGATTCAAGAATATGATCACGCATGAGAGATATGAGGAATCTGATATAACTTCAAAAGAAAAAAAATCCGGTCACGATAATTCGGGGCATTACTTTAGCGAATTAAATATCGAGAGTATCGCCCGTTATTCGTACGACGCAGGAGCACGAACAACTGCGAGGCTATCGATTCAGACATATCATCCTGACCGGAGGAGGCGTGCCCGCGCCTTATATTATGAAAATTCAGGATTCTCCCATATATTTTTTATAATCAAACAATCCGGATTCGAAAAAAGTGGAATCACAGAATCTAAGTAGCCGGTAACCGGTCATCTCCTCAGCCTTCCCATTGATATAGGAAATAGATTCATCCCTATCCATTTGCCGGCCCGCATCATCCGCAGGCCGCAGACCGAGCACCTTGACCATAGTCATCATCGCGCTATAGGCTCCATCCCCAATATATGCATTTACGAATGATTCGGGTATAACATATGAGTGCAATTCGCGACGGCGATTCATTCTCGCCCGGTCATACCGCTCGATGGCATCGGCTATCTCCCTGGGATCGGATAAAGAGGGAAACCGGGTGAGGATATCAATACACACTTCTCGGTCGAGTCCACGCGAAGCCTTACCCACGAGACTGAAATCCCATTTCATGACATCGTAGGCCACATCCTTTGTCCACCAGCGGGCACGTTCAGTCTTACCATCGGAATACGCGATAGCGCGGTAGTTACGTTTCATCAGATTCCATACATCAAACCGACCATGTACGGAGGCATTATATTTAGCCCGGATTGAGGATTCGAATAGATCGATGCTGAAAACCATTCTATCTCTTGACTTTACAAATCCCATATGCACCATCTGCGGAAGAATCCAGCTTCGCCCGATACGGAGATTACGGATATACTCAGTCTCGCTTACCTGTTGGCGTAAGCCTGAAAGATCATATCCATTTTTTCTCTCAGTATTTCTCCCGCATTCTCCGGGTGAACTTTCGGCATGTACCAATTGGTCCAAGGCAGAAGTTTGATTGCGTCTAACACGAGGAGACAAAGGCTTAGTAGTCGCCGGTACAAATTCCTCCTGAGGAGCCACGTCCTCTTCCTTACCAAATAATCTTCTGAACAGTCTGTTTATTCCCATATTATTAGTTCGGTAGTCTGAATAAATTACAAAGATAATAAACCCTCGGCAACCGACCCTCTACCCGGAGGGATGATTTATGAAATACCCGTTTTAATTTACGAACCGACTGCGGCGCTATTGACATAACCGGGGTAGAGATCTACAATCGTTTTTGTCACACGGGGATATATCTCGCGTATCTCGTCGTTTTTAAAGCCCGCTGCCTTCAGCAGCAGACTGAAACAATCTATATACAGGAGTAAATCACCGAACAGGATTTCCTTGTTTCGGCCCAGATGCTCCATAACGACCGCCATCAATCCGCCAATATGGCGGTCAAGCTCTGTCTCAGCTTCATTCATCTTTGACATGGCGAGGAGCTGCATACGGCAGTCGGCCATAAATTTATCAAGCGACTCCCCTCTGACAGCCGCCATAAGCTCGATGCCGCCTGATATGAATTCCGTGGGACAAAATTCACTTGTCGCTACTATCCCATCCTGATAAGGGACCTCCACCACATAGGAGCGCGGACTTCCGAGTATTTCCGAATCGAAGTTTAGTCTGAGTTTTTCCATAAGCACAACTATTGTTTAACTTTCATTGAGAAATACCGCTTCCACCGGATTGGTAAACACTCTTTTAAGGATATATTTCAATCGAGGGATGCTGGATGCTCTGGAATATGCCCCGATTCTTATAAGCCTTGTCGCTGAAGCTTTTCCGCCAGCGGCTGAAATCCGCATCACTTTTAAGTAGCAGGGATATATAGAAGGAAAGGGAGCCATATATCTTACCGCTTGGAGCCTTATACTCGATATTCCGCTCATTTTCCCGGCAGGCGGTCACGACAGTAAGGGTCGCGCCTTTGGAAAATTCCTTAGGCGACTTGACAGTTATTCTTCCGGGAGGGGTAAAAGCATGGCTGGTGCCCCGGATATATCTGATAAGGTCGGGATCGATATCGGTCATCTCATCCTTCTGGATTCCCCTGCTGAAGCAGGCATCCACGGCCACAAACAGCTCTCCCCCGCTACCCAGCTTACGCTTGACGGCATCAAGCAGCGGACAGAGTTCATCATCTATCAGATGGTATTGACCGGTATACGTGCCGTTCATCTTCCGGCTGTCGCGGCAAGCGTCATACGGAATAATCGACTCATCATATTTTTTGGAGGGACCCTCATCATGATTATCATCCCGGATTGGCTGACCATGCCCTGAAAAATGAAAATACACCCTATCTCCGGGCTGACATCTTTTTGCAAGGGAGGTCAACTCCTCTACTATCCGGGCTTTTGTAGCCTGTTCGTTGGTCAGGACGACTATATCACCGAAACCCCGTTTTCTCAGTAAAGGCGATAATAATGCCACGTCGTTATCTCCATGAATGAGGGTCCATCCGGTTTTCATCCGGTCATACTTCCCTATGCCGACAAGCAATGCCCTGTCAGTGGCCAGTCCCGGCATCACCGAGAACGCCAACAGGAGTATCATCATGAGTTTTCTGATCACTGTTTCAATTGATTGAGAATCTTCTTACATTGAGCCGCAAACTCCTCATCATCGGCGAAGCGAACAGAGAGGTCAGTCAATATCTCCACGGCCTTTTTCCGGTCATGGGCCTTCAGATAAGCCATAGCGAGGCGCATGCCGGCATCCTCCCGGGCCTGTATGTCATCTGTCGGTGCCTTTTGATAGGCCTCTTCAAGAGCAGCTATATCCACAAGCCCGTCGACGGAAGTCGAGTAATCCGATCCCCTGTCAGAATCCGGTATATAATTATAGGCCACGATTACATCGTCGAGATTATCCATTGCCGACCTATGGACACTGATTACAGAGAAAATACCTGCTACAAGAATTGCCGCGACCGAGGCTACCCAGACCCATCTCTCACGCAGTGGATTCCGCCGCAGCGGGACCGTTGTGGAGGCGCGCCCGATAATACGCATCAGATCCTCCTCCGAAATCTTCTTCATGGCATGCCCGAACTCTACATTCTCCTGTTCAGCTTCCCGGCATATCCCCTGCAGGGTAAAGAGATGTATACGGAAATCCGTCGCGAAGCCTTTATCATCCTGCAGTCGCCTATCGAAATCCCGGCGCTCCCTCTCACTCAATTTATCCTCGATATATCGATCGAAAAGTTCTATATTGTTATCCATTCCGTTTCCACTTTTCAGGTTTGTCATCTATAATCCCCGCATTGAAGAGCGCGAGTTTAACCCTATACACCAGATCTCGCATACAGAGCCATCTCCGCGCCTTGACCGCCTTGGCGTTGGCGGCGACAGATTTCCCGTTATCCCGATATGGAGCCAATTCTTCAGCAATTTCGGCGTCCGTCATATCACCGAAATATGAATTGCGAATGATAGAAGCGCAAGGTTCCGGAGTGTGAATCAATTCCTCACCTAACAGGGCCTGCGCCTCCGGATCAGTGTAGAGATTCGTTTCACACTCCTCAGCGGGCAAGTCTTTAAGCAGATCGTGAATCTTTTTAGCTTTTGCAGAAAACTTCTCTCCATCCTCGGATTCTGTTTCATCCAAGGAATCCTGCTTCCCGATTCGCCGATACTTCTTGCTTGCCATATTCAGACCTACACGAATAATGTAATTGCGCCAGTCGCAATCCGCCCCGATCCTTCCCTCCGCGATGTTCTGATGAATCGCGATAAATACATCCTGATAAATATTCTCGGCATCGGCGAGCCGCATATTGGTCTGTTTATATCTATCCATGAGAAAATCCGTGAAGTTCGGTCGCAACCTCACGTACCATCTCCTGACAATCTCTTCGTAGGTTTCTTCCATTTCCATGCAGGTTATTTCAACTTTTATTTTATGAGTCCTCCCTTGTAGCCGGTCTGTCACTCGATGAGTATGAATGATGACCATATTTCAGGGTTGTCGGGGAGTTCGAGACGCAACCACCGTTGCGCACTCTGAAAAGACTCATATACACTAATACCCTGTGCAGCTTTTTCGTAAAAAGCATCCATGAACTGAGAGGTCCAGTAGTCGTCGACTTTTGAGAGCGTACATATGAGTTTCTTGGTGCCGGCTATGCGGAAAGCCCGTTGCAGCCCCCACACGCCGTCACTGTCAATCTCGCCGAGACCGCTATCGCAGGCCGAAAGCACGACGAGATTGAGATTCGGGAAAGACATCAATTCGATCTCCTCCGCCGTCAGGATGTCATCCTCATCGCTATCCACAGTTTCAGTATGCCACCATATATTTCCTTGGCGTAAGATCAGGCCGGCAATGGATTGCTTACCGGCCGCCAACATTCGGCAGGCAATCCTATAATCTTCCGACTCCGGCTTGTCGGCAGCCTCCTCAAGATCATAACGGTCGCGAAAGACTCCATGCGTGGAAATATGCAGGGTCGAAATATCAGATCCGTTCAGTTTTTTCACATGCCTCTCGGTCGCTTCATCGTTATATAACACGATGACATGACGTGGAGACATATGCTCCATTATCAGATTTTTCTCAATCTCCGTCTCCGGCAAATCCACCCAACTGCCTCTTGAGGCATCGGCTCCCGGATACAGAGGAGAGTTATGGTCGGCCACCGCTACGATAGCCACAGAATCTCCTATGGTGACGTCGGGAGATACATCTGCAAGATGAAACACTCGATGCAGCTTCACCACATCATTGATCGCGTTATCTGAAATAAGCGAAAACTCTATCGGAATAGCATTCAAATCACCGTCAGCTGAGAAATATATCTTGTCATATCCCACCATATTTAGTGCCAACCGATTCCAGATAATTTCCCCTATATTTTCCGGATATCCGTCACTGAGCGAGACAATGTCTACATACTCAGGCTCCTTGCGCGCAGACCAAACGAAGGCTCCCAACATATGTTGCTTCCCCTCCCGGAATTCTATGAAATCCACTGCCATGGCATCCTTCGGCATGGCGGAAGATATTTCTTCGACTCTGCAATCTATGCGCTCAAGCAGATTTCCGCGATTAGCGAAAGATGCCGAGAGACGTTGCTCAAGCGATTCCATCTCCTCTTTCGCCGCTTCAGCCGCCTGCCTGTCCCCCCGCATTACGGCATCATTACGCATTTCACCTAACCTTCCGATTCTCTCGATCATCAGAGCATTCTCGGGTATGGATTTGATAATATCAGAGAGGGCTGTGGAGGTGCGGAACAGCAGACTTTTCCTGAACAGGTTCAGCTCGGCCGCGTTGTATAGAGCACGTGGATTCCCAGTCAATTTCAGTTGCGATTCAATTGCTTCATCGCAGAATTCCAGCCAATTGTGACGTGCAGACGGTGTCAGGTTACGCATATATGAAACTATTACACGCTTGGTATACATATTGATAGTGTCGGATAACTCCGCCATCCGCGAATCACCACATTGGGTATATGCAAGGGCTAATCTCCGGTGCAGCCTAATTCTCTGCGAGTCGAGCATATCCTTGTTCATCAGGTTCTCCAATATCCCTGCAGCTTCACGCGGTTGGCCGACCGCCAGAAAATAGTCAGCCTTAAGAAGTAAATATCTTACACTGACAAACTCAATCTTTTCCAAACCATCACAGAAGAACAGCAATATTTCTCCGGCCTCCTCCGGACGATCTGAGGCAAGATATTTCTCCGCCAGATCAAGCGCAATCGGCAAGTCAGCTTCATCCAGCCCATATTTCTGGGCTCCCGCTAAAATATCGTTATACATTTCGATCGCCAGATCTTCAAATCCGAAATTAAAGGTACATTCCGCTAATCTTCTTCCGATGGATCTCTCAAGTCTCGTAGAATATTTCAAAGGATTCCCCAAAAGATTCGCACAATAATAATAATACCCCACAGCCTTAAGCTCATCGAGTTCCTCATTCATAGCATAGTCGCCTCTCTGAAGCGCGATAGCAGCTATCCACTCCAACTGATTCTTATCCGGATCAAATTCGTTCTGAGCATAATCAAGCGCACGGTCAAGGCACTCGATCGCGCCCTGATGATCTGAATCAAGCAGAAGCCGATATTTCAGCTGCATCATAAGAATTTTTTCCTCTGCAGGAGCATATTCGATAAACGACTCACACTTCTCAATTTCTACCAAGGCCTGAGTCGGCTCACCAAGTTTATCATAATACTGTGCCAGTTCATAACTAACCTTGAACAGTACCTCACATTCCTCCTCATGCGACAACTGTCGTAACTTAGGCACGAGCCTTTCCAACTTATTCATCAGATCGCCGCCATTCGCCCTCTGGCCTGACACGATTGACATTATCTCCGCCTTGAGAGACAGGACCTTATTCGGGGCCGTGCGGGAAGCACCATAATATAGCTTCATAGCCATTGTATCCAAAGCAGCCTCCTCCATATACCTTGCTGATTGATACATTAGTTCGTAGGCATCGTCGGAATATGGAGAGATTGAATGAGTGACAGCTTGATAGAATACACTCAGGAGTTTGATATTACCTCTGATTTCAGGCAACATCCGAGTAATCATGATATTCAGGCATTCATGGCTGTCGCGGCCGAATACAGAATCCGCGATATGTATAGCGTCCCCCAGATAAGCCAATCTCTCCATTTTGTCGTCACCCTCTTGTTCCCCGGCACCATAGGCGTTGATCAATCTCTGTATGTCAGCCCGGGCCTTAGTTGCTGCAGAGGAATCCGGCGAATTAACCTGTACAATTCCTCCACGCATTTTTACATATTCCCGTTTTATCGCATTTGCAGGCGACTCCAAGCCTATATATGCTGCCATAATCAAAATGAAGCATATCAATCCGGCCCACTTTTCTATTCTACGCTTTTCCATATCCCATAATTAATCAGAATTATCTAATAGATCTTGGAATATATCTCATAGGTAGTTAATTTGATTAATGTGCAAATATAATCAATTTTAGATAAAATCCAAAGGAATAATCTGCTTATTTCAGATAAAATCCAAGGGAATAATCTGCTTATTTCAGACAAAATCCAAGGGAATAATCCGCTTATTTCAGATAAAATCCAAGGGAATAACGGATTCAATGCAGTAAATCAATGATTTACTGCATTGAATCCGGGTTTTACGGCTATGGCTCAGAATTTCTTTACATACCACACGCCTCCCGTCAGCAGATATAAACTGCCATCAACCTCTCTTATGCAATCGAACCTGCATGGCACGATTTCTTCACCGGATGGATAAAGCGCGCCGAGTTTGCCGTCAAGCATCACCTCTATCCATGCAAGATGATGAAAAGAATCATCGTAAATAGGCTCTACAAGGTAACTGCCATCCAGATTCATCCAGCCGGACTTACCGTTGAGCACCACATATATCTCACCGGCAGCACTAAATCGAACTTTTTCTCGCAATTAGTTGTAGCATATTAAAGATTTGATTAAATTTGCAAATAAAAGAAAGGATGTAATTTATGACACAACCAATAATAATCACCGAACCTTCCCAGAAGACTCTCAAATTGTTTGAAGCTATGAGAAATCACAAGCATAAACAGCTGGAGAAGATGAAGGAAATGGAAAGAGGGATATTCTCGATCAAAGTATAGTATGGATTTTTCCTTCGACATAGAGAATGAAAAGGGCGATCACATTCTGGTCGCTCTTTCTAATTATGATCATACAATCATATCTGCAGTCACGGATGATCCGGATGCATTGGAGCTTTGTTTTTATGACGTTTCATTGGTCAGGAAATCAGGCACTGGTATGGTTGGCTATAAGGTCCTTATGAGTATTGCCCGCATACTCGCAGATTTCCTACAACAGCAAGAGGCTGCGGTGCTGTGTTTCTATTGTGATGGAGTCAATGAGGTTTACAGACACCACATGGATGTTCCTCCTCAACAATATAGAAGTCAACTCTTTTCACGTATGTTCGATATGTATGTACGTAAATTCCATAAGGACGGGGTTGTCAATTATCCTGTAGTAATTGTGGATGAGAATCCTTGGAAATCACAATTCGCACATTTCATATGTAGAGACTCGCATCTTGAAATAATCAAACGAGTAAGAGAAATATTGATGGTGAAATAGAAGATTCACTGGGCAGTTACAAGATTGATTACGACAATATCTCCTTTGCGTTCTAACGTATTTTATGAAGAGTAGCAATCTCCTCTTTTCTGTCATAAAATTTCATAGGCATAATTTGCAAATAGAAACCACGGTTTCAGAAACCGTGGTTTCTATTTGCAAATTACTATAATAATTTTACTTGAGCAAGAAGCCGAAAGGATTTTATCTTATCACCTCCGGATTTATAATATCAGCAGCACGGGGAGGAATACATCTTTAAGAGTCCTTTATTCTTTCCGATTTCCAAACAATCGGTTATCCCGTAATAGAACGCCAATCCGCCATATAGCAACATGGTACCCGCCACAAATCCGGCAATGTATGATCCCTGTAATGTCAAGACAACCCCGGAGATAAAAGTGATGATGCCAAGAATGGAAGTGATGACAGCTATAATCATAGAGACGTTCTGGAAGATTCCGAAATGACTCGGCTTATCCTCAAGATAGCTTTTGACTCCGCCCGAGGTCATAGCCTCATAATACGTCGGATAATCATAATTCAGATCATCGCAAGCTACGTTCATACATTCCTCCGCCGTTGGATTGTCGGTAATCTTCGAGATGAGCTGAGAATACTTCACAGTTCTCATCACGCTTCCTAAGGCTATATACCCAAAAATCAACATCAGGAGCCAATCCTTACCATCTGTAACTAAGACGCAGTACAACAGAACAAGAGTATTTAACACAAGATAACATGCTCCGATCAAGGAAAGTCTTCTCATCCCTTTAAGCCGTTTTAAGAACGCGTTGACATCGCCTTCAAACACTTCACTGAGCATCGGCATTTCGCGCAACTTCTTCTCAAACTCCAATATCGGAGACATAGTGGAGTTAAGAATACGGTTCAACACAATCATCGCGCCTAAGGCCACGAAGAAAGATATACCGTTCGGTACACCGACGATATCCAGAATTGGATAAATCAATATCCAAAAAAGAAAATAAAAGCTCGTTCTCATATATACGTTCTCTAAGTTAGTTTATTTTATCCCATAAGTAAGTTTTTACGACTTTCTTATTATAGATCGGCTATAAGAGATTGGAAACGTGCAATTTGCCAAGCCATTACTTTTATATCTATCTCATTCGGGCAACAACCGACCATTCCATAATTTACCCCCACTACATCATCTTCCTTTACACTAATCCAGGACTTAAGAAACATGATACCGGGAATATCCGGTTCCTTAAAGGAGGGAAAACTGAATTCTCCAAGGAAAGTCAAGATATCTTTGATAGTCTCCTGGGTTTCCACCTTATAAAACTTAGTTGAGAATGCCATCCATAGAGTTGGACAAGAATCAATCGTGATGAATGAAATTCCTACGGGATTATCTCCCATAAATCTCTCATCGCCATTCGTAGCTGCTTCACGAAGAATATCCAGTTTAGCGCAGGCTGGCTCCCCGACCTCTGTAGAGATAGCGTCTGTCGGACCGAACAATAATACTTCTGTCGATAGAGCTCCGGTAACAGATCTGGATTTGTAGATATCCATTAATTTCTCAAGTTGAATATTCAACCCCGTCCTTCCCGCATATGGCTGCATATTCATGGTCGGAAACCCATCTCTGGTATCATAGCCATATATCGGAAGACATTTTGTGGCCTCCCACAAATGCTTGTAATCATCCTCTGCTCCTACCAACGGGACTATAGTCCTGATTGCAAAAGAGTCCTCTTGGTACATACCTATTCCAGGAAGTTCTCTTGCAAAGGGTCGTGCTCCCATCTGCAAGAATGGAAAATCAGATTCCAGAAACATACAGTATTGGTTATACATATATGATTCACCGGCGAATGGATACATCGCTGTCGTGACATATGCCACATCAGGTTGATACAAAGCATATTCTATTGCGACGATATCTGGAGCATTACCTCTCTCTATACTTAAAATCACACGTCGCACCCCTCCACATATTTCATCTTCAAGCCTTGTAACTCCTTTGTTATCCAGAATCCGATCTATCAGAGATGAGACGTATTTATCAGACTTCATCGGAGGTAACAACTGCGCATTGTTCCTGACATCATCCATCCATTCCTTAATCTCAGCCTCTGAGAAGTCGGAGATATTGGTTTTAAACGAACGGATATTATTTTTCTTTCTAAATGGAACATCGAGATTGACCGCTGCCTCATGAAGAAAAAATCTTTCAGCGCCTACATATGTCGGAAGTACCGTCATAAGAAGCGATAATAAAATCATACGAAGATAAGAATGTTGTATATGACTCATTATACCAAATTTTATGGGTTATTAAATAGATCTATCGCTCTGCTATACTCGTTACCAAATTTCTCAGGACATTGAGAAGACAGTAATAAATCATGATGTAGTTAATAAATAAAGAAAATTCTCTACAAAGATACACTTTTTATTGGCTGCAGACCCAACAAAGATATATTAATGGATAAATAGATATGATTAATTGATAAAATCCCCACTTAGAGGGATATAAAACGTCCAAAAATAACATAAATAGCAAATAGCAATCACCGCAGAAAAAAACGGTAATTGCTATTTATACCTTTCATGGTATAGTTCAACGCCGAATCAGGCTACGGAGTACTCTGTGGCCGTATTTGCCAAAGCTGTTGTCAAAAGTGAAGCGAAATTAGATAGTTCCGAAATTTTCTTGGTGAGGTCGCTACGCTTCACATAAAGATTATTCTGTTGCCTCAACAGATTGTCGTAGTCAGGAAACTCTCTGCGGAATACATCCATATCAATATTTCGGCCACCATTAAGTGCTTTCCTGCGGTTTATCTCAGCAATCAAGTCACTCATCCGACCATTGATAGGAATTAGTTCTCGATCAATCAGATTTCTATCAGCAGAAAGGCCATTTATGCGGATATTTATCCGCTCCAAGCCCTCCCGTATCTCCGGCAGAAGAGTCTGGTTAAGCTCATAGATGCGATCTATATGGCGACGTATCTCAGGCAGGGATTCAGCGAATCGCTCAAGGCTACCCACAAACTCCAAAGCACTCATAATCTTCTCAACCTTGAATAACAAAGCTGTCTCTTCCTGAAAGCACTGCATACGGATAATCTCATTGGCAAGCATACGACGGACAGTGTGCACATGTTGCTTAACCTCTATATTACTGATGGTATTAAGATGAGCAATCGGATTATTGTTAATCTTCTCCAGACCCTCCATCATTTTACGAACATTGGTGAGCACGTATCGACGGAGAAACTCCTCCTCCGAAAGTACTGAAGCCTCTCTGACAAAATTAGCAACATAGTCCAAGGCTACTTCCCAGCTTACCCGAGTGGTATCGAACGACTCGGTCGCACGGATGAGATCAGTCATATCGGCATAATAATAATCCACTAATTTATTATAGGATAAGATCGGGAGACCCTTATACTGCACCTCCGTCAGGAAGTAGGATGCACTGCCATAGCCGAAATTCGTACGCACACGGATATTTATATCCGCGTTAATCTTGTAAAGGAAATTAGTCCAGCCGATAGTCTCGGTAGAATACATCTTCACATTCTCCAGCTTTTTCAGTTTACTGAGAGTAGCCGTATATTGCAGAGCCTCGATCCAGCGCATGATTCGCTTGTACAACTCCATTTTCTGCTCATACTTAACACTCTTTACTGCCTCATTCTCTTTTTGACGAGATAATTCCTCCAATTGGATATCGAGGCTATTACCATAGATTCGCTCACATTCAGACTTCGCTTTCTGAGCAGCCACTTCCCATTGATAATTCATTTTCTCCATAGTCATAACCTTCGGCCATGCAACTGAAAATTCCGACTTGGACAATCTGCCGGCACGCTGATTGTAATTGTATGGAGCCATGTAGTCAAACGGTCTTGACTCCGACCTGGCGCCGAATATAGCGATAAAAGTCGCCATGAGATCCTGCACACTTTTTGACTCATCAGCAACAATTCTCTTCATTGCCGATGTGCAACCCGATATTTTTTTAATAGGAACATTCACCACTTCAAGATTTCCGTCAATCTCCTGAAGAGTGACGATATAATCACGGTCAATTTTCTTTTCATCAGGATTTTCTGTGAAGTAACGCATAGTAAATAAAGTAAGAAGTGTATTATAGTCTTTGGTGATTTCGTGTCAGGAAGTAATCCTACCGGGGACCCTTTCTCAACGATTTACGATGCAAAATTACATACTTCTTATTCTACTTCTAAAAAACTGCAATATTATACTTATTTGTCGATGTAAAGGAAGTTCATCTTCTGCAACATTGCAGAAGATGAGTCAGATAATTAGTTGACGAAGCATTTGTGCAGTAGGACGAGTCAAAGCGCACCATCCCCGGAGGAATTATTTATGAAATACCCGTTTTAATTTACGAACCAACTGCGGCGCATTCATTCCGGAAGCTGAAGATCGGATAATGCCGATAAGGAGTAATCTGCTTATTTCAGATAAAATCCAAGGGAATAAGCCGCTTATTTCAGACAAAATCCAAAGGAATAATCCACTTATTTCAGATAAAATCCAAGGGAATAATCGCCACGTTTCAGATAAAATCCAAGGGAATAACGGATTCAATGCAGTAAATCATTGATTTACTGCATTGAATCCGGATTATACGGCTATGGCTCAGAATTTCTTTACATACCACACGCCTCCCGCCAGAAGATATAAACTGCCGTCAACCTCTCTTATGCAATCGAACCTGCATGGCACGATTTCTTCGCCGGATGGATAAAGCGCGCCGAGTTTGCCGTCAAGCATCACCTCTATCCAGCGAACATGATGAAAAGAATCATCGTAAATAGGCTCTACGAGGTAACTGCCATCCAGATTCATCCAGCCGGACTTACCGTTGAGCACCACATATGTGAACTCTCTGTGAAAAAAATTAGCCGCCCTGTCGAATATAGGAGGTATCACGAATATACCCTCCTTATTGATGAATCCAACTTTTCCATTAACCGTTACGGCAGCTACTCCTGTCCAGAAAGATTCCGAATATTCATACATGGGGGGAATCAGATAAGAACCATCTTCGAGGAGATATCCATACAAACCGTCGATCGATACACAGGCCGTTCCCTCCCGAAAGTTTCTTGCACTGTCAAAAATCGGAGGGATGATCCATTTACCCTCCATATCTACAAAACCGGATTTCCCATTCTCTCTTCTTGTTCTAAGTTTCTTTTCCATATAAAAGAATACCGGACGACCGGCAAAGGTAAAGATGACCCGGATGCATTGGAGCTTTGTTTTTATGACGTTTCATTGGTCAGGAAATCAGGACCTGTCTGATAGACGTTTTGAATTTTCAAAGAAATCGATTAACTTTACCACATAAATATTCAAAGTAATGAAACAGGTAGTCGTAACATTAGAACAAGGAGCGGACGCATCCCTTATAACTCGTATACTGGAGAATATCAAAGGTGTTGTACGCACATCAATGAGGGATTATAGCGAGGACCACGTCCAAGAGGATTCAGAAACTACTGAATGGATCAAAAAAATGAAAAAACTGAGTCACAGTGTGAATCCATCCGTGATAGATATGGAAGACGAACGTACCAAATACCTCATGTCAAAATGAAACGTATATTTCTTGATACCAGTTTTATCAGCACAGGAATTTCTGGATAGATATCGCCCTTAGCTCTTTATTCCAAGATGTCGCGAGGGACTTCAGAATTTCATGGGCACAATTTGTAAATATACTGTAATAATTCCACCTGAGCAAGAGGCCGAAGAGATTTCTCATATCATCTGTCAACGTCGGTTGAATCTGCCGATTTCCGCTGCTATGGCATCACGTTCGGCAAGACTCAAAGAGGCGGTGCCGTATCGGGCCAACATGTAGGGAATATCGCGCAATATGCCGATAAACCCCGGATTTCCCGTAATCCGCAGACGAGTCATGAAGGAATAGACCACAATCGAACGTAATGCGCCGACATAGGCCCTTATAACCGGTAGATTATCCCTAAGAAATCGCAAATGATATTCGTTCTGATCAACAGGATTTCTCATCCAATATGACATTCCAAGTACACGCCTGTGAATCTTGGGACCTAACGCCTCCCCCGACACCTCACCGAGAAAAGTCTTGGTTTCTACGACGAATACCCCTTTCGGGGAGATGATAAGGTGATCTATCTGACACGATTGTCTCCCATTATGGAAATACAGATTATTAAAGATAATCGAATCTTTAGGAGCCGTGAATTTCAATACCAACCGTACCAGCATCTCTCCTGCCCATCCTTTGGTCGGAGAGCACACGAGCAATAACAGGCATATACATCCTATTCCGACCACTCCTCCCGATAACAGCAAAAATCCATTCATAGCAATATACATATATAAATCAGTAAGACTTCAGGATAATATACCTCGGCAAGCAAAAGGTAAACCATCGGTGCTTGGTCCATAGGAATTCAATAGAACTTTTGTCCATAATTCAATAGGGATTTTTGTCCATAGAACCAAAGACCATAGGACTTACGCGACAAATGCCGTTTCTTCCGTGGAACTTGATTATCGCGGAGGAATCTGCTCATCCTGAGGTGCAAACCGATAGTTTACGGGTAGGAGAAAATAACAGTTAACCGGTTCTCCACCAATACGACCGGGCAGCCATAGAGGCATGTTCCTGACAACACGAATAGCCTCCTCATCAAGATCGGAGCGCACACCATGAACAACTGTAGGATCACACACTCTCCCCAGTTGATCGACAACAAACCGAACAACTACACGTCCTTCGATTTTATCCTTAATAGCCTGTTCCGGATAACGAATTTCGTTGCATAGATACGATATCAACGCTTGCTGTCCACCTATGAATTCAGGGAGTTCATCCGTATGAGCGAAAATCTCACCCTTTACATCATTCTGCGATTGTTCAACGTCAGCCTCTGACGTAAAATCGGGGTCATAGACTTCATATCTTTCATCCGGATCAATGACAAGCACATCATCCGTGTACACACTCTCTGCCGCCAGATCCACATTAAAACTAAAGGGAAAGACAGCCAACGCGATTATTAACTTACTAATATTCATGTTATTATCAATTATACTCACATAATTCATATGGAGTCAAGGATTACTACTATTATAATGGAAAGTTTTTGGAAATCTTATCATTGAGCTCCTGATAAATTCCAGGGGCAAAGTTACCACCATTCCCCACATAAAGGTAAACATCTCTGTATTGTACAGTGGCATCTACCCTCTCTTTAAAGTTCTCTGCTCAGCCAAACTGTTGCGCTGTAAATCAATACGATGATATTTATTATCGTGTTGAGAATGGACGCACCGTAAGATAGGGGTAGAATATATGCACATACAGCCCATGTCGCTAACGGTACACCAATCGCGATCCATATGAATATTTCAGAGAACTGTTCTCCTCTTTTCTCCGCCAACCATCCGAAAAGAAGATTGAAAGCCAATGCGACAAGGTTATATGTCAGGATCTGCGATGAGTAAAGGCCTTGGATTGTCATTGTATCAATATCCTGAAAAGACTCATAGATATTATAAGCACACCAACCACCGCCTAAATATACTACCAACGAAATAATAATTGCTAATACTATTGCCATAAGTACTAATTAGTTTAAATTTTAATACATCGGGAAATTCAATGACATTTTCTCCATCAATTTTTGGTAAACCTTAGTATTTTCATCGTTCGCAGGTGCCCAATATATGAAAGTCGGATAATTATATCCATCACGTGCCACACGCATATAATACATACTATTTCCCACATAACCTGTTCTTACAGCCCAACTATCTGTAGCTCTCTTGTAAGAATACGGATACTCCCCTGTGAATTGGTTTACCAACTCTTCCGGTGTGGTGTTTCCATTATCAGGAGAGAGGACTCCAAAACAAATATATGATTCTCCATTATCATAAATATTCCAACCCTCCTCAGGTACAAAATTAGCTTCAGCCAGATATTTCGGCACATACATTCTATATTTATAGCCAGCCTCAACTTGTCTTATTACGCAATCCGTAGTAATAGATGGTACTCCATAATCATATCTAACAGTATCAACCAGATCAACCGAATCAACCTCTACATACACGATTTCTCCGACAAAATCAGAGGAATCAACAGCACATGTGCTATCAATCACCGGGGTATTCGTACTGTGACCGGAATTACACTGAGAAACAGTTATAGCTATCACAATACCGAGTATCACAACCACACCTAAGAATATCCACATAATTGCTTTACCTGCACTTCCGGGATTTTTACCCACCGTAGGTTGTGGCACAACGGTTGGAGGAGTCGTTCCTCCTCCGTTTGACCCGATTGAGGGTTGACCAATCAGACGAGTACTCTCATCATCCGGAACTGTCGCCCCCCCTCTTCTTTCATCTGAAGAAACGGTATTCCCATTATTCAATGAGAATAGGAATTCATCTATGGATTCTACCCGTTGTGCCTTGCCCGGTTTCATGGCCGTTTCGATGGCATTTCTGACAGCAGGATTCAAGTAGGAGGGCAATTGAATAACATCGGTGACAAGTTCCGTTGCAGCAGGTGGAACCTTGCCCGTCAAAAGGAAGTAAAGAGTGGCTCCGAGGGAATAGACATCCGTCTGCGGTGAGAATGTGGTCAGACCGGCCGGATTGTACATTTCCAGCGGGGAATAACCCGAGCTGACACCCTGCATGAGGGTCGATGTGGCGTCGCCGTGGATGTCGTACTGCTTCGAGAGGCCGAAGTCGATGAGGATCGGCATGTCGTCGCTGCGGCGCACGACGATATTGGCCGGCTTGACATCGAAGTGCGTCATGTTGCGGCCGTGTATGTAGCTCAAGGTCTCCCCCACTTTCCTGATGTAGCCTACAGCCCGTGCCTCCGGCATCGCGCCCTCACGCTTCACCATCTCGTTGAGATTCTCCCCCTCGATATAGTCCATGACATAATAAGCCGTCCCGTTCTCCTCGAAAATATCATGGATTTTCACGATTCCCGGATGATCGAGAGCCGCGATATTTCGCGCCTCCTTAAGGAACCGCTTCTTAAGACGCTCAAGAAGTTCGGAATTACCTCCGGTGAAGGATGTGATGGCCCGGGTGGTCTCATCTCGTCCGCAGAAATCCTTCGGGAAAAATTCCTTGATTGCCACCCTACGCCCGAGAGCGACATTCTCGGCAAGATATGTGATTCCGAATCCTCCCTGCCCGAGGACATGGAGGATCCGGAACTTACCGTTCTGTAATTCCGTATTAGACTGAAGTTGCATCGTCTGATTGATCCTGAGTTTCTGGTTCTTTACTATTAATTTTCTCTTCGGCGGCGTTTCCCTCTGATTGGATAGCGGCGGTACCGACCTGCTCGGCAGATGACTCCTGCTGAGTCATTTCCGGCTTGAGCTGATCAAGCTGCTCATAAACCGGCTGAGCTTCCGACGCTTTAAAACAGAAGAACCATACAATCAGGCATGTAGCCAGAATCGCTACAAGTATATCAATCATCAACACGACGGAAATCTTGCGTGCCACGTTTCGTTGCTCCACAGTCGGTTCAATAGCAGTTTCCCCGACCTCAGATGAGGCAACCGGGACGTTGGAGATAGGCTCACCGATATTCTCAACGTTGGCGAGCAACACATCACGGGCAGACGATGCCAAAGGAATATTCACCTTATCGACCGGAATTAGCCAACAGGAGAAATTATCACGCGTACGCCCTTCGCACACCCTTCTTATCTCTCTCAGTTTGTCGCTATCATTGCGGTAAATTGCCAAAATTTCGCAGAGCCTTTCATTCGTCAGTTGCTCCAGAATTCCATCGCAGCAAATAAAGAAATAATCACCCTCCCTGATATCATCAAATTGATAGACATCAGCTTTATATCGTTTGTCAAGTGGTTGCATGGCCCGGGTGATGACATTCTTCTGAGGGAAATCACGCGCCTCCTCCTCCGTCAGTTCGCCGGCTTTGAGCAGATCATTGACCAATGAATGGTCAGACGACTGATAAAGTATTCCGCCGCTACCTAACTTCGGGTTATAGAGGGATGGACGTATATGGTAGATGCGGCTATCCCCGATGTGTGCCACCAGATAAGAATTCTCATTGAGACATAGACACGCCATCGTCGTGCCCGGTTTCTTAAAAGATCCCGAGCCGATTCCGTCAAGAGCTTCGTAAGCTTTCTCCAGTCCCGCTTCAAACGTCGGGATATCGACCTCATTGCATGAGGAGAGGAACTCGCCCAATGCCTCGGCGGCAGTACGGCTCGCGACCTCGCCGTTGTCGTGGCCACCCATTCCGTCGCATAAGATGAATGTGCGTGTGGCAGCCGAAGCCTTCTGCGGAAAAAGATAATCCTCCTGATTATCCTTTCTTCCGATCTCGGAGAACGAGAGAGGTTGGCGGATACTAATCATATTTCTTTCGTCATTAAAGTTTATATGAGACGCGTAGCCTCTTCAGAATTTGATTCAAGCACTATATCTGTCGTGCCGAGAGTCAGCGTATCCCCAAATTTAAGAATCAATATATCCCCTCTGTTGATGGGTTTGCCGTTAAGCTTCACTATATTGGTGGAGTTGATTTCCACCAACCGATGCTCGTAGCCGCCGGGCTTCTTCACCACATCGATCTGCACATGGCGTCGGCTCATATACATATCGGTGCTTATCTTGATGTCGGCTGTTCCTGTCTGAGCCCTTCGGCCGATGACATTGCTCCCCGGGTTGAGCCATTGCACTTCACCGGTGGACTTGACGCGTATCTGACCTATATCAAGCGTTGAGGTCGGGGGTATCACAAGCTGCGTCGGCATCTCGTCTGCACCCTGTCCTCCACGAGCGTTCGCTCCGCTCTGATAGACACTCGCGTTCGCCTTGAAATGACACTTGGGACACTCCACCACCATATTCTGGTAGCCCGGCACCTCATTGAAGGAGAGTTGCTGACGGCATTCCGGGCAAACTATGAAAATCTTTCCCATCAGACACTCATTATAGAATCCGCATCATTGATATAATCCGGCATATCATCGTTGGCGGCATAATAGCCACCGGCCTGAGCTGCCTGCGTCTCAAGCAAATCATTGACATGGATACCAGCTTCTGAGATATCATGCAATTCCTCAGGCTGAATATACCCGTCCCGGTTATCATCATGCACAAGGCAATCCATTGTTCCGCTATTATCCACGTCTACAAGCAATGCATGATCACCCTGACATTCCACGACAGCGATGTTCATAATCTCACCATCGGTTGTCTGAACTGCCTGCACGCCCAGCACATGAATTTCATTATCTACGGGTTCCGCAGAGATCATTTCAGTATTATGCGCCACTTCCTGCACGTGCATCGGCTCTGCATGAGATTCAGCGACACCGGCATAGTGCGGCGTATCATTGTGTTGGGTGGAGAGGGAGGGATGACTCGGAGCGACTTCATTGACACGGGCCTGATAATCCGCACGTTCCTGAGCCGACATGTCATTCCATTCAGCAGCGGTATATGTTCCGTAGAGCCGTCCTTCATACTCGAAGACTCCACCTGCCCCCACCTGTGAGCGGGCCTGAGCGAAGGCATCGTTGAAATTATCGGCTTCAACATGAGCGTATCTCACCCCCTCATCGTTCGCGAGTATCACCTGTTCCTCCGCCGGCGTTTCGACTGTGGCTTCCGGTGACTCCTCGGGCTTTTCCACATCAAGAATCGGATCTTCGTTTTTAGCGGCGGTTGCCGTAACAGCCGCCCCTACGGCAGCTCCGGCGACGGCGCCACCGGCGGCGTACATCGCTGCATCAAATGATTTCCCCTGTGCCTTCTTCCCTTTAGCGGAAGCTGCTGATGTATTCTGCTGTGCCGGGGCAGCTTTCTGTGTATTTCCGGTTGTCTCATTAAGGAGACGTGTCGTTTCGTCGTTCATATCTGTTCGGTTTTTTATTTACAAAGATATACTCGATTATTCCGGTATGCAACTATTACCTGACTTGTTTGACAAAATCCTTAATTTGATTGAGGAAATTATCTCATCACCAGACGTATGGGTGCAGTTTTTTATACGATATCAAATCAGGAATATCGGAGGATTCAGTTAGCGATATTACCAGAACCCTCGGTTAATCCTACATGATGAAGGGAAAGCTTCGTATCCAATTTCGGTCACCGAACTTGGGATCGTGACGCCTGTAAGGGATCTGCAACCAAAGAAAGCAAACATCCCAATTTCGGTCACCGAACTCGGAATTGTCACGCTCGTAAGGGAACTGCAATCTGAGAAAGCACCCTTTTCGATAGTCTTCACCGAACTCGGGATCGTGACGCTTGTAAGAGAACTGCAACCATTGAAAGCAAACCCTCCAATTGAGGTCACCGAACTCGGGATCGTGATGCTTGTAAGCGAACTACAATCAGAGAAAGCCCACTGTCCAATTTTGGTCACCGAACTCGGGATCGTGATGCCTGTAAGAGAACTGCAACCATTGAAAGCCAACCCTCCAATTGAGGTCACCGAACTCGGGATNGTGACGCTTCTAAGTGAACTGCAACCAGAGAAAACACTCCCTCCAATTGAGGTCACCGAACTCGGGATCGTGACGCTTCTAAGTGAACTGCAACCAGAGAAAGCCAACCCTCCAATTGAGGTCACCGAACTCGGGATCGTGACGCTTGTAAGAGAACGGCAACCATTGAAAGCCCACCCTCCAATTGAGGTCACCGAACTCGGGATCGTGACGCTTGTAAGAGAACTGCAACCAGAGAAAGCCCACCCTCCAATTGAGGTCACCGAACTCGGGATCGTGACGCTTCTAAGTGAACTGCAACCAGAGAAAGCGCCCTCCGCGATAGTCGTCACCGAACCCGGGATCGTCACGCTCGTAAGGGAACTGCATTTATAGAAAGCATACTTTCCGATAGTCGTCACCGGACAGAAACCATTGCCTATCCATAATTTAGAGGGAAGTGCTAAATTGATGATTGCAGTGTTAGTTCCGATGACTTTTAGATATCGAGAGTCTCCTTGTATAATCTCATATTTGATACCATTCTTATAAACATAACCTCCCTTTACTTCTGCATAATAGTTGATATATCCATAGCAACCAAAAGCTGCCAAAAGACTCATAATACAAGCTATCCCCACCAGCCACCTAAATCTACGCAGTTTCCGACGGCTATATCGATTTCTTTTAGTTTTACCGCCCGTCTGCCGCCCAAAATTCTTCATCCATTCATCAACAGATCTCGGACGATTGGATTCGACCGGTTCCATAGCTTTTTTAATAGCCCCGTCAAGACGTTTGTTAGCGATGGGAAACAAGTGGGATCGTTTACTTAGCAAATCAGTGGCTGTCGGAGGGACTCGACCAGTCAGCAGATAATATAAGGTAGCACCAAGAGAATATATATCCGACTGTGGCGCAAACGCAGTTAGAGTATCCGTGTTATACATCTCAATCGGTGAATAACCGGAACTAATTCCCTGCATCAACGTAGAAGTAGCGTCCCCATTGGAATCATACTGCTTCGATAGCCCGAAGTCTATAAGTATAGGCATGTCATCGCTACTCCTAATCATTATATTGGCGGGCTTGATATCGAAGTGGGTCATCTTGCGCGAATGAAGATAGCTTAACGCCATCCCTATCTTACGGATATAATCAACCGCTCGTTTTTCCGGCAAAGCCCCTTCACGCTTTACAATATCATTGAGATTTTCCCCCTCGATATAATCCATCACATAGTAAGCAGTACCATTCTCCTCGAAAATATCGTGTATTTTTACAATACCGGGATTGTCAAGATTGGATAAGTTACGTGCTTCTTTTATAAAACGAGCCTTAAGTCGCGCCAACAACTCCGATTTATTCTGACTGAATGAAGTTATAGCCAACGTCTCATCCCTATCACAGAAATCCTTCGGAAAAAACTCCTTGACAGCAACTTTCTTACTCAAGGTAGTATGCTCCGCAAGATAAGTAATCCCGAATCCCCCCTGCCCGAGGACACGGAGAATCCGATACTTGCCGGATTGTAATTCCGTATCAGTATTCAGTTGCATAGGATTATGACATAACTATAGGTGGAACAGGTGAATAAAGTGTATTTTCAATGATTGGGACATTAATCAGAGTCAATCTACGCGTAGGATAATCTTGTAAACATTTCCTANAGTTCNCCTCTANTGCATAATCTTGTAAACATTTCCTATAGTTCTCCTCTAATGCATTTCTCAATAATTCGCGTGATTTATCCGAAGCATCAGAATGAAGTTGAACAGAATACAGGCACTGACTCCAAGGAATAGGAATAAATATCTCCTCTTTTCCAAGACTAGGACCGCTACATAAAAATCTTACCTCATTCTCATATGAAAACTGCTGACGTTTTAATAGCATCAAATTTAGATACTTATTTAGATCAAAATCTTCACAGAAACCCGATGTCAGCTTATTTTGGGGATTTCCAATACTTCTGAGTTGCCTCTCTGATATTGAATAGTCTACTTTACCCTCGAATATTTTATAATTCATTTCCCGTGCGAACTTACTAAGATATTCTCTAAATTGACCTGTATAAATCTTAAAGCGTACACACAGATTCAATTCAGTACATTCCTTATCTTCTGGCTTACGAGAATACATTTCCCACGCTGCTTCACAATGAGGATTCGTTGTAACACATAAAGCTGATAAAGCTGTATCAAAGGGCTTATCGGTCATTTTCCCCAAGCGTTGAGCCATTTCATAGAAATGCTTTTCAAAGGGGTCTTTCCAAGTGGAAGGTGAACACATACGAATTGTATTGTTTCTTAGCGAAGCTATGGCAGCATCCATAGGCATATACCTATAGAGGCATTTAGAATGTACAAGAGTACCTATGCGATATAAGTTATGTCTTGGGAGACTAAAAGCTTTAATCGGTTTAATTAAATTCTTCATTTATATTTTATTTTCATTTGAAAGTGTCTCCATTGGGAAATGTATAGAGTATTTTCCCCAACACTCGGAATTTACATTCACCCTCGTAGACACCACCTTAAAACTTACTATTCTTATGTTCCCCCAGTCACGCTTATTGTGCGGGAGAGTAGATGGATATAAGCTCTACCTTGAAAAGCAACGGAGCGTTCGGAGGAATAGGACCGCCGCCACGTTCACCATATGCGAGATTAGATGGGATATAGAATTCATATATCGCGCCCGGCTGCATCAGCTGTAAACCTTCAGTCCATCCGGCGATGACCTGATTAAGTGGGAAACTAGTTGGTTCGCCACGACGGTATGAGCTGTCAAATTCTGTACTGTTTATATCGGTTAGACATCCTGCGTAATTCACCGTAACCACGTCGGTAGCCCTCGGATGCTGGCCTCTACCGGCGCGGATTATGGCATACTTCAGACCACTGGGTGTCTCTGCATACTTAGCCTCTCCGCCACTTACGCTAGCTGCTTTGTTGGCATTGTCAGTGAAGAACTTGGCATCATATGGCATATTACCGTTGTTCTGATCGACTGCCTCATTCTCCGTTGCCTCTACCTTCTGAGAAGCCACCAAATTGCTCACCGCTACAGAATCAATTGAATTCTCAGAGTCTAAAGAATAATACTCATTATTAGGACTTTCACTGTTTACCAGCCAAAATATGATTCCCATAAATAACACAGATACGATAATCCATGGCAGGTAACTGGATTTACTGTGAAAGTCTGATGTAGGTATTGATATCTCCTCTCCACCTTGGGTGCTATCATTTATTACATCCTCTTTCCCCTTAGGATTTATATCTGATTCATGGGTTAACTGACCTTTCTCTTCAACAAGTATGGTATCCTCAGATGAATCGGAGTTTTCTTGTGTAGAATCATCGGTTTTAAGATGCTTCATAAAAGTTTCTGCCGATTGCGTACGCTGAGATTTCGAGAGCTTCATTGCCTGATTTATGGCATTTTTACTCCGGGATGAAACATTGTCAGGAATAACTAACTCCGCTTCAACTAACTCCGTTACGGGTTGGGGCACCTTACCTGTCAGAATATAGTATAGGGTTGCTCCAAGAGAGTAGACATCGGTCTGTGGGGAGAAGGTGGAGACACTTCCGGCATTGTACATCTCGATGGGTGAGTAGCCCTGCGAAACACCCTGCATCAGGGTTGAGGTGGCATCGCCGTACCGGTCATATTGCTTAGAGAGACCGAAGTCGATAAGGATGGGAAGATCGTCACTTCGACGCACGACGATGTTGGCAGGCTTCACGTCGAAGTGGGTCATGCTGCGTGAATGAATATACTCCAAAGCGTCACCGACCTTACAGATGTATTCTACAGCCTTGGCTTCCGGAAGCGGACCATTACGCTTCACCATCTCGTTGAGGTTATCTCCCTCGATGTAGTCCATCACGTAATACGCGGTGTTGTTCTCCTCAAAAATATCGTGAATCTTGACAATTCCGGGATGGTCGAGTTTGGCGATATTCTTGGCCTCTTTCAGAAAACGCGCCTTAAGCTTATTGACGGTCTCGGCATTGTTCTGCGTGCCGAGTGTCAGATGGCTCGTATCGTCACGACCGCAGAAATCCTTCGGAAAGAATTCTTTGATGGCGACAAGGCGATCAAAGAAGACATTCTCCGCAAGATATGTTATGCCGAATCCTCCCTGACCGAGGACTCGGATAATCCGGAATTTTCCGTTCTGCAATTCAGTATTAGCGTTCAGATGCATAACCCCTATAGTTAAAGAAGATTAGTCTGGATACAAAAATAGGATATTTTATCGCGTAATAAGTGAATCGCGATATGATGTTTGATGAAATGGCGGGATTAATTGACAAACTTAACGCGTGGCGTAACGGACAATCACCAAATCTTCCGGAAACTTTCCCCACATCACAGGATGCTGTCTATCCCCGCTATCCTTTCTGACCATCATGCTGACATAACGGTATAACTCGGCTGCCGTAATCTTACGATCCGCATCGGAATCCGCCGCCCCACCCAATCCACGCAGGAGATGGCGGGTGAAACAACCGTTGGCCTGAAACGCTTTCTCAACCGACATCTCGTTTCCCCGCGAGGAGAGAAACATCATGACATTACCTGTCTCAGGGTTTCCACCGGATCCTCCGTTACGTATCGCCCCGCTGTTGCAGGCATCGGCGAAGATGAATTTATCAGTGGCATCGGAAGCCCTCATTATCCTCAGCACCTCTTCATATGTCAGTCCATCCTCCGGCCGCCTCATGTCATAGGGACAGAAACCGCCCGGATAACCATGTCCGCTGAAATAGAATATTATCCTATCCCCTCTCTTTGCCCGGCCGAACTGACTCTTCAGACATTGGATAATCTGCGATTTTGTGGCATACCGGCCGGTGACGGTTATAACATTCGGCGTACCCTTCTTGTAGAACTCCGCCATGGATTTGGCATCCTGTTCCGACTTTACAAGATTCCTAACCTTCGGGTCGGCATAATTGGCTATTCCGACACATACGACATATGTTTCGGCCAACACCTTGCCGACCGGGAGAAGCATCATAAGAAGTACAAGCCACAGCGATCTCATTTCACCTCGTATTTACATTTGCAATATGGGCAGTTTTGGAAATTTCGGACAAGCATCTTATAGTTCTTTGCATTGAGAGTATGACCACACTTAGGATTCGGGCATACCCACGCCTCATCAAACTCATCCTGTCGGCGCTGACGTTGCTCGGGAGTTTCGGCATTCTTCATACCGATAAAACTCCAGAGGTTGCCGAGCACACCCAATACAGGAAGGCAGTAAGCTATCGTCGAGCCTATAAGAATCGAGACAGGGACCGTACACATCGTGAGTATACCGAAGCCTGTACGTGCCAAATTAACCTGCCGCTGTCTGGCCAACATCTCAAGATTCTCGCGGTTGAAATTCTCCCATATGTGTTCAAGATGGGATATATTGAAAGTCTTCACTTTCGGCAACGTGTCGGATGTCGTCGACTCGCGCGTCGCTGATGCGGCAGATTCTCCGGCAACCGACTTTTGAGCGGTAGACGCAGATGTTGATGGAGCACCTATGAGTTCTACCAGCGTGGCGCTGAACGATTGGCCGAGTTGGATGCGGCTGTTCAAGGTAGCGGTGGCTGAGATTATATCGCGACCGTCGACTTTTGTTCCTGATTGACTCAGATTCTCGATTTTATATGTGCCGTCGCCATTATCAGTCACCTTACAGTGTTCACGACTGACGGATGTATCGGTGATAGGCACTTTCTGTGAACCTTTGCGGCCTATTATTATTTCCATTTTATAAATGTTTACTGAAGATTATCAATATAGAATTGCTTGAGTGATTTGAGTGCTTCACGTGAAATCGTGAGTTTATGCACCATCCCGCCGCATAGATCCGAGAGAATCAGCGACTGACGTGGGATGTTGATGCTATGGATGTACCGGCGATTGACGATGTGACGCTTTCCGATACGGATAAACAAGGCATCCTCCGAACGCGGACGCCCGTCGAGGATCTGCTCGATGTTGGAGAGGGAGGTGAGGAGGGTGGCGCGGAGGCCGTTGATGAAGATTACGTCGCAGTAGTTGGAGTCGGTCTCGAAGTAGGCGACACGGTCCAGCGGCACGCGGACGAGTTCGTCGCGTGTGTTGAAGTAGAGGGTGTTGTCGGTGGCGCGGAAGCGGCGCATGTCGGGGTTCTGCATCTCGGTAAGATTGAAAGGTTTGGTTATCGTTGAATCGGCGGATCTTCCGACGGATGGCATTTCCGGTGGGCGCGGTTGTCTCGATTGGTTTCGGCTCAGACATAAAAATGCGGGACCGTCGGTTCCGTCATCCTCCATTCAGGTCTTGGCCTACCTAACAAGATGGATGAAAAAACAACAGCCCCGCATCGATCTTGCATATAGTGGTGGTCTCCCCGGGACGACCATGGCGCTCCTCTTCCCCGCCCGGGGGGAAATGGAATCGCATAGGCCGGGGATGACGGCTATACATCAAGTCGAGCGGAGACTATCGTTCGAGCATCCTCATCTCGTTGCTTCAGACGGCCAAGTTTGAATGGAGCAGATGTCGGCGATAATCACCTTTTGATATGTGGGAATCCGGGCCGCGAGGGTGACGGGGCTGCCTCCTCCGAGGCTATCGCGTCACGCCGCGCTTGTGAATGGCCGGATTCTAAGTGCAAATTTACTAATTTTCCGCATATCTCAAGGGGCTGTTGTCAGCTTTTCCTATCAATGATACCAATGGGAGCGGAAAGGTAAACGTTTTTTTCCGGCAACCGTCGCAGGGATGGCTGCCGGAAATCATTACGCTTTGGTGAGCGCGAGGGGTCGGGAGAGGGAGCGCATGAAGAGGAGACCGAGAATAAGGCTGACGGCCAGTCCGCTGCCGAGGGCGGCTTCGTAGGGCAGCCCGAATCCTTCGGGTCGCGGGGCGAAGAGGATGTAAGTGATGCAGACGACGGTCATGAACATCGCCGGAAGAAGCGTGAGCCAGTAGGCCCGGAAGAGTCCGAACACCTTGCCCCTGACTTCCCGCGACAGCCACACGGTGATGGCCCAGAGGGTGAAGACTGCGAGCATCTGGTTACACCATGCGAAGTATCTCCATAGCACATTGAAGTCGATCATCATGATGAGGAAAGAGAGGCCGAAGATGGGAATCGAGACGGCAAGGCGTTTCCAAAGCTTCGACTGGTCGATGCGCAGGAAGTCGGCGGCTATGAGGCGCGCGCTGCGCAGGGCCGTGTCGCCTGAGGTGATTGGGGCGGCGATGACTCCGAACATCGCGAGCACTCCGCCGACTGCACCGAGCCATTCGAGGGAGATGCGGTGTACGAGTCCCCCGGCTCCGCCGTTGGCGGGATCGGCCATGAAGGTGGCGATGCCGTCATAGCCCCCGGTGAAGGCGATGGCGGCGGCCGCCCATATCAGGGCCACGATACCTTCGCAGACCATCGCGCCGTAGAATATCGGACGGGCGAGCTTCTCATTCGTAAGACAGCGGGCCATCATCGGACTCTGCGTGGCATGGAATCCGGAGATCGCGCCACAGGCGATGGAGACGAACATCATGGGGAAAATCGGAGTCGAATCCCCCCCGGGATGACGGTTGAAGAGTCCGGCCGACATATCGTGGGGTATCTCGATGCCCCCGAAAAGGAGCATCCAGAGGATGCCTACCGCCATGAAGAGAAGAGCCCCGCCAAAGACCGGATAGAGATTTCCGATGAGTTTGTCGACGGGCAGGACCGTCGCAAGCATGTAATATATGAAAATCATGCAAATCCAGAAAGTGACGTCGAGCCCCTCGGGGGTCAGGGAGGCTATGAGGGAGGCGGGGGTCATCACGAAGACGGCCCCGACGAGAATCATGAGCAGGAGGGAGAATCCGCGCATCACCTGCTTGACGGAGAGGCCGAGCTGTTCGCCTACAATCTCCGGAAGGGAGGCGCCGTTGCGGCGGATGGAGATTACGCCGCTGATGAAATCATGGACGGCGCCACCGAAAATCGTGCCGAGCACAATCCACAGGAATGCGGCGGGACCGAACATGACGCCCATGATGGCTCCGAAGATGGGGCCGAGTCCGGCGATATTCAGGAATTGGATGAGGAATACTTTCCATGCCGGAAGGGGCACGAAGTCGACTCCGTCGGTCATCGTGTTGGCGGGCATCGGGCGATTGGCATCAAGCCCCACGATGCGCTCCATAAGGAGACCGTAGATGAAATAACCGCCGATCAGGACGGCGAGTGCGATTAGGAATTGAATCATGAGGTTAAGGTATTAGTAGTGACATGACAGCTATCCGAGCAGACGGAGGAGGGAGGATTCATCGAGCGAGGCGTAGATGCGGTTGCCGTTGGGTGTGAATGTCGGGTCAGGGAGGGAGAAGAGATCGGCCACCATATGCTCCATTTCATCAGGCGACAGCCGCACGCCACGGGTGATGGCCGCCGAACGGGCCATGACGAGGGCCACGCGACGCAGGACGCTGTCGACGGGGCGCTGGTCGGAGCCGTAATTGACGGAGTCCTCGCATACGGAGTCGAGCACACGCAGCACGAGGTCTTTCGCATCGGCGCCGTGGAGGTCGGCCGGGACGGCCGATAGCTCCCATACTCCGGAGTCTTCATGCGGCATATCCCCCTTCCCCTCCCCTTCGGGAGCGGCTTTCGCTTTGGCCGGCGTGAGTTCGAATCCGAGACGGCGCAGGTCGGGCTCCACCTCGGCCAGGGCGGTCTGCTGCTCGGGAGTCAGCTCAAGTGTATCGGGGAACATGACGCGCTGCGAGACGCATCCCTCGGCGGCGGCCGTAGCGAGATAACGCTCGTAGAGCACCTTGAGATGGGCGCGGTGCTGATCGATGACGAGCACCTCGTCGCGCAGCGTGGTGATGATATATTTGAGCGCGAACTGCAGGCAGAGCTGCGGCTCGGCCTCCGTCTCCTCAAGACCCGGCAGAGCGGGGCGCGACGGCTGCACCTCGGGCACGGTCTCGCGCGTATGCGACATGAAATCGGCATAAAGCTTATCCCAGTTGCGCACATTCGGGTCATCGAAACGACGGGGGGTCTCCCCTCTTCCCGAACCGCCCGAGGTGTACTGACCCGCACCCCGCGAAGGGGTCGCGGAGCCGAAGGTGGAATCGCCGGGGAAACCGGGACTGAAATCCGTGTCGCCATACATGGCGAAGGGGTTGTAGTCGGCCGGAAGGTCGACCTCCGGCACGGGATCATTCTCCTCCCTCGGCTTCACGGGGACCACGTCGGAGGTGAAATCAATCGATGGGACGGCGGAGTTCTTTCCGAGCGAGGCCTTCACCCCCGCCACGAGCAGGGGCCATATCTCATGTTCATATTCGAATTTGATCTCGCTCTTCGTCGGATGTATGTTGACATCTATCGTCGAGGGATCCACCTCGAATTTGAGGAAATAACAGGGCTGGGTATCGGCGGCAATAAGCCCCTCGAAGCAGCTGACGATCGCCTTGTGGAAATAGGGATGGCGCATATTGCGGCCATTGACGATAAGAAACTGCAGGGCGTTGCGCCGCCGGGCGAATTCGGGACGCGACAGGAAACCGTGTACCTTGATGAGCTGCGTGTCGACCTCGACGGGGAGGAGCTGCATCTTGAGGTTATTCTTCCAGATGTCGTGGATGCGCTGATGGAATGTGGCGGGGCGGAGATCGAGCTGACGGGTGCCGGTGTCGATCGAGAGGCGCACGCGGTTGTTGACCAACGCCATGCGCTCGAATTCGCGCATGACATTGGAGAGCTCCACATTGTCGCTCTTCAGGAATTTGCGGCGCGCCGGCACATTGAAGAAGAGATTCCTGACGCTTATGCAGGTGCCTTTCTCACACATGTCGGGCTCCTGGCTCTCGACCTTCGAGCCGTTGATGATGAGGCGTGTCCCCATCGTATCCTCGGCGCGGCGTGTGCGGATATCCACCTGCGAGATGGCGCATATGGAGGGCAACGCCTCCCCCCGGAAGCCCATCGTGCGGAGCCGGAAGAGATCATCGGCGCGGGTAATCTTCGATGTGGCATGACGCTCGAAGGCCATGCGGGCGTCGACGGCCGACATGCCGCAGCCGTTGTCGATGACCTGGATAAGGGTACGCCCGGCATCCTTGAGATATATGCGGATGTCGGTGGCTCCGGCATCGACAGCATTCTCCACAAGCTCCTTGATGACTGCCGCCGGACGCTGGATGACCTCGCCGGCGGCTATCTGATTGGCCACCGAATCGGGAAGCAGACGGATCACATCACTACTCATAGCCCCCTCCTCCCCTGACCGTTCCGGTCTCGAAATATTCCTCCAGTTCGGGAGAGATCTCGCCGAGATCATCATCCCAGCGCACATCTTCGGATCCCTCCTCGCCATACCATTCCCGCTTCGGGCGGATGGCATCGAGCCATGCCGCCTTCGGAAGGAGCTTCTGGCTGCGTTTCACCATGAAGAGCGGAGTAACGTTGCCTGTCACCTCCGGCCACATTTTAAGGCGGTCGAGCGCGCCGTCGACGAGATCGATCTCAAGGAAGGAACTCTCGGCGTCGACGAGACGGTTGTATGTGGAATCCTGCTCCATGGGAAGCATTATGGTCTGCACGGAGCCTTCCGCCTCAAGGCGGCTGAGCGTGCCATTGGCGAAAAGCATAAGCATCTTGTCGGAATGGAGCTGATTGAAATAATCCTCCTCCACATGCTCCATCATCATAGCCTTGGAGGGGATGCGCGCCCAGTCGGCGGTGGAATCGTTGAAATGCACGACGACCGTATCGCCGCGCAACTGCCGCTCCTCGCTCCATATGACCGGCAGACGGTTCATGCGCAGCAGGGAGTCGAGTTCGGTGAAGATGATGGTGTCGGCCACCCCTTGCAGATCCTTGCGGAAGAATCTGGCCCTCGGATAGGCCATGGCCATATGCCAGATGGAGTCGCCCTCGGTCTGTCGGGCCGGAACAGCGGGGCCTACCGGGGTCATGAACTCCCCTCTCCTGTCGCGGCCATCCTCCGGCAAGGCGAGCAACGGGAGATCGAGACGCAGCGTGTCGGGTCCGGCTCCGAAGGTCCACCCCGCATTGAAGGGGAGCGTGGAGGGGTCGGTATCCATCTGCCGGAGGAGCTGCTCGCCGCGACGCTCGACGCGGACGGCGGGACTGAGTTCGAGCACCCATGTGCGGATCGTGTCGGCACGCATATAGAGCGTATCCTGCTGCGAATATTCCATCAGCAGGGGATACTCCGTGGCGAGGGCCTCACGCGTGGAATCGTTGTAGATGCCGAAGCCGCCGATAAGGGTAGCCTTGCGGGCGGTGTCGGTGATGACCATCGGGCGCGGATGCTTTCCGGGCATCCTGAAACTGTAGGCACGGCTGATGCGGGTCGTCGGGTCGTAGACGATGGAATCCCCTTCGAGTGTCGTGGTGCGGTTCAGGCTGTCGGTGTGGAGAATCATCGAGCGGCTCATCAGTTCGGCGATGCCCGTATCGGTGTTGTAGAAGCCCTCCGACGTCACGATCACATCCTCCGTGGTCTCGATACGGGTCGGGCTTTCGATACGCGCTATCTTGGTCTTCGTGTTATAGAAGAGAGTGTCGGTGAACATATGGAAATCATTCTGCTCGCCGTGAAGCTCGACATTGTGGAAGAACTCCGCCTCATCGGTCGAGGGGGAGTATTGGCCATAGACCGATGTCAGCACATTTAGCTCATCCTCCAGTCGTCCTCCGCATTCATACCATCCGAGGTCGGATGCGAGGTCATAGTCGAGGCTGTCGGTGGTCAGTTTCACCTGACGGTTGATCATGCGCACCTGCGGCTCCGTGGGGCCGCAGCGCAGACGGGCATAGCGGTCGGTGCCGCTGTAATAGAGTTTATCGGCGTAGACAAAGAGTGTGTCGCCCTGCTCCATGCGGACGTTGCCGAAGGCATCCATCGAATTGAGCGTAGGGAAATAATAGGCCGAATCGCAAAACATCCACATCCCCATCTGCCGGAAACGGACATTCCCTTTGACGAGCTGACGTTCAGCCTCGTCGCCGATGACGGCCGACTTGATAATCGAGTCGGCCTGTTCGAGGAATACCTTGTCGGGGCGTTGCCGGCTGGAGCCGGGAATCTGGGGAGTGAAGGATTCGGTCGGCTCCGGACGATGAAAGCCGTCGCCGGCGGCGGAGTCCTTCAAGGTCGTGCCGCTCCCTTTGGCGACGACGCGTGTGGCTCCGGAAGTCTTTCCTGCGGGGAGGGTCGGAGGTGGCGTCGTCAGGGACGTGGCGGAGGTGGCGGAACGCTTCTGCTGAAGCTCCGCCTTCCCCTTGGGAGACTGGGCATATGCCTGGCGCACGAGGCTGCCGGCGCAGATGACGAGAAGGATCAGCAGCGCGGCCGCGACACGCCTCGGATCATGCTGCGGCGACCTCATTTGACCCAGCCTTCGTATTGGAACTCACAGGGATACCATCCATCCTCGATGCGCACGTAAGTCTCCCTGATTTTCTTCTCGACCCAATCGCGGATGATATTCTCCTCCTCCTGGGCCTCATACATATTCTTGAGCATGGCATAATCCTCAAGCATCGAGGCCTTATGGCCCGGGGAGCGGGAAGTGAGTTTGACGATGGCGGCCACGTCGCGGTTGCGGCGTTCATCCTTCATGATGAAGGCCTCGCTGACATCGCCGGGTTGCATCGACTCAAGACGCGCCGCCACCTCCGGGGGAAGCTGCTGCATCTCGAAGCGTGTGGAGCCGGTGGCCTGATTGACCATCACTCCCCGGTTATTGCGCGAGTCCTTATCCTGCGATACGACGCCGGCTGCCTCCTCGAATGTGAATTTCTGTCCCTTGATGTCGCGACCGAGAGAATCGAGTCGCTCTACGGCGAGGTCGAGGTCGGCCTGACTCACCTTCGGACGCAGGAGGATATGGCGCACATTGGCCTGCTCCCCCCTCTTCTCGATGAGCTGTATGATATGGTAGCCGAATTCCGTCTCGACGATACGGCTGACCTTCTTGGGATCATTGAGATTGAAGGCTACGGCGGAGAATTCCGGCACGAAGTCGGATTTTCCGTGGAAACCGAGTTCACCCCCCTGCATGTACGAGCCATCCTCGGAGTTCATGATGGCGAGCGTAGCGAAATCAGCCTCTCCCCGGTTGACACGGTCGGCATAGTCGCGGAGACGCGCCTTGACATCCTCGATTTCCTGACGCGGGATGACGGGATTAAGGGTGATTATCTGGGCCTCGACCGTCAGCGGCACGAATGGAATTGAATCCTCGGGGAGGGATTCGTAGTATCGGCGCACGGCGCGCGGAGTGGCCTTTACATCCTTTGTCAGCGACGACTTTACCTGCTCGACGACATAGGAATTGCGCATGCGGTCGGCGAGTTGCTCACGCAGGGCGGGCCAGGACTTGCGGAAATACTGCTCCACCTTCTCCTTGGAGCCGAGATTGGAGACGAAATAGTCCATCTGGCGGTCGACCTGAGCGAAGACCTGCGATTCAGGGGCCTCGATGGTGTCGATCTTCGCCTGATGCAGGAAAAGCTTCTCTACGGCCATCTGCTCCGGTATGAAGCAGTAGGGGTCGCCGGGAACGGAGGTCCCTTCGGAGCGCATCTGGGCATACATATCCTCGACATCGCTGCGGTAGATGGGTTCGTCGCCCACTACCCAAGCCACCTCGTCGACTACATTCTTCTTCGGAGCGGCCAGCGAGGGGATGGAGCAGAGAAGGCCGGGGGCGGCAATGGCCGTGAGGAGGAGGGCTATGGTAAATCGTTTGGTTTTCATTCGGATAGATATAGTGTCTGGTGTATGTGTGGGTGTTATTGTTTGCTTTTCTCGGATGCCTGCGCGGCGACGGGATCGCCGGCGAAATTCCGGCCGGCGAATGCGGCCCGATAGTCGCGCAGTCTCCCCTCCCTGCGGGCGCGCGCGTAGAGGTCGGCTATAAGCCGGCGCTCATAGCTCTCCCCCGCCTCACCCTCGAGAATCTCGGCTATCATCGGGGCGGCCACCTCATATGGCATCGGCTCTCCGGAGGGGAGCGAGGCCGAGATATGGAGGATGTAGGTCATCCCGCCGGAGGTAGTCTCGAAATTACGATTCCGCCCCACGAATTCATCTGGGTCGCCGAATCGGTAGGGAATCTTGCGCGAGAGGAGATTCCAGTCGGTCCAGCGGTCGGGGAAGAATGAATATTCCACTGCATCGCCGAGGCCATATTTCTCAAGATCGTCGATAGCATCGGGAGTGGCGGTCATCATCCAGCGCCGGATGTCGGGGAGCCGGCTGACGTCGGCCGGCACTTTGACGTATAGGCCCTTTATCACGGGTCGCCCCAACGTCAATTCAGCCGCATGGGCGCGGAAGTAGCCTCGGATGGAGTCTTCCGGAACGCTCCAGCGGTGGGAGGCGCGCAGCGAACGACGATAGGAGGCGACGATAAGTTTTCGTCTGTATTCGTCGACCATACGTTCGATTCTCTCCATATCGTCGATATTCTCGTTGCCGAGATCTTCGAGCAGCAGGCGTTCCACCCAGCCGTCGACTATGGAGTTGAAGAGGGCCGCGCTGTCGGTGGGACTGATTCCGTAAGGGATACGCCGTTCCACATCGGTCAGCGTGAGGATAGAGTCGCCGACTTCGGCCACAATCTCACTGTCGTGCGCGCGCGTGTCGCTGACTGCCTCCCCCCCACATGAGGGAAGCCCGTATCCGGCGAGGATGCAGGCGAGGATAGCGAGAGTGGGTCGGCGGCGTATCGTCATATCGAACGTATTAGAATTTACAAAATTACAAAATTTTCCGATATAATCGCGGAAAGGCTTGCAAAAAAACGTCAACGCCACCCGCCGATGCACTCATGTGAAGTCGTAGACGTCGACGGGGCCGAACCAGTCGTGAAGGCGGGCGCGCGCTTTGGCGCGCACGCCTTCATCTATGTAGGCCGATATGCTGTTGAGGGCATAGAGGAGGATAGCCCCGTCGTCGGCAAGTCCGGCGGGAAGCATATCGGGCAGGAAATCGAATGGCAGGATGAAGTAGCCGAGGGCCGCCATGACAGTCATCCGCTTGGCGAGAGGGATATTCTTGTTGGCAAGGGCATAATAAAGGAGCAGGATATGATACACGGTTGAGGCTCCTGCCTTTTTCGCGACCTTGCCGATTTTCTTCATAAGCTCGGCGGGGTTGTAAATGCTACGGAAGCGCGAAGCCTGCGTCTTGAAGGAATCCAAGGCTCGCGGTACAGGAAGATTGGCGTTGGAATCGGGATTGCTGAGTGTATCCATATGCTTTTAGTGAGTTGATGTCGTTATAACGGACCTTTCCACCCTCTTCGTATACCATCCACGCGCGAAGTTCGGATACTATCCCCGCACGCCCGTCAAAAGGACCTTCGGCGCGGAGCCAAAGGGAGTGTACGGCCTTGGCCTACGCCCAGCGCCACCCTGTAACTCTCACCCGAAATTTGCTGAAACCCAATCAGACAATAAAACCTTATACATACTTATTTACAAGGTGCGACTCTACTAAGTTCACAACTGCATAATGACGGTCTCTGAAGAAGATCTTGCCATAAGTCTGGTAACCTTCAGGCCCAACTATAATGTCAAGAAAGCGGATATTACGTGAATCAAGTTCTGGCTGTTTTCGACGAAACAGGACCTCAAATAAATTCCACCGGTATTCTTCCGGCCTCCACCTACTCCCTCGAACTCCTAACTCACTGATGGAACAAATGAAAGAAAAGACTGCCTTTGGATAAAGACAGAACTGCGAAATCAGCCAATCGCACATTCTAAAAAACGCTTTTGGAGCCAATGGCTGATCCAACTGTTTCTTCTGAATATTGATATCTGCTATTTCAAAATTGGCAAGCTCCTCAGGTATCTGAAAAACCTCGGCTTTGTCTATGTCATCATAAAAATTAAGGACAACTACAAGGTAATTGCCCTTATCATCCGGAATAATAGTTTCAATTGTATCCATCAGTCGTTAAGCAGACGGGTATATTTATTGCAGATGCGATCCATACTTTCCTCCTTGCGGCTCTGTGCTTTTTTGAGGAAATCCATTAGTTCTTTCGATGGATTCGAAATCCTTATCACTTTTCCTGTGTCCATAGCTATATCCTTTAATTTCACAAAGGTAATGATTTTCTACCTATAAAACAAATTCACCACGAAATTTCCTACCTTTCAACCGCTTGCAACAATACCTTAAAGGTGTTTCAATTCCGGAAGGCATTCCATATTGTAACGATTTATACGGAACCATGCATAAAATACGGAATCGCAACGACTTTCAGCTGGAAAGTCGCTGCGATCCTACTAAAAAAGACCTTTCGGTTATTTTACTTTGGAGAGGACCTTACGGTTGATCGTCACGGGATATTTGGAGCGGAGCTCGGATATCCATTCCTGTTCGAGGGCCTCCTGATAGTCGCCGGTGACAAGACCGCGCACATCGCCGATCTCCTCGGGAGCATCGATCAGACGACCGTCGAGCATGAAGCATACGGTGTAGGCGGCGTTGGAGGGAGTGGCCTCCCCTGCGCCATACATCAGACTGTCGACGATGGGATTCTGACCACGGTAGACGAGCACACGGTCAATCTGCGCCTCACCCTTATACTCCTTTTTGAGCGTAGCGACGGCATCCTCTTTGTCGAGTTCGAGATAGCGGCGGGAGATGTCGGCGGCCACTGAATCATTCTTGGCCTGAACGAGTATGCCCTTGGCGCGCGGAGCGTCCCAGGCATAGCTGGCACGGTTCTGGTCAAAATAATCCTGAAGACCTTCGGTGTCCTTGGCGGCCTTATCCCACACCTTGCGCACGCTGGCTTCATAAAGGAGCGAACCGTTGGTGTATTCATGGAGCAGGTTGCGGTATTCGGGCTGATTCTCCTCAAGCCATGCCTCCTCGACCTCGGTCAGCTCGCGATTCTCGAAACCATCGAGGGCGGCGTCGAGCATCTTGAGCGCGGGTTCACCTGCGGGGGCTGCGGCGGAGTGCATCATATCGAGCATACCCTTCAGGGCTATCGGACGCTTTCCGATGCGGATGACCTCGACTCCGGCGAATTCCGGGGCGTTGAAGCGGGCATAGAATGTGGAGTCGATCCCTTTTTGCGATGCCTGCTCGCGGAGCGGGGCGAGAGCGGCGTCGTTGACGCGCAGGCCATGCTTGCGGCCGAGCATCTCCGTCTGATGCTTTTTGACGAGCGCGTTGCGCTCATCCTGCGGATTGGAGATGCGCGCGAGTTCTGCGGGTTTCATCTCCTGAAGCGCGGGGGGATCCTTGCGGTCGATTTTCTGAATGATGTGCCATCCGAACTGGGTGCGCACCGGCTCACTGATCTCCCCTACCGGGAGAGCGAAGGCGACACTGTCGAATTCCTCGACCATCATGCCGCTTCCGAACCACTGAAGCATACCTCCCTGACGGGCCGAGCCCTTGTCGTCGGAGTAATTCCGCGCCATCTCCTCAAACTTCGAGGGATTGGCCTTCACGACCTGATAGATGCTGTCGATACGGGCCTTGCGGGCGGCCGACTCCTCGGGGGTGCCGTTCTGGTCGAGCACGAGGATATGGGCGGCGCGGACAGTGCCGCGCGCCGGGCGATGACGGCCCGACTTTATCAGATGGTAGCCGACGGGGCTCTCGACAATCTGCGACACCTCGCCGGGAGCGAGAGCGAAGGCGGCTTTCTCAAATGAATAGGGGAAGCGGCCGGCCGAGATAAAGCCCAGGCTTCCGCCACGCCCCTTCGTGCCGCGGTCCTCGGAATATTCGCGGGCGAGCTCGGCGAAGTCTCCTCCGGCCAGTGCCACGCCACGCAGAGAGTCGAGCGTAGCCACGGCGCGCTCGTTGAGCATCGGCGAAGGCTTCTTGAATATCATGATATGGCTCGTCTCGACCTCCTGACGTGAACGATCGTAGGCCTCCTTCACAAGTTGGTCGAGATAGACGGAATCAGCCATATAGGGAGCCGCGAGATCATGGCGATACTGCGCCATTTCCTGGCGGAAGGCTGCCGTCGTGTCAATACCGGCCGCCACTGCGTCGGCAACCTTGAGACGATAATTGACAAACATCTCCACATATTCGTCTATCGGCTGGGGAGAGAGCTGCTGCTGGGAATTCTTATGGTAGAGATATTCGAATTCCGATTTAGGGACGTCGACACCGTTGACGGTCATAATGACCGGATCCTTGGCGGCCCAGGCCAGCGCACAGACTCCGAGGCCGACACCCAGAAGAAGTTTGGTCTTCATGCTTTTTGGAATAGTTCTTTTTTGAAATTGAAGTCAATTCCGACTTCATTGCCGGAGCCTCCCTGTTCCGGGGCTCCAAAGGTATAAACGCCGTCATGCCGCAAAAATTATATGCCGACGGCGCAGGGAGTTGAATAATCATTGCCTCAGCCGGCCCAGGAGGATAGGAATTTCACGCGCAGCAGGCGTATATCCTCCTCTGTGAAGTCATCGCCGAATTCCTGTATGGAGGCTTCGAGGTCATCGCTGTCGAGCGAGCGCATGAAGTCGAGAATCTCCATCTGGTCATCTTCATCGATATTGTTATCGAGATAGTAGTCGATATTCATGCGGGTGCCCTCCCCGACTATTACCTCCAGTTCGGAAATGACCTCCTCAAACTCCAGGCCGCAGGCTTCGGCGATCTCCTCAAGGTCGACTTTCCTGTCGATGCCCTGGATGATACGGACACGCACCTTCCCGGGATCGGCCACCGTGCGAACATGGATATTGACCGGGGGGATGATTCCCCGCTCTTCGACATATGAGGAGATGACGCTGCAGAAATCCGCTCCGAATTTTCTCGCCTTGGCCTGCCCGATGCCGGAGATATTGGCAAGGTCGGCCTCCTTGACGGGATAGAGCGTAGCCATGGACTCAAGCGACGTGTCGGGACACACCACGTAGGGGGGCACCCCGAGACGACGGCCTACCCGCCCGCGCACCTCCTTCAGCTTTTCAAGCAGCACGGGGTCGGGAGCATCCCCCGCAGCCGGGGTCTGCGGCTCCTCCTCCTTGAAGTCGATGGCCTCCGTTATCATGAATGAGCCCGACTTCTCGATAAACTTCTCGCCGGCTGGAGTCAGGCGCAGGATGCCGTAGTTCTCCATATCGTTGGAGAGATAGCCGGCTAT
>JAAVBX010000009.1 GCA_014802625.1 bacterium | reverse complement strand
TGACGGGTTCGTAGCGGAGCTGCATCAGGTCTTCGTGGGTGTCGCGGGTGGACTGCGGGCAGCGGATCTCTATGACGGGATCGGTGTTGTTGCGGTCGCCGGTGGCGCGGAAGCGGATCTCTGCTCCGTCAGAACGGGTGTAGAGGGTGAAGCTGTCGTCGGTGCCGGAGGGGGTGAAGCCGTAGTATTCGCACAGTTTGGCCATGTCGCGCTCGGCGGGTTCGTCGAGCAGNAGGGCTCCGATGTAGACGGGGTTGGAGAGTTCGTCGGTATCCTGGGCTCTGCCGGTGAGGGNGAGGAGGAGGGTGAGCGTCAGGAGGANGGTGGTTATGAGGGATTTTAGCATGGGCTTTGGGATTTAACGGGGCACGNGCCCCGAGCGGGGACGGGCTTCGCGCCGATGAGGGAGCTATCGGNGNCGGGGCTATCTCGNANGCNAGCGGAGCTNGCGGCANTNANGNGGCTNCNCGCNAGNAAGGGCTGNTAGGTTTNCACCTACCTTCCATTAATTAGGGAGAGGATGCGGGGGCGATCGGCGGGATGGATTTCGGCGAGGGGGCGCGGTGAACGGAGNCTGCGGCGCCAGCGGTCGAGGGTGCCNGTNTACCAGGCGATGACGACCGAACGGGGATCGGGGCANNNGCCCCGCGCAGGGACATTGCTTCGCGANGACTCGGATTCNAGCGCAGGGCCTGGGCTGCGCGAGGAAAGGGANTCTNNCGCNNGGACTAAGCCGCGCGAGGGTTCGGAGTTTTTATTTTCTTTCATGAGGAGGGCCTGGATCTGTTGGCAGAGGAGGATTTTGTCGACGGTGCCGGGGTGNAGGGCCTCTTCNTGGAGGAGNTGGAGGATGCGGGTGAGCATGGACTTAGGATTTTAGCCCGGCTAAAGCCGAGGCACAGTAAAAAAGCACCCGGAGAAGGAAGGGNAGGGAAATAGGGGGCGATGCAGGGGGTGTTTGCAGGGTGACACAGGTTGCAAGATGAGAGCCTCCTGCATCGCTATTTCTTCTATGCGAGCGGCTGACGGGGCGAGCGGAGCTCGCGGNCGGGGCTATCTCGANGGCGAGCGGAGCTCGCGGCACGGACGAGCTTCGCGCCGGCGGGGGCTATCGGAAGCAGGGCACGGGCCCCGAGCGGGGACGAGCTTCGCGCCGATGAGGGCTATCGAGGGCTGGTAGGTTTGCACCTACCCTCCATTAAAGGGGATTATTTCGTGGAGGAGGCGGAGGGTGCGGGGGTTGGTGACGTAGGGGAGGCNCNTTTCGTAGCGGGCTCGTGCGGCGGCGGATTCTTGCGGGTTGCCGAGGATTTCGTGGGCTACGGTGAGGAGTGCCTGGAGTTTGGCATCGAGTTTGGCTCCGGGGATTTCGGTGACGGCGAAGCGGCGNGTGAAGACGTGGAGGGAGGCGGCTTGCGCGGGGGTGAGGGGTCGGTCGGCCCGGTAGGNTTCGAGGGCATCGAGGAGCCGNGGNATGAATGCNTCNATCTGNTCGTAGGCCCGGCGGGAGTCTTTTGCGAAGCGGATGATGCGGATGGTGTCGGCCTGTATGTCGTAGGCGATGGAGCCGATTTGGGAGGTGGCGGCTACGACTATGTTGCCGTTTTGGGTGCCCCGGCGGGCGATGAAGGTGCCTTTGAGGCCGGTGAAGGGNCCGCTGACGACTTCGACTTCGTCGCCGTCGAGGAGGTCGATGTCGGCGGGGTTGTAGTAGGGNAGACGGTTGGAGTAGGCGCGGGCTATGATGCTGAAGGCTTGGATGTCGGCATCGGNGACGGTGACATAGCGAGCGGAGCTCGCGGCACCAACGAGCTTCGCGNCGNNGGNAGATTTTTCGGNGGTGGAGGAGGAGATTTTGCGAGCGGAGCTCGNGGCACCAACGAGCTTCGCGNCGNCGGNAGATTTTTCGGAGATGGGAGAGGCACTTACGGGCTTCACGCCGGCGGNAGATTTTTCGGAGGTGGGANAGGCAGCGACAGGATTCGCGANGGTGGGGGTGGTTGCGGAGGGGATTCTTTCTGTGGAGGGGAGGGAATCGGGATGGCGGAGCACGAAGGAGAGGCCGCCGCCNGTGGAGGCGAGGCGTTTGATGTGTTCGAGCGGACCGGAGATGAAGATGTAGTGGAATAGGATNGCCCGGCTGACGATTCGGATGGTGCCTCCGGATTGTGGTTTGGCTTCTACAATCTGTGGGGCGAAGACGCGGAGGTCGGTGCCGTTAAGNGAGTTGTAGGCCTCGATGCGNGCATCGAGTTGCTCTTTTCGGTGGAGGGCCGGTGCGATGTAGTTGAGGAGATACCACATGGGGATTTTTCGGGGNGGGGCGGGGCACGNGCCCCCGAGCGGGGACGGGCTTCGCGAGGGATCNGGCTATCTTGGNGCGAGCGGGNCAAATGACTGGCGGAGGCGAGCGGAGCTCGCNGGCACCAACAAGCTTCGCGANGGCANGGGAGCTNCCGGGGNGNGGGGANCTCGCGGGCACCAACAAGCTTCGCGAGGGCATGGGAGCTACCGGGGAGAGGGGAACTCGCGGGCACCAACAAGCTTCGCGCCGGCACGGGAACTACCGGGGGAGAGGAGCGCTCGCGGACGGGGAGACTCTGAGGGCCGGANTTNTGGAGNTTTTGGGAGAGGGATATAAATTCAGTTGGCGCGCCGAGGATGGTTTGTTCTCATTTTCAATGAGTTAGTGGGGAACATCAGGCGCACTTCCGAAAACTTTATTCTGTCTTTGCGATGCTACACTCTTGGGAGGAGTGTAGCAGATAGTGCAAAGTTAGTAATTAGGGATGAAATAAGCAAATTTTTAGGGTTAGAATTATGATAATTTAAGGAGAGATANCATCAGATGGAAATGGGGCTGAATTGGCCCTTGCCATAATTGCTTATTTGATAGAGGATTGGGCTTTTAAAATCCGAAAACTGCTACACTCCTCCCAAGAGTGTAGCAGTTTTTTTGCGGCTTTTTAGCCTGAATANNAGAGAAGCNCTTCAGTTGAGACTGAAGGGCTTCTCTCGTATTCAGGCTGACGGCGGAGGCGAGCGGAGCTCGCNGGCNCTGACAAGCTTCGCGAGGGCTGCACGGGGGTAGGTTTGCACCTACCCTCCATTAATTGAAGGAGGGGTAGCCGGGGTTCTGGGTGTAGATGCCGCCGGAGAAGTTGTATTGGGCNACGGGAACGGGGAAGTATTCTTCGCCATCGGTGAAGGTGGCGTTCTGGTAGTAGACGCGGGTGTCTTTCTCGGCGGCGAAGTAGTTGGTCATCGTCTCTTTGGCTATGCCCCAGCGGACAAGGTCGAAGTAGCGTTCGCCTTCAAGGGCTTTCTCAAGTCGCATCTCGGTGCGGAGGGCCTTGCGGGCGTAGTCCTGTGTCCAGCCGGCGGCGGGGTAGAGGCCGATCTTGTAGTTGGCGGCATCTTTGGAGGAATCGTTGAAGTCCTTTACNTAGGGGCTGTTCATGGCGCGGGAACGGACGCGGTTGATGAGCTGGCGGGCCTGGTCGAGGTCGGTGCCGAGTTCGATGAGGGCCTCNGCCTTGTAGAGGAGCAGGTCGGCGTAGCGGATGATCTGCCAGTTGAGGGCNGAAGCTCCCCAGGGCCAACCCTGGAACATGTCGGGGGATTCGGGAGATACCCAGAAACGCTTGGCGCAGTTGTGGCCGTAGACACCGCGGTCGCGCACCCATGACTGGCAGGGGGTCTCGGTGTAGGTCTTGTAGGTGATCGTGGGGCGGCCTACGACGAAATCGAGGCGGGGATCGACGCTGGGGGTGATGTTGGAGAGGGTCTGGTGTTCCTCGTCGATGAATTCAACGACTCCATAGTCGGGGAGGGACTGGTAATCGAAAACGGGGAGACCGTCGGCATCTGTCTGATAGGCATTGATGAGATCCTGGGAGGGGAGGAAGAATCCGTCGCCATGATAGGGNGAGTTNCCGCCGGGNGAGTTGAGGAGGTTGCTCCAGTTGATNCGGCCGGCATCGGGGGCGCCGTCGTTCATGGAATATTGGATNGCGAATACGGATTCGGGGCCNTTCTCATAGGCNATCTGGTCGAGCTGCTGGAAATCGGCGAGGAGGTCGTAGCCCTGCACCTGATCGATGAGATTGACTACTTCCTGAAGGAGCGTCTTATCGACAGAGATGACACGATTTGTGGCGGGATCCTGCTTGTAAGCCTGATATAGTTTCACTTTAGCGGCGTAGGCGCGTGCGATGTTGGCGTTGACGCGGCCGGGTTCGGCCTGACGGTCGGGGAGGACGGCGGCGGCCTCAAGCAGTTCGGCGGCTATGCGGGAGAGATGCTCATCGCGGGAGAACTCATCGTTGCGGACATTGATATACTCGGTGGTGGGCATATCCTCATCCATGTAGGGGACTTTATTGAAGCTGCGGACCAGATCGAAATAGAAATGGGAGCGGAGCACTTTCATCTCGGCCAGACGGATGTCGCGTTCGGGAACTTCCTCGATGGAGACATTCTTGAGGGCACGGATGGCGTTATTGCAACGGGAGATGACGGAATAACGGTTGAACCAGAGGCCGTCGATGTTGCCGTTGTTGGTCTGGAGCTGGAAGGTCTCCATGGCGTGGACATCCCAGCCGTCGCCTTCGCCGCCGCCACCTTTGTAGGCGTTATCGGCGCGGACTTCGCCGTAGCTCCAGTTGGAGGTGGGGCGCCAGCAGGGGTCGTCCTGCTCGTTGGTGCGGCCCATCAGGCCGGCGTAGGCGGAGTTGATGAGGAGGTCGATGGCCTCGGTGGAGTTCATGACGCCTTCGGAGAGGGAACCCTGGGGTTTGTTCTCGAGGAAATCATCGCTGCAGGAAGCGAGGGTGAGGGCAGCGAGAGCGGGGAGGAGAATATTGTGGAAGCGCATTGCTTTTTTGATTTTTGGTTTGGATATTTATTGATTATGGCTGAGCCGGGTGATGGAGGATGCTTCAGCCGGGAGGATTTGGCCGGCTGAAGCCGCCTCACAGTAAAGAAGCACCCGGAACATATATTCAAATGGGACCGAAAGCCCGCGGATTCAAATAGAACCGGAAGCCGGGATTCGGATGGGACCGGAAGCAGGGGGGGGAGGAGGATCAGAAGCCGAACTGGAGACCGAAGGTGAAGCTGCGGGGGAGGGCGTAGGGGTAGCCGAGGCCTTCGGGATCCGCGCCGCTATATTTGGTGACAGTGAATACGTTCTGAGCCTGGAAGTAGACGCGGGCGTTGCTGAGGCGAAGTTTCTTCTGCACGCTCTCGGGGAGAGTATAGCCCAGAGTGAGGGTCTTCAGGCGGAGGAAGGAACCGTCTTCAAGGATGAACTGGCTGCACTCTGTCTCGTTGTTGGAATTGGATGTGGTGGGAGCGGGTGTGTCGCAGTCGTAATATCCGGTCAGGAGATAATCCTCATAGGCCTGCGCGGCTTCGAGAAGGGCCATGCCGTGGTTGCCGTTCCAGCCCTGGAAGAGATGGGTATAGAACTTCGAGTTGTTGTAGGCATCGCGGATAATGGAGCTGAAGAACATCGAGAGGTCGAAGCCTTTCCAGTAGCCGGCGAGATTGAGACCGAACTGTGCCTTGGGGAGGTCGCAACCGAGCCATGTGCGGTCGTTATAGTTGATNTTGCCGTCGCCGTTGACATCCTGATACTTGACACGGCCCACGCCGGGAGCACCGAACTCAACCTCATACTGCGAGCAATATTCATCNACCTCGGCCTGAGAATGGAAGACGCCATCGGTCTTGAAGCCCATCCAGGAGCCNATCGACTGACCGACGAGGGAGAGGTCGCCCCAGCCGCCGCCGTAGCTGTAGTAGATATCGTCCATAAGGTCGGTGACCTTATTCTTCATGACGGTGGTGTTGAAACCTACCTCATAACGGAAATCCTTGCCGATGTTGTCGCGCCAGTTGAGNGTNATCTCGACNCCCTGATTGGTCATGGCTCCGCCGTTGTACCAGCAATAGCCGCCCTCGCCGATAGTGGCGATATAGGGTTTCTCGACGAGCATGTCGTGGGTATCCTTATAGAAATAATCGAGAGATCCGGAGAGGCGACCGCGAAGCATGGTGAAGTCNATGCCGACGTTGGTCTGATAGGTCTTCTCCCAAGTGAGGTCGGGNTTAGTGGCGCGGATACGGAAGGCGCCGGGGGCGAGAGTGACATTATCGCCATTCATNTTGTAGGCGCCGGAGCGGAGGCTCATGAGATATTTGGCGTAGAAAGCCTCGTTGTCGATAAGGTCGTTACCGTTGATACCCCATGCGGCACGGAGCTTGAGNTCGTCGAGCCAGGAATGGGTGTTCTCCATGAACTTCTCCTGCGAGATACGCCAGCCGGCAGAGATAGAGGGGAACCATTCGAAGTTATGCTCCTTAGAGAGACGGGANGAGGCATCGCGACGGAGGGTGAAGGAGAGNAGATAGCGGGAATCGTAGGANTAATTGATTTTTCCGAAGCCGGAGAACATCGAATAATTGGAAGCNCCCGCGCCGACGTTCTTNTTGCCGGTGACATTCTCAAGATAGAGATAATTGGGGTCCTCGATGGTGAGGCCTGTGCCGTAACCGAAGAAAGANTCGTTGTGGTAACGCTTGGACTCCACGCCGACGAGCGCCATCAGAGAATTGCGTCCGAAATCGATGTTATACTGAGCGGTGTTGGTCCAGACCCAATCAGTATTCTTGGCGGTGGACTGCGTAAGCTTGTTGACCGGNTCGCGGAGCCATGCGGCCTCGAAGGTCTTATTCANCTCAGAATAATAATTGACGCCNAANTTNGTCTTGACGATAAGATTCTTCACAGGCTCGATCTGGAGGAAAGCGTTGCCGAANACGCGCCAATACTCATGCTTGTTGGCGGCATTCTGCTCGATGAGNCGGAGAGAGTTGGGGGTATCGCCGAGGATATCGGAGATCTGGTCGTTGTANACGCCGGTGACATCGTAGACGCCCTTGGCGGGATGCTGCTTGATNGCCTGNTCCTCGACACCGCCGGGGGCGTAGTGGGCGCGCCACCAGTTGACGGCCACGTTGCCGCCGAGTTTCAGGCGATTGTTGAGNAAGCCGTAGTCAGAGCTGAAGCGGGAGTTGACNCGCTGGAAGTCGGAGCCACGNACGATACCGTCGTGGTCGAGCCAAGAGAGGGAGAAGGAGGAAGAGCCNGTNTCGGTGCCACGGCTGAGGCCGATGGTATAGGTCTGCATGAGGGCGGTGCGGTGGATTTCATCCTCCCAGTCGGTCGTGGAGGGGAGGACATCCTCNCCGTTNAGATTCTTGTAGGTCTGGAGAACGGCCTNGGGGCCGTTGCCNTAGATGGCGGAATTGGGGGTTGCACCGCCGTTGGCGTATTTATAGGCGCTCCAATAGACATCGCCCCACTGATAGGCGTCGAGGAGGTCGAGNCCATGCTTGTAGGTCTGTGCGGTGAGGGTTGCGTCGAAAGTGACGTGGCTCTCACCCTTCTTGGCGCGTTTGGTGGTGATGATGATGACGCCGTTGGCAGCCTGCGCGCCATAGATNGCGGCGGAGGCGGCATCCTTGAGCACCTGGATCGACTCGACATCGTTGGAGTTGAGGATAGTGGCGGGGTTGTCGCGTGTCATGACGCCGTCGATGACGTAGAGGGGTCCGGAGGCNTCGGAACGGAAGGAGGAGTTGCCTCGGATGGAGGTGCCGGTGGAAGTTCCGCCGGGGGTGCCGTCGGTAGTGACGGTCATACCTGCCACACGCCCCTGGAGGGCGGAGATGACGTTGCCNGTGGGGGTGTCGGCGACATCCTTCATTTTGACGACGGCGACGGAGCCGGTCTGGTCGGCTTTTTTCTCGGTGGAGTAGCCGACGACAACGACCTCATCGAGGAGGGCGGAGTTTTCNGCGAGGTAGATGGTCATTTCGGGAGCGGCTTTCATGGATACGCTCTCGTAACCTATATAAGAGAATGTGAGGGTTGATCCTGCGGGGACGGTGAGTGTGAAATTACCGTCGATATCGGTGGCTGTACCGGCCGTGCCTTTATGTGAGCTTAGGACGGTGGCTCCGATGAGGGGTTCGTCATCGGTCTTTGAAAGAACGGTGCCTTTTACGGTCAGGTCCTGGGCATAGGCCGAAATTGATACGGCTGCCATGGCTGTCCAGAGAAGGGTGTTTCGTAGGTTCATTTGGTATAGGTTTGTTGTGTTAGATATTGTTCTTGAGNGGGGGCGGCGGAGCCGCCGGCATCGACAAGCTTCGCGAGGGNGCGGGAGAGCGGGGATCCGGCTATCGGGNATGCGGGGCATGGGCCCCGAGCGGGGACGGGCTTCGCGCANNNAGCGGGNTNCGCGGAGGANNCGGGCTANCGGGGATGCGGGGCANGGGCCCCGAGCGGGGACGGGCTTCGCGCATCGACGGGCTTCGCGAGGNAGCGGGNTANCGGAGGATCCGGGGGNTTGCCGATTACAGCTGCAAAATTAGTGTAACTATCTGAGGATGATATATAATTATCGTTTCGTAGCATAAGAGTTTTGTGACGTTGAAACATATCTGCTATCTAATGAAACATGAGGAGCAGTAGATAGGNGAGACTTTNNCCGGATTGGNCGGCTGAAGCCGCCACNCGGTAAGAAAGCACCCGATACGGATGAGGAAATTCTTCAGNAGACTCTTCGGGTGATGGCAGAGCTTGCTCAGGAGAGACGGGAGCTTNCTCAGGAGAGNCGGGAGCTTGCTCAGNAGAGACNGGAGCTTGCTCAGGAGAGACGGGAGCTTCGGATGAACTTCCAAGCTTAAGCGGGCNTCTTCGGGGCGGCGGAGACGGGNGGAGACGCGCGGGGGTAGGNTGACNNNTACCCTCCATTAAAGCGGACGNCCCGGGGTAGGNTGACACCTACCCTCCATTAAAGGGGACGGCCGGGGGTAGGTTGGCACCTACCCTCCATTAAAGGGGCGGCTTTATTGGAGGCGGGAGGTGCGNTTCTGGAGGTCGGCGGGGAGCTCGGAGTAGTATTCTTTGAAGCATTTGGAGAAGTAGCCGGGGGAGCTGAAGCCGACGCTGTAGGCAATCTCGGAGACGGTGGAGTCGGTGGAGGTGAGNAGTGNGTGGGCTTTCTTCAGGCGGTGGATGCGCAGGATTTCGTTGGGGGAGTAGTTGGTGAGGGCTTTTATCTTGCGGTAGAATTGTACNCGGCTCAGGCCNAGACGNGCNCCGATCTCTTCGACTGTGATGTCGGGGTTNCCGATTTCTTGCTCGACGATGGCGATGAACCGACGGTAGAAATCGTTCTCTACTGCCATGGCGGCATTGGGAGCGGCTTTCTTTACGCGTGCGGACGCGGTCTCCGTATTATTATTATTATTATTATCGGAGGGGGTGGCGGATTGACGGGGNGTANCGGCTGANTCCGCTTTTTTCGAGGGGATGAGATCGGTCTGGGCGGCAAGAAGACGTCGGCGGTTGGCGATCAGTGCGCGGCAGCGGGCGCGGAGCACGTCGGCGTCGAAGGGTTTCGAGAGATAGCCGTCGGCNCCGGAGTCGTAGCCCTCGGCGCGTTGCTCGTCGAGACTGCAGGCCGTCAGCATGAGGATGGGNATGTGGCTGGTGGAGGTCTCCTCTTTCAACCGTCGACAGACTTCCATCCCTCCGAGGTCGGGCATCATGACATCGCATATGATGAGGTCAGGTATATACTTGCTGGCCAGGCGTATNCCCTGTTTGCCGCCGTCGGCNTCAAGGATTGTATAGTCGTCCTTGAGGAGAGTGCGGACAAGGAGGCGGATATCGGGGGTGTCGTCGACCACGAGGATACATGGTTTGGATTCATCGATTTCACCCGGATCGGGATTCTCGATGGGGGAGAGTTCGGCCACAGGGGCCGAGAGGGGATCGGATTGGGNGACGGGGTCGCCCGATCGGTGGGCCGGGCTCTCTATATGAGATTCAGGGATGGTGACAGTGAATGTAGAGCCGGCACCGGGAGCGGATTCGACACTCACATCGCCGCCATGAAGATTGGCGAATGCCTTGACGAGGGCGAGGCCGATGCCGGAGCCACGNGGCTCGACCTTGTCGGCCTGATAGAAGCGTTCGAAAACATGGCTGAGGGTCTCAGAGTCCATTCCGCGTCCGGAGTCGCTGACTTTCAGGATGAAANAGCCTCCGGAGAGGGAGACATGCGCGCGGATGACTCCATTATCGGGGGTGAACTTGAAGGCATTGCTCATNAGATTGAAGAAGACACGCTCCAATTTCTCCTGATCNAGGGCGGCGGTGGGGCGGGAGAGCTCNCCGAANTCAAGNCTGAAACGGATGTGGCGTTTATGNGCGAGATGCGCGAAGGACTCGGCCCACTCCTCGAAACACAGCCTTATATCCATCTCGACGGGCCGGAGATTTAGTTTGCCATTCTCATATTTACGGAAATCAAGAATCTGATTTATGAGACGGCGGAGAATGCGCACATTCTTATCGGCGAGGCGTATGAGGAGTTGCTGATCGGGGGTGAGATTGGAGGCATGGGCCAGGCGGCCTACNGGCTCGGCNATGAGGGTGAGGGGGGTGCGGAGGTCNTGGCTGACATTAGTNAAGAATACGAGTTTCGCCTGAGTAGCCTCGTTGAGCCGCTGATTGAGATCGGCGAGCGCATCGCGCTGCTGCATCAGCTGCGNGTTCTGAGCGGCGAGCACCTCCTGGCTGCGGCGGCGCGTCCAATAGGCCCGGAGGAGGGTGAAGATGACGATGGCCAGAAGAATGACGATGGCGATGATNGCGAAGAGGAGGGCGCGCTGCTCGGTATGGCGGGCGGTATANAGGTCGACCTGACTGTGNAGATAATCGACCTTATCCTTCTCATCNGCTATNGAGCGATTGATTTCCAGCAACATATCGGCATTCTGGCGCACGACGGGCTGAGCCGTGGAGATGATGAGTTCATTTTCGAGCGGTTCACCNCTGGCAGCCTTGACACCGAGNTCGATGAGTTCCTTTCCGGCAGTGGGATAAATGAAGGTCGCATCNATGGTGCCATCGGCCACGGCCTTCATTCCGAGAGAGGGGACGGCATCNATTCCGGCAATGACGATATCGGGGCGGGAGNCCTTGAGAGTGGANTTACGNGCNCCNATNGCCATGCGGTCATTATGGGCGAAGATGGCGTCGATNTCAGGATGAAGGGGNAGAATGGAATCTACGAGGGCNTCGGCACGGGCCTCATTCCAATCCCCTTCGANGGAGGCCACGCAAGCGGCNGNGGGATTGGCGGCGAGGGCACGGACAAAACCCTCATGCCTGCCCCGGGCNGGGGAGGAGGTGGTGGTGCCCCATATCTCGAGGATATNCGCGTCGCCCCCGCGGGAATCGATAAGATATTCGGCGGCNGCTTGCCCGAGCATCGGATTATCGGCGGCGACAAACATATCATAGACAGGGCGGGAGGGCTGACGGTCGAAGACGATGACCTTGATACCGGCCTNGCGCGCCTCATCGAGGACACCGTTGAGATTCTCGCTATCGAGGGGGGAGGTGATTATGACATCGACACCTTCGGCAATGAATGCGCGGATATCGGCGCGCTGGCGTTCGGGGTCGTCGTAGGCCGACTTGATCTCAAGCTCTACATCNGGNTAGAGCAGCGACTGCGTCTCCATCTCATCGTTGAGCTTGAGGCGCCAGTCGTCATATGAACATTGGGAGACTGCNATATGATACTTCGNCTTCTGCCTGCAGNCCGGNAGAAGCNCGATGAGAATTAGAAAAGATAGAAGAATAGAGAGTGATCGTTTCATAACAGAGAGGGATAGANCCCGACAAGGGCGGGGCGACAATGATGCCGACGGATGCAAAGTTAATTAAAAATCCCGTAACAGANANATTTTGATACNANAAATGTTACATTGGAGGCAACATTTGTTACATCGCAACATACGCAAGGGTCTATGCAACAATAATGTTACGGCGTTGAGCGGGAAANTGGCTAACTTTGCCGACGTCANCNAAANGGGCGANANACNCCNCAAGNNACANNANNCNACATCAAACCATCAACAAAACTACAACACCCCACATAAGCAATGAACAAACATCTCATCACAACAGCCATGGCAGCCATGACAGCAATATGCGCCACAGCCGCCGGCAANCTCACGATACAGTATCTATCGCCGGGAAACGCNATGGTGCGCATCGACGCCGAAGGTGAGAAATATCTACTCATGCCGGTGCAGGANACAGCCCCGATGGCCCATATACGGGTACTTACGGACGGCAAGCTCGACGAAACGCTCAACATCAATCTCGCCGACAGCAAGATCGACTACTACGTGCCNCTTCGACTCGACACCCGGNNCGGGGAGAAACTGCTTCTCGACATCCGCTGCGACTCAAACCGCTCAAGCATACGCGACCTGCAGGATGCGGTCTGGACTCATGACCTGAAACTGAGCGATGACTTCGACACGACGAACCGAGAGAAATACCGCCCCCTCTACCACCACACGCCGGAATACGGCTGGATGAATGATCCGAACGGCATGTTCTGGAAAGATGGCGTATGGAATCTCTACTACCAGTGGAATCCCTACGGATCGAAATGGCAGAACATGAGCTGGGGACACTCCACATCAAAAGATCTCGTGCATTGGACGGCGGAGGATGGTGTNCTCTACACGGATCCGTTAGGGATGGTGTTCAGCGGCAGCGCGGTAGTCGACAAGGACAACACGGCAGGCTTCGGNNAGGATGNGGTGATAGCCCTCTTCACATCAGCNGACGCGGCGCAGACGCAGAGCCTTGCCTACAGCACCGACAACGGCAAGACCTTCACCCGCTACGCCGGCAATCCGGTGATAGCCTACGAGCGTGAAAGCCGCGACCCCAACATGTTCTGGGATGAGGAGCACAATAACTGGGTGCTCGTCCTNGCCTCGGCNCTCGACCATGAAGACCTNATCTTCACGAGCAAGAATCTCAAGGACTGGACACTGGAGAGCAAATTCGGCCAGGGCTACGGCTGNCAGGATGGTGTNTGGGAATGTCCGGACCTTATGAAGCTCCCCGTNGAGGGCACCGATAAGGAGAAATGGGTGCTGATCGTCAACATCAATCCGGGCGCCCCCTTCGGNGGNTCGGGAGTGCAATACTTCGTCGGCGACTTCGACGGCAAGACCTTCAAATGCGACAACGGGCCGGAAGTNACAAAATGGATGGACTATGGCAAAGACTACTACGCGACGGTCAGCTTCAGCAACGCACCCGAAGGGCGNCACACNGTCCTGGGCTGGATGAGCAACTGGCAGTATGCCAACGATGTGCCGACNATGCAATTCCGCAGCGCGAACTCCCTGCCGCGTGAGCTGAGCCTCTTCAAGGCACCTGACGGCGAACTCTATCTCGCCTCGCGGGTATCGCCTGAAATCGACGCTCTGCGCGGAAAGGCCATCAAATGCGGCACGGGGAAACCGGGCAAGAAGGGNAAGAGCTACACTCTGCCGACGGCCAACGACGGCATATGCGAGATAGAACTTGACGCCGAGCTAATGAACGGATCAGACCTCGACATCACTCTCTCCAACAGCAAAGGGGAGAGGGTAGAGATGAGAATCGACGCTAAGAACGGCACATTCAGCATGGATCGCCGCAATTCCGGCCTGACTGACTTCAGCGAGAACTTCCCGGCCGTCACCACGGCTCCTACCCACAACGCGACGGGAAAATACGCCCTCCGAATCTTCATCGACCGNTCGAGCATCGAGGCGATAGCCACCGACGGCCGCTACGCGATGACAAACCTCGTCTTCCCCACGGAACCCTATACGACACTGACCGTGGCCGCGCCNGACGGAGGAGCGAACATAGAGAAAATGACAATCTATCCTCTTATACCCTGATTCAAACGGGGAATTCAATCACCCGGGAAATAGACCGGAACCTTAATCTTCTTCTTAATAATCTTCTTTTTAATACTATCACACGCACAACCTTTCAAACAATGAACTCAATCGACTTAAATATGAATGCCATAAAACAACGGAGCACGATGATGCAGCTCGTGCCGGTGATGCTCTGTTTCTTCGCCATGGGCTTCGTGGACCTCGTCGGGTCAGCCACCAATTTCGTAAAAGAGGATCTCGGGCTCACGGGGGCCCAGGCCGGATTCATCCCCTCGCTCGTATTCTTCTGGTTTCTCATCTTCTCGGTGCCCACGGGGATACTTATGAACAGGATAGGGAGAAAGAAGACGGTGCTGCTGTCGCTGACGCTGACGCTTGTGTCGCTGATTATCCCGATTTTCAATAACGGATACTACACTATGCTCGTGGCCTTCTCACTGCTTGGCATCGGCAACGCCGTGATGCAGACATCGCTGAATCCCCTCGTATCGGGACTCATCAACCCCTCGCGGCTGGCGTCGACACTGACGTTCGGTCAGTTCGTGAAAGCTCTGGCTTCGCTTCTCGCCCCTTATCTGATGGCATGGGGAGCGGCGGCGGTGATACCGACCTTCGGCCTGGGCTGGCGCGCACTCTTCCCGATATTCGCCTGCTTCTGCCTTCTCTCGATAGCGATGCTGGCCGGGACTCCGATCAAGGAGGAACGCGCCGACAAGGTGACGGGCTTCATGGAATGCGTGAAACTTCTCAGCATTCCCTTCGTGCTGCTCTGCTTCATCGGCATCATGTGTCATGTAGGAATCGACGTGGGCACCAACACCTTCGCGCCTCAGATACTCTCCGAGCGCTTCGGGCTCAGCGTGGAGGAGGCCGTAATCGGCACCCAGATATACTTCTACTTCCGCACGGGGGGCTGTCTGCTCGGCTCATGGGCATTGGCCAAATTCCCGGTGAAAGGATTCTTCGCCTTCAGCGTCATCTGCATGCTGGCGGGCATGGCGGGGCTCTTCGTCGGCACGACCCAGGCTGTCATTCTCGCGGCGATCGCCTGCATAGGCTTCGGCAACTCGAATATCTTCTCGGTGGTGTTCGCGCAGGCGCTCAACCGTCAGCCGGATGAGAAGAATGAAGTTTCGGGCCTGATGATAATGGGCCTCTTCGGCGGCACGATATTCCCGCTGGCGATGGGCTTCGCGCAGGATGCGATGGGTGTGGCAGGAGCCGTGGCAGTGATGACCGTCGGTGTGCTCTATCTCTTCTTCTATATCTTCAAAATCAAAAAGGCGTGAATTGCCGTTGTATATGGCATAGGATAACCTTAAAATCCGGAAAATAATAAAACTTACAAACCCGATATGAAAGATAAAATAGTCGTAGGAATGGGAGAGGCACTCTGGGATGTGCTCCCCGAAGGGAAAAAAATAGGGGGCGCGCCGGCGAATTTCGCTTATCACGTCTCGCAGTTCGGTCTTGACTCATGTGTGGTCAGCGCGATCGGAGAGGATGCGTTAGGTCAGGAAATATTGGATAATTTCAACAATAAGGAGCTGACGTATAATCTGGCGACGGTGCCCTATCCGACAGGGACGGTGCTCGTGGAACTGGACCAGAACGGAGTGCCGCAATATGATATAAAAGAGAATGTGGCATGGGATAACATTCCCTTCACGCCGGAACTCGAGGAACTGGCGTCGCGCACGAAGGCGGTATGCTTCGGCTCGCTGGCCCAGCGCAACATCGTCAGCCGCACGACAATCAGCCGCTTCCTTGACGCCATGCCGAAGGATGATCCGGATACGCTCGTGGTATTCGACGTCAACCTGCGCCAGGGTTTCTATACGAAGGAGGTGCTCACGGAATCGATGGAGCGTTGCAACGTGTTAAAAATCAACGACGAGGAATTGGTGACGGTGTCGCGCATGTTCGGATATCCCGGCATTGATCTTCAGGATAAATGCTGGATACTGCTGGGGAAATATAACCTCAAGATGCTGATACTGACCTGCGGTATCAACGGCAGCTACGTCTTCACCCCGGGGAACGTGTCGTTCCAGCCGACACCGGTGGTAGAGGTGGCCGACACGGTCGGGGCCGGCGACAGCTTCACGGCGGCGTTCATCTCAAGCATACTGAAGGGTCGCTCCGTGAAGGAGGCCCACCATACGGCAGTGGAGACCTCGGCTTACGTCTGCACGCAGAACGGCGCGATGCCGGTGCTTCCGGGGCATCTGACGGCGTAAAAGCAGCCGAAAAAATACACAAAATAAAGAAGCCGACTCGGTCAGACCGGGTCGGCTTCTTTATTGCGTATTGGAGGGGAGAATTATTTATTCATCTCCTCAAGAGCTTTCTTACGGGCGTCGGCGGCAGCCTTCTTAGCCTTTGCGGCAGCGTCGTCGGCAGTCTTCTGCACAGCCTCCTTGCTCTTCTCGGCTACAGACTTGGCGGCATCGGCAGCCTTGGCGGCAGCGCCGGTGGCAGCTGATTCAGCTTTCTTAGCCTCATTCTTAGCGGCATCGACAGCATTCTTGGCAGCGTCAGAAGCCTTGTCGGCAACTGAGGATGCCTTTGTGGCAGTAGCGGCGGCCGCACCCTTCACAGCCTCCTTGCTAGCGCCGGCAGCCTCGGCTGCGGGAGCGGCAACCTCTTCGACGGCGGTCATCTCGGTGACAGCGGCAGAGTCGGGGGAGAGGGAGTCAATCTCAACGACTTCCTCAACGGCAGTGATCACGCTGTCGGAATTGAGAGAGTCATTTTCAGCGGCCTTGTTGCCGCCGCAGGAAGTGGCGATCAAAGCGATCGAACCTGCGCAGAGGATTCCAAAAATCTTGTTCATAGTCGTTTGATTTTGATATTGTAATAATACTTGGATTATTTGAGGCTATTGACCTGGGCGCGGATAATCTCGCGGGCCTTTTCGAAATCGGAGGCCTGGAATGCACCTGTGGCGCGAGTCTTCGTGCCGGCTGCGGGCACCCAGATGACGTAGTCCTGGCCGCTGTCGAGAGTGCTCATCTCAACGAGGACAGTAGCCTGATCGACATTATTGGCGTTGCAGAGATAGGTGGTATATTCGTCGCCCTTCTCGGGGTCGTAGGGCTTGTAATACTGGCCGAGGAACTTGGTGAGGGAGAGATTGGCATCGGTGCCTTCGGCGCAGGTGAGAGAGGAGCTTACGAGACGATCGTTCTCGAAGCCATAGCCATAGAGGGGATAGATGGTGGTCTTGGTAGAGTAAGAGAGAGCGTCGGCCACATCGAAACCGGCAGTGGGCTCTACATATCCGAGGAAGGGAGCCTTATCCATGGCGGCCTTCACCTGGGCTACGGAAGAGCCGAATGTGAGGAGGGGCATGGTGAAGCCATTGTCAGTGGCCTTTACGACTACCTTGGCAGTGGCGGTGGCATTCTCATATATGGCCTTGACGGTGGTCTCGCCTACATGCTTGGCGGTGAGTTCGCCGGTCTTGGAATCGACAGTGGCGATGAAATCATCGGCCACGGTCCATGTGGCTTTCTTGATTTCCTTTCCGGCAGCGTCGTAGCATTTTATGTCGGAGTAGGTATCGCCGTAGTTCATCGATACGGAGGTGAGGCTGAGATTGATGGTGGGCACCACGTCATCATCGTCGTTGTCGTCGCCGCATGAAGCGAACACCAGCGGAAGAGCTGCCACGAGCAGCATGAAAAATTTTTTCATTTTTCTGATTGTTATAATTTTGTTTAAATCACTTATGAATGATGTCGTTGCAGGAGCCGGCTCCCGACTATCGTAGACACGGCAAATATAACGGAGTAAATCCATTAAATGCAATAACACTTGATTAAAACGTTAATGAGCGTTAAATTGTTTATTCCATACACCAATATCAGACGAATATGAATGAAATATCAGCTTTAGAGGGGCTCGGGACGGGGGAGAGCACGGCTCATCCGCGTATCCTGCTCGATGTACACACGCATCATCCGGCGCCCCAGCCGGAGGGGATAGTGGCCTTGGATCCGGCGGATCTTCCGGCCGAGGGATTGTATCCGGCGCAGTTCTACTCCGTCGGGCTGCACCCCTGGACTCTGCACGGGATAGGGGGAGCCGACCCGGCGCGCCTGAGCGCGCTGGAGGCGGCGGCGAGCCGTCGGGATGTGCTTGCCATAGGAGAGACGGGCATCGACACGGTGCATAGCGGCGGAGCACCGATGGCGGGTCAGCTCAATGCCTTCCGTCAGCATGTGGAGCTGAGCGAGCGACTGGGGAAACCCCTCATTATCCATTGCGTCAAGGCTCAGGATATGATTATCGGGGTGAAGAAGGATATGAATCCGAAGCAGGCGTGGATAATCCATGGCTTCCGGGGGAAGCCGACGGTGCTGCAGATGCTCGTGGAGCAGGGGATATACATCAGTTTCGGGGCGCAATTCAATGCGGCGAGCCTGTCGGCATGTCCGGCGGAGCTGCTGCTTGCGGAGACCGACGAGGCGCCGGAGCGCATCCAGGATGTCATAGCCGCTCTGCAGACGGCACGTGAGGATGTGACGCCCGACCTTCTGGCCGCCAATATGCGACGGTTATTCCTCCTTCCCGGTCAGGAGTGAGCGCAGTTCATGGAGAGTGGTAAGGGCCTGCAGCGGGGTGAGGTTGTCGATGCTCAGTCCGAGCAGGCGATCGCGCATCTGCCCGAGAAGGGGGTCGTCGAGCTGGAAAATCGAGAGCTGCACGGCCTCCTGCGGGGTGATGGATGATGTGTCGGCCTTACGGGCGGCGGCTTTCCCGGGGGGCGCAGGCTTCGTGCGCGCTACGGGATTGGCGGCGCTATCCTCAAGCTGCCGGAGCACCTCGGAGGCCCGCTTCACGATAGATTTCGGCATTCCGGCCAGACGGGCCACGTGGATGCCGAAGCTATGCTCCGATCCGCCGGGCTTGAGCTTGCGCATGAAGACCACCTTGCCGTCAAGCTCGCTGACGGAGACGTTGAAATTCTTGACACGCGGAAAAGTTTTCTCCATCTCGTTGAGCTCATGATAATGGGTGGCGAAAAGGGTCTTGGGGCGCACACGGCCATTGTCGTGGATATGCTCCACGATAGCCCAGGCGATGGATATGCCGTCGTAGGTGGATGTTCCGCGACCGAGTTCGTCGAAGAGAATCAGGGATCGGGGAGACATATTGTTGAGGATGGCGGCGGCCTCGTTCATCTCGACCATGAAAGTGGATTCACCGCCGGAGATATTGTCGGAGGCTCCGACACGAGTCATGATACGGTCGACGATGCCGATACGGGCGGCATCGGCGGGGACGAAGCTGCCCGTCTGGGCCATGAGGACGATGAGGGCCGTCTGGCGCAGGAGAGCTGACTTACCGCTCATGTTGGGGCCGGTGATCATCATTATCTGGCGCGTGTCGGAATCGAGGGTGAGGGAGTTGGCGACATAGGCCTCGCCCGGAGGGAGGCGTTTCTCTATGACGGGGTGGCGCCCCTCGGTGATTTCGAGCGACATAGAGTCATCGAGCACGGGGCGGGCATAGCGTTGTTCCTCGGCAACGGCGGAGAGAGAGAGGTAGACGTCGATTTCGGCGGCGATGGCGGCATCACGCACGATGTCGGCTATGATGGCGGTGAGGCGTTCGAGGAGATTTATATATTCGCGGCGTTCGATAATCTCGATGTTCTCCTTGGCATTGAGTATATCGGCCTCGCATTGTTTCAGCTCGGGAGTGATGTAGCGTTCGGCTCCGACGAGGGTCTGTCGTCGTGTCCAGGAGTCAGGCACCTTGTCCTTATGGGTGTTGCGCACCTCGATGTAGTAGCCATGGACATTGTTGAAACCCAATTTAAGGGATGGAATGCCGGAGGCTGCCGTCTCGCGTTCGAGAATATCCTGAAGGGCTTGCCGGGAGTTGGAGGATATGGAGCGCAGGCGGTCGAGTTCGGCATTGACCCCCTCGGCGATGTAATGGCCTTTGCCGACGGATGCCGGGGGATCGGGCATTATGACCCGGCGGATGTCGGCGACGGCATCGGCACACGGGGCGATTTCCTTGCCGACGCGGGCGAGGGGTGGAGAGGGGATGGGGGATAGAGCGTCGCGGATGGCCCCCATCTCACTCAGCGCGGTGGCCAGGGAGAGGAGTTCACGCGGATTGACGCGCTGGGAGGATACGCGGCCGGCAAGGCGTCCGAGGTCGCCGACGCGGCGCAGGCGGTCGGTGAGATTCTCGCGCAGGGAGGGGTCGCGGAAGAAATATTCGATACAATCCTGACGCGAGGAGATCTGCCGGATGTCGAGCAGGGGCATGGCCACCCACCTTTTCAGCATTCGCGAACCCATGGGGGTCACGCAACGGTCGAGGACATCGACAAGCGACATTCCCCCTTCGCCGGCCGGGGCGAGGAGCTCGAGATTACGCATCGTGAACTTGTCGAGGTGCATGTAGAGTCCCGAATCGATGCGTCCGAGAGAGGTGATATGGCGGGTATGGGTGTGAGAGGTGAAGTCGAGGTAGTGAAGCAGCGAACCCGCGGCGATGACTGCCTCCTCAAGGTCGTCGACACCGAAGCCCTTCAGAGAATCAGTGGCGAACTGGCGCAGCAGGCGTTCGCGTGCGGCCTCGGAGGTATAGATCCAGTCTTCCTGCTCGTTGAAAATGCTTTTCTGATGGATGAATTCCTCGCAAAGGCGGCGTGTGCCGCGCATACGCAGGATTTCCTTCGGAGCGATTGACGTGAGGAGTTTGTCGATGAAATCAGGGGAACCCTGAGAGCAGAGAAATTCGCCGGTGGTGAGGTCGAGGAAAGCCACTCCGACGGAGAAGTTTCCCTTCTTGTCAGGGCGGCCGAAGTGTAGGCCGGCGAGGAAATTATTCTCACGCGGAGGGAGAGTCGTGTCGTTGAGATTGACGCCGGGGGTGACGAGTTCGGTGATGCCACGTTTTACGAGTTTTTTGGTAAGCTTGGGGTCTTCGAGTTGCTCGCAAATCGCTACCCTGCGTCCGGCTCTGACGAGTTTCGGGAGATATGTATCGAGGGCGTGGTGGGGGAAACCGGCGAGTTCGACAGAAGTCGCCGCACCGTTTCCCCGGCGCGTGAGGGTGATGCCGAGGATTTCGCTGGCGGCGATGGCGTCGTCGGAGAAAGTCTCGTAGAAATCGCCGACACGGAACAGGAGTATGGCATCGGGATGCTTTTTCTTCATCTCGGCATACTGCTTCATCAGGGGGGTCTCATTCTTCATGCGTCAAGGGGTATGAGGGAGAGCATCCAGGTAGACATGGCGACATATATCAACAGACCGACGACATCATTCGTGATCTGAATGAAGGGACCGGTGGCGAGCGCGGGGTTGATTTTCAGTTTCTCAAGTGTCAGTGGGACGAGCGTACCGAAGACGGTGGCGAATATCACGACACAGAACAGGGAGGCGGCGACGGCGAAGGCCACGGCGTAGGCATGAGGTTGAGTGATGATGACGTAGAGGAGGACGGTGGCCGAAATAACGACGGCGTTCATCAGGGCGACAATGACCTCCCGGCCGATCTGTCGGCCGGCGTTCTTCAGTTCAAGCTTGCCGTTGGCCAGACCCTGCACGACGATTGCCGAAGCCTGCACGCCGACATTACCGCCGGTGCCTCCGATGAGGGGGATGAATATGGCCAGGACTGTGACGGCGGCAATCTGAGCCTCGAACCCCGTGAGGATGACGGAATTGACGATACCGCCTATTATACCGATAAGGAGCCAGGGGAGTCGGGCCTTTGTCTGGGCGAAGACGGAGTCGGCGGCATCGATGTCGCTGGAGATACCCGATGCGAGCTGATAGTCACGTTCGGATTGCTCGCGCACCTCATCCATGACGTCGTCGACGGTGATTTGTCCGACGAGGCGACCGATGCTGTCGATTACGGGCATAGCGACGAGGTCATATTTCTCGAAATCGATGGCGACATCCTCGATGGGTGTGTCGGTGCGGACGGAGACGGGATCCTTCTCCATGACGTGTTTGATTTTGCTGACGGAGGGATCGGTCAGCATCTTCTTCAGGGGGAGGATTCCCTTGAGCCGATGGTCGTCGTCGACGACGTAGACATAATAGATATCGTCGAGGTCCTCGGCCTGCCGTCGCATCTCCTTGATACATTCCGGCATCGACATGTTCTCGTTGACCTCGATCATCTCGGTGCCCATAAGGCCGCCGGCGGTGTCTTCGTCATATTGCAGGAGGTCGACGATATCGCCGGCCTGCTCCATGTCGTCGATATGCTGTATGACCTCATCGCGGTCCTCCTCGTCGAGTTCCTGGATAAGGTCGACGGCATCGTCGGTGTCGAGCAGGTCGATGAAATGACCGATCTGCTCGGGATCCATGCCTGAGAGGAGTTTGCGTCGGTCCTCCTCGTCGAGTTCCATAAGGACTTCGGCCTGTTTCTCCTTATCGTCGAGGAGATTGAAGACCCATTCGGCGTCGCGGAGGTTCAGCTGGTCGAGGAGTTCGGCGATATCGGCGGGGTGGAGGTCGCGTATCTCACGGCGTGCGGCCCCCTCGTCGTGCTCCTCGGCGAGATGCTCGAGGAGCTCTATGTTTTCATCGGTTATCTCTTTCATGTGGTGGAGTGTAGCGCGTTAATGCACTTAATCAATAATGGAAGGATGATCCTCCCAGGAATTCGCGCAGGAGAGAGGTGGAGGGGACCTGTTCGGCGGGAATCGGTTCGAAGTAACCGAGGAGCTTCAGCAGGCGGTAGGCTTCGGCGTATAGAGGATTATTGTGGGGCACCTGCCGCAGAAGAGGCTCGGCGTAAGCCTTCATGACGGCGAGTTCGAAGATGAGGGAGGAATTGAAAGTGGCGTCGGCGTTTTCCTGGAAGGGGAAAATCCATTTTTCCTCCCCCCGGCGCACACTCGGCCAGCGTCGGATGGTCTCGATGGCGGAGGTGTGGCGATATTTATGATCGCGCACGATGCGGCGAAGCAGGCGGTTGTCGGTGGTGGAAATCCAGTTATGGTCGTCGATGCTGAGGGAGGTGAGGGCCGAGACGTAGACCTTGAATACGTCGTCGGCGGGGAGAGCGCGGGTGAGTTCCGGGTTAAGGCCGTGGATACCCTCGATAAGGAGGACGTCGTCGGGGTCGAGGCGGAGAGGGCGGGGACGCTCGATGCGGGTGCCTAGCTCGAAGCTATAAGTGGGGAGATTGACTTCGCGCCCTTCGAGGAGGTGGCGGAGGTCGGAGTTCAGTCGGTCGAGGTCGAGGGCGTAGAGGGATTCGTAGTCATAGTCGCCATGCTCGTCGCGAGGAGTGGTGGCGCGGTCGACGAAATAATCGTCGAGCGATATCATCTTCGGGGTCTTGAGGTTGGTCATCAGCTGGATGGCCAGGCGTTTTGTGGTGGTGGTTTTGCCTGAAGATGATGGACCGGCGAGGAGCACGACTCGGGCGCCCCCTTCCGAATTACGGTCGGCGATACGGTCGGCGATAGCGGCGAGGTACTTCTCGTGCATGGCCTCGGCGACGTTGATGAGTTCCGGAGCCTTCCGGGCCTGGACGGCGCGGTTCATTTCGCCGACGTCACTGACCTTTATAGTGCGATTGAAACGGAGGTAAGAACGGAATGCCTCATACATCTTTTCCTGCGTGACGGGTTGTCGCGGCACATCATTGTCGACCGGATCCGGGCCGAGGAGGAGGAACCCGTCATGGTAGGGCACGATGTCGAAGACCTTAATGTGCCCCGTGGATGGAGCGAGGGCAGAATAATAGCTGTCGGCAATGCCGTCGAGGGTATAGAATGTTGCGTAGAGGTCGTTCATCGTCTCAAGGAGTTGCACCTTTGAGTCAAGGCCCTGCCGGCGGAAGATATCGATGACCTCATCGGCGGGAGCCTCCTTGAATTCGAAGGGAAGGTCGCGCCCGACGAGGATACGCATGCGCTCCTTCAGCGCGGCGAGCATTTCGGGAGAGGGGGTCAACGTATTGCCGTCGTTGTCGGAGAGACGGCAGAGGTAACCGCCGGAGATGGAGTGTTCGATGCGGAGAGCCGGGTGGGGGAGTATGTCACAGAGCGCGCGATAGAGTAGCATACAGAGGGAACGCACGTAGACGCGGGATCCGACGGAGGAGCGGGCGTCGATGAACTCCACGCGTTTCGGGGCATATATACGGAAAGAGAGATGCTCTGTCTTGTTGTTAACGTGGGCGCAGATGGGGGAGAAGGGGAGCTCCTCGCGCAACTGATGTGCGACATCGGCGAGAGAGGCGCCACCCTCGACGTCGAGGCTACGGCCTGTATTGACACAAAAAATCCGGATCATGGCATGACTTCGTGAGGCGGTTAATTGACTGAAATAATACCGTTTTCAGCTCTGCTACCCGTTAAAAACGGGGAAAGATGGGGAAACGGCACACAAAATTAACGATTTTTTTGAAGAAAATCACGAAAAAGTTGCGAGATTTGAAAAAGTTACTTAACTTTGCAGTCGCAAAATGCCCCGCCGTGAATCCGAAGGCCATCCGGAGGAGAAGCAGAGCAGGGACAGTTGCGAATATCGTGGCCCATTCGTCTATCGGTTAGGACGAGAGATTTTCATTCTCTAAAGAGCAGTTCGACTCTGCTATGGGCTACCAATAATAACAAAAAGCAGAAAAGAAATAGATTTTTAAGATGGCAAATCATAAATCATCCTTAAAAAGAATTCGCCAGGCGGAGAAGAGAAGACTTGAGAACCGCTATTGGGCAAAGACAGCTCGCAACGCTGTTCGCAACGTGCGCAAGCTCACCGACAAAGCCGAGGCTACCGAGGCTTACAACAAAGTCAGCGCTCTGCTGCAGCGTCTGGGCCGCAAGAACATCATCTCGAAGAACAAAGCTGCCAACCTTTGCAGCGGCATGATGCTTCACATCAATAAGCTCGGTTAATCATCCGGGTATTGACAAAAGCCCCATATCACGCTTGCAAGCGAAACCTTATACTTGAGACACGTCGCCACATCCGGGATGAAAACCGGTGAATAACAGACGGCGGTCAACAAGAGAGGCGGCCCATTCGTCTATCGGTTAGGACGAGAGATTTTCATTCTCTAAAGAGCAGTTCGACTCTGCTATGGGCTACATTTCCCCAAATCCATCCTATCCCCCGAGGGCGGGAGTCCACCACGGACTCCTGCCCTCACTCTTTTTAAACGTCAGGTTATTTTTTGGAGCACCCACAACCCGCGGAAGGTTTATTTCTTTAATCTTTAAGACTGCCCAATGGCACTACCCAGACGCCATCCTTGCGGCGGTAGGCATATGGACCTACGGCAGTGAGTACCATCATGAAGGAGGGTTCTCTTTTTCGATATTCCATAAGCATCTAATTTTCAGATGCAAATATAGTAATTGTTTTTGAAATTGGTGCAGTTGGCGGCATGTCGTTGGTGCAGTTGGCCGCGTTTCGTTGGTGTAGTTGGCTGTATTTCGTTGGTGCAGTTGGCCGTAACTCACTTTAGGGCGACGAAGTGGGGATTATTCGGGATAATCAATTAATTTTTTATACTTTTATATACTTTATAATTTAGAAAATCTAATTATCTTTGCAATGGGATTACGAATTGTAATTTATGATGGTTAAGCTATCCCTATTTCTGCAAACCTATTAAAAGTAACATTATGAAAACAATTAGTTAATAGAATGAATGTAATAATTTTCAGGACAATATATGTATGTTGCTTTCTGGTCATGAGCATAGGCCAGCTGATGGCCGGGATAGTGCCTGATCTTAGCATCGGAGAGGTCTGGCCGCTGGAAGCCGAGCACATACGTTTGTTGAATATGGCGTTATATAAATATACTCCTTTCTTAATCTTACCCAGTCTAAACCATGACGACCCGGATGTAGGTACAGTATGGGCTAATATTTATCGTTTGGGAGATGCAGGCGACGGCAACAGCCTCTTTACCCAGATGATATTAAAGGATATCTATCCCAATCCGGAACCAATGTACAGCCCTTCAAATATCGATCCCAACATCATTCTGATTTCCCCAAGAGAGACCGAAATGCGTGTTCGGGGTCTGGTGAATCCAGACCACAGGGAGCCGGATATCAGTACAGGTCTGGTAAGCATTACAGTACCGGAAGATAATGACTGGAGAGAGGCTTCTGAATCCGAACGCGAGTTCTATTCATACCATCGGGAGGGGGAGTGGCATATAATGAAGTTTCCCGAGAACAGGACAGATGACTTCAGATGCGTCACCTTGAAGATTGCCTATATGGTTGAGCATTACAATGAAGATGGCGATATGGAACTCATACCAACGCGCCGTACCCGTATATGGCTCTTCATCCAACTCCCATGGACCGACAATCCGGCAATCCTCGACCATATACCTCACAGGGATTTCTCCGTCTATCCAAAACTTAATATGCAACCATCAGTTGATCCTGTAATCAGAGCTACGGAACAGACTCTGAATGTAACTCCAATAGTCTCAGTGCCTGACAGAATTCAAGTTCCTTGTTCCCTGACATCAGGGACCCAAACCGAATGCGCTGTCGACCAGCTGCAATGACACTAAAAAGAAAGGGGGGTGCTACTGCACCGGTTCAAACCTGCATAAAACGATAATTATGAAGACAAGATTTCTGTTGATAGGGTTGCTCACACTGATTGCGGTGGCATGTGCTGAACCGGATTTTCCGGGATTTATACCCGTCAAACTGAATCCTGCGTTTCATATGGTTTGGGATTGGGGTGGTAAGGCAAATGGTTATTATACTTACTTCATAACTCAGCAAAGACTACAAGAAATATCCTCCGAAAATCTGGAAGAAGGATATCCCGACCAATTTTGGAATCTCCGTCTATTTGGAAGGTATACTGTATTTCGAAAAATTGATTAAGCTATGATCCATATTTCAAAGATGCTTTTCTATACGATATTACCTTTTTTAATGGTAAGTAATGTAAGCTCGGCGGACCAAGAACCGTTATGGGACACCTCACAAACTACTTATTTACCATTTACTAATGAGGAAATTCTTCTGTACAATCTCACACTGAACAAATCGTTCGCTTTCTTACCATTACCCGGTATCAATCATGAAAATCCTGATCCCTTCGAACTATGGAAACATCTGAATATGTTTTTGGGAAGTGGAGATTACCTTTATACACAGATGATTCTGACCAACGATTATCCGGATACACTCCCATTGTATAGTACCTCAGATCCGACGCACCCAATTATCCTCATCGCCGCAAGAGATACAGAGATGCGAGTACGTGCATTTCCGGATGTAGAGAAACTTACATACGGTCTTCAAACTATACTGGCGGAGCTTTCAGTGCCGGATGGAGAAGGTGGATGGATGGAAGCAACAGAAGCAGACCGGCAATTCTATTCATATCACAGAGAAGATGATTGGTTTGTACTAACATTTCCTGAGAATAGAACAAATACCTTCAGATGTATTGCCATGACAATAGCTACTGCCATAAATTCGCCTTCCAAGGACAATCAACTCATCCCCTCATCCACCCGGCGTCATTGGCTCTTCATTCAGCTACCGTGGACAGATGATCCGGAGGTCTTCAACCATTTACCATATAGAGACTACACTCCTTATGGACCTCAACCTTCTCCAGTGAGCACCGAAGAGGTGATTGGAAAAATAATGAGACCATACATTTCATTGACACCCTCACTTAACATACCGCACCAATTAGAAGTAACCCAATAATCCTAATATTGTCGCTTAGACCCCGTTCCTCAGAATACAAATTATTACTGTCCGCACACCAGTTTATGGATAAGCGGACAGTAATAAAAATTTTAAGAGGAAAGCGCTTGCGGCGTACATTAGTTTGCGTCAGTCGATTGTATAGACCCGACTGAATCCGGCTGAATAATGTGACATCTTTTCCTGAATGGCAATAGCATAATTCATATAAAATTATCCTTTTGGCTATTGATTGTTTGTAGAATTTCAATTATCTTTGCCGACAGAATATAAAGTTTAAATAAACTCCAACATTTTCCGTTGATAATTCACTTCTTCAAACCTGCATAAAACGATAATTATGAAGACAAGATTTTTTGTTGATAGGGTTGCTCGCACTGATTGCGGTGGCATGTGCGGACCCGGAATTTGAAGTTGTGACCGACAAATCAGATCCGGTTACAACACAATCTGTCAGACAGAGGACCCTGGAAAAGGCTCTCCTGCATATGGTATGGGTTGGGGAGGTACAGCCAATGGATATTATACATATCTGAAATCCAACAAATTAAGTCCTATAGAAGATTCTGAATTAGAATCAGGTGCCCCAAACCAGTATGGAAATTTAGGACTCTATGGTAAATATATAACATTCCATGACTGATATTACGCTTATTCCCGTTCTATTGACTTCCCTACTTCTTCTTATCGGAGGGATAGGACCGGTTATTGCAAAAACACCGCAGGATCGAGGACACTTGAATGATATTACTGTCAATCAGAATAGACTGCTTCTTAAGGATATTGAATTTAATAATGAGTTGCCATTTCTCCTGTTACCGGGTGTATATTCCAATAATTCTTTTTGCATTGAGCCAAAAGATTGGTTTAGTTGGGCAATAGTCAATCACGGCACATCTTCTAAGGGCGCAACAATCATGAGATTATATGATGTTGATACCGATGCATACGCCATTCCCTTATTGAGTGTTACAAATGCACCACATCCAATCATATTGATTCCTGCAAAAAGAACCAATATGACAGTAAGCCTATTCTCAAAGTGCAATGAGAAACCTCGTGAGATAGGATTGGTAAGCCTGAAGGTGCCCGACGATGACAACGGTTGGATAAATGCGGATAGTGTAATGCAGGATTTTTATTCCTATGAACAGACGAAAAACATAATCAGCCTGACCTTTCCGAAGAATGACACAGATGATTACCGAGCTATTTCAATGACAATAGCAGGTGTCGAAAGTGGGATAAGTCCACGAAGAGAGTTAAAGAAATGGTTATCTAATGATACCCGTACATGGCTCTTCATTCAACTACCCGAAGGAAATGACCAGGATATATTCGATTCTATTCCATATCAAGACTTTACGTCCAGGAAAGAACCTCAATCGTTTTTTCGAACTCACCATGAATTTACTGATAAGAATGGACTGGCATTCTCCTCTTGTTTAGAGGCGCACGTCATGCTTCAGAATCTCCGATTAAATGAAGAGATCCCATTTCTTATTTTTCCATCTACGTATATGTATACCCTCACTTCAGATGAAATATATAATCATATAGCATGGTTGGAAGAAGCGGATAAGCCATCGCTTCCGACTGAAATGTATGCATCTTATACAGAAAGCTTTCAGGATGTGATTTATCTGAGTAGTCAGGATGCTCCTCACCCTATCATACTTATTCCAGCCATGGAAACGGAAATGAGAGTGAGGGGAGCGGAGGGAACTGACAATAATAATATTCCTATGGAGTTGGCGAGTCTGAAAGTGCCGGATGAGAAGGGTGGTTGGATAAACGCGACGGTGAGGGAATGTGAATTTTATTCCTATGATCGAGATAATTCATGGTTCAAGCTTACTTTTCCCGAAAACAAAACACGTGAGTTCAGATGCATCGCGATGACAGTCCGAACCGTCAGAAAATATAGCGTAAATGATGGTCCACCGGCTCCAATCAGCCGCACCTGGCTCTTCATCCAGCTGCCATGGACTGACGACCCCGACATCTTCAACCATATCCCCTACATCGACTTCACCGTCGACCAGCTGAACTTATCCAATTGATACTTTACCGGAGCATGAGAAGGATTGAGAGCGATAATCCAAATTTTTTTGGAGATTATTGAGGATAAGCAAAATATTTTTATACTTTTGGATACCAATAGTTACGAGAATATGCGACATATAATACTATTCATCTGTATACTGTTTCTGACTGACGGATTGGTATACTCCAAGATCAATCCCCCTGCCAAGTCCGCTCGCCAGAACAGACAATCGATGACCGGTAATTTCCCCGACCAGAAGATGCTGTTGCGGAATTTGACATTCAACCGCGGCCATGCTTTTGTTGTAATGCCGGGAATCGATGCGGACAATCCCAACGGACTGGACGACACGGATCCAAGCTGGCATTTCAATTTTAGGCTCAGCGAAGGATTGAACGAATGCATAACCGTCATGAGGATGCAGGACCTCGAGTCAGGTGCATATGGATTCCCCATGTTCAGCAACAGGGACATGAGCATCCCGTTCATACTTGTGCCGGCACAAGCCACAGGAGTAGAGATCCAGACTTTCTACAGGGACAAGAACGAGGGTCCTCGCCCCATGGTTCTGTTGAACCTCCAGACCCGGAACAGCAAGGGAAGCAGCTTAATTGATAAGAAAAGATCCATGCGGTGTGCCCGTCGGGGAGAGCCGCATGGATCTGTTTAATTTTTATACGGATGGTTATTTGTCGGAGGAAGGGGAGAGATAGTCGTGGATGGCACGGGCGGCTTTGCGGCCGGCTCCCATGGCAAGGATGACGGTGGCGGCTCCGGTGACGGCATCACCGCCGGCAAAGACACCGGGACGCGATGTGCGGCCATCCTCGTCGGCCACGATACAGCCGCGACGGTTGGTTTCCAGACCCTCCGTGGTGCTCTTGATCAGAGGATTCGGACTCGTGCCAAGCGCCATGATGACCACATCGCAGTCAATCTCGAAATTGCTTCCATCCTTCACGATCGGGGAACGGCGGCCGGAAGCGTCGGGCTCGCCAAGCTCCATCTCCACACATTCCAGACCGCGCACCCAGCCATTCTCATCGCCGAGCACACGCACGGGATTCGTCAGCATACGGAATTCGATGCCCTCCTGCTTGGCATGATGCACCTCCTCCACACGCGCCGGGAGCTCAGCCTCCGAGCGACGATAAACAATCACCGCCTCGGCTCCGAGGCGCTTGGCTGTGCGCACGGCATCCATAGCGACATTGCCACCACCTACAATCACCGCCTTACGGCCTGCATAGATCGGAGTGTCGCTCTCATCACGATAGGCGTGCATCAGATTAGCGCGCGTAAGGAACTCATTGGCAGAGAAGACACCGTTGAGATTCTCACCCTCAATGCCCATGAAACGCGGGAGTCCCGCTCCGGACCCTACGAATACCGCGTCATAACCCTCACGGTCGAGAAGATCGTCGACAGTCATGGTGCGTCCGACCACGACATCAGTCTCAATCTCCACGCCGAGCCGGCGGACAGCCTCTACCTCCTGAGCGACAATACGATCCTTCGGCAGGCGGAACTCCGGAATGCCATAGACCAACACACCGCCGACCTTATGCAGAGCCTCGAAAATCTTCACCTCATAACCGAGCCGGGCGAGGTCGGATGCGCATGCGAGACCGGCGGGTCCGGAGCCGACGACGGCCACACGTTTGCCGTTGCGCGGGGCGCATTCCACGGCGCGCTCCGAAGCGTGGGCGATAGCCCAGTCGCCGACATACCGCTCAAGCTTGCCGATAGCCACCGGCTCAAACTTCACACCCAACACACAGGCACCCTCACACTGCGACTCCTGCGGACAGACACGTCCGCAGACCGAGGGGAGGCTGCTGTCACGACCAATCACATCGGCCGCTTTCGCCACATCACCCTCTGCCAGAGCGGCGATGAAGCCCGGGATATCCACATGCACCGGACATTGCCCCTGACAGCGCGGCACCTTACAGTTCAGACAACGTTCGGCCTCCTGACGCGCCTCCACGGCATCGTAACCCAGACACACCTCCTCGAAATTACCGGCACGCACAGCCGGATCCTGCTCACGCACCGGAGTGCGCGGCGTTCCTATCTTCTTTGCCATCGTAGTTTCACTTGGTTAGATTAAGTTCATGTCCCTGACATTCGCAATGATGAGTGGCGGGATCGGTCTTCGGACTCTTGCGATACATGGCCTGACGGCGCATAGCCTCGTCGAAATCCACCTTATGCCCGTCGAATTCCGGGCCGTCGACGCAAGTAAACTTAGTCTCGCCGCCGACAGAGACGCGGCATGCTCCGCACATTCCCGTGCCGTCGACCATAAGAGCGTTGAGCGACACCATCGTAGGGAGATTATATTCCTTCGTGGTCTGCGCCGCGAACTTCATCATTATCATCGGCCCGATCACCACACAGCGGTCATAACGCTTCCCCTGATTATCGATAAGATCCTTTATAAGCCCGGTCACCAATCCGTGATATCCGGCTGAACCGTCGTCGGTGGCCAGATAGACATCGGCCACACGCCGCATCTCATCGACATAGGTGAAGAGATCCTTGGTGCGCGCTCCGATGATGACATCGGCGCGGACACCCTTCTCGTGGAGCCATTTCGCCTGAGGATAGACCGGGGCAGTGCCCACACCGCCTGCCACGAAGAGCACCTTCGTGCGGCGCAGTTCCTCGTCCGTGAGATCCATCAGATCGGTCGGACGCCCGAGGGGTCCGGCGAAGTCAAGGAAAGCGTCGCCCTCATTCAGGGCATTGATTTTAGCGGAAGAAATTCCGACAGACTGGGTGACGATAGTGACCGTTCCCCCCTCACGGTCATAGTCGCAGATTGTGAGCGGGATACGCTCCCCCTCCTCGTCGACCCGGACGATGACGAACTGTCCCGGGCGGGCAGAGGCGGCCACTCTCGGGGCCTCGACGAGCATCTCGGTGATGTTAGGCGCAAGCTCGCGCTTGCTTACGATTTTGAACATGATAAAAAGAAATTTTCTCCAAAAATACTATAAATTTGTCTTACTCACAAATTTATAGTATTTTTGCAGTCTGAATCATGTATGCGCATTAAAGGGGATATTGTGTCCATACGGCATCCTCTTCTCACACAACATACTGACACTCAGCTACAAAAGAATAAAAACAGGATAAAAACAGATATAACTAATGGCAACAAATCTTTTCGATCAGGTCAGCGACGACATCCGCAAGGCAATGCTCGCACGCGAAAAAACGCGTCTTGAGGCCCTGCGCGGCATCAAGAAGGAATTTCTCGAAGCCAAGACCGCGAAGGGCGCCAACGGCGAACTCTCCGACGACACGGCAATGAAAATCCTTGTCAAGATGGTGAAGCAGCGCAAGGAGAGTGCCGACATCTACGCATCCAACAACCGGCCCGAGCTTGCGGCCAACGAGCTTGCCGAGGCAGCCGTAATCGAGGAATACCTCCCGAAACAGCTCACCGCCGAGGAACTTGACAAAGAACTCCGCGCCATCGTGGCCGAAGTCAGCGCCGAGGGGCCTGCCCATATGGGTAAAGTGATGGGGGTAGCCTCCAAGCGTCTTGCCGGACGCGCCGAGGGTAAAGCCATCAACGCCGCAGTGCGCGAGATCCTCAACAACCTCTGATAACCCATAAGAACACATAACACCGATCCAAGCAGATGCTCACGCTTCAAGTCATAAAAGAGAATCCGGAATTCGTGATCGAACGCCTCGCGGTAAAAGGCTTCGACGCACGCCCCGTTATCACCGAGATACTGGAGATCGACGCCGAACGCCGTCGTCTTCAGGCGAAATGCGACTCCGACGCCAACGCCCTCAAGCAACTGGCGGCCTCCATAGCCATCCACATGAAGAAGGGGGAGAAAGAGGAGGCGGAGAAGGCCAAGGCCGAGGTGGCCGCAATCAAAGGGGCGGCCAAAGGCCTTCAGGACCGTCTGGCGGAATGCCAGCAGAAACAGACCGACCTTCTCCTGACGGTGCCCAACATGCCCTGCGCGGCGGTGCCCGAAGGACTCACCGCGGAGGACAACGTAGTCGAAAAGAGCGGCGGTCATATGCCCGACCTTCCGGCCGACGCCCTCCCTCACTGGGAACTCGCCAAGAAATATAACCTCATCGACTTCGAGCTCGGCGTCAAGGTGACGGGCGCCGGCTTCCCCTTCTACATCGGCAAGGGGGCCCGTCTGCAGCGCGCCCTCATACAATTCTTCCTTGATTCAGCGGGAGAGGCGGGATATACCGAGGTAGAGCCTCCGTATGTCGTCAACGCGGCGTCAGGCTACGGCACGGGGCAGCTTCCCGACAAAGAGGGGCAGATGTACCACGTCACAGTCGATGACCTCTATCTCATCCCGACAGCCGAGGTCCCGGTCACCAACATGTACCGCGACGTCATCATCCCCGAGGGGGAACTGCCCAAACGCAACTGCGCCTACTCCCCCTGCTGGCGACGCGAAGCCGGCAGCTACGGCAAGGATGTGCGCGGTCTGAACCGTCTCCATCAGTTTGACAAAGTCGAGATCGTGCGCATCGAGAAGCCCGAGAACTCCTACGCCGCCCTTGAGGAGATGAAGGATCATGTGCAGAGCCTTCTCGACCGTCTCGGCCTTCCCTGGCATATCCTGCGCCTCTGCGGCGGAGACATGTCGTTCACATCGGCCATCACCTTCGACTTCGAGGTGTGGAGCGCGGCGCAGAAACGCTGGCTGGAGGTTTCGTCGGTCTCCAACTTCGAGACATACCAGGCCAACCGCCTGAAATGCCGCTACCGCGACGGCCAGAAGAAAATCCACCTCTGCCACACCCTCAACGGTTCGGCCCTCGCGTTGCCGCGCATAATGGCCGCTCTGCTCGAGAACAACCAGACGCCCGAGGGAATCATAGTGCCGGAATGCCTGCGCCGCTACACCGGCTTCGATATCATTTCCTGAAGGGGAGATAAAAACCATCATAAACCAACACCAGCATGAACCAGAACGAATATCCCGGCTACATAAGCAAAGAGGAGAAAAAGATTCCGATAGAGGATCCCAGCGGAAAATGGAGCGACCTCACCCTTCTTCCCGAATGGGAGGAGGAATTCTATGATGTCTACACAGTGCGCAAGCATGGCAAATGGGTTATGCTCAAGGCATTGAAAAAACAATATGCCGACAAGCCGGAATACCTTCACATGCTGGAGAAGGAATTCGAGACGCGCTACAATCTGGCGCATCCGAACATCGTGATGGTCAACGACTTCGAGGAGGTGCCCGGGATAGGGAAAGCCATCATCACCGACGATGTCTACGGCTACTCCCTGCGGCGTCTTATCGACGAGAAGCGGCTGACGCCGCGCATCGTGCAGCGACTCCGCACCCAGCTCCTCGACGCTCTGGACTATATACAGGAGAATCACATCGTGCATCATCCCATCACTCCGGAGTCGATCATCTTCACCGAATACAACGAGAACCTGAAACTCATCAACGTCGGCTACGATCAGACCTCCTCACTCTCCGAGCAGGACACCCGCGAGGATATCCGCAGCTACGGACTCGTGCTCGGGGAGGTGCTTGACAATCTTCCGGAATCACTTCCGCGACTTCGCCGCATCGCCAACAAGGCGACCGACAAGAACCGTCCCTACCGGAGTTTCATGGACCTTCAGCTTGATGTGCAGCGACGCTCGCCGAAGAACCTCTATATCATCCTGGGCGCCGTAGTGGCAATGATGCTGCTCCTCGTCTGGCTCCTCGTGAAGCTCAATTGAGAGTGTGTTTGAATCCGGACACATTCCGAGCTTCGGGAAGCCCATCCTAATTAAAACAGAACATGGTAGAAATCAAGAAGATAAATCCCACACGCCAACAACTCAAGGAATTCACCCACTTCCATATCGACCTCTACCGGGATAATCCCTACTTCGTGCCGCCGCTGGTGGTCGACGATCTGGAGACACTGAATCCGGCCAAGAACCCGGCCTTCGACTTCTGCGAGGCCGACTACTTCATGGCCTACCGCGACGGCAAACCCGTCGGTCGGATCGCGGCGATAATCAACCATCAGGTCAATGAGAGCAGCGGCCATAAGGCCGCCCGGTTCGGGTTTGTCGACTTCATCGACGACAAAGAGGTTTCCGGAGCGCTCCTCGCTCAGGTCGAGGCATGGGCCCGCGAGAAAGGGATGGAGAAAGTCATAGGTCCGCTCTCCTTCACCGACCTTGACAAAGAGGGGTGTCTCATCGAGGGCTTCGACCAACTCTCGACCATGGCCACCATCTACAACTACCCCTACTACTCGGAGCATTTCGAGCATCACGGCTACACGAAGGAATCCGACTGGGTGGAATTCCTGATGGAGGTGCCTGATGCCGTCCCGGAGAAACATCTCCGGATTGCCGAGATCGTGAAGAAGAAATTCGGGTTGCGGGTCGTGAAATACACCTCTCGCCGCAAAATCAAGAAAGACTACGGCAAGGCACTCTTCCATCTCATCAACGACGCATACAAGGACCTCTACCAGTTCTCACGTCTCTCCGACCGGCAGATCGACCAATATATCGACGACTACCTCGGCCTTCTGGACCTCGATCTGGTGACGATCATCGTCGACAGCGATGACAAAATCGTGGGCGTCGGCATATCCATGCCCTCCATGAGCCGGGCCCTTCAGAAATCGCGCGGAAAATTCCTTCCGATGGGATGGTGGCATCTGCTCAAGGGACTCAAGGGACGCAACGACCGCGTCGACCTGCTGCTTGTGGCCGTCAAACCGGAGTATCAGGCCAAAGGTGTCAATGCCCTCCTATTCGTCGATCTTATCCCGCAGTATATCAAAAAGGGTTTCCGTTATGCCGAATCGAATCCGGAGATGGAGACCAACGCCAAGGTGCAGAACCAATGGGAGGCCTTCAATCCCCGTCAGCACAAACGTCGGCGCTCCTACGTGAAACACCTCGCTCAGGCAGAAACCAACTGATCCCCTATGGCAGAGCAACAGAAGAAGCAGACGCAGGAGAAACGTGGAGCCGAAGGGGTGATGCCCTATTCCCCCGGAGAGGGGAAGGGGAAACAGGTGGAGACGATGTTCAACAGCATCGCCCCGGCCTACGACTTCATGAACTCCTGCATGAGCCTGGGGATGCACACCCACTGGCGCAATCGCGCGCTCCGTGAGGGAGTGCGCCGGTTGGGTCATACTCCGGAGGATGTGCTCGACGTGGCGACCGGCACCGGCGACCTCATCTTCGCCATGCGGCGGAGATATCCTCATGCCTCTCTGACCGGCATCGACCTCTCAGGAGGAATGCTTGAGATCGCGCGCAAGAAACTCGCCGAATTTCCCGATGAGCGCAACATCACCTTCATTCAGGGCGACTGCATGGAGATGCCGCTTGAGGATGAGAGTTTCGACATGGTGACAGTGGCCTACGGAGTGCGCAACTTCGAGAATATGGTGCGCGGTTACCGTGAGATGCTGCGTGTGCTCCGCCCCGGCGGCATAGTCTGCGTGGTGGAACTCTCCCAACCGACGTCGGCGCTGCCCCTGCTGATGTACAAAGGCTACACGCGCGGCTTCATCCCGGTGGCGGGCAGGCTGATGAGCGGCGATCCCCGCGCCTACTCCTACCTCCATGAGAGCATCGAAGCGGCCCCGCAGCGCGGAGCCATGACAGCCCTGATGGAGGAGGCCGGATTCAGCGACTGCACCTGGAAATCCATATTTCCCGGGGCAGTCTGCATCTACATAGGGACCAAACAGACCCCCGAAAAGCAATGACAAGAAAAGATTTTGAAATAATGGCCCCCGTCGGAAGCCGGGAGTCGCTGGCCGCCGCCCTGACGGCGGGAGCCGACGCCGTCTACTTCGGTATCGAGGGGCTGAACATGCGTTCGCGTTCGAGCGCGAACTTCACACTCGATGACCTGCGCGAGATAGCAGAGATCTGCAACGCCCGCGGAGTGAAGACCTATCTGACGGTCAACACAATCATATATGACGCCGACATGGCGCGGATGCGCGAGATAATCGATGCGGCCAAGGAGGCCGGCATCTCCGCGATAATCGCCTCGGACATCGCCGCCATCACCTACGCTACGGAGGTGGGGCAACCCGTGCACATCTCCACCCAGGTCAACATCAGCAACATCGAGGCCGTGCGTTTCTACGCCCGCTATGCCGACGTGATGGTGCTCGCGCGCGAACTTTCGATGGAACAGGTCGGAGAAATATCACGCGCCATCCGCGAAGAGAATATCTGCGGCCCGGCCGGAGAGCCGGTGAGGCTTGAGATGTTCTGCCACGGCGCTCTCTGCATGGCCGTCAGCGGCAAATGCTACATGAGCCTGCATGAGATGAACTCCTCGGCCAACCGGGGGGCATGCAATCAGATATGCCGTCGATCCTACACAGTGACCGACAAAGAGACCGGGGCTCAGCTCGACGTGGAGAACCAATACATCATGTCGCCCAAGGATCTCAAGACCATCCATTTCCTCAACAAGATGGTGGATGCCGGAGTCAGAGTCTTCAAAATCGAGGGACGCGCCCGCGGCCCGGAATATGTACTGGAGGCCGTAAGTTGCTATTCCGAGGCCCTGCAGGCCATCTGCGACGGCAGCTACGACGAGGCGCGCGTGGCGGAATGGGACGCCCGACTGGGGCGTATCTTCAACCGAGGCTTCTGGGACGGCTACTACATGGGACAACGTCTCGGGGAATGGAGCGCGAAATATGGATCATCGGCCACACGGGTGAAACACTTCATCGGGAAAGTGACGCGTTACTTCCCGAAACTCGGAGTAGGGGAATTCCGTCTGCTCTCGGGGGAACTTCATGTAGGAGACGAAGTGATCATCACCGGCCCCACCACAGGTGCCCTCATATTCAAGGTCGAGGAACTGCGGCTTGACGTAGATCCCGTTCCGACGGTAAGAAAAGGTGACCTCTTCGCGATGCCCGTACCCGAGAAAATCCGACTCTCCGACCGGCTCTACCGCTGGGAAGAGACGACCAACACCGAACACAAAAAACAGCAATAAATAATGGCACTTAAATGCGGCATAGTCGGTCTGCCGAACGTCGGCAAATCGACACTCTTCAACTGCCTGAGCAACGCCAAGGCTCAGTCAGCCAATTTTCCCTTCTGCACGATCGAACCCAACGTCGGCGTAATCACCGTGCCCGATGACCGCCTGACGAAGCTTGTGGAGATGTGCAATCCGAAATCGACGGTACCCGCCACGGTAGAGATAGTCGACATAGCCGGCCTCGTGAAAGGGGCGTCGAAAGGTGAGGGCTTAGGCAACAAATTCCTCGCCAACATCCGCGAGACGGACGCGATACTGCACGTGCTCCGCTGCTTTGACGATGACAACATCACCCACGTCGACACCACGGTGGATCCGGTGCGCGACATGGAAATCATCAACTACGAGCTACAGCTGAAAGACCTCGAAACAGTCGACAACCGACTTGCCAAGACTGAGAAAGCGGCCAAGACGGGGGGCGACAAGACGGCCAAGATGCAGGTGGAGGTGCTCAAAGCCTACAAAGAGGCTCTCGAACAGGGGAAGCCGGCGCGGAGCGTCAGCTTCGAGACGAAAGATGAGGAGAAATTCGCACGCGAACTCTTCCTGCTGACCAACAAGCCGGTGCTCTACGTCTGCAATGTCGACGACTCATCGGCCGTCGATGGCAACGCCTACGTCGAGCGTGTGCGCGAGGCTATCGCCGGACAGGATTCCGACCTTATGATCGTAGCCGCCAAGACAGAGAGCGAGATCGCCGAACTCGACACCTGGGAGGAGCGTCAGGAATTCCTCAACGAGATCGGCCTTGAGGAATCGGGAGTGAGCCGACTGATACGCGCGGCCTACCGCCTGCTCGACCTTCAGACCTACTTCACGGCGGGCCCGGACGAAGTGCGCGCATGGACATTCATGCGCGGCACGAAAGCTCCGCAGGCGGCCGGCATCATCCACACAGACTTCGAGAAAGGCTTCATACGCGCCGAGGTGATCAAATATGACGACTTCGTGACGCTCGGCTCCGAGAATGCGGTCAAAGAGGCGGGAAAGATGGCCGTAGAGGGGAAGGAATATGTGGTGCAGGATGGAGACATCATGCACTTCCGCTTCAACGTCTGAAGCCCACCGCAACACTATCATATGAAATTGGCGCGCCCGAAAAAGGCGCGCCAATTTCATATGCAGTTGCTTGTTATAGCGGATGAAGGTGTTTAAACACCTTCGATATCCGAATCAACAGGGATCAATTTTTGGAAGCGGGGGTGTTGGCCTGCTTCTCAAGCAGGTCGCGGATCTGAGTGAGGAGCACCTCCTCCTTCGTCGGCTCGGGAGCGGCGGGAGCGGGCTCGGGCTCAGCCTCCTTCTTCTTGAGCTTCATAGCCATTCGGATAGCCACGAAGATACAAATCGCTATAATCAGGAAATCGATGATATTCTGGATGAACATACCATAGTTCCAGGTGACGGCCTCCTTCACGATCTCATTGGTGACAGGATCCTTGACGGCCTGACTCAACTCGATCGACTTATCGGAGAAATTGACTCCACCCGTAGCGAGAGAGACGACCGGCATGATGATGTCGTTGACCAGCGAGGTCACGATTTTACCGAAGGCTCCGCCGATGATGACACCGACAGCCATGTCAACGATATTCCCCTTGAGGGCGAATTCTTTAAAATCATTTAAAAATTTGCTCATATGCGATAAATTATGGATTTAATCGGTTATATAGACAGAGAGGGGAAACTCCTCAACAGTCGTGCCGGCCACGCGAGACAAAAGTCGGGAGAGGGGCTAAAGCATAAAAACATGCTTTAAAACAGCTTTTGACAAAAGTTTCAACCTGAACGATGAGAAAATTAGAAAAATTTTTGCTAATTTTGCAGTCGTAAACATGGCTGGACAAAGTCTGCCAAGCGGGTGGGCTGCAATTATAACAACAAAAGGTAAAAAAATTTTACGAAAAGAATAAAAAATTTAAATAGAACCCAAATTTAAATATTAAAAACATGACTAAAATCGGTATCAACGGCTTTGGCCGTATCGGACGTTTCGTGTTCCGCGCCTCAACCAAGAGAGACGACCTGGAGGTTGTAGCCATCAACGACCTTCTTCCCGTGGACTACATGGCATACATGCTGAAATACGACACAATGCACGGTCGTTTCGACGGCACTGTAGACTATGACCTGGAGAAGAGCCTCCTGATCGTCAACGGCAAGCCCATCCGCGTGACCGCATGCCGCGACCCGAAAGAGATCGGCTGGGGCGAAGTCGGCGCTGAATACGTAGTTGAGTCCACCGGTCTGTTCCTGACCAAAGAGAAAGCACAGGCTCACCTTGAGGCAGGCGCAAAGTATGTCGTGATGTCAGCTCCCTCGAAGGACGACACCCCCATGTTCGTTGTAGGTGTTAACCAGACTTCCTACGTTCCCGGCACTCAGATCGTTTCCAACGCATCCTGCACCACCAACTGTCTCGCTCCCCTCGCCAAGGTGCTCCACGAGAACTTCGGCATCAAGGAGGGTCTTATGACAACCGTTCACTCCACTACAGCCACTCAGAAGACTGTCGACGGTCCCTCCATGAAGGACTGGCGCGGCGGCCGTGCGGCTTCCGCCAACATCATCCCCTCTTCCACAGGTGCTGCCAAGGCTGTAGGTAAAGTTATCCCCGAGCTCAACGGCAAGCTCACAGGTATCTCCATGCGTGTCCCCACTCTCGACGTTTCTGTAGTCGACCTGACCTGCAACCTCGAGAAGCCCGCTACAAAGGAGGCTATCTGCGCTGCCATGAAGGCTGCTGCCGAAGGCGAACTCAAGGGTGTGCTCGGCTACACTGAGGACGCTGTAGTAAGCTCCGACTTCCTCGGCTGCCCCCTCACTTCTATCTTCGACGCAACTGCCGGCGTATATTTGACCGACAACTTCGTGAAGGTTATCTCATGGTATGACAACGAGATCGGCTATTCTAACAAAGTGCTCGACCTCATCTCCTACATGAAGAAGGTTAACGGCTGATTCTAAAAAATCTGAACATACTTCAAGCCCCTGTCTATCGGCAGGGGCTTCTTTTTTTGACATAATGATAATAATAAATTGCCAATATAGCCACCTGATTACCTTTCAAATAGGCAATTATCAAAGGAATAATTTACAAATATTAAAAATTTTTCATAAAACATTTGGTAATCTGATAAAAATTTACCAACTTTGCATCGGTCAATTTTCAACAGGCTCAGAGGACCATGCGCGAAGAGCCTGAACGTTACAAAAATGCAGGCCGATGCCTGTGAGAACAGGATAAGGACCGTCGGGGCACGGAGGTGGAAGACCGCGCCCGGATGTTTGTTTGGTTGAATATTGGTATACACAACAACACACAGAGATTATCGATTCGGGGTTACTTGAAAAAGAGTCAAGTGTAGAGATCAGGAAAGTCTACGGGCAGTTTCCCCGAAAAGAAAGAGGATGGTGGCGCGCCCGTGAGGGTTCGCCGCCATTTTTCTCTTGCAAATCTCGGAAAAATAGCGTATCTTTGGGCTTAAAGTAGCTGTTCAAATTAAAACGATATAATAACGTTTCATTTCCATGATTGAATCTCGCATATCCTACGCTTGGCGATTTTGGCCGCTTTGGCCTTGTCACTCAGTCACGATGCCCGCATCGCTCCTTCGCTCCGCGCCCAAATCGACTCAAAATCGCCAGAGCGTATAATATGCGTTTAATTTGACCAGCTACTTGACCGGGGGATGGATTCCCGGCGTAAAAAAGCACCTCAAAAAAATGACAAAACCCAAATTAGTGATATCCACCGGCGCCGGCATATCAGCCGAGAGCGGCATAAAGACCTTCCGCGACGCAGATGGTCTCTGGGAGAACTATCCGGTGATGGATGTGGCCTCGGCCGACGGCTTCCGCCGCAATCCCGCGCTGATCCATCGCTTCTACAACGAGCGGCGTCGCGCCCTTCTCTCGGCAGAGCCCAACGCGGCCCATATCGCCCTTGCCGAACTTGAGAAAGACTACGACGTCAGTATAATCACGCAGAACGTTGACGACCTGCATGAACGGGCCGGCTCATCGAAAATACTGCATCTTCACGGAGAACTCATGAAGATTCGCTCCGTCAGCGACCCCGACTACATCGAGACCCTCGACGCCGACCATCTTGAGACGACACCCGAGACACGCGGCAAGCGAGGGGACCTGATGCGTCCGCATATCGTATTTTTTCAGGAGCCGGTGCCGATGATCGAGCGCGCCGTGGAGCTTGTGAGCGAGGCCGATATATTCGTCGTCATCGGGACATCGCTGGTGGTGTATCCGGCGGCGGGGCTGATCCACTACGTGCGGCCCGGGGTGCCGATCTATTATATAGATCCCAATCCGGCGCCGACGCCGGGTATACCCGGCCTGAAAGTGATAAAAGCGCCGGCCACAAAAGGTGTGGAGCTGCTCGCCAGAGAGCTGGAGCGCGGAGGAAAATAAAGAAATATGTTGCACAACATATAAAACTTCGCCCCATAAACCCTTTAAATTGACTACATTTGTAAAAAAGTAACATCATGAAAAACATGACGGTCTCACTCAGGTCGTCAAGTATCTAAAAATCAATAGTATATGGCAAAAGTAAAAGGTGCCGTCACAGTGAATGTGGAGCGTTGCAAAGGCTGCGATCTCTGTGTGGTGGCATGTCCGACAGACACACTGTCGCTTCAGGCAAACGAGGTGAACGACCGCGGTTATCACTATGCCTATATGGCCAATCCCGACAACTGCACGGGTTGCTGTTCCTGCGCATGGGTATGTCCGGACGCGTGCATCGAAGTATACCGCGTAAAAGTAGACTGAAAGAGGTCATTACTCTGGAAAAAATCCTTAAACCAAACCCTTGAACTAACATTACACCGAATATGAAAGAAGAGGTAAGACTCATGAAGGGTAACGAGGCCATCGCCCACGCCGCGATCCGCTACGGCTGCGACGGCTATTTCGGCTACCCGATCACCCCCCAGTCGGAAGTGCTGGAGACACTCGAGGAGCTTATGCCGTGGGAGACGACCGGCATGGTCGTACTGCAGGCAGAATCCGAAGTGGCAGCAATCAACATGGTCTACGGCGGCGCGGCCTCCGGCAAGGCCGTGATGACATCCTCGTCGTCGCCCGGCGTCAGCCTGAAGCAGGAGGGCATCTCATATATAGCGGCAGCGTCGCTGCCGGCCCTGATTCTGAACGTGATGCGCGGCGGCCCCGGTCTGGGCACGATCCAGCCCTCTCAGGCCGACTACTTCCAGGCCACCAAGGGTGGCGGCCACGGCGACTATCATCTGATCGTTCTGGCGCCCTCGACGGTGCAGGAGATGGTGGACTTCGTCGGTCTCGGCTTTGACCTCGCGTTCAAATATACCAACCCCGCCATGATCCTTGCCGACGGCATCGTGGGCCAGATGATGGAGAAGGTAGTCCTTCCGGAGCAGCGTCCGCGCCGCACGGAGGAGGAGATCCGCGAGCAGTGCCCCTGGGCGGCCGACGGCCGCAAGGGTGGCCGCAAGCGCAACGTCGTGACATCGCTTGAGCTTGAGTCGGCCCGCATGGAGGAGATCAACCACAAGCTCCAGGCCCGCTACCGCGAGATCGAGAAGAACGAGACCCGCTGGGAGGAGATCGATGTCGAGGGAGCCGACTACCTGATCGTGGCGTTCGGCTCGATCGCCCGTATCTGCACGAAGGCCAAGGAGCTGGCAGCCGAGAAGGGCATCAAGGTCGGCATCGTCCGCCCGATCACCCTCTGGCCCTTCCCGACAGAGGCTATCGCGCGTGCTGCCGAAGGGAAGAAGGGAATTCTCTGCGTCGAGCTGAATGCCGGCCAGATGATCGAGGATGTGCGTCTCGCCGTCCATGACAATCTTCCCGTGGAGCATTTCGGACGTCTGGGTGGCATCATTCCCAGCCCCGATGAAGTGGTGAAGGCCCTTGAGGAGAAAATCGTGAAATAAACCTCGCCTGCACCCGATCAAAATCCTTCTATTAAAACCGAATCCAACGATGGAAATCCAAGATATCATCCGCCCCGAGAACAAGGTGTATTGCGCGCCGGAACTTCTCGATCAAGTGCACATGCACTACTGCCCGGGCTGCAGCCATGGCGTCATCCATAAGCTATTGGCCGAGGTAATCGCCGAAATGGGCCTCACAGAAAAGACGGTCGGCGTGTCGCCCGTAGGCTGCGCCGTATTCGCCTACAACTATATCGACGTCGACTGGGTCGAGGCCGCCCATGGCCGCGCTCCTGCGGTTGCGACCGCCATCTCGCGTCTCTGGCCCGAGGACGTTGTCTTCACATATCAGGGTGACGGCGACATGTCGGCCATCGGCACCGCAGAGTCGATCCACGCCGCCAACCGTGGCGAGAACATTGTGATGGTCTTCGTCAACAATGCCATCTATGGCATGACAGGCGGTCAGATGGCCCCCACGACCCTCGTAGGCCAGAAGACGGCTACGACTCCCTACGGACGTCGTGTAGACCTTAACGGACACCCGCTTGAGATCACCAACCTTATGGCGATTCTCGACGGCACATGCTATGTGACACGTCAGTCCGTCCACACTCCGGGCAACGTCCGCAAGACGAAAGCCGCTCTCAAGAAGGCGTTCCAGAATGCCCTCGACAAGAAGGGCACATCGGTTGTGGAGGTCGTATCGACCTGCAACTCCGGCTGGAAGATGAGCCCCGAGAAGGCCAATGAATGGATGGCTCAGAATATGTTTGAGAAATATCCTCTGGGCGACCTTAAGGACGTCAAATAAACCTATACCCATATAGAATCTACACTTATGAAAGAAGAAATCATCATCGCCGGTTTCGGCGGACAGGGTGTGCTCTCTATGGGCAAGATCCTGGCATACTCGGGTCTGATGGACGATAAGGAGGTCACCTGGATGCCCTCCTATGGTCCGGAGCAGCGTGGCGGCACAGCTAACGTGACAGTGATTCTCTCTGATGAGAAGATCTCCTCACCGGTGCTGGATTCCTACGACAACGTGATCGCTCTCAATCAGCAGAGTCTCGATAAGTTCGCACCGAAAGTTAAGCCGGGCGGTATTCTTATCTATGACACCAATGGTATCCACAATCATCCGAAGCGCGACGATATCACGATCTATCCGATCGATGCTATGGACGCTACTCTGGAGATCGGCAACTCCAAGGCCTACAATATGGTGGTCATGGGTGCGCTTCTGGAGGCCATGCGTTATAAGCTCCCGATGGAGAATGTGATCAAGGGCTTGAAGAAGTCGCTTCCGGAGCGTCACCACAAGCTGATTCCGCTCAATGAGCAGGCTATCGAGAAGGGCCGTCAGCTCCTGAAGAAGTAAGGGTTAGTCAATATTCCATTAAGCCGATATAGCGGCCGTGTCCCGGATGACGGGAGACGGCCGCTCCTTTTCTCCATAGACCATGGGGTCGGGTGAGCGGGGGTTCTCCATAGACCATAGGCCATAGAACCATGGTCTAATGAGTAACGGGGGTTCTCCATAGACCAGGAGCCATAGGACCAGGGACTAATGAGTAGCGGGGGGTTGTCCATAGACCAGAGGCCATAGAACCATAGACTAATGAGTAACGGAGGGTTCTCCATAGACCATAGGCCATAGGACCATAGAAAAATATTACGCTGGAACGATGGGATGATGGTCTATGGAGGAACAAGATACGATGGAATGATGGCAGGATGGTCTATGGAGTAGCAGGGGGTTCTCCATAGACCAGAGGCCATAGAACCAGGGACTAAAGGGACATCATTAATGGGGAAACGTCAAGACCTGACCTACGGAATTTATCATCGAATTGAAATTCCGCCAAGCGTAGATTTGAGTTCCAGCTCATAGCTCCGACCTTTTGTCCCCATAATAGGATTTCAATTACAGGTATTTCATTGAACATATCAGTTGTTTTGTAATCTTACACGTTTGACTTTTTTACCCTGCAACTTCAATAGTTGCAAGGGGGATATGCGACTTTCGGGCACAAGCAATTCCAGATTCTCAAGAAGATTCAGGGTGCGCATAACACTTATCATCAGCACGAATGATACAGGCTTGCCGGATTCTATTTTGTTTATCGTATTAAGGCTCACCCCGGATTCCTTTGCGACGTCGCTTTGTCGCATTCCCATCCCTATGCGGTAATCCTTTATTCTTGCGCCGAGCTGCTTCATTATGGCGGGATCGCTTAATTCAGTCCACATTGTATCATCAAGGGTTAAGATATCTACAAAATTAGTAAATAATAATTGCAAATGCAAATATTAACGTGAAAATTTAGGACTAATATTTGCATTTGCAATTATTATTTATAGTATGTGAAGGATTTCGCCCGATCCGTGTTCCAACAAATCAAGGAGTCGTCGGGTGGGGGTCGTCCATAGACCAGAGGCCATAGAACCATGGAAAAATATTACGCTGGAACAATGGGATGATGGTCTATGGAGGAACAAGATACAATGGAATGATGGCAGGATGGTCTATGGAGTAGCGGGGGTTCTCCATAGACCAGAGGCCATAGGACCATAGAAAAATACTACGCTGGAATGATGGCGGGATGGTCTATGGAGTAGCGGGGTTCTCCATAGACCAGAGACCATAGGACCATGGAAAAATATTACGCTGGAACGATGGGATGATGGTCTATGGAGGAACAAGATACGATGGAATGATGGCAGGATGGTCCATGGAGTAGCTGTTGGAGTGGTTGTTGCAAATATGGGATTTTATGGCTAACTTTATGCTCTGTTTAATACGTACAGGTTGCATAATGCGAAATATCGTTCTTCACATACATATTTTTCTCGCCGTCGC
>JAAVBX010000008.1 GCA_014802625.1 bacterium | reverse complement strand
TAACTTTGCAACATGAAAGTTCTCAAATTTGGAGGTACATCAGTGGGGACGGTAGAGAGCCTCGCTAATGTCAAAAAGATTGTGGATGGACTGGCTGAACCTGCCATTGTAGTGGTTTCGGCTTTAGGGGGTCTTACCGACAGACTGATACTTACAGCCCGTTCGGCTTCTGAAGGGAAAAATGACTTTGAAGAAGAGATGGTGAAGATCTCCGAAAGACATCGTCATATAGTGGAATCTCTCGTGCCGGATAATCGCAAGGAGGCTGTATGGGGGAAGGTTTCAGCTTTATTGAAAGAACTTGGAGATATCTTCAAGGGTCTTTCGCTTATACGTTCCCTTCCGGATCGCACTCTTGATCTCGTTTTAAGTTATGGAGAGCGAATGTCTTCTATAATCGTGGCAGGTATCCTGGAGGATGCCGAGCATCATGATTCGCTTGGATTCATGCGCACGGAACGATGGTTTAATAAAGATATAGCCGACAGAAAGCTCACTGATCGTCTCATAAAAGAGGAATTCCCCCTCCCATTAAGACGCCATTGCGTCACAGGAGGATTCATTTCACGCGACCGCGATTCCGGAGAGATCACTAATCTTGGGCGAGGGGGGAGCGACTACACTGCAGCTCTTATTGCCGCCGCCCTCAATGCCAACGAACTTGAGATATGGACCGACGTTGATGGTTTTCTTACCACCGACCCTCGAATTGTGAAGGATGCAAGAATAATCCCCACGATGACCTTTGTGGAGAGCATGGAGCTTTGCAGCTATGGAGCAAAGGTGATCTATCCTCCGACAATTTATCCCGTATTTCATAAAAATATCCCTATCCGGATACTTAACACTTTCAATCCCACGGCCCCGGGCACATTCATTTCCGAAAGTTGCGAAGGGGATGGGGGAGTAAGAGGAGTGTCTGTGCTTGGGAAGACAGGCGTGATAAATATTAAAGGATCTCTTACTTCAAATTTCGCAGAATTGAACACTCGCGCATATAATGCGTTATCAAGAAATGGAGTGAGTGTTCTGTTAGTGGGGCATCCCGGAGAAAATGCCGACTTTCCCATTGTCGTGCCTGAGAATGAAGTGGAGAAGGGATTAGGTCTCCTTGAATCTGAGTTTTCGCAGGAATTAAGGGCAGGCGACGTAGAGACAATTTCCGGAGATAAGGAGATGTCGATTGTGGCAGTGGTCGGTGAGTCGATCAAGAAGATTGTCGGACTTGGAGCACGCCTTGTCAATACGCTCTGGCGAAACGGGATTGAAGTGAAGGCTGTGTCCGACGGAGTTTCAGAGACAACTATCGCCATTGTGGTCAGGTCTGCGGATGCTTCCCGTGCGCTTGCGCTTATACATGAAGCTGCTATTTAGGTGGCGATTTAAAAGAAATTACTATGGATATAAAGAATGCAAAATATGAGATAAGCAATGCCGATTACAAGAAATGCCCGGCCACGAATGTGCCGGAGTATGCTTTTATCGGCAGATCGAATGTTGGAAAGTCTTCGCTCATTAATATGATCGGAAAGAACAAGAATCTTGCCAAGACTTCCCAAAAGCCCGGAAAGACGCTGCTTATCAATCATTTCAAGATGGATAATGGAGCATGGTATCTTGTTGACCTTCCCGGCTATGGATATGCAGCCCGCGGGAAGGATCAGCGACAGCAATTCGGAAAGATTATCCAAGGATATATTCTGGGCAGGGAGCAGCTGACATGTCTGTTTGTGCTTATTGATATAAGACATGAGCCGCAGAAAATCGACTTGGAATTTCTGAGATGGCTCGGAGAGAATGGAGTGCCTTTCGCTATAGTCTTCACAAAAGCTGATAAGCTCGGCACAAATGCCGGAGCTGCGAAAGTGGCGGATTATAAAAAAGTTCTTTTGAAAGAATGGGAGGAGCTTCCACCGGTGTTTGTTACCTCTTCAGAGAAAAAGACCGGGCGCGACGAACTTCTGAATTATATCTTCTCTCTTAACAAAGAGATTGCGGAAGGAGAGAAACCCGTGATTGAAGAGGAATTGAAGCCGGAGGCGGATCAGCAGGTTGATGAAGGGAAAAAATCTGAGGTTGAGACTTCGGAAAAAGGAGTGGAAGAAAAATAAGACTTAACTAAAATATAATATCATCCGATATGGAAAAGATTGCTATGGCATGTGATCATGCCGGCTATGAATTAAAAGAGACACTAAAGGTGTATCTTACAGAAAAGGGTTATGAGGTGGTGGATTTCGGCACCAACAGCACTGATTCATGCGATTATCCCGATTATGCTCATCCTGCGGCAGAAGCCATAGAGAAAGGGGAGTGTGCATTTGGGATTTGCATGTGTGGTTCGGGCAATGGAATCAACATGACTCTGAATCATCATCAGGGGATCCGTTCTGCATTGTGCTGGCTTCCTGAGATAGCGGCGCTTGCGCGTCAGCACAACAACGCCAATGTTTGTGTGCTTCCTGCCCGTTTTGTTTCGGAAGCTGAGGCAAAAGCGATTGTTGATGCCTATCTTGATGCAGAATTTGAAGGAGGCAGGCATGTGCGCCGAATCAATAAGATACCAGTAGGAGTCATTGCATAAAGGAAATTTGCATAAATAATGGAATATTTCAATATTCGCTTGACCGATCTTCGTTTTTCCTCAAAGATTGGGGTCTTTGAGCAGGAGCGAAAGGTGGGAAATGAGTTCTTGATGAATGTGGAGGTGAGAATTTCGGCCTCCACATTCATTGAGGAGGATTTGGAAAGCAGTATTTCATATGCAGATATCTTTTTAGAGATAAAAGAGGTGATGGGCGCCGAATGGTTGCTCTTGGAGACAGTGGCTAAAAAGATAAAGGATAAACTGACAGCACGTTGGCCTCAGATAGAAGGGGGGAAGATAAGCATAGATAAGATGGCTCCTCCCATTGCGGGAATAGATGGAAAATGTGGAATCGAATATTTATTTTAAAAAAATGCTCAAAAAATTTGGCAGATTCAAAAAAATAGACTAATTTTGCAGTCGCAAACGGGAACGAAAGTGAACGGCGAGCATGGTTCGTTAGCTCAATTGAATAGAGCATCTGACTACGGATCAGAAGGTTGCAGGTTTGAATCCTGCACGAATCACAAAGCAATTTTCATGGTTGCTTATTGATATTGAAGATTGGCTCCTTAGCTCAATTGAATAGAGCATCTGACTACGGATCAGAAGGTTGCAGGTTTGAATCCTGCAGGAGTCACCCACAAAACAACGATGGTTCGTTAGCTCAATTGAATAGAGCATCTGACTACGGATCAGAAGGTTGCAGGTTTGAATCCTGCACGAATCACTAAAAGCAGAGCTTTTCGCTCTGCTTTTTTGTTTTAATGATTATCCTCATAATTCCCCAATATCTATCAGTTAAATATAGGCATGTGGATTAATGAAGAGAACCATAATATTAATATAGGAATCTATGCGCATAAAGATGAAATTGGAAGATGCGATGGTCTATTCGCTTGTGTCTTGTGGACATGGAATGACCACTGAGCGTCTTGCTGAATATATCAACCGGAATGCACTTCATGTGCGACAAGATGGAAAGCCGGTTTCAAGCCGACAGATTTATGCTATTGTCCGTCGGCTTCCAACCGTTTTCGCAATTGAAGGAGGAAGAATATTATTAGTGATGTAAGCTTATAAATTAGTACGCAAGCAGAATTGGCTCCTATAGCTCCTGTATATAACCGTCGGCGTAATTGAATTTATAATCACTATTTGTGAAGAAGTGATGTCCATTATATAGATTCCTGTTGAAGTCCGGATCTGAGTCATCATCTATATCTACATCATAGTCCATCCCAAAATCATAGCCCACGCGTAAAGAAAAAATTTTCATCCCTTCTTTACGAGCATTTTCAAGAAGGTTTAAAGTATCATCCATAAGTGGACACCATTCAAAATCTGAAACCACCAACAGATCGGCTCCATCAAAACGTTTCTCTATTTTTTTATATTTGGGATTATTTGGCAAGCCATTAAAGATAAAATCAAATAGAAGATTCTCATTGTTTCCACCCCCATAAGAGGAGGAGAGAAAAGAAAGAAGACCGAATTTCTGTTTTGTTAGATTAGTCAGAACAAAGAAAGATACTTTATGTGAATAATTAATAAGGATCACAGGACGCTGTTTCCTTTGGGCTATGATCGATATAGCCAGAGCCAACGTCTTTGCCATCTCTTCCGGCGATCCTGTCATACTTCCCGAGGTATCTACGCATACATAGATAGGTCCGCAGACATCATTCGTCTTATCAGAAGAAGAGGAGGCGGAAGAGAATATCTGGAGTTGGTTGGATGTGAACTTCTTAAGAAAAATATTTTCCGTCTGAGGGGATCCCAGGAGGGCTAATTCAGACGGAATGACACTATTAAGGTCATTCCCCGAAGTGATTCCATTAATATCACTTTTATTGGCATGGTGATATTTCCCCGAAGAGCCCGTTACACCTCCCGATCGACCGATCATCTCAGCCAGTCTCACCAATTCAGGATCCAACCGGTTAAGATAGTTCACTTCCGACGAATGTTCGTCGCCTTCTCCTCTGCCATGAGCCTTTTGAGGCTGTAGAAAAGATTTCATCTGAAAGGGGAGCGCCTCTAAATCAATCTTTGAGGAGGCGGTTTTATCTTCAAATCTGGAATTATTAAAATTATGAGTAAATAGGCCCGACTCTTCTCCCGGAATATAATCTGAGTTATCATCAGGACAATAGACCGCCATTCTCTCTTTTTTCTCTCCCATAGACAATGGAAGAATATGATTGGCCATCCATTCATTCAAGAAATCCTCCTTTCGTTCGGTGAGTTTAATTTCATCGTTCCATACCGGAGGAGGGGTGGTGTCGATAAAATGAGAAATCACAACGACCCCATATTTTTTCCAGAAATCATCGAACGTCTCCGTGACACTATAGAATCGGGCATCAGCAACAATATCCTTGATTAAACTATATATCGCGGTCTTAGGGGTGCGCATCTTCTCTAAAGCCGACAAAATGTGATCTGCCGACCGAGCATTGACGCTAATCCTTACCGCTTTTGTGAGGAATGTGAGATGTGTCTTTAACATTGTGGAAGAATTATAGATTATAATATGAAATCTTATCCCAATCTCTTCCGATATTCATTTATGATCTGATAGAGGGTGGCATTTGCAAGAGAATCCTTTACAAATATATTATTGGCGATACTGGTGTTAAGATTCTGAATGATCATTTCCAAAGTGCCGCCCATCTCCTTTAGGAAACCATCAGATATCTGTTTATCGGCAGTGGTGAGGAGGGGATAGGTGAAACTATTGATGGAAATATAGCCCTCGTTAAGCACCTGGACTGCATACTGTCCCTGCTCCATAAGGATTAGAACTTCATCCCGGGTTTCCGAGGCAAGATAATATCCACCGGTCTTCTTTAGTTTTTTATAGTCGGAGATGGCAATTTTTAATTGAAATCCGTCACACTGAATGACATAATGCTTATTATCCGGAGAGAAAATGGAGGAGGTGACGGCGCGGGTGGCATGTCTTTTCGAACTTTTATTTTTCTGTAGAATCTCCTTAAAGAGATAGCTCACCACTTCCTCCGCCACAAAAGCATTGGTTTGCGAAATCATAGATTCCTCATTCCAGATCATATGGCGAAGAAGAAGCAGATCGCTGAAATCCACAAAAGTACGCTTATTGAGAAAAGCGGAGGTCTTCATCACGCCGATAGCTTTTTTCCAACGACGGTCGGAAACATAGAATTTCATATCAACATCCGAATCATCTTTGCCATTAGATTTAGACGAGTCATTGCTTGTCATTTTCTTATTCATTCTCATACGGATGTTATAGACTATGTCACTAATCTCCTCCGCAACTCTAACCTTTGACGCTTCTTCCGATATTCGGAGGCAATCATCATTTGTCAAAGGGATAAAATTTATTGCTTTTGAAGAAGATTGTGTCATCAAGAGGGAAGCGAAATTCTTCTTATCCTGTAGCGGCTCCACAATATATCGGATAAGGAAACGATCCCAAAGAGCCTCCAGCCCCTCTCCTTCAGCCGGAAGTTCGTTGGAGGCAGAGATAATCCCTTTTACAGGAAGTTTCATCTCTTTATTTCCATTCAGAAATATTTTCTCATTGAGCACAGTGAGAAGTGAATTTTGAATAGCCGGACCTGCTTTCCAGATTTCATTGAGGAATATTATTTCAGATTCCGGAAGGTAACCTTTTGTGATTCTTTCATAAGAATCTTCATCCTTTAATTTGGAAATACTGACCGGACCAAAGATTTCATCAGGAGTGGAGAAGCGCGACATGAGATATTCAAAACTACGCGCATTGTGAAATGCTGTTTTTAAACGTCGGGCCACCATTGATTTACCAACACCAGGCAGACCGAGCAGAAAAATGCTTTCGCCGGATAATGCGGCGAGAAGACTAAGCGAGATCACTTCCTCACGTTCGAGCGTATCGCGACAGATATAACCCAGGATGGATTGTATTCTTTCTTTCATTGCAAGTCAATATAAATAGTGAAATATGGTTGCAAAGTTAAGAAAAAATCAGAATACATCCAATGATGAGAAATAAAAAAAGGCTTATGGGTCAATATTTTTTAATCAGAAATTGTATTGCCGATTAAGGAGCTTACTTTGCAGAGTAAAAAAGAATTAACAATGTTGGAGCTGCTTTTAAAAAGTAATCTCCGGCTGAAATATGAAAATGAAAAATCACTATGAAGATTCTTACACCGCGAAACAACAAGGATTACTATGATTACCTGACCGGTATTTATGGTATGGATGAAAAGATTGTGTTTGATCGCCGAAAGTTTACGATTCTATCCCGGTTGGATCATCCTATATTATCATATGAGGTGTTGGAGAAAGCTGCTCCAAAGAGAAAAATAAATCCATGGCTTTGGAAAGACAAACAGGTTCCGGAATATGAAGGCGCCAAATTTCATTGTCTGCTTGAAGTTGGCTTAAAATGGTTTTTCTTCGAGGTGGAACGCTATCTTGATAACGAATCGAGGTTGTGTATTGACTGGAAACTTGTCAAGGGAAAAGAAATATCTAAGCGACAACGAGTAGGGAGGTCACCAATTTCTTTTATTAAATCATATGATTCTTATGGATATTATGGTTGGAACATAGACCTAACAGAAAATGAACGGTATCATAAGATTGAGGTAAAGGAAGAAGATTCGATTTCCAATCCTATTTTAACAGGAACACCGATACCTTCAATAATTCGAGCAGAGGAGATTTACAATCTGTTGTACGCTTATATTGCCTCTTTAAACGATAAAGATATAGTAGATACTCGTTCGGATATACACAAGGCAGAAGCCGCCGGGTTTGATAGAAAAACCTCATTTCGAAATTAACTATTAACCGCTACTGAGAGAATATTCAAATTTCACGATTCTTGTTTATTCGGAAACGATATTTCCATTCTATAATCTAAATTTGCAAATGGAAAGCGTTGGCGTATTGTAAGTTTCAGATTAAATCGTTAACTTTGCAACAGAGTTTTGACGACTAATCGATAAACTCACGACATAGCAATTAGCTTTGACTAATTACACGGCTTTAGTAAAATCTGGTAAATTTCACTTTTGAGTTCCGCGTAATAAGTCGAAAGGTAGGTTGCACCCTTCCGGGCGCTGACCGCTTTCCACTTATTTGAAACTCACGGTTTTACCAGAGCCGACTAAAGCAGATAAGCGTTAAGGGTGTCGCGCCTTTTTTCATGCGACCGCAGTGCCGAAATGCGTCAATGGAGGTGCAGATTGTATGCGTAAACGATGGATATTCACAACTTTTTTTGCGACGGTGAGGAAGTGGCGGCCAATTGCTCCAAGATTATCGCCAACCATCTTCTCGGAACCGGAATGTTATCTAAAATCAGGATCCGTTACGAGGATCTGAGGGCGAATTTCAATAACGTCACATTTGACGAATGGACTCCTGGTGGAGATTATGGTTTATGGAAATTCTCTTCCGGACTTACACCGTATATGGATTACGATGACACGTCAATTGTGCCCATACCAATAGAAAAAGAATTATTCAGGATTGATGATGCCGTAATTTCTCTTGACTTTCCGGTATGGTTCAATATGAATGATGACCGGTTGCAACGTATAATGTTCTTGTCACAGGATCCTATCGGACGGGATATAAAGTGGTATAAGGATTGTCGCGATGCCCTTTGCACTACAGTGTTCGGGATTCATAATCCAATTTGGCGCAACAAAGGCAACGGTGGACGACGCATTTATATGCTTGCCTCAAAGTTTGTTGAGAACGGATATGGAGTATACTTTACCGATTGCCATAAATTCGCCATTCAAACCTCTGCGGGAGAAAACATTTACCCCGACGAGGCTCGACTGACGGCATATCGCGAGATGTTGGAGGCAGAGATAGATATGATTAGGCCGGATCTGATTGTTGCATTTGGCAAAGTCGCTGAAAGTCTGTCAGAATCACTTCTACATTCCGACACCCCGGTTCTTTGCCTTCCTCACTTTTCAGGGCAGGCCCAAGGGAAAATCAAGGAATTTTTTAACTGGCAGGATGACACTCCTTTCACTATAGAGAATCAGGTGGAAGCTTATTTTAACATAATCAGTAAAGATATATACCATGATTGAACTTGACATCAGATATTCGGGCACGAGTTATGACGGCAAGCCTTGTTTCATTATCCTTCATAACAAAACATTGGATATATGCGTGCCCGGTTACAAAGGAGGGGAGGTAAAGACAGTGGATTATTCTGCTGTCAAACATGTATATGCCTCGGGGAGTAGTCTTACTGTAAAAATAATGCGGACCGAAGTGACTCTGCAAGGGTTTGACCCGGAGGATGCCGACGGACTCTCCCAGGTAATTGAGATCGGACGCAATCAGCCTGTCGAGGGATCGCAGGCATTCCGTAAATACCGTAAGGCCAATGAAAAGAAACAGGCTCGGGCTGACCGTATACAGGCCAGGGCCGAGGGATATGCGGCGATAGTGGACGGCATCAATCGTTATAGGGAGCAAAGCCGGGAGCAGGAGCGTGAGGAACAGGAACGCTTGGAGAAAGAAAAGCATATGAAACAGGATCGCATCGATGCTCTTGAAAAAGAGATAGAAGAGCAGGTGGTCACCACTACCGATACGGAAGAAGAGATTCTAAACAAGATTCTGAAGCTGAACAGACTATTCCATAAATGTCTATCGGAACCTGATTATGCCACGCTGACAGGGCTGGCTATGCGCACATGTCAGGATAATGTCTCAGTAGTACAAATCAAATACCCCGACACTAACATAGCCGCAAAAGCAGAGGAAGAGTTGCAAAAGTTTATAATAGCTGATAAGAAAGATACCAGATCGAGATATATTACAGCTATCTTACTCATATTGGAAATAATTGGATTCTTTTTATTATGCCATTTTACGTTACCTGAAAAATAATATATGGGTTGCCTGATATCATTGCTTCTAATTGTAAGTATTGGAGTCCTTATAATTTTCGATATTCTCTTTTGGTCAGTATCTTGGATTATGGGGCTTATCGGTATACTTGCAATCATCTCATTTATAATTGCTTATTCTGTATCTGAAGATTTCTCGTTGTCACCCAGGGATTTTGTCAGAAACAGTTCATGGGGGATATTCTGCAAGAAAATAGGGTGGGCATGGGGTGTTGCTCTAATGGTATATGCTGCTGCAACCGTTCTTACATTTTTTATATTAAGCGCATAATAATTCTTCAGGAGCGGGATATCTTTCCCGCTCATCTTTCTTAATCCCATTTAATCGGAAATTGTATTGCCGATTAAATACCTATCTTTGCAGTCTAAAAAATAAACTCTATGGTTGAACTCCTTTTGAAGCGGTATCTTTGGCTTATCGACACGTTGAAGCGTGGTGGTGAAATGACGTATGATGAGATTGCCGAGCGATGGGAGAAGTCATCCGTAAATGATAACGGATCTGCTCTCTCAAAACGCACTTTCTACAACCATTGCCAGGCTGTGGCGCGTCATTTCGGGATTGATATAGAATGTCGTAGAGGACGTGGACTTAACCTCTATAGCATTTCTAATCCGGAAGCTATTGAGGATAATGCGTTGACCAAATGGGCTTTGGATAGTTTTTCACTTGGCGAACTGCTGCTTGGAAATGCTTCGATAGCAGATAAGATTCTTTTAGAGGATATTCCTTCGGGGCGTGAGTGGCTTGAACCGATACTGAAAGCTTTACAGGATAATATTCAAATTGAGCTTGGATATGAGAATTTCTTTGGAGTTAAGTTTACCGGCATTGTCAGTCCTCTTTGTGTCAAGCTGTTCAAAAGAAGATGGTATGTGCTATGTCAAGTGAAGGAAAATAGAAAACGAATATTCTCACTCGACAGGGTAAAAAGTCTTATCGTGACGGACAAAAAATTTATCTACCCTAAAGACTTCGTTCCGGCAGACTATTTCCGGGATGTCTTTGGGATAGTTGCCGGCACAGGCGGGACGGTTGAAAATATCGTCATCCGTACATACGATGAGCTTCCGGGCTATCTCCGCTCATTACCTATGCACCATAGCCAACGGGAATTGGACTCAACTGAGGAATATACTGATTTCTCTCTTAGGTTAAGACCCTCATTTGATTTCATTCAGGAACTACTTTTACATCGCGACCAGCTTGAAGTTCTGTCGCCTCGTACTCTCAGAGATGAAGTAGCCGGAATAATAACTAAAATGAAAAATCACTATGAAAAAAAGTAATATTGACAAAAAAGAGGAATTACCGGTGATGATGTATATCCACGGCTTCCGCTCCGGAGCAAATGGCTCGAAGCGCGAGCAGTTGCAAGAACATTTCGAAGGGAAATATAGGGTAATCGCACCTGAAGTGGATGCAGATCCTGAATTTTCACTTAATAAAATCAATAAGATTATTGAGCAGGAGCACCCTCAGATAATAGTAGGCACTTCACTTGGAGGATGGATGACTCTTATGTGCAATAGCGGTGATGCATTTCTTGTGGTTGTAAATCCATGTCTCAATCCAAAGGAAACTTTAGCGCAATGGAAAGATGAAGAATTGGAATATTTCTGCCCGCGTCTTGATGGGATTCAGACATATCGGCTCACAGATGAAATACTCAACAAATACGACCGATATGATGTAATGGCGGCTCTCATGAAAAAACGTGAAAGTGTTTTTGCGCTCTGTTCCACACAGGATGAATTACTCGGGACTTCTCACATAGAAGTGCTCCAGCCAATGCTATCCACATTACCTTATGTATATTCCAACCATTTTAATTTAGCGGATGACTTCGGGCATCGCTGTTCGGGTGCCGGCATGAATCACCTTTTTAATATTTTGGATGGCATTTGGGGCGCACGGATTACTAAAATAATCAGCACAAGAGAGGAACTGGATGAATTTTTTCGTGAAATCGGATTAATTGAATAGAATGATGATTAGAAGTAGTGTAAAAGAATTGATGTGTGAAGATGCCCTACTTGAGCAGCTGATGAATATACCGATATCAGAAATTCTTCACTATAGAGACATGGCAGATTCTGTTGACACGGAGGAGGCTCTTCGCTTCCTCGCTGATAGGTTTATTGATAACTGTGGAGTAAGCCTTGGAATGCGTGGATTTTATGATTATTGTGCAAGCTACTGGGAAGAGAGACTTGATTTAGAAAATAATCCGGCATTGAGTGAGAAGTATCATGGTGCTGAAACCTTGATTTTTTATCATGCCGGTGTAAAAATCTCGCGATTTTTATCTAAATTTGTAACAAAGACGGAAATTTATTTATAATCCGATATAAATATTCTCCAAAGCTCTATATGGAAAAGCCGAACAATACAAATGCTGAAGCTCACGACATGAATGAAGCAAGGAAACCGAAAAGAACTTTCGATGAAGCATGTCGAGAATGTCATGCCGTATCTTTTGATTACTTCAAAAAGGAATGGATACGTCAGCTACATAATATCGAATTTCTGTATAGTTCCTTTCCTGCATTCCAGAAGGTAATCTTGGATACTGACAAATTGGGGATATTTTCCCCCTTATAGGTTATCTGGACACTATCTATATCTTTAATACTATCGCGTACTAAATTATTTGTTACGATAGAATATGTTGGTTTCTTGGTCTTTTTGCCTTTCCTAAAGAAAAATACAGAAAGAATACATCCAAAAATGGCGATTAATAGTATCGCAATATTAAACCAAATATTACCGCTTAAAACTCTGTTATTTTATTTAATATTTCCTCCATACTAATTATAGGATTAGATGCCATTGATATGTTAATTGGTATTTTTAGTCTCTCAAACATCCAATAGGAATTACCTTTACGCCGTCATTACGGGTATATGCCATTTCTCCACCTGTGAGGACAATCAATAAATCAGGCTCTCGAAGTCTAATTTGTTTCTCTGTCTTGTTCTTCTCGACAATTAGACGTTTGATTTCAAGGAGATGTTTTGCTCCATCCTCTATCTCTCGACTGCCGAGTTTGCATTCGATAAGTGCATAGCGCCCATCATCCAAATGTAATACGGCATCAGCTTCAAGTCCAAGACGGTCATGGTAATAAGACAGGCGTCCTCCCAATGCTTGTGAATATGCACGAAGGTCACGAAAACATAAACATTCGAATATGAAACCGAATGTGTTCAGATCCAATTCCAGACTCTCCGGAGATGCGCCTAATGCGGCTACTGCTATAGAAGGATCAACAAAACAACGTTTCTTCCCTGTACGTATCACCGTCTTCGATCGAATTGCAGGAGACCAGGCCTCAATGTCATCTATTACAAACAATTTCTCCAATGCTCCGACATAATCATCAAACGTTGGCATTGATGTTCCTTCCATCTCTTCCGACACATCAGCAAGCATAGATGTTTTCTTTGCGAGGGAGCAGATATTTCGCGCGTAGGTTCGAAGAATCAGACGCGCCAAAGTGGGATTGCGGCGTGTTTTATCAACCCTTGAAATATCCTTGTTGCAAATCTCCTCGACATAATCCTTTGCTATGAGAAGTTTCGCATGCGCGCTCATTTCATCAAGCGAAGCCGGCCACCCTCCCCGGCAAGCGGCAAATATCAGTTGCTCGATAGAGAGTTGGGAAATTTCGCCGTCAATATCGTACTCGGAGTCTTCGAAAAGACGGCGTAACGAAATAGAGCCGTTTGATTCAAGTGATTCGAAAAGGCTCATCGGATACATTGCCATTTTGGTAATGCGCCCTGTTCCGGTGTGCATTATTTCGTCATCGTCTATTACTGTCGATCCTGTCAGAATAAACTGCCCCTTCTCTCTGCGTTCATCAACGGCATGGCGAACAGCATCCCATATAACGGGAGCCACCTGCCATTCATCGATAAGCCGGGGAGTCGCACCCTTGAGCAGCAACGATGGCTTTGTCCTTGCAGTAGCAAGATAACCTTCCCGTCGGTCAGGATCCTGCATCTTTATGACGCTCTTTGCCCGTCGCTCTGCCGTTGTTGTTTTCCCACACCACTTTGGTCCGGCAATCTGCACCGCACCGAAAGCTTCAAGCCTCAAGTCAAGAGTCCTGTCAGTAATTCTACTCAGATATTTCTTCTCTTTCATAACCAACTGCAAAATTAGTGATTAAATCTGAAAGTTCCAAATGATTTTATACTTTTGAATACTTTTGCTTTGCTCTTTTGAAACTATACACTTTGTTAAATTGAGTTAACATAACAAGGGTTGCCTATATTGAGTATCTTGTCCCAGCTTATTTTGTGTCAAGATCATCGTATCGGAAGCGGTTACCTACTTCCCATTCGTGGTTTTCTCCGCGGTCGGTGCTGACGTTGAAGCATGAGAGGACTTTTGAAAAATTGAGTGCAAATGTGTTGGCGGTCTGCTGAGTGAAATCTTGTGGATGCGATAGAACAGTAAGCACTAACTCAACTATACCTTACGCTAAGTTGAAATACATAATATAGCGACATCGGCTACAACTTCATAGGGTTGTAGGCGATGTTGTGTTTTATTTGAAGTGGCTACTTTGTTAACTGGGAGACCGGAGTCCGTATGATTGCCTCCGGGTGGAAGTGTTGTCGCCGAAAAGATTTGCATATCGGGGGATTTTTTCTTAAATTTGCGGAAAACTGAGGATTATGAGAGTATTGAGATATCCNGTAGGAATACAGACCTTCTCGAAGATAATCGAGAATGGTTATGTATATGTAGATAAGACTGCTTATATAAAATCCCTACTGAATGAGGGACAATATATTTTCCTGAGTCGTCCACGACGGTTCGGGAAGAGTCTTTTGCTCTCTACACTNGAATCTTATTTCGAGGGTCGGCGGGATCTTTTCAAAGGGTTAGNCGCAGACGGAATGGATCTCGACTGGACACCCTCACCGGTGTTGCACTTCGACTTCAACGCTGAGAATTTCAGCCTTGATAACGGTCTTGAGCAGTTGCTCGACGGATTTCTTTGGAGATATGAGGGAAAATATGGAAAGCATGAGGGACAACTTACGCTTTCCCAACGGTTTAAGAATGTAATAGAAGCGGCTTACAACAAGACCGGCCGACAGGTGGTGATCCTCATCGACGAATACGACAAGCCATTGCTTGANATTGAGGATGACGAGACGCTTTATGAAAAGAACCAACGGATTTTGAAAAGCTTCTTCGGAAATCTTAAGAGTATGGATCGATACATCCGCTTCGCATTCATCACCGGGGTAGGCCGATTCTCCAAAGTAAGTATCTTCAGCGACCTCAACAATCTCAACGACATATCGATGGTGAACGAATACGCAGATATATGCGGATGGAGTCAATCGGAGTTGCTGAAGTATTTCCGTCCCGGTATCGTGGAACTTGCAAATGAACGCGAAGAGGNNTTCGAGGAGACACTTGCCCAANTACGCCATTTCTATGACGGATATCTTTTCGCCCTCAAAGGCTCAAGGCTATATAATCCATATAGCGTATTGAAGGCTTTGGCCAACAAGGAGATAGATCCCTATTGGTTTGACAGTGGTACTCCGACTTTCCTTGCCCGGCGAATNAGAAGGCGCGGGACATANCCTCCGGACCTNAATGGCCAGATGTGTACGCGCGACGAGCTGATCGCTGTAGGGTTTGCAGACAGTGATCCTATTCCGCTGATGTTCCAGACGGGCTACCTTACCATCGCGAGATATGATAAGGAAATGCAACTTTACGAACTTCGTTATCCAAACTTAGAAGTGGAGAAGGGTTTCTATCAGCTTCTGCTCTCCATCTATGTGCCTGAGGAAACTTTAAGACACTGAAATACGTTCCTATTTTGTGGGTAGGAAATTTTATGCTAACTTTGTATCTACAAAGGGTAGTTTCCTCTTTAACGAAATACTTCGAGTGCGAAAGCAACGATTTTAGAAACCGACAGTAGTCGATTGGAAAGAGCGGTTATTCCGCTCTTTTTTCATATCGCTCCTCTTTCAGACATATAGGAAATGTTGTAAAGAATACTCATGATTCTTTTCTTATCTCTAAGAAACCGACTCTCACAAGCTTGATTGTTTATGATACCATCCACTTTGTAGGTGGCGAGTTTTCGTNTGGAATTTGTATGGGAAAAAATTAAATCCGCTGTAACTTTGTGGGTTACAACGGATTTTCACAATATTACAATCGCCCTATTTTCACGGANTTTTTTGACCGTTCCGGCACTCATCGCTTATTGCAGCCACCGATCGAAGACTATGCCGATTTGCTCATTCCTCACTTCATTGGCCTAGACTTCCCCTTATTGGGGCTGAGGCTCATCAATATTTTATGCCTTCCTTAGTATTATCCAATATGGCATGAGCCAATTGGTAATAGAATTATGGATTTCAGGGAATGACGGCAAATTAAGTTTCATCTTACGGGTATAATTCTTCCATTGCTGATTAAGCATTGTATCCTTTGCAAAGTCTTCACTGAAAAAATCATGTCCCTCAACAAACTCTGTNCCACGGTTCTCGAAGGTAGCCTTAATTGCTTCTGATAACAATGTGTCGTCGAATTGATGAACTGAGAAAATTCGGTAAAGATCGAAATAGTCTTTCATTCTGCTGTTAAATCTTCCCCTGTCTATCATTGTCTGGAATTTTTCAGCGACTACCGTCTCCAACGAATACGTCAGTATGTCCGGTTCCTCCATTGCATCAAACAGCGTGGGATATTCAAGCTCCTGAGGTCTTGGGATTATAACGTCACCAAAGCCAATGTCGAAAGTAAGATTCTGTCTGTATGAGCCTATATTTGCCGCCATGCTGATTCTCACTCCTGGATACTTTTTTTCAACCGTTATATCTTCGGCGGTCAAGGTCTCGGTATGGAATGTTATGCCGTCTTCCGGATAAGACAGCGACGCAATCTCTTTGAATGCAGTCAGGATATTAGCCTTATCATTATCAATCCGACGTCCCATAAAGTCTATATCCAAAGTCGGGCGAGGAATAAACTCCTCGAAAGCATATAGCAGTGTTCCTCCTTTAAGGATGAAACGCTCCCGATAGTCGCTTTTGGATAGTCTGAAGAGCAGTCTCTCGTGGAAAAATCTCACTACAAGCTGCTGATATTTTTTATTGTCACCGTCTGCCATATTCAGTAGACGNGCTTTTATGGATTGGGCGTAGTTGGTTTCTGTCATAGCTTTACCTGCAATATTTGATGTAGTGTGAAATACACACGNAGTTTTTTAGCATACTCTGTAAGTTTTGAAAGATTCCGGTCAGNGCGNCGAAGATAATTGTCAATGATTTCGGTCATCACATCAATGCCAATTTTATTNCGGTATTTTACGGCATCACACACCGAACGCTCAATGTCTGTCATCAAAACTTTCACACCTTGTTCTTCTATTTCAATCTTACCTATTTCAAGTAATTCGTTGCGTTGGAATACAAGTTTGATGTCGGGGAATGTCGGCAATTTTATTTTCCGGCTTCGACCGACTGCGACATAGAAAGCATCGGGAACCTGTGTTGTCAGATTATAATAAGACCATGCCGAATACAGACACATTATGCCACGTGGAATTATAGCGTCAATATCAACCACACTTCCGNTCAGGGCATCCGGATCGGCATAAAGACCNTTACGAAGGCGCACAAGTTCCCCCTCTTTAGCCGCNGCCAATANCTTACGGTATTCCGTATTATTGTCACGNTCAGCACGTATAATGCCGTTGTCGTTTTGAATCATGNCTTTGTTAATNACTATNTCAATCACAAAGTTACTGCTTTTTTCTGAATATGCAGTGTGTTTGTGATAAATATTTTCTCTCCTATATGTTTTTCAGTAATTTTATAGTCCATCGGCAATAGAAAGATTGCCGACAGATATTTCGGGNTTCCTAAAAACGAAAGAAACTCACTGGTTTTCAGTGAGTTTCAATCTTAGTGGTNGCGGAAAGACAGGGATTCGAACCCTGGGTACCCGTAAGGGTACAACGGTTTTCGAGACCGTCCCGATCGACCACTCCGGCATCTTTCCTTCTGGTTTTCGATAGCGGGTACAAAGTTACGAAGTTTTTTTGACATATNCAAAAATTTTNCAAATTATTTGTTTCTATATTTTTCCGGCAGTCGGGGGAGTNGTAGGCGGAGNGTGAGGCNNCTCNNGNNGNCGGCTTGANAAATAGGNNAGTNTCNTCTTATTATGATNNGGTNGCTANCTTNTATNGAATNGNATGGATNTCAAACTAATATGATGNTTGATATGTTATTANATATAAANAGTTTAATGAANTTNTCAATNTTAAATTTAACGGTTATGGTAAAGAAGTTGCTTATAATGATTGTGGCGGTGCTTGGCATATCGACTGCCGCTATGGCAAAGGATACCTATGCACGCGATGCGTCGGTGCTCCCTAAGGNCGCCCAGACAATGATCGCCAANAATTTCAAGGCGAANGTGANTGTCGTGAAAATCGAGAGTGATTTCGGGCGTGTGTCGGAATATGAGGTNGTNNTGACAGATGGCACGGAGATTTCATTTGATCGCGATGGNAATTGGGACAATGTGGAGGTTGGNGTTCAGGGTTCGATTCCTAAAGCATTCATCCCTCAGGCAATCGCCGATTATGTAAAGGCTAATCAGCCGGGACAGAAGATTGTCGGCATTGAGAAGGAGCGTCACGGNTATGATGTGGAGCTTTCAAACGGCATTGAAATGAAATTCGATAAGAATGGAAAGTTCCTGCGCTACGATGATTGAGGGGTTTGCCCGCAAGTCGANTGGAACNATATAAAGCATCGGGATTCGGTCATAATTCAATTGACCGAATCCCNANNTTTTTTTAGATANATTTCTGTTTACCTTTGATGAGAGTGTGGTATATACCTATATAAGGAGGTNGTTTAAANGACTTCTGGAAGTCAATACAAACTTTACTGAATATGAAGATTCCCGGACTAAGTTTTTCATGGAAGCGCGCCTTAGGGGTGACGCAGGTTAAGCGAGATTTCGCGCGTGCCACGGGCATACCGACGACCAAGGCNGGTCTTGAGAGAAAAGTCGGCAAGATGGTNCTTAATGCGGTTCTCGGGAAGAAGAGATANGCNTATCGGTCTCTGTGCCAATAATCTTTATCTTTCATCGCCAGCATATGGCAACGGTAGAAGTATANTGCGGCAAGCACGAATATCACGCAGCCGCATATACCGGCGCATCCACGTGTGAGCAGTAAGGCTGTCCAATAATCCTTATCTATGAAATATATTCCNGATAGGATTAGNAGGATACANATNAGGCNCAGACTGATGCACCAGTGCTTCAGCTTTCGGTTGACGGGATCGGAGGCGTATTTATTGTAGATACGCTGCAGGTGGTTACGTCGTTCAATAATGTTCATAATCTTCAGGGTATAATCAGTTTACGCGCTGTGCCATCGGAGTAGCGGATGATATTGACACCGGATGACGGGTTGGCGACGCGTTGTCCGGTCAATGTATATACGCCCTCTATGCCGACGGCTTTGTCGGTGCCGATAGTNCTTACTGCCGCAGGATCATCGGGAGCATCGGCGGAATAACCGGAAGTGGCGGAATTTACCACCGCTCCGGATTTGCCATCGATAAGAAGGGCCACCACCCTCAGCCGCCCGGGATNGAGTATGAGATTGTTACCATAATTTTCGGAAACTGTATATTGGCAGATGGCATCGGCGAGGGGGAGGGTGACGGAATGGGTGTATTCCATACCGGCATAAATATCGGAGGGTAGGGAATCAACGGTTCCGTCGGGAGCGGGAAAGCTCACCACCACATCATCATAAACAATTCCCGGCACCCTATAGCCCTTGCCGCAGAAGAGATCCCAGTATGGACCCTCGAAATGGTCGTCGCCGTAATAATTGGCTTGAAGCCATTTTGGGTCAGACATNTCATCTTCNACCAACGCGCAGGCNATGCGGTAATCGGAATCCGGATTGTCGTAGACAAAATTGAGGTTTGTCTCGGCGCGCAGAGCGGTGTGGGAGAGATCGGTCCATTCGATTTCCACATTGATATCAGCGGGAGCAAGTTCGCGGCGTTTCAGTAGCCATAGGTTCTCCATGTTGTCATATTCGATCGGAGTCTCGCGGTCGTTCATATAGACTTTTGGAAGACCGTAGGATGAGCTTGGGAGATAATCCATGGGAACGCCTTGCAACTGGTCGTCGACATGATAGGAGAGAGCGAGGAAATCATCGTCATATTTATCCTGCATCCGCTTGACGGCTACATATACCGCGGGGCAGTATCCACACCAGAATCCGGTGTAATCCTCAATTATGGGTCGGTTGACCGGNANAAACGGNACAACCTGTATGGGNAGAGNNACATNNCCGTCATAATCGTTAGGCATGCCGTTGACCTTATCGATTTTCAGTGAGGCATCGAATATTCCTTCCTGTGCGGGGACTTCGATNGGGAGATCGATNGTNGTGTAGGCNCCTACCTGACCGGACANGGGGGAATCGAGTAACAGNGTNNCGGTCNGCGGCTCGGCATCTTGTGCAGAGGATTCAATGCTATAGGAATATTCGATTGAGGAGATAGGGGTATTGCCCTGATTGATCAGGCGTGTGTAGACGTGTCCGGTCGAGGCGGGGGGAGCATAGAGAGTCTGCAAGGGTTCGAAAGAGGCGGCGTTTCCCTTGGGAGTTCCACGCATAATGACTCTCATGGCGAGGCCCTGTCGCACAGAGGAACCGATGTCGGTCCATTCGGCATATTTCTGGGGNAGGGAAGATGAGCCTTTCGTGCAGTGAATCATCATCGCCTCGGGGCGGTCGATTCCTTCTACGGTCACAATGGGATATTTGGCTGTCCAACCGGAGCCGGGGACATTACAGGAGGTCACATCAAGAGAATANCCGACGTAGACTCCGCCCTCGGTCAGAGTGTAAGGTTGGTCAAACGTGAGGTCGAGTCGCAGTGCGGGTTCATCATCTGTGCCGTTATTGATGATTGTGCCGGTAGTCTGTCTGAGNTCGGGNACNTTGAACTCTCCATCGACCTGCAAGGTCGAAGTCAGCCATCCCGAGCCTTCGGGAGCGCAGGAGCAACCCTCCTTTGAAGGGATATCGACGCTTATGCCGATGATTTCGGAGCCTACGAGAGCGGGGTCGCGCAGAAGCATGGCCGCATCTATCTGCACGAGTCGTTGCGGACCGAAAAAATCATAAGTCGCACCAGGATAATCATAAGTGAATATGAAGTCCTCCTTACCTTCTGTATCGTCGTAGGCCGAAGCATGTAGGGCCGTGCTCATCAGTAGAAATATCGAAATCTTCCGGATACTCATTTGAAATGTCACATTTTGGGTTCCCGTGGATAAAAAATGAACATAGAGATGCGTTCTACAGCATCCCTATGTTCATAACGGAATATAAGGTGAGGAAAGTATGTAATATGGGAAATAGTTGTTCAGTCATGTATGGACTGCATAGGCCACGCAGTCAGAGCCAGTCGGATAGGGCCTCGTTGTGAAAAGAACTCCACTCCTGTCTGGGAGGGGGCGGCATACGTAAGAAGGGTCATTACCTTTCTGCCGTTGTCGGCGAATACTTCCACAGTGGATTTATCAACGAATATCCGCAGGTTGATTTTTCTTGTGCCCGGCGCCGCCACGGGTGTGGTGGAGATTCGGTCGAAGAATTTAATCTTGACATCAGAGCAATTGGTGCGGTCAAGAGTAAGGTAGCCTGTCGCCACGTCATAGCTCAAAGAGACTTTACGCCCGTCACCGACACAAAGGTTGAATCCGGCCACATCAGCCGGAGCAGCCTCGATAGTCGCCATCAGCTCATAACAATTCTCCATGGATTGGAGCCGAGGTAAAGAATACGTGCCGGCCTTATAATCGCGGTTCAGAGTGAAAGGTTCGCCTCTCAGACTTTCGAGGGCCTTGACCGGAGTCTGACGCAGGCGCAGCCCATCCGGAGTAGAGTAAAGAGAGTAGGAACGAGGAATTGACCATATGCCCTTCCCCCACTCGGAGGGGGCGGCGGGCGCATAATCCCAGTAGTTGACCCATCCGATAGAGATGATATCGTCGGACTCCGGTTCGTCATAGTTCTGGAATACACGGGAGGCATAGAAGTCGAGTCCGTCATCGACATACAAAGGATCGGAATAAGGGGTGTCGGGAATAAATTGTCTGCCGTCAAAATCACCGACAAAATACTGCTCGCGGGCCCAGTTGACGGAGACAAGGAGCACCCACTTCTTCTCACCTGTCTCCTCCACGGTCACTTGAAAAAGATCGGGACATTCCCAAGAACGGCTGTTGTCGCCCATCGGGCCGAAATCGCTTGTCCAGACCCAGTGCCTGAGATCATCGGATTCATAGAAGGCCACTTTCTTTTCAAGCGCTTTGGCTACCGCCATCATCCATTTCCCGGATGGTTCGTGGCGAATTACGGTCGGGTCGCGAAACTCCGTGCTCCAGATATCCAGAACCGGATTTTGGTCATAATATTGATATGTGTGGCCTCCGTCGTGGCTGAATGCCACAGCCTGAGACTGCTTTTTCGAATCTTCGTCGAAGAGGGTGAACACGGCGACGAGGGCATCATCACCCCATCCGGCAGATCCATGCTTATCGGCCACGACACTACCTGTGAACGCTGCTGTTTTAGGGGGCATACCATTGATAGCATGGTCGTTGATTTCCTTCCAATGAATAAGGTCGGGTGATTCGGCGGTGCCCCAGCTGTAAGCGAGGTACTTACCGTCATGCTTTATAAGGCCGCATGGATCTCCTATCCATCTGTGGGCCGGGGTGAAATGGAATTGCGGACGGTAGGGTTCATGAAAAAGAGTGGTGTCGGCGACAGTGGAAGAATTCCGGGCAGTTGCGGCAAGCGCCGTCAACGTCAGTGCGGCTGCGAAGGCCGACACTCTCATAATGTTGGGTTTCATAGTGTAAATAAGATGGTTTCGGTTTCGGATGGCGAAGTTACTATAAAAAATTGAAGGTGCAAAAGAAATATGGATAAAAATAAATGGAGCCCCGGAATTTCCGGGACTCCATTGACTTATGGGATTAGAAGGGATTATCAGCGTACGTTGATCTTGTAGGTTTCGGTGCCGTTGGCAGTTTCAGCCTGAAGGAGGTAGATGCCTGCGGCGATGCCGGAGATTGTGGAGTCTGTGGTGTTTGCCACAACATTGCCGGCCATGTCGATGAGGCGTGCGCGGTTGAATTCACCGTTGATGACAACGTTGCCCTTGCCAGCAACCACATTGAGGCTGAACTCAATCTGCTTGACAGCGCTGAGCTGCTTCACCTCAAGGGGCTCGGACATCGGGGATACGTAGCCACCCTTATAGCGAGCCTGGATAGTGTAAGTGCCGACATAGGGAGCCTGAACAGTTACCCAAGAGTGAGGCTCATAGATGCTGCCTGCGTTGATCTTCTGACCATTGAGGAAGATATCGAAGATATAAGCGCCGTTGTGCTCAGCTTCGCTCACGGGCTCGGAAGAGATGTGGGCGCGGATAGGCCATACGCAGAGACCGTTGGGGTTCTTCTCGGTCGTAACGAAATCAGAAGCGTAGTCCCATGTGCGGCCGTCATCATCCGAGAAGAGGTCGGACAGACCGGTCTGAGTCGTCGGAGCTGCCTGATAGTACATCGGGGTCTGATCCTTGGCATAGTTGCTGATGCGGACACCGATACGGTAGTTCTTGCCGGCCTCGATCTTCACGGGATTGGAGAGGATGGCGATAGCCTCATCAGTGGTATTGAACTCAGAATCAAATCTTGCGCGTGCAACTTCCTCGCGGTCAACGTAGACGATAGCCTCAGCTGTAGTGGGAGCGGCCTGCTCGATGGAGGGATCATCGAAGAGGAATGTGGAGACAGCGGAGATATACTCACCCTCAAAAGGATTAGTCATTTCCGGAGTCAGGTCGATAGCGGCGATCATGGGTTTACCCTCGTTACCGACGTTGAGATCCCAGAGGATAGCAGAGTTGTCGAGATATGAGAGGTCGTGCATGCCGAAGGCATTGTGCCATGAGAGACGGATGCTGTTCTCATCACCGGAGTAGCGGAGACCCGTGGGGGTATCGCCGAGGAGTTCGTCGTCAATTACGATATCGTCGATGCTCCACTGCATCTGGCCATGTCCGATACCGTTGGCGTTGAAGCGCAGACGGAAGATCTTGCCCGCGAGTTCCTTGCCGAGGTTAACGTGGCAAGTCTGCCAGAAGACGGGAGAAACCTCACCGGCATTGATACGCTCGAGAGGGATCCATTCGCGGCCATCGAGAGTGTACTCAACATCGAGCCAATCGGTCGAGAAGTCCTGATTTGCGGAGTTGATGGCGCGGAGCTGATAGCGGAAGTCGAGATAGAAATCCTCTGCATCGGTGGCATCCATGAAATGGCTTTCGAATACGCAGGACCAGGGTTCGATCTGCACTGAGAACATCGAGAGGACGGGAGTGCGGTTCTCGAAATCACTGCCATCGACATACCAGTTGATGCCCTTGCCGGCGATACCGTAATTCAGGCGAGACTGCCATGTGTCGTGGAGCCAGGAGATATTGCCGGAATTGCTGTCTATGACGGAGTCGTCGAAGTCATATTTATTGATGAGAGATGTATCGGCCGATACATATGTCTGAGCCATCTCTGAACCACCTGATACCAGATCCTCACCATTCTTGGAGTAGAGAGTGTGGATGATAGTCATGTGTGCGGCGCCGAGAGGGGCGTCAACATCGATCGTGTAATTGCCTCCGAGTTCTGTGGCCTCGATAGTCTTGATTTCCTGAGCGTCAAAGATAACCTTGTAGCCTTTGAGCGTGCAGTTGTCAGGGATGGTCGTGATGCCGTCGAAAGCAATCTCAATCTTGCCGGGAGCAGTGTAGTAGAGATTTACTACAGAGGGAGCCGGGCATACCTGAAGCTTCGGATTGTCGATTTCAATGAGAGTCGAGCTGTTTGCACCGGAAGTCTCCTGCATGAGGATATGCTTGCCGTCGCCGGAAGTGGCGATTATACGGGCAGAAGCGAGATCACCTGTGAAGTCAAAGCCGGAAGCGTCAGTGAGGTATTCCGAAAGTGCCACCATCGTGTCGAAGGAGAGGTCGTAATAATAGAGTTTGTCGGTCCAGCTCGTATTGTTGCGCACTTTCAGGATTATGTTGCCCTCGTCGGTGACAGTTAGACCATTGGCGGAGAAAGTGGATACCGGCAGCTCGATGTCCTTCAGATCCTCAGTCTCCATGTCATAGAGATAGAGTTTGGGATGAGTTCCCGACTGAGAGAGCACGACGTAGCGGCCGTTCGCGCTGATGGCATTTGCGTAATCGCCATCGGCCTCCTCATCTGCGGGGAGGGTAACGACGAGATAGTCTTCAGGGCTTGTCCAGATAATGGGAGTCTGATAACCACCCTGCACGCCACCGTAATTGTGGTCGAGGCTGATTGAGCCGATTGCGGGGAAACCGTTGGCGGAAGTGGCGATCACATTGCTCATCAAAGCAGATTCGGGACGGGGGAGAGGGAGATATTCATAGGCATCCTTCTCCTTGTCGTATTCCCAGAGGTAAGCGTCGACCGACATCCAAGCGGAGAGGATGTTGCCGAATACATATTTTCCATCCTGAGAGATGCCGCAGGCGGAGCTGCCGTCAGTCTCATCAGCGAAGTCGTTGATTGTGTATGCGCCTGTGCCGAGCACATAAGTTTTACCGTCGCGCCAAACTGCGGCCGACAGGATTGCGGGACCCTGCTCTTCGGGAGCTTTGGAAATTGCGGGCACATTCATTCCCGGACGGAAGAAATCGCCACCTCCGTTGTAGGGGAGACGCATGTCGGGGTTGTGAATGGCTCCCACAATCATGCCGAGGTCATTGACGGCATTGAACTGGCCATCTTTCAGGAGGCCATCGGAACAGTCGGTTCCCTCTGTGAGCCACTCGAGATTATCGGTTTTTACGTCATAACGGAAGCCGCTGTAGGCGTAGTCGCCCCATTGGCTCATGACGCCGACCACGGTGGAAGCGTCGGCCGACATTCCGTTTGCAATTCCTTCGATGGGAATCAAGTCGCTGGCTGAAGCTGTGAAGCCTGCCGAGACGAGTCCAGTCAAAAGGATTGGTAAGGATCGTTTCATGATGGTTTATAATTAATGTTGGTTGATAGTAGAGTGTAGTTACTTGAGTAACTAACGTTACAAAGTTAATTATATTTTCGTGAGTAGTTGTAAAATTCAGGGGTAAAATCCTATGTGGGCATATAAAAACTGTTAAAACCTTATTTTTTATTAATCTGTATAGAGGTCTTGCCCGGGTAAAGGGGGATTCCATCGGTAGCGGGCGAGATTCACCCGGTTGGAGATGCCGATTTCAATTCCCTCGGAGCGGAGTAGGGATAACTGTGCGTGCCAGTGTGGAGCGGGACGTCCCTGTGAATTGACCACGCGATGACAAGGAAGGTCGGAATCCATCCCTATCGACCCGAGAATTTTACCGACGAGACGGGCGTGAGAGGGGGAGCCTGCAAGGGCCGCGACATCACCGTAGGTCGATACTTTTCCAACAGGTATGGCGGCAACCACATCTTTAACGGCAAGCGCGAAAGCAATCGAATCAAATTTCATAACATATAAAAGAAGGTACACTCAAAGACAAAGATACTAAAACTTCATGATAACACAAAACTCCCCGGAATTAATTCCGGGGAGTGACAAAGAATTCAATAAATAAACGAAGATCAGGATTATTTGCCGGTATGATTAAAGCTTCCGGCTGCGAGAGGCACATTCTTCTCCATCGCGATTCGCGAGGTCGTAGGATACTCAAGCTTTTCAAGAGAGTCGACTGCGAATCGTATGTCATCGAGCAGCTGGTCGGCCATGTCGCGACTGAACCCCTGTTTGCAAAGCACACGCATCACGACCATCTTTTCGATATTGGCCGGCATAGTGTAAGCCGGCACCATCCATCCCTTCTGGGCGAGCTTGTCCTGAAGGTCATAGAGAGTCCATTTGGCGCTCTTCTGGTAGTCATCGTCCATTCTCCAAACGAAAATGGGATTGGGCACCTCATCGGAATATGGCACGAACGGTTTCATCGCACCGATTTCCTTATGGAGATACTTGGCTATCTGAAGGGAATTATACTGCACATTCTTATAGCCTTCGAATCCGAGGCGTATGAACTGGTAATACTGTCCGAGAATCTGGGCGGCAGGACGCGAGTAGTTGAGACCGACCTGAGTGACCTCGGCACCGAGATAGTTGACGGTGAATGACATATCGGCGGGAAGATATTTCTTATCTTTCCATACGACCCATCCGAGACCGGGATACACAAGGCCGAACTTATGGCCTGATGTGCTGATGGAGAGTACCCATTTCAGGCGGAAATCCCATTTCTTCTCAGGTTCAAGGAAGGGGAGAATGAAACCTCCTGATGCTGCGTCGATATGGATGCAGACTTCGTTGCCTGTCTCTGCGTTGTACTTGTCGAGGGCGGCATCAAGAGCCTCCACGTCATCATTCATGCCGCTCCAGGTGACACCCAGAATCGGCACGACACATATCGTATTTTCATCGCATAGACTGATAGCCTTTTCGATATCAAGTGTCGGGTGTTCGGCAGTCAGCGGCACGACACGCATCTCCACATCCCAGAATGTTGCGAATTTATCCCATACGACCTGATAGGCGGTCGAAATGACGATATTAGGTTTGTCGCAGGGTTTTCCGGCTTTCTTACGACGCTCCTTCCAGCGTTTCAGGGCTGCCAGACCGCCGAGCATACAAGCCTCGGAGGAGCCGATCGCGAGAGCTCCTGTCTTCCATTTGGCTGTCTCAGGAGTGTTCCAGAGGTTAGCCATGATGTTGATACACTTCTGGCACATCACGGCGATACGGGGATACTCAGTCTCATCGATATAGTTGATGCTTACGGCTTCATTCATAAGTCGGGTGGCATATTCATCCATATAGGTAGTGACGAATGTGGCGAGATTCAGGCGGGGCTGAGTCTGAGCATAGGTTTCGTCCTTGACCATCTGATAAGCTATCTCCGGAGTGGTAGGCCCCTGCGGGATTCTTTCGACGGGAGCGGGCTGCAACATCGCTTCTGAGCCGAAGACATCAGTCTTGGCATCACCGTTGCGATAATTCGGATCTGATTTAGAGTCTAACATTGGTTTTTATATTTATAGGTTTAACTTTATAGGGTCAGGCGTTACCTTATCCCATCAGGAGCACAATCACCACGCCCCATAATATAAGGAGAGTATTGCCTATGGCGTAGGTGACGGTATATCCCATGGCAGGAATCGTGCTGCCGATCGAATCCTGAATGGCACCGAGAGATGCGGTCGTCGTGCGACTTCCGGCGCAGCAACCGAGATTGATGGCGGCGGGAAACTTAAAGATAGTCTTGCCGACAATCATTCCGAGGATGAGGGGCACCGTGGTGCAAACGACACCCATCAGGAAGAGCATGAATCCCACTTCCTTCAGTCCGCTGACAAATGAGGGGCCGGAAGTGATACCTATGACGGCGATGAACATATTAAGACCGAGATTATCCATAAGCCATACGGCAGATTGCGGGATGCGACCGAATGTGGGATGCTGAGTGCGCAACCATCCGCAGACGAGACCGGATATGAGTGCGCCTCCACTCGTGCTCAGGCTTACAGGAACGCTTCCGAAATGGATGGTCAACGCGCCAAGAAGGCCACCGAAGAAGATGCCGAGTCCTACCAATATAAGATCGGATTTCACCGAACGGCGATCAGCGTAACCGATTGCTTTAGCCGCCGCATTCACTTCACTCTTAAGGCCGGTGACGGTGATGATATCCCCCGCCTGAATCTTCACCTGAGCAAGCACCGGGATGGATGCCCCTCCGCGAGTGATGCTCTTTATCGAGACACCATACATCTCCTTCATCATCCTGAGCTGATCGACAGTCTTTCCGGCAGCCCCTTTTTTAGACACGGTGACACTGAGCTGTTCAGCCGGGAAATCGAGGAGTTCGGCATCATTGATTTCCGGACCGATCCACTTCTCGTCGCCGATTATGAACTCACGGCGACCGCTGAGCACGATCTCGTCCCCACGGGAAATCATAAGGTCGGGTGCAGGATCGGACACCTTACCGTTCTGCCGAATACGCTCGATAAACAGACGCCGATTCTGCTGACGGAAATAATCTTCAATTTCACTTATACTTTTCGGATCGTTGAAGAAATCCGCATCAACCTTATATGCACGGAAAGCCACAGGGCGGAGGGCGTTGATATAGTCGGGATCGGAGGAGGCGTTGCCCTGATTCATTTTCTTTTCAAGCTCGGCTGTCTCCGCCTTCACCTTCTTCAGACCGCCGAGCAGGGCGGGCCCGAGATTGGCGAGGATATATGCGGAGCCAATCGTGCCGAATACGTAAGTCACGGCATAGCAGACGGGCATGACATCTACCCATGCCTTCTTCTGATCGGGAGTTCCTGCGATAGAGCCGATTGTATCGGTGCCAACTCCGAGAATAGCCGACATCGTCTGCGAGCCGGCAAGCAATCCGACAGCCTCACCGATATTATATCCCATGATTTCGGCCACGCCCCATGTGGTGAGCAGGCAGAATACGCAGAGGACACATGCGAAGCCCACTTGCTTGAGTCCGTCGCCTTTCAGAGCGTGGAAAAACTGGGGTCCCACGCTATAGCCGATGGAGAAGAGGAAGAGAAGGAAGAAAGCATCCTTGATAGGACCCGGGATAGAAATATCGAGCTGCCCCACGATGACCCCGACAAGCAAGACGGAGGTCACGGTGCCGAGCGAGAAAGCCTTATATTTCAGCTGGCCGATCAGGAATCCCAACCCCAGAGTCAGAAATATCGCCAGAGAGGGATTCTCCCTTAATGTATCTGCAAACCAATCCATAATTAAGATTTAGTAATAAATATTTACAAATAAAACCTCTCCTGATAATATTATGTTCGGGACGTAGATAAAACTAATGATAGTATATTTAATTGACGAATGGAGAATGAATTATGGTGAACAACTATTGAAAAGTAGGCGTTGATACATTTAGGAAAACTAAGCTTAACATGAAATGGAGCAGAAATATATAGATGTGGGCATTCCGACCGCCGGCGTTCCACAATTGGAAAAGGAGGGGGAACTGACTGTGCTGAAGAATCAGTTGATAGGACTGGACTTCCACTGGCGACGAACAATCGAGACTAAACTGCCCGGAGAGATAATGCCGGGCGGAGACCCGGTTTACCGAGTGATAGACCGACTACCGGTAGAGACCTATCTGGAATGTGTGGTGGGGAGCGAGATGAATCCGGCCGCCCCTATAGAGTTTCTAAAGGCTCACGCTGTCATCTCGCGGAGTTGGGCCATGGGGAAAATATCAGGACAGCATATTGCAGACGAGGATGGAAAGATCGACAGCGCAGAGTTGCTGATAAATTGGGAGGATACATGTGATCATAAGGGTTTCCACGTATGTGCGGATGATCATTGTCAGCGTTTCCAAGGGGTGCAGCCCATGTCGGACTCCCTCAGGGATGCCATCCGGTCGACGGAGGGACTCTGCCTTTATACTCCGGATGGAAAGTTGGTTGACGCACGTTTTTCAAAATGCTGCGGCGGACGCACCGAAGTATTCTCCTCATGCTGGCAACCCAGAGAGGAACCATGTCTTGAGAGTTTCGATGATCCATGGTGTGATCTGTCGGGGTTGCCGGCAGAGCGTAGGGATAGTCTTCTCAAGACGATACTGAAAGATTATGACCGTTCAAATGGAGGGGGGTATAGTTGGAAAACGTCGATATCAGCCGAGGATACAGCTCATAACCTCAGGAATAAATTCGGCAGGGAAATCGGAGGGATACGTGAAATACAGGTTGTAGAAAGAGGGCTTTCCGGCAGAGCCGTGCGACTGCTTCTGAAAGGGGAGAGGGGGGAATTATGCTTAGGTAAAGAACTGATGATACGGCGACTGCTCGCGCCTACCCATCTCTACTCATCATGGATAGATATTGATAGCACCCCCGATAGGGAGGGAATGTTTCATATCAATGGCAGAGGCTGGGGACATGGTGTGGGTTTATGCCAGATCGGAGCCGCGCGAATGGCTATGGAGGGTCATTCCTTTGAGGAGATACTCGCCTTCTACTATCCGGGATCGGTTGTCAGGTCTTAACTTCCGGATTATGAATTAACTCCCGGGTTATGAAGCTGATGAGTATGATGGTTGTCGTAAGCGATATAAATCGCGGCGAAAAGGCCCATCAGCACCTGCGTGATAGTCTGGAAGGCCCAGACTACCATACTATATGCAGCAGCATCGGAACTGTGGACACCATATAGCGAGAGGGCAAACATCACAGCTATATTCCATGGACCGAGACCTCCGGATGCAGGCACCGCGATACTTATTGCTCCGAACACGAATACCACCAGTCCCGGCAGCAAGCCGTAGGCAGTGTCCGGCCGGATAAGGTCACGAGTGAACGGGAACGCAAAGAAGCAGAGATAGGTCATGAGAAAATAGGCGATCCATATGATAACGGTATAAAGCCAGAATCTCACCTGATGTCTCATGGTGAATAAAATCTTAAACCCATTCCAAAGATTAAGGACTTCCTTGCGAATTTTAAGGACGACTCTGTTATGAGTCTTCGAGACAAGCAATAAAATTGAAGCCACGATGAGAATCGCGAGGGCACACCAAAGCCAGGGGGAGGAGATAATGTCGACCAGATGGCGACCGAAACTGTAGTTGTCCATGAATCGGTCGAGCACGGGGCGGGCTATGACAAATGTCAGCATGATGATGAGGCTTATCATGAAAGCATCCGAAAGACGATCACCTAAATCGGTGCCGACCACGGTGGAGAGGGAGGCTTTCTGACGGCGGGACACATAAACGCACCTCCAGGCTTCTCCGACACCGGTCAGGAGAAGATTGAGGGTGAACGCGCCGAAAATAGAGGATACTTCGGCAATCGGGGGCATGCGTCTGACTCCGGCGGCCCTAAGCTGGATCCCCCACCTTATGCCACGCACGCATCTTGATATTATCTCCACACCACACATGAGAAGGAGCCATCTGTAGTCGCAGTCATCCCTCATGATCCGGATTATGGTGGGGAGATTGACCTTCTTAAACAGCCATACGATCATAACGGCCGATATGGCCAATGGCAATCCGATATCCACTAACTTATGCAGCACTTTATGACGGGATTTATGAGCCGGATCCTTTTCAAGTGTATGTCGGGAAAGATTTTTATTCTTCATAAGCGGATAATAACTATTGGCTAATTCCTAAGACTTACCTAAGTTGAGACAATTTTATTGTAAAAACTCATTTAAAGGAAATTAGTTTAAGCAGCTGTTCAAATTAGAGACTCTCCCATAATTAGGAGAATGTTTGACACCGAGTTGCACAACTACAGAGGAGAAAGGATGTTTTCATAACAGAAACAAGTTGAAAATCATTATGAATAAAAAAGAACAACATCAGGCAACTCCTCAAAAAAGTCAGCCGCGTGACAATATCGGTCATGCTGACCACTCAAATCATGATCATCACCACCATCATCACCATCATCACCATCACAACCACCTCCTGCCTACAAAAGATGGACGCCTTGACAAGGTGTTCTACTGGGCGATAGGGCTGAATCTCGGGTATGTGATTCTTGAGGCGATATTCGGCTGGATGAACGGTTCGATGGGTCTGCTGAGCGACGCGGGTCATAATCTGAGTGATGTGGCATCGCTTCTGATCGCGTTGCTGGCGTTCAAGGCTGCCTCGCGTCCCGCCACCCCTTCATTCTCCTACGGTTATGGGAAAGGTACGGTCGGTGCCTCGCTTGTGAACGCAGTCATATTGTATGTGGCTGTAATATTCATATGTATAGAATCTGTGGAGCGACTGTTCAGGCCTACACCTGTCGATGGGGCGGAGGTCGCATGGGTGGCCGGAGTAGGCGTCATCATCAACGGCGTCACCGCATGGATGCTGATGAGCCATAGCCACGACGATTTGAATGTGAAAGGGGCATTCATGCATATGGTGGCCGATACGCTCGTGTCGGTCGGTGTGGTGGCTTCAGGTATTATCATCAACTTCACGGGTTGGAACTGGATTGATCCTGTGGTGGGTATAGCTATAGCCATCATGATAGCTATCGGGTCATGGTCGTTGCTCAGGGAGAGTCTGCGACTCGCGCTCGATGGCGTGCCGGCTAATGTAGATATGGAAAAGATAGAGGAGGCAATCATATCTGTGCCGGAGGTAAAATCTTTCCATCACCTTCATGTATGGGCAATGAGCACCACGCGTAATGCCTTGACGGTGCATGTAATCGTAGGAAGCCCCGAGAATATCGATGCCGCCATCGAGGGGGTGAGATCCGCGTTGATTTCAGTGGGGATTGATCATTCCACCATAGAGGCGGAGACAATAGATCACGGATGCGGACATTCCGGACTTGATGTGTGAGTGTTAAGATAAAGATTGGCAGTATAGGCAAAGATAAACAGTTCAGGCATTGTGAATCTGCTGATAATTTGTAATTTTGCAATCCGAATAAACGAGAAACATTATGGATTTCATTGAATTCAGAGAGTTGTTGAAGAGTGACCGTACCGTGCGTCGCTTCAAGGGGGATGTAGAGGTGTCACGTGAGTCGTTGGCTCAGATTGTGGAGCTGGCCCGATACTGTGCGTCCGGTCGTAACGCCCAGCCGCTGCGATATGTGGTTGTGGATGAAAAAGAGATGAGAGAAAAAATCTATCCATTGCTGAAGTGGGCGGGATATTATAAGGATTGGGATGGCCCGGAGCCGGGAGAGAGACCGTCGGCTTATCTCGTCCAATGTCTCGATACGCATTATGGAGCCGATTGCCTGTGTGACGATGGCCTTCAGCTTCAGGCGATGACACTCGGCTTGACAACACTCGGGTTGGGAGGATGTATTATAAAGGCCTTCGACCCGGTAGGCCTGGCCTCCGTGTTGCATCTCGATGCCCGGTATAAACCACGTTACGTATTGGCGGTGGGTGTGCCGGTCGAGGAAATCAGGCTTGAAAATATGGATGGTAGCGAAGAGGCGGACTTCAAGTATTACCGCACGCCGGATGGAGTGCATCATGTACCGAAGCGTCCGCTGAGCGAACTCATTCTGTAGAAGGAAGCGTAGTCCGCCATCCTATTGCGGCGGTTGGTCAGCAGAGTGAACTAAACCCGGGGATTTTTGTTAAACTATCAGGAGCCGGATAATCGGTTCCTGTCAAAGAAAACCAAGTAAAAACAATTTAATCACTATGGAAACAATCATCAATACTCGTATTCCCGAGTTCACAGTACAGGCATACCACAACGGACAGTTCGAGACAGTAACCGACAAGGATGTTCTCGGCAAGTGGGCGGTGTTCTTCTTCTATCCCGCCGACTTCACTTTCGTATGCCCCACGGAGCTTGTGGACCTCGCAGAGAAATATGAGAAACTCCAGTCGATGGGCGTGGAGGTCTACAGTGTAAGCTGCGACAGCCATTTCGTACACAAGGCATGGCACGACGCATCCGACAGCATCAAGAAAATCAACTATCCCATGCTCGCCGATCCAACGGGTCTTCTCGCACGTGCTTTCGGCGTGATGGATGAGAATGCCGGCATGGCATATCGCGGTACATTCGTATGCGACCCTGAGGGTCTCATCAAACTCGTAGAGATTCAGGACAACAGCATAGGCCGTAATGCCGACGAGCTGCTGCGCAAGGTAGAGGCCGCACAATTTGTAGCCGCACACCCCGGTGAGGTTTGTCCGGCCAAATGGAAAGAGGGAGCCGAGACACTGAAGCCCTCAATCGACCTGGTAGGTAAAATCTGATAAAATCCCTGAGTCATATGTCAATTATCGATAACGACATCCTGACGCAACTCAAAGGTTATTTCTCCGGACTCACCCAACAGATACTTCTGGTGGTGCAAGGGAGTCCGGAGAATCCCAAGCGTAAGGAGATGGAGGAGTTCGCCCGCGACTTCGCCGCCGCCTCCGATGCCATATCGGTAAAGGTGGAGGATGCGCCGACGATGGAGGATGCACCGATGCTCTCCATCTGGCGAGACGGCGAACCCACGGGAGTGGAATTCGTAGGGATTCCGGGAGGCCATGAGTTCAGTTCGCTGATTCTGGCGGTACTGAATGCCAACGGACTTGGAAAGAATCTTCCCGACGAGGCCATGCAACGAAGAATCGCAGCTATCAACGGACCGGTGGATATCTTCTCATTCGTTTCGCTGACATGCTCGATTTGTCCTGATGTTGTGCAGTCGCTCAACGTGATAGCGTTGTTGAATCCGACCATAAGCAATCGTGTGATCGATGGAGCGGCAGCTCCCCGGACTGCCAAGGACTATAACGTCAATGGAGTTCCGGTGATCTACGCCAACGGCGAGATGCTGAGTGTGGGTCAGGCCTCACTCGGGGAACTTGTCGGCAAGCTTGAGGAGAAATTCGGTAAATCGGATGATAATGGAGTAGAGGATAATACTCCTCTCGGTTTCGACATGCTTGTGGCCGGCGGAGGTCCTGCGGGAGCGGCGGCAGCCGTTTATCTCGCGCGAAAGGGGATGACTGTGGGTGTTGTCGCCGGTCGTATCGGGGGTCAGGTGAAGGATACAACCGATATTGAGAACCTGATTACCGTGCCGCTGACGACAGGAACCGCCCTGGCTTCCGAACTGCGCACGCTGATGGACAGCTACGGCATCAAGATGTTTGACAACCGCCGGATTGTAGGCGTGGAGCTTGAGGGTTTCCCGAAACGTCTGAAAGCGGACAGCGGAGAAACTTTCGAGGCCCCGGGTCTCATAATCGCTACCGGCGCTTCATGGCGCAGGCTCAATGTGCCGGGCGAGGAGGATTATATCGGCAAGGGTGTGGCATTCTGCACACATTGCGACGGCCCCTTCTTCGCAGGTAAGCGAGTGGCTGTGGTCGGCGGAGGCAATTCCGGCATCGAGGCAGCCATCGATCTTGCGGCTATCTGTTCGCATGTAGACGTCTTTGAATTCCTTGATACGCTGAAGGCCGATGAAGTGCTTCAGAAGAAGTTGGCGACGTTCGACAACGTTGATATCCATCTCTCTTCGGCTGTGAAGGAGATAAAAGGCAACGGTAAGAACGTGACCTCGGTGGAGGTAACCGACCGCGTATCGGGCGAAACGAAGAGTTATGATGTATCCGGCGTATTCGTTCAGATCGGTCTCAGCCCCAACTCCAAGGTCTTCGCGGATCAATTGGAGGTCAATAAGGCCGGAGAAATCGTGAAGGATGAGAACTGCCGCACGAAGGTGGCGGGAGTATATGCCGCAGGAGATGTGACCGACGTTCCCTACAAGCAGATAGTGATAGCTATGGGCGAAGGGGCGAAAGCAGCCCTGTCGGCCACGGATGACCGCATGCGCGGCGTGACCCCGTCCTGAAGGCAACGATAAGGCCTCGCAAACGTTATAAAGTATACACAATCCAAAATTAATATTCAATCCCGGCAATCCCACCACAGATTGCCGGGATTAATTTTGAATCAGTAAACTTGACATTATGGCCACAATTATCGTCGTGCCGGGTGATCCGGTGCAAAATGAGGGAAAGCCGGAGGCAGTGTGCTACCGGGTGAAGAAGGATGGAAAGTCATGTGTGTACGCTACCGCTTATCAACTGCGGTCGGAAGAGTGGGAGTCAGGAAAAGGAGGCATGACTATCCCGGATGAAGCGACCGGCAGAAAACTCGAAATCATCACCATACGGGATTATATCTTGCGAGAGACCGACGCTCTACGACGCACGGCCTGGCAGCAGGAGCACAGGTATTCATGCTGCACGGCCCACGATATCGTGGAGAGTTTCAGAGTCTATATGATACGATACAAGATGTGTAATTTACTGGCATTGATTGAAAAGGGGCTACGCGAAAGCGGGCGTATACGGACCGCACAGACCTATCACACGACAGCCAATCGTCTCAGAGCGTTTCTGAGTGAGCGTCCCATATGGATGAACGGTGGATATAGAGACGATATACACATAATTCATTTCACTCCCGAACTGATGCTTGCATTCGAAGGCTGGCTGCGTGGCAACGGGCTCGTACCCAATACGGTATCGTTCTACATGCGAATATTGAGAGCGGCCTATAACAGAGCGGTGGAGGAGCATGCCGTAGATGACCTGCGTCCTTTCAGAAGGGTATATACAGGAATGGAGCGCACGGTGAAACGTGCGCTCTCAGCCAAAGTGATTAGAAAAATACGCGATATAGACCTTGAGGGGGAAAAGGAGATAGCCTACGCGCGTGATATGTTTATGATGAGTTTCTATCTGAGGGGTATGAGTCTGGTGGATATGGCCTCCCTGCGCCGGAGTAATCTGGAGGGCAACCGCCTTACATATCGCCGCAGCAAGACGGGACAAAAGCTCACCGTGCTTTGGACACGCGAGATGCAGGCGTTGATCGCGGCATATCCCCGCAACGACACCGATTATCTGCTCCCGATAATACGGCGGAGTTCGAGCAATGTGCATTATGCCTATCGGCATGAATGCGCCAGAATAAATGCCGGATTGAAGGAACTTGCGACACGTATCGGATTGAAGGGTAAACTGACGATGTATGCGGCGCGTCACAGCTGGGCGTCCATCGCTCAGATGAAGGGGGTGCCGATAAGTGTCATAAGCAAGGGTATGGGGCATGATTCCGAGAAAACAACCCGGATATATCTTGCCGAACTTGATAAGAACGTAGTTGACCGTGCCAACGCCACCGTCATGAAAGCCCTTAATTCTGGGATGGGTTGAATGGAGTCATGTGGTAGCCGAGGGCATTAAGCTCCATAGCCGCGCCCATGGTGTAGAGGGCGTGAAGAGCACCTGTATATGCCTTGATAGCCTCTTCGGTGCCTGCCTCAACCGAGGAACGTCTTAAGGCAGCCAGAGTGCGGGCGGCGCATTCGCCTACAATTTTGCCTGTAGCCTCAGCCTGAGCTTCATCGAGACCGAGCACATTGGTGAGGATATTGTCGTCAAGATTATCGAAAGTCATTTCATCGCGCAGACGGGTATATATGGCTGCGCCACCCTCCTTGGAGTATTTTTCCCAATCGATATCCCAATATTTGGCGACTGCCATTCCAAGAAACATCATCCATCCGAGAGATACAGTCGGATATTCCGCGAATTCACGCGCTCCATCAGGGAGATATGCTTCGAGGATGGCGGGATAGAGATCCTCTATGTCGGGTGTCTCGGGAAGAATCTTGTCAACTTTACCTTCCGCTACGAGGTATTTATGTAAATCCTGAAGAGTTTGTTTTTCGAAATCCATGGTTTTAATATTTTCGTTAATATAAGTAGCTGTTCAAATTAAAACGATATAATAAAGTTTCATTTATATCCTTTTGATTAATCATGCTATGGCTGCCGTGAGATCAGATTCAATCCTTCGGGCGAGAGTGACGGCGGCGGTCAGATATTGGCGCCGCTCCTCCTCAGGGTCGGAGGTCTTTGAGTCGGAAATGCTGAACAGCTGATAGTCGGCTACGAAAGTGAAACAATTCTCAAGCAATCCGGGCCACTGCGACAAATCTATGCGAGCCTGCAGGGTGTCGAGGGCGATGGCTGATTTAGCCGCTCCTTTCATGGCCTGCTCCGATGCTCCGGAGGCTAAGTCGATGAAACGGTTGATCACATGCAGAATCGAGGGCGCGGCCTTCACAAGCTTGTCACGCTGCTCGGCTTCGCGCAGACGCCGTTGTTTCTCGATTTCCGACTCTACATCGATTTCCGATTTCATGGAGCCGACGGCGTTTAGAAAGAATCCGAGAATAATCAATCCGCACATCACCTCGATGGCAGTGACACATTGCGCCATGCCGTGGGCCGGGGTATAGTCGCCGAACCCGAGAGTGGTGATTGTGACGATGCTATAGTAGAGCCATGAACCGAAGTCGACTCCACCTCCATCGGGGATACGGAATTGTCCGTCGGGGAGCAGAGAATAGATAACGGCGAAAACCGGCACGAGCGCCACATATAGCCCGATCCATGCAATGGGTCGCACATTGGAAACGACGTGAAAAAAATGTCGCGTTTTATTGGATAAAGTGTCTGACATAGTATATCTTCTTTATCCAATAAAACGCGCTTTTACATATAGAGGTTCAATTAAGTTCGTTTCCTAAAACTTACTTGGTATGGCATGGTGACGGGTATCGGCTCCAATCAGCAGACGACCCTGTTCTCATTCTCCTCATGGAAAAGATCTGATGGAGAGAGAATCTCGAGAGCCCGGGCACCGGCGCGGGTACCGGTAAGGTAAGCGATTCTATCGCCGGCGTTAAGTTGACCTTCGGCCACAATCTGACGAAGCGCCAACACCGAGTGTCGGGGGAGAGTGTCATCAGGTTGCGGATCATAGATGGCGTTGACACCGTAGCTGAGCGCGAGCCAACGCTGCACATTGAGGTTATGGCAGATAGCGAAAGTCGGGTTCTTCCCCCGGAACGAAGCTATGAAGCGAGCTGACACTCCGCGGTAGGCATCGGTGAATATGGCTTTAGTGCCGAGTTTATTCTCCGAGAGCACGGCCTCGCGGGCGAGGAAAGATGTGATTTCAGCGTCAAGGAGGGGAGGCACGTCCATCTTCTCGCGCAGGGAGGATTCCACTTCACGGGCGACATTGGTCATGGTGCGCACAGCCTCGATGGGGTATTTGCCATAAGCGGTCTCACCTGAGAGCATCATGGCGTCGGCGCGCTGATAGACGGCGTTGGCCACGTCGGAAATCTCTGCACGGGTAGGACGCGGATGCTCGATCATGGTGTGGAGCATCTGGGTGGCGACAATAACGGGTTTGTGGCGCGTTATGCACTTGTTGATCATCATGGATTGGATACCCGGGATGCGTTCGGCCGCCACTTCAATGCCAAGATCGCCGCGTGCCACCATAATACCGTAGGATGCATCGAGAATCTCATCGAAGTTGTCGATTCCCTCCTGATTCTCGATTTTAGAAATAATCTTGGTGTCGGCCCCGTAATGGTCGAGGATATCCTGCACCTCCTTCACATCGGATGCCGAGCGCACGAAGGAATGGGCAATGAAATCAACACCGAGCTGGACTGCGTATCCGATGTTTCTGCGGTCGCGGTCGGTCACGGCCGGAAGGTCAATGGAGACACCGGGAAGGTTCACACTTTTTCGGGAACCGAGAGTGCCGTCGTTCTCGGCTATTGTCGTGATGGTCCGGCCATCATTATCCGTCACTGTAAAGGCAATCTCACCGTCGTCAATCAGAATACGGTCGCCTACACGCAGACACCCGGCTATTGCGGGATAATTGAGACAGATCTCTTCCGAGGATGTCTTGCCATCAGGATTGCCATACACACGCACCACATCTCCGGCGTGGAATCTTACGGGTTCGCCATCGATGGTGACGGTCGTGCGTATTTCAGGGCCTTTGGTGTCCATCATGATTCCGAGAGAGGAATCGGCGGCACGCGTATTATTGACGATTTTACTGAAACCGTCGAAGTCAAGATGGGCCGAATTCATTCTGACCACATTGACTCCGGCTTCAGCGAGGGCTTTGATGAAATCTATGTCGCATCGTTTATCGGAGACTGTGGCTACTATCTTGGTGTATTTCTTCATTGGGTTACCGGAAATATTGGGATTAATATCATAATATAATAACTTGCCGGAGGCNCCTATGGTTTACNCTANCGGTCATGNTATGAATCCGGCCGTCTTGAGCTGTTGATACAGGCGGTCGTGACGCGAGGTAGTGAAGTTCTTTCCGGCATCCTTGTTGGTGCGATTGAATAGATCCTGGAAATTCAGGATTTCGGCACCTGACAGGGTGTTGAACCTATATTCCTCCTTTTGGGTGTTGAACATACGTTCGCCCGGATTCGTCATGCCTTTGACNGCGGGAAGGGCATCGNTGCGGTCGGCACGGGCATTCCAGTTGCCGTTGGCGTTGCGGGATAGCGAGACCATCGCATCATCATCGGATAGGACGTCGGCGAAGATTAGGGGCACCTCGGTGAAGCGTCGTCCGGGTGTATAATCCTGCTTGTCGAAGAAAAGCTTCATAGGCACGCGGCAGACGGTGCCATCGGCGTATCCGAGCACGAGCCAATCGCGGATATTATTTTCCTTGAGAGGGATGACGAGCAAGAGGTCGGTCTCCTCCTCGGGATACCCATAGAAATCGGATACCATCTGGAATTCATCCTTGTAAATCTCAAGGTAGCGCACTGTAGCCGGGTCATGCTCCGGATCATAATTGGCCGGGCAAACGGGACGTTTTACTCCGGTGGCTATCCGGGCGGGATTCTTTTTCACAAACGATGCTTCGACGGCATCATTCTTCTTGCTTTTTCCGGCTGAGGCAGATTTTGTCTGAGTGTTGGCGGGANTNTCAGANACCGCATTCGAGGAGGAATTATCGGATTCCACAGTTGCCGGGGTGACGACGATATTCTTATCCGCTTCCGTGTTTTTAGGAATACGTGAGAGGATAAGATCGCGTTCCTTGGCACGTCGTTCGGTGAAGCGTCGGATATCCTCGGGATCAAAGAAGGGAAGTTTGGAGGATCCGTGGCGCTCGTAAATAATACCATCCACCTTGAGCGGCGCAGTATAATAGGGGCGAACCTTAACTACATAAATCTTCTTTCCCCCTTTCTCGATGAATTCAGCGTCGATATAGGCATCGGCGTCACGTCCGAGGACCTTGCAGACCGTGCGGCGGAAGAAGAGGTCATATTTATCCTCGCTGCCGTTGAAGTCTTTATANGCNAGATCATTCTCGATTCCGACACCCATACCGAAATCATTGACACCGAGATATAATGTTCCGCCNTCTGCATTCAGCAGGGCGCAAAGCTCCTTCATTATATCATGCGACTGCTGCTCAGGATTGGCCCTCATATGGTTGTCGGGCGGGAATATGAGACTTGACTTGAATTCGGTGGTCTTATTCTCCGAGCCGAAGTTGTAGAGGGTAGTCGTGCGGGTCTTTACATGGAGGATATTGTTGATGCGGTCGTCGATCTCTCCAAGCACGGAAGCGGAAGCATTGTCGGCCAAAAGATTGTAGGCCATAATGTTGGAGGCGAGGCTGCGAATCTCCTCATCGTCATGAGCCATGCANCGCCANAGCTCCTCAAGCATATGGGGNTGACCCTTGTAGCTGACGACCTTCAGCTGCAGATAACGGCGGTAGAGCTCGGAATCGGAATCGAACCGNGAGCGGTCATTGGTTTCAAAATCNGTAAGACGGGAGGCATCTATTTCCCCGTTGATAGCGAAATGATGAAGAATAGAGATCAAGCGCATCCAGGCCTCATAGAACTCACGCCGNTGTTGCTGTCGGGCCATTCTGGCCAGGAGGCGNGCGAACGCGATATGATTGAAAGCCTTCATGTAATCGCTCTCGGCGGCGGCCTTGCGTTCGACGAGNGCCATCAAGTCATCCATGCGAGCGTCAGACAGCATCTCTTCGGAGGCGACGTTCTCGTTATTTTCCTCCGAGTCNTCNTCCTCCTCGAAACTGTCGAAAGAATAATCTGTCAGGAGAGCATGGAATGCGTCGGCAGTGCTGAACGGATCAGGATCCTCCACTATTTCNGTGACGACACCCTCGATATAGTTTTTCTCCTTCGCGTTGGTCGGGATACTCCAGTAATTTCCGATCACAACATCTCCGGCCTTGATGGCGGCGAATTCGCCTGCCGGCTTGAATTTCACTGCATCTCCCCATTCGCTGACACCNACTTTACCATATTGGTTGGAGCTCTTGATTATGCATCGCATCGGGTTNTCATTGCGCATCTCAGCCTGNCTATAATCCAGCAGATTCTCCACGATAGAGAANTGGATGCCGGAATCGTCGGATCGTTTGACNTTAGCCATGAATACNAGTTTGTTGCCATCCTCGTCAAGGAAATGCTCCATGCGCAGACCGGGCACTTTATAATGCACCATATCCTCGGTGGTAAGGATTCCGCGACCTTCATATTCAAGGTCATTGGTGATTTCCACGGCAAANGTAGTGTCATCTATCTGAGAGATNACGCGGATACTGCATTCATCATCCTTGCCCGGAGTAGAGAGACGTCGCTGCAGCGGTTTTTTAACATCGATATCTTCGGAGAAAAGNGATTTCTCAATCGCGTTCCACATTTCGCGTGCCCGTCNNAGGTCGGTGGAGTTGCTGCTGATTGCAGCGATTCTCTGGGGTGTCATGACTTTCAGTCCGGGCCATATGCCGACCCCGTTCAGGTCAAGNGTCTTCAAGGAGTCCTGATTGACATCCGTACGTTTAAGAATGACACCGCCTTCGGTTATGTCGAGNGCCACCGGCCGACTCTCGTAGGTCTTGCGGAAACCCTCTTCGAGACCGACNGGCATTGCCGTGAGTTTGGATGCCATGAGGTCGTGGGCGCCGGTCTCGCTCCAACGGTATATATACGATGGACGGCGAGCCACATCCATGAGGGCGAGGAAAGCATTGCGCACCGCATTCTCCGGCACCGACGTGCGTAGCATGGAGGCGTATCGGTAGAGTGAGGCCAGATTCAGGTTATAGTCAAAAATATCGGAATCGGCTGAGCTGTCGGCAAGAAGCAACTGGATTGANAGAGCCTCAATGAGGGAGCGGATTGTAGCCGTGTCGTTGTTAAGACCGGTGTCGATGCCTTTACGTGCCCGTTCCACATAAATCTGCAGCAATCTTACGAAGGCTTTTCTGAATGGNTCNTCGCGCCAGAAGTCTTCGGTGCGGGCATGAATAATGGAGAAAATCTCGTTGAGATTGGCCACCATCACCTCGGGAGAGAGGGAGAAGATGCGCATCATGATGTCAAGCTGGAGCTCGGCTTCATAGATGTAGCCGGATGTGCGGAGACAATTGAGGACACGGTTGACCATCTTGGATGACATGCCGGANCTGAGATGCTCGACGGCCTGTTTGTATCCNACGATATTGTCGGCGAGTATGGTCAGACGTTTTTGCAGTGACTTGCGACGGAGAGGTTCGATGTCGAGAAGAATATCCGACCCTTCAAGTACATACATTACGGCGAATCGGATTTCCTCCAGTCTNCTNAAGACNCCCTCCCACTCAAGCGAGTCGTCTTCATTTCGCCANCTTATTATCATGTCGAGGATGGCGCTGCTGACGGCCTGGTCGTAATAATCGCTGTTAAGAAAAAGGAGGCCGAAGATTTCATCCGGATCCCATGCCGGATCATTGTCTTCATTATCTTCAGTAGCGGGGTAGAGGTCGCGGAAAATACGGTCGGAAATCTTTATTACATCAAGTTCGCGAGAGTCGGATCCCGGCATTTGTTTTGTCGCGGGAATATATTGTCGTGCGGGGAGNTCGGTCAGTTTCAACTGNGCTCCGTTCGGGCCTATGGCGATAATGCGGCATTTTACAGTGGAGCCTGTCAGAAGTTTCATTCCCTTGGGAGCGGGGAGGCGAAAGGTGAGGCCATGGTCATCGATCAACTCATAATATCCATTGTGGGAAAAATCATGCCTTACCTCAAATTCATAATCCTCACCCTGGGTATAAAATTCGTTTATGAGCGCCTGCAGGTCCTGACGGATGAGCAATTCGTCATTAGGTTGCCGGGTGACAATACATTCAATAGGGGTATCATCCGGATAATTCTCCTGAAACTTAAATAATTTGACGCGGTATGCCCGGTCTTTGTACTTGACTTCAAATTGCGGCGCTCCATTTGAGCTCCTCACGATTTTGGCGGGTAATTTCATGGATCGTTTAAAAAATTATTAAAAAAGATAACTAAAATGCAAATTTACAAAAAAATACTGAGTTCCCAAAGTATATTTCGANTAATCGCAGNATATTGAAGACAAAGCANTTGACCCTANTCTCAANTGGCNGANCATGGAAACATATTGAAATATTGCGGAGAAATCGAGTCGGAGAGGGGAGAATCNATCCGAAACATTGCGGNAAANAGNCGGAATCGGGAAATAAGAATTATTTTTGCATATCAAAATNGCTATAATCATTGTTAACTACTAATGATAGTGGCTTACATCATTGAGACAATACAATTAAAACCAAATAAAGATGGCAATAAATCTTGAAAAGGGTCAGAAAATCAACCTTGAGAAGAGTAACGGCTCTAAACTGATGGAATTCTGTGTCGGCGTCAATTGGGGCGCGATGTATGAGATGGTGCAGGAACGCGGCGGCTTCCTCGGTCTGAGCACCAAGACGGTGCGCAAGGAGGTCGACGTAGATGTGGATCTGAGCTGCCTGATGACAGATGCCAACGGTAATCTTGTCGACACGCTGTATTCTCCGCTCTATAATCCGCAGATGTTTCTGGCAAGAGGTCTGCCGGTAGGAAAGGACTGGAGCGGCGACGGATCCATGTATCATACACCCGATGACACACAAGGAGACAAGGGTGGAAATGACGGACTTGACAACGAGATCGTGCAGGTTGACCTCACGAAAGTCAGAAGCAATATCAGCCAGATTTTCTTCTTCCTCAATATATTCGAGCCTAAGAGAGTTGACTTCACCAAGATTCCTTATGTTCAGGTGAGAATGTTCGAGGGTACGCCCAAGCAGGTCAAAACGGTTTTTGCCAAATATGATATCGCCGCTGATCCGCAGTTCGCAGGCAAGAATGCCATCCTTTTGGGTAAGCTTTACCGCAGAGGAAGCGAATGGAAATTCGCGGCTATCGGAGATGCCTTCGACGATGGCTATGACCTGCGCAACACCATTAAACGTCTGCTTGACAGCTACGCAAAATAAATCAATAGGAAATGATGAGCAACGAACAACAACATTTTCAAGGNCTTACAGCNCGGGAGGTGGAGGAAAGCCGNNTCCGGAATGGAGCCAATATCCTCACACCTCCGGCCAAAGAGCCGCTCTGGAAGCGGTTTCTTGAGAAATTCGGNGATCCTCTGATCATTATCCTGCTTATTGCAGGCGCATTGTCAATAGGAATCTCCTGTTATGAATACTGGGGNCTCGACAAGGGCGCGGGTGTATTCTTTGAACCGATAGGCATATTTATCGCCATCCTNCTGGCNACCGGTCTGGCNTTCATATTCGAGCTGAAGGCNGANAAGGAATTCGCTCTNTTGAATCAGGTCAATGATGACGAGCCTGTNCAGGTNATCCGTGACGGCAACGCGATGCAGGTGCCGAAGAAGGATGTGGTGGTAGGCGATATCGTAATCCTCAANACCGGNGAGGAGGTNCCGGCTGACGGAGAATTGCTNGAAGCNGTGGCTCTCAATATAGATGAGTCGACGCTGACGGGTGAACCCATTTGCGCCAAGACTACTGATCCGGCGAAATTCGATCATGACCATACCTTCCCCGACAACCATGCCATGCGCGGCACCAAGGTGATGGAGGGTCACGGAGTCATGAGGGTATTCGCCGTGGGTGATGCCACNGAGAACGGCAAGGTGTTTGAAGCCGCTCAGATTGACGACAGTGTGAAGACNCCGCTTAATGAGCAGCTTGATGGTCTCGGCGATTTGATTACGAAAATATCATACGGCTTCGCGGCGTTGATTATCGTAGGCCGACTGATAATGTACTTCGCCGGTGGCAACGGCTTTGACTGGGTGGAATTCCTGGCCTACTTCCTGCAGACGCTGATGATCGCCGTGACGCTGGTAGTGGTTGCCGTGCCTGAAGGATTGCCGATGGCGGTGACATTGTCGCTTGCATATTCAATGCGTCGGATGTTGAAGACCAATAATCTTGTACGCAAGATGCATGCGTGCGAGACNATGGGCGCAACGACCGTAATCTGTACGGATAAGACAGGCACGCTTACGCAGAATCAGATGCAGGTNTATAAGGCCGACTTCTTCGGGAATCCTGANAATACTGTTCTTGAGGAGGGTATAGCCGTCAATTCGACNGCGCAGCTTGATCTCTCTGANGAGAAACCGCAGGTGCTCGGCAATCCTACGGAGGGTGCGCTGCTGCTTTGGCTTAACAAGCGCGGTGTGGATTATTCCAAGCTTCGTGAAGGTGCGAAGCGTCTTGAGGAACTTCCCTTCAGCACAGAGCGCAAGTATATGGCGACGGTGGTGGAGTCGGCCTCCGGAGAAAGAATATTATACGTGAAGGGTGCGCCGGAGATTGTCTTTGGAATGTGTGCCGATACGAAGGGGGTGACGAAGAAAGAGATTGATGCCCTGTTGCTCGGCTATCAGAATATGGCGATGCGTACACTCGGTTTCGCTTATCAGGTGCTTAAAGATGGCGACGCGACTATAGCCGACCATAAGGTTGTGGCGAAAAATCTTCAGTTCCTGGGTGTCGTAGCTATCTCGGATCCTGTGCGCGCGGATGTTCCGGAGGCAGTCAATGAGGTGCTCAATGCCGGAATCGGAGTTAAGATCGTGACCGGCGATACCCCGGGAACAGCCAAAGAAATAGGGCGTCAGATAGGTCTGTGGGATGATTCCCGCGACGGCGACCGCAACATAATCACCGGAACGGAGTTTGCGGAACTCAGCGACGCGCAACTGCGTGAACGTGTAGGCGATCTCAAAATCATAGCCCGTGCGCGTCCGATGGATAAGAAGCGACTCGTGGAGGCTCTGCAGGCTAATAATGAAGTAGTGGCTGTGACAGGCGACGGCACTAATGATGCGCCCGCCCTTAAGGCGGCCCATGTCGGGCTTTCGATGGGCGACGGCACATCGGTAGCTAAGGAGGCGTCGGACATCACTATCGTCGACAACTCATTCTCCTCGATAGGACGAGCCGTGATGTGGGGACGTTCGCTTTTCCAGAATATCCAGAGATTTATCCTTTTCCAGATGACGGTGAATGTAGCGGCCTGCTTTATTGTACTTGCCGGTGCGTTCATGGGCACGGAATCACCTCTGACGGTAACGCAGATGCTTTGGGTCAACCTGATCATGGATACGTTCGCAGCAATGGCACTCGCTTCGCTTCCGCCGTCGGCATCAGTGATGAAGGATAAACCGCGTTCGCGCGAGGCGTTCATCATCAATCGCCCGATGTGGCAGTCGATTGTAGGAGTCGGCGGTATATTTTTCCTGCTGTTGCTCGGCATCCTCTATATATTCGAGCATTATCAGGTGAACAATATTCTTGAGTTGTTCTCATTTATTCCGCAGACTGTGGATGTGAATAATGCTACACTGACACCCATCGAGCTTTCGATGTTCTTCACGATATTCGTGTTCCTGCAGTTCTGGAATATGTTCAATGCCCGGGCGTTCGAGACCGGCAAATCTGCCTTCCATTTCAAAAATTGCAGTGGATTCGTGATGATTGCCCTCGTGATACTGATAGGCCAGATAGTTATCGTGACAATCGGCGGCCAATTCTTCAACGTCACACCGCTCTCCGTGGTGGATTGGGCCGTGATTATTGGCGCTACGAGTCTTGTGCTTTGGATTGGCGAGCTTATCCGTTTGTTCAAGAAGTAAACTTTACTATCAAGATTTATATGCGAGGGTGTGTCGTAAACCTTAATTACGACACACCCTCGTTTTCTTTTTCCTCTGGAGGGGATGGGGCACGGGCCCCAAGCAGGGACAGGCTTCGCGCTGGTAGAGGGGCACAGGCCCGCATTATAATTATGGAGTGGAAGCCCATGGGAGGTGAAATGGAGGAAACAAATATTTTCTTATGATTATGTCGAACCTTTCTTGTAGGCCGGATGTTATAAAGACAGCAAGAAGATAAATCGTTTCATGATGTTAGGTTAGTTTGAAAAAAGTATTATGGAAAAATACCAAGGCTGCGGTCCTCTGTGAAGAGTGCCGCAGCCGATTTTTTTTACTCCTATATATACATGCTCATATATACATTCTCATATATACATTATTACAAATAGAATAGGGTAGCCGATATGTCTTTATTTTGTTCAAATAAGTGCCATATTTTTTTCAATGAGGATTTGGAATGATTATAAATGTTAAAAATGGTGTTTCTGTTATACATAGACAAATGATATAAAAACATTTCGAGATATTGCATTGTGATATTATTAATATAGATTAATAATGAAGCAATATTTTAATGAAATTAGGGATAAAATTGTAAAATTTGTTTGTGAATTAAAAAATATTGTTTAATTTTGCCGACGTAAATGAAAGATGTTTCCCTCGGGTAGTGCGGGGGTGTAATTAGAAAAATTTCAAAAATTGCTAATTTGTGTCATCTTGAACTTGCGAACACTTTTTCAATATTAACAATAATCATCACTTATGACAACCAAACTCGGAACACTCTTGCTGCTCGCCGCCTCAGCGGCCACGATGAGCGCACAGACACCGTCGGCTGTCGCCGATATCTATTCCCAGACGGGAACTGGAGTCCTCGGCGATGGTGGGCAGGTGGTCTACAGTGTCGGCAGTTGGCACGCCGGGGGTACGGATGACTCCGTATCGCTGTGGCCCGCTCTGTTTGAGGAGATGCTGGGTTCGAAGCCCATAGTTCTTGTCAACGGAGTATTTGCCGATGCTGAGGGCATCGAAATGAGCTGGAACAATGTCGAGAAGCTGATCACCATCAACTGCGAGCCGGAACTTCTTGGACACACTAATGTGTTGATCGCCGATGTCAACGGCGCGACACGCGGTATGGTGGCTGTGAACGAAAATCCGGCCAAGATCTCACTTTCCAATCATGTCGCCGGCGCGTATGTCATCGCATGCGCTGTAGACGGTAAACTTGTCAAAACATTTAAAATCATCTTGAAATGAACAAATTTTTACTTTCTTCATTGATGGCTGCCGCCGCAGCCATGCCCGCAGTTGCCGGCGTAGACAATATCAACTATCAGGCTGTCATCAAGGATGCCGACGGAATCGTGAAAGACACGAAGGTAGATCTAAAGTTTGAGCTTCTCGACGATCAGACCGTAGTCTATACCGAGGAGCAGGCTCCGACGACCAATGCCTCCGGTCTTGTCGTGTGCCAGCTTGGTGGCGATGACGCTCTGACAGACCTCAACTGGGGTAATCTCACCCTGAAAGTTTCCGTAAATCTTGGTCACGGGTATCAGGTCATTTCCAATGAGCCGATATCTTCTGTGCCTACCGCCCTCTATGCCCTTAAATCGGCTGACAGCGAGATGATCATCGATGAGGTACAGACCCTTATCCTTGAGAATGAGACGACAAAGGAGACTATTCTCGGTATAAATGCAGAGCTCGTCAAGCTCAATGGTGTTGCTGATGATGTTGAAGATCTGAAGCAGAGTTTTGAGAATCTCGGCGAGAATCTCGACAACTCATTCAGCCAGATGCAGGCCCAGTTTGATGAAGTGAATGGTCAGATCGAGAACCTCAATCAAGTGGCGGCCGTCACCCGTGCCAACGAGGAAGGCCTTGAGAATGTGGAGAAGGATTTCGCCAACCTCGGCGAGAATCTCGACAACTCATTCAGCCAGATGCAGGCCCAGTTTGACGAAGTGAACGGCCAGCTTGAGAACCTCAATCAGGTTGCAGCGGTTGTCCGCGCCAACGAGGAGGCTATCGAGACACTTCAGGGTGATTTCAACAACCTCGGCGAGAATCTCGACAACTCCTTCTCCCAGATGACCGCCAAGTTTGATGAGGTGGAAGGCCAGCTTGAGAACCTCAATCAGGTGGCAGCCGTTACCCGCGCCAATGAGGAGGCTGTAGAGGAACTGAACACGAGCGTCGAGGCTGCATTCGAGCGTCTGCAGAATATAATTGACAAGATGCAGCGTCAGATAGATTCTCTTGAAGCTGAAATCGCAACTCTCAAGGGTGAGTGAGACGGATTGAAAGGGAATACATAGCTAAAGTATAACTAAAGCGGGGTGTACCGATTTCGGTACACCCCGCTCAATTAGTATTGGGGAAAATGATCAGGCATTGATATTGCGCTGAAGCGCCTCTCCGGAGTAATGCGGAAGGGGTTCGGATTCAGAGAGGAGAGTAGAGGCAATTATATCGGCTGCAGGATGACGACGTAACAATCGGAACGCGAGGATGTCGGCTTCCTCCCTTGTGCGTACGTCACGGGCCATTGCGAGAGCCTCATCCTCGCTTAACTCTTCGACAGGAAACAGCCAGGCGGCAAGCAGGCGCGACTCTCGCACGTTGCGATCGCTCCAAAGAGCGCGTCCCAAATCAACGGAAGGCTCCAGCTCCCGCGCTATCTGCGACAGCTGCGGAAGTTGGAGCCCGAAAATGATTGAATATGGCTGTCCCGATTTCCTTAATGCATCGGCCACGATGCCGTTGCGATATGTCATAAAGCCATGCTTTATGATCTTCATATCAGGATGTTGTCGGGGAATCATGTGGGTGTTGTGACAGAATTATGTTGATGTGCAGACTGAATCAGAGATTGGAATTCTCGCGACCGAGACGAAGCATCTGGTCGGGATATGATTCAGTGTAATCAAGAATGATATCAGAGATTTCACCATCGTTGTCATAGACCACGGTATAGACGGGGTTGACAAAGCCACGATAGGGGGGAATGTCGAGTTTGGAATAACGGTCGAGTACCTCCTTATGAAGTTTGGGATCAATCTTGACTGCATATTTCTGCACGAGATCGTTGCCCGCTTTATAGTCACCCTCGCTCTTTATACGCTGGATTTCGGCGAGGAGCTGACCTATGAGGCCACGCATCTTTGCGTAATCATTGATTTTGACAAACGTCTTGCCGTTCTTCTTGACGAGTTCCACGACCTTGTCCTTCTTGCCGTTTTCAAGCACCCATTTAGCGATGAGTTGGCGATTGCGCATATGAGCCTCCTCGACATCCTTGCCCAGTTCAATCCGGTTGAGCTGCGTCATAAGGCCGTTGAGCATATATTTGTAATATTCGGCCTTGTAAGCTTCAGGGTTGTCGAGAATGCCGAGTTCCAGAAGTTTTGGGTCGGCAAGATAATAGAGAGCGAAAAGGTCAGCGCGGGCCTCTTCGAGTGTCGAGCCGTTCTCCTTCAGTGCATCGGGGTCAACTCCGGGTTTAAGTCGGCCGGAAGCGTGACCGAGGCATTCATGAAGGTCTGTGTGGAGCATATCAGTGATGTAGAGATACTCGTCGAGCAACTTGGAAGTCGGGGCATCGATTACGAATTCCTCGTTGAAACCATTGCCGATGGAGGCCATGGCGTAGGCCTCGGTAATGTTTTCGAGTGTCACCGACTTAGAGCCGTGTGCGGCGCGAATCCAGTTGGCATTCGGGAGGTTGATTCCGATTGCGGTGGATGGATATGCATCGCCTGCGAGATAGGAGGCATTGATGACTTTGGCCGAAACACCCTTCACCACGGGTTTACGGTAGTCGGGATTGATCGGCGAATGGTCTTCAAACCATTGAGCATTGCCGGAGATAGTCTCCGTGCGCGCGGATGCCTCTTTATTCTTGAAATTGACATAGGCTTCCCAGGATGCGGTCATTCCGAGAGGGTCGCCGTAGGACTCGATGAAGCCATTGACGAAATCCACATCCGAGGCTGTGTCTTCTGCCCAAAGGATGGAGTATTCATCGAAAGTGCGCAGATCGCCGGTGATATAGAAATCTATCAGTTTGGTGATATAGGCTTTCTGGGCATCATTCTCAGCCACACTCTTGGCCATATCGAGCCAATAGATAATCTTTGCGATAGCCGGACCGTAGAGGCCGTTCAGGTGATAGACCTGTTCCTCGATTTCTCCGTCAGCATTCTTGATAATGCGGGAGTTCAAGCCATATGAAATGGGGGTCGCGTCATTGGGGTCTTTCAATTTGTCGTAATAAGCCTCCACCTCCTGCTGGGTCACGCCATCTCCATAAAGATTGGTGGCGGAAGCCACAATCACATCCTGCGAACCATCCTGGCTGACTTTCTTCGCCATGAAAGAGGGATCAAAAATCACTTTATCCATGATAGCCACAAGCTCCTCGCGCGATTGCCCATCGGCCAGCGGCAGCTCGGAATCGGGAAGAAGAGCCACCTGCTGCTCGAAGAAGGCCTGAGAGAATCCGGGAGTGAACTTGTCGTTGGAATAGTGATGATGGATGCCGTTGCCGAACCACACCTGCTTCATGTATAGATCGAAGGCCTTCCAGTCGGCCGACTCGCGGTCGCCGCTGAAGCCTGTGTAGATCTTCTCAAGGAGATGGCGGAGCTGGAGGTTGTAGCGGCCGTTCTGATCCCAGATGATGTCGCGTCCGGCCTGAGCGGCCTGCGACAGATAGTAAAGCATCTTTTTCTGTTGGAGCGAGAGCTCTTTGAAGCCGGGCACTTCATAGCGGAGCACTTCAATGTCGGCAAAACGGTCGACGTGATAATTGAAATCCTTATTTTCGGCCGCCTGAAGCGAAATCGCCATAATAGGGCCGAGGGCAATAGCCGGAAGAAGTTTTTTCATTGTAATGTATAGGTTTTATGAAGATTAATCGCATATTACTCAACGTAGAGCACAAGCCCCTTCAGGTATTCACCTTCCGGATGAGAGATATCAAAGGGATGGTCGGCGGGCTGGGTCAGCTGATGGAGCACTCTCACTTTTCTGCCGGACTTTGCGGCAGCCGAGAATACGGCGAGCCGGAAGGCTTCGCGGCTCACGACCTGAGAGCAGGAGAAAGTGAACAAGATTCCCCCGGGACGAATTTTTTCAAAAGCTTTGGTATTAAGCTTACGATACCCGATCAATCCATTCTTCAGGGCAGAGCGGTGTTTGGCAAAAGCGGGGGGATCGAGAATTATGAGGTCGTATCTATCCTTCTCCATTTCGGCGAGGAAACGGAAGGCGTCTACGGCGTGGGTTGTATGACGCGGATCATCCGGGAAGTTGAGCGCGATGTTGGCGTCGGTCAGCGCGGCGGCCTTGGCGGAGGAATCGACTGACTCCACGCTTTTCGCTCCCCCGCGCATGGCATAGACCGAGAATCCTCCGGTGTAGCAGAACATATTCAGGACATCCCGACCCTTCGCGAATTTTTCGAGTAGGGAGCGATTTTCGCGCTGGTCGACGAAGAACCCTGTCTTCTGCCCCTTCAGCCAGTCAATATTGAATTGCAAGCCATTTTCAAGCGCGATATTACCGTCGAAGGATCCAATCAGATAATCGTTGTGGGGATCCAGACGGGCTTTGTATGGAAGCGTCGTCTCACTCTTATAATAGACATTGCGGATATCTATCTCCGGCAGGCGTGTCAGAGCTTCCGCTATACGGTTACGTTCGAAGTGCATACCGGGGGAGTGGGCCTGCATTACGGCAGTGTCGCCATAAATGTCGACCACGAGGCCGGGAAGAAAGTCGCCCTCGCCATGCACAAGACGATAGCAATTGTTGTCGGGACGGATGAGTCCGAGGGTGGTGCGCAGTCGGGCGGCATTCCTCAGGCGGTCGAAGAAGAAGTCTTCAGGGAGAGAATCGACCCCAAATTCGAGTAGACGTACAGTTATACTTCCGATCTGATAGTGTCCGATACCGAGGATTTCTCCACGGAAGTCGGTGACTGTCACATAGTCGCCCTCTTCAAGATTCTCGGGCATGGAGGCTATAGCTCCGGAGAATACCCATGGATGATGGCGGAGGACAGATTCCTCTTTTCCGGGTTTAAGACGTATTGCGGGATACATATATGTATGAGAGTTATTTCAAGAAAAATCTAACAATATCCATACCATTGGCATACAGAAGCAGGAGGAGAAGGAATATCATGCCGGCGACCTGAGCTCGTTCCATAAACTTCTGGCTCGGCGGCCTGCGGAATATCATTTCATAAATGAGGAAGAGCACATGGCCGCCGTCGAGAGCGGGTATGGGAAGGATGTTCATAAAGGCGAGGGCCACTGACAGGAAGGCGGCTATATTCCAGAAGGCCACCCAATCCCAGCTTTCGGGGAAGATTGAGCCGATGGAACCGAATCCGCCGATGCTCTTCGCCCCCTCTTTAGTGGCCACCATTTTCATCGATTTTGCGTAGGCTGTCAGTTTGTCGGTGCCCATCTCGACTCCGCGCGGAAGTGAGGCAAGCAGAGAATAGTGCTTCTCTTCCGGAGTATAGAATTTGGTGAGGTCAACTTCAAGGCCGACGCCCATGCGGTTGCCTTCGGAGAGGCGCACGGGGACAGTGTCAAGCCGACCGGCACGACGTATGGTGAAATCAAGGGTAGCTTGTTTCTCGCCTGTGGCACGCTTCTGTCTGTCGGCCTGAGAATCGAGCACGCTGTGGAACTCGCGGAGCGATGGTGTGGCTATGGAATCGATGGCTATGACCTCATCATCCTTTTCAAGACCTGCGCGGGCTGCCCCTTCACCCGGCATAACCTGAGTGATACGGACCGGAACCCGGTATGTCAGGAATCGGATATCCGTCGAGCCTTCCTCCATCTCCTTTTGCAGGTCAAGCATAAGGGTGGACGGAATTGAGAGAGTTGTATCTCGACCGTCACGACGCACAGTCACCTCCTTTGCCTGCATCATGCGCATCAGAGCCTCGGAAGGTTCGGTAAGCTCATGTCCGTCGGCTGTCAATGGAATGTCGCCCTCGCGGAAGCCTGCTGCCTGAGCGGCGGGGGAGTAGGACATGCCCATCTCCGCGCGATTGAACGGAATATATTTCTCGCCGGTGGCATAGACGATTCCGGCGTATATCAGAATGGCAAGCAGGAAGTTGAATAGCACACCGCCGATCATGATGAGAAGACGTTGCCAGGCCGGTTTGCTGCGAAACTCCCATTTCTGAGGGGGAGTTTTCATTTGGGCGGTGTCCATCGACTCATCGATCATTCCGGAAATTTTGCAGTAGCCACCGAGTGGAATCCAACCGATACCGTACTCAGTGGAATTCCAGAATCCACGCTTCTTTCTCTTCGTGGAGTCGGAGTCATTCTTGACCTGCTGTTCCGGCAGATCCTCATCCCACACCATGGGCTTGAGAGCCGCTGCCTCGATTTCCTTGTTGATATCACGGTTCTCACGTTTGGCATTTCGGGCCTCCTCCTTATAGCGTTCCTGCGCATCAAGATATTCGGCATAGGCTTTCTTCTCGCGTTCGGATGCCCCCTTGAGCCATTTGTGGGATCCAAAAACACCGATATATTTCTTGGGACGCCATTTGAAAATCTCGGTGAATGGATCGAAAAACATATAGAATTTCTCTACCTTGACTCCGAAGATACGGGCGAAGAGGAAATGACCGAACTCGTGGATAATAATCAGGAATGCCAGGGCGAGGATAAGCTGAGTCGCCTTGATGAGGAAAATGTGCATTTCTTAAATTGTTTTTTACTTTTTGAATGATGGGGTGAGGGTGAGGATGTCGACAATCTCGCGGGCCTTTTGGGTGGCCTCCTCGTGGGTTGAAATGAGGGATTCGAGATCCGGCGTAGGCTGGAACGGCGTGCGGTCCATCGTTTTCCGCGCCACAACGCCCATATCAAGGAATCCGATTCGGCGGTTGAGGAAGGCCTCGACAGCCACTTCGTTGGCCGCATTCAGGATACACGGCATGTTGCCCCCACGCTCGATGGCTTCGAAAGCATAGCCGAGGAGAGGGAACTTATTAATATCAGGTTTTTCAAATGAGAGGTGAGCCATCTGTTCAACCGTGAGTCCCGGGGCCGGAGAGGGTATACGCTCGGGATATCCGAGAGCATATCTGATGGGGAGGTGCATATCGGGGGTACCGAGTTGTGCCTTTACGGATCCATCGACAAATTCCACCATAGAGTGGACTATCGACTGGGGATGCACCAGAATCTCAATTCTGGATGCCGGGCAGTCAAATAGCCAATGAGCCTCTATCATTTCAAAACCCTTGTTCATCATGGAGGCCGAGTCAATCGTAACCTTCGCCCCCATACTCCAGTTGGGGTGTCGGAGAGCCTGCTCCGGAGTCACGTCGCGCATCATTTCGCGGGAGAAAAGACGGAAAGGTCCTCCGCTGGCAGTAAGGAAAATTTTCCGGGCCTCAGAAATTTTCTCACCTTGAAGGCATTGAAAAATAGCTGAATGTTCGGAGTCAACGGGCAGGATGCGGGTATGATATTCATCGACGAGAGGGCGAATTATGGAACCGCCCACGACGAGAGTCTCCTTATTGGCCAGGGCAATCTCCTTTGATTCCTTAATGGCGTTGATGGTCGGCAACAAGCCGCTGTAGCCGACAAGAGCGGCCAAGACGACATCAACGTCGGAGCCGCATCCGGCCTCAGCGATAGCCTGTGTGCCACATTCCACCCGAATCGGGAGATCAGCCAAAGCTTCGCGCAGAGCGGGACAGACAGACTCGTCGGCGATGACGACCTTTCCGGGTCGGAATTTGCGGGCCTGCTCGGCAAGAAGCCGCCAGTTGCGGTTGGCTGTGAGCACTGTCGCACTGAAGAGATCAGGGCGTTCGGCAATTATGTCAAGGGTCTGGGTCCCGATACTTCCGGTGGAGCCCATGACGGCAATCCTTTTCTGTGGCATTTGTATATTGTAATTATTATTGTTGGAGAGGAGAATGGACGCGGGGAGAGGAAACATAATCATGGGGGCGGAGAGGGGTGGTGTCGTGCCAAAGTTGAATCCAGACTTCGGAGGGACGGCCGCCGCGTGGAGAGGGGGCCATAGAGAGGGCCTGGCCTCCGGTGACGGTTTCCCCCTCGCCGACGAGGGGAGTACCTATGGAGGAATAACGGCTGACAAAGCCGTTATCGTGTTGGAGGAGTAGAGTATATGCCGAGACATTATTGTCGAAGAAAGAGGCGACTACGACACCATCGGCCACGGCCATGACGGTGGCTCCGTCAGGAAGGATTATCCGGGCCTTTCTACTTTCCCGGGAATCGGCCGCGAAAATTCCCTCCTCCGTAATCGGATAGAACAACATTCCTTCAGCCGCCAGCGGGGCCACGACGGAGATATTGAATTTCTCACGCTCGCGCATCATTCTTACGAAAGAGGTTTCCGTAGGAGACGGTGGTAGGAGAGAGTCGATGGCGGGGCGGGGAGCTGACGGTTCTGCCGGGAGAGACACCGGGGCTCTCGAAGAATCCAGGATGGAGTTGATATTCTCTATATATGCCTCGTTGCGCATCCATGCGGCCCGAAGGGAATCGACTCTGAGGAGGGCTTCCTGAGTCTGGGCGCGCTGAGACTCGCGGAAGTATCCCGGGATTAAAGTCTTGAGGGGAGTCATTAATACGAGCAGGTATCCCGCCGAGAGCATCGATATGACCAGCAGAGCCGTCAGCACTCCGATTCTGAGTGGCGACAACGTGATAGAGGCGAGTGTCTGGAGGCGCGCCTCATCCGTGAGAGATATTTTGAGAATCCTACGTGGCTTCATATTCGTTTGCTCAAACTGCGAATTTAACAAAAAAGCCTCAAATTACAAAATTGAAAGGCGAAATAATGTTGTGCGGCATATTTTGGAAAAGAGAAAAATATGTTGTTCAGCAGGAAATGAAAAAAACTTGGAATTTTGCCAAAAGATTTATCGAAATTTCTTTGGGGGATGAAAAAATTCTTGTACTTTTGTCGTCAGAAAACTCAATGCGGCGGTGAGGGCCGGACAACAACAGCCAAGTAACCCGCAACCGACGCGACCGAATTAACCAAAAATCTAAACTGACAAACATGAACATTAATGAGATCATGGCCGGTCTTGAGGCCAAGCATCCCGGTGAGAAGGAGTATCTCCAGGCAGTGAAGGAAGTGCTGATGAGCGTAGAGGAAGTCTACAACCAGCATCCCGAATTCGAAAAAGCCCGTATCATCGAGCGTATGGTAGAGCCCGATCGCATTTTCACTTTCCGTGTGACTTGGGTCGACGACAAGGGTGAGGTGCAGAACAATATCGGCTATCGCGTGCAGTTCAATAACGCTATCGGTCCCTACAAGGGCGGTATCCGTTTCCACGCATCCGTGAATCTCTCAATCCTGAAATTCCTCGGCTTCGAGCAGACATTCAAAAACGCCCTCACAACTCTCCCGATGGGTGGCGGCAAGGGTGGTTCAGACTTCAGCCCCCGTGGTAAGAGCGACGCAGAAATCATGCGTTTCTGCCAGGCTTTCATTCTCGAACTCTGGCGTAACCTCGGTCCCGACCGTGACGTACCCGCAGGTGATATAGGTGTAGGTGGCCGCGAGGTAGGCTACATGTACGGTATGTACAAGAAGCTCGCTCGTGAGAACACAGGCACATTCACAGGTAAGGGCCTCAGCTTCGGCGGTTCACTCATTCGTCCCGAGGCAACCGGTTTCGGTGCTCTCTACTATGTTGTGAACGTTCTCAAGGATCTCGGCACTACTATCGAGGGCAAGACTATCGCTATCTCCGGCTTCGGTAACGTTGCTTGGGGTGCGGCTACTAAGGCTACCGAACTCGGCGGTAAGGTCGTTACAATCTCCGGCCCCGACGGTTACATCTATGATCCCGCAGGTCTTGACGACGAGAAGATCCAGTATATGCTCGAACTCCGTGCATCAGGCAACGACGTTGTCGCTCCCTATGCAGAGAAGTTCCCCGGCAGCACATTCTACGCCGGCAAGAAGCCCTGGGAGCAGAAGGTTGACATCGCTCTTCCCTGTGCCACTCAGAACGAGCTCGGCGGCGAGGATGCCAAGCAGCTTATCGCTAACGGCGTGATGCTCTGCGCAGAGGTTTCCAACATGGGTTGCACTCCCGAGGCTATCGACGCATTCATCGAGGCTCGCGTACCCTACGCTCCCGGTAAGGCTGTAAACGCCGGTGGTGTTGCAGTATCCGGTCTTGAGATGACTCAGGATGCAGAGCACCTCATGTGGACTGCTGAGGAGGTTGACGCCAAGCTCCACCAGATCATGGATTCCATCCACGCAGCTTGCGTATACTATGGCAACCAGCCCGACGGCTACATCAACTATATGAAGGGCGCTAACATCGCCGGCTTCATGAAGGTTGCTGACGCTATGCTCGGTCAGGGTATCATCTGATAAAACTTCGTTCTCATAAGGTTAATAAAAATGAAGAGCCGGAATCCTCATTGAGGATTCCGGCTTATTCATTTTGGCTTAAGAAGGTTCTTCAATCAGTTAATTCTTTCAAATAAGTAAGCAGAGCTGCGGAGCCAATGCCAGTTATGCTTCTATCTCCATCAGTTCGAGCAGACGAAGTTCGGCAAGGTCTATTTCATCAACCAGCTCCGCCATACGTGCTCCCGCTGCAACGAGGGCATCGTTAGTCATAGTGCCTGACGACATCTCTTGCTCCAGACGCGACTTCTCATCCTCGAGAATCGGCAGGCGACGCTCAAGTTCCTCCATCTCTTTCCGCTCCTTGAAAGAGAGACGGGGTTTTTTCTCGGTCTTGGGCTTGGCGGGTGTAGCCTTGTCGGATGAGGCCAGGGCGGAAGCTGAAGCCTCCTGACGGTTGCGCTCCTTTTCCTCTTCCTGCAGGCAGTGGCGATAGGTGGAGTAATCACCGGGGAAATCTTGCACTTCACCTTGCCCCTTGAAAACGAAGAGATGATCGACAATTCGGTCGAGAAAGAAGCGGTCATGGCTTATGACGATAACGCAGCCACTGAAGTTGACAAGGTAATCTTCAAGGATAGTCAGAGTGACGATATCGAGGTCGTTGGTTGGCTCGTCAAGAATAAGGAAATTCGGACTGCGCATAAGGACGGTCGCGAGATATAGTCTGCGCCGTTCGCCACCTGACAGCTTGTGGATATATTTTTGCTGGGTAGCGGGAGTAAACAGAAAGTGGGACAGGAATTGAGAGGCCGTCAATGTAGTCTTATCGTCAATACGCACAGTCTCGGCAATCTCGCGGACAGCATCTATGACGCGCTTACGGTCATCGAAATCTGTCATGCCCTCTTGGCTATAGTAGCCGAAGCGCACTGTCTGACCGATATCGAAATGGCCTGAATCAGGGGTCATGATTCCCTGCAGGAGCTTTATAAAGGTGGATTTGCCGACTCCGTTGCCTCCAACGATTCCGACCTTTTCATAGCGCGCGAAGATATAATTCCAGTTCTTGAGGATAACGTTGTCGCCGAAAGCTTTGGAGACATTGACTGCTTCAAATATTTTAGAACCGATATAGCTGGATTGCACCGCGAGGTTGACATTGCGCTGAGAGAGGTTGAGATGGCTCTTCTGTTCAAGCTGGTGGAAATTGTCAATGCGATATTTAGCTTTCGAACCTCGGGCCTGTGGCTGCCTGCGCATCCATTCAAGTTCCGTGCGCAGCAGATTCTTGACCTTGGCGAGTTCGGCTCCCATGTTGTCGAGGCGCTCCTGGCGTTTACGGAGATAATAATCATAGTTACCTTCGTATGTGAAGACCTCCTCGCGATCGATTTCAATGATCTTGTCGCAGACCTTGTCAAGGAAATACCGGTCGTGGGTGACCATCAGCAGCGTGATGCGTTTACGTGTCAGATAATTCTCAAGCCATTCAATCATCTCTATGTCGAGATGGTTGGTAGGCTCGTCGAGCATGAGGAAATCGGGTTCGGAGAGAAGCACCTTCACAAGGGCGGCGCGTTTAAGCTGTCCGCCGGACAATTCCCCCATTTTCTGATTCATATCAGTGAGGTGAAACTGATAGAGCATCTGACGTGCCAGATCCGGCCCCGAGAAATCTTCCGCATCACGACGTTCAGGAGTAGCAAAATCAAGGAGCGATTGTTGCGGATCGAAGGGTGGTTGCTGCTCAAGATAGCCGACTCGTAAATCATTGCGGTAGACAACGCGTCCGCTGTCATAATCCTCTTTCCCGGCGAGAACATTTAAAAAAGTAGATTTTCCGGCGCCGTTCTGGGCGATGAGTCCGATTTTATCTCCTTCATATATTCCGAAGGTTACGTCGCGGAAGAGCATACGGTCGCCGATGGATTTAGTTAGACCGTCTATCTGGAGGTAGCTGACCATAGAGTTTGAAATTGAGAAAGGCGCCGACACCGAGTAGGGGTCAGGCGCCTTGTGAAATATACGTTTGTAATTAGTTATCAGAGAGCTGCGATTACTTCAATCTCCACGAGTGCTTTCTTGGGAAGTTCCTTTACAGCGAAAGCGCAGCGTGCGGGGAATACAGCCTTGAACTCCTCGGCGTACACCTCATTCATGGGAGCGAAGTATTCCATGTCAGCGAGGAAAACAGTAGTCTTCACTACATTGTCGAGGGTTGCGCCAACTTCGGCGAGGATGTGTTTGATATTTTCGATCGACTGACGGGTCTGAGCCTTGATGTCGGAGGGCATTTCGCCTGTTTCGGCATTGATGGGGAGCTGACCGGAAACGAAAACGAGATTACCGGCTGCAACAGCCTGACTGTAAGGACCGATTGCCCCGGGAGCCTTTGAAGATGCTACTTCTTTTTTCATGGTTTTGAAAATTGTATGTATTAAGTTTAGATGTTTTCATAGTGTAAAGTTAGCGAATAATCATCAGATATGCAAATCTCAGTGGGCTTTATTGAGCTGAGGAATAGGATTGAGATAGAATCCATGAGGTGAATCATCAATCTCCCATATCCGGGGGTAAAGGGTTGCGCACCCAAGGTGCAGATGAGAAGGTGTATTGGCTGCATTGCCTTAGTTCCCCACCGTGCCGATCTTTCTACCCAAGGCAAAGAGTGCTAACTCCACCGGGAATGATGTAGATACAGGGGAGAAATGGAAGGACTTTAAAATTTATTTGTAAATTTGCCTCATGGATAAAGTTTTTAAATCAAAAGTGGCTTAACACTCCGATGAGAACAATGAAAGAAAAACCCCTGACCGTTACAGGCGGTCAAGGGTTTGGGGGCAAAACAAAAGGCGCTCAGTTTTGAGTTTCCCCTAAAGTGTTGTGCCAAATTGCCTTGCGATATGTTAATCAAGATCCTTAACATTCGTTTCGGTAAGTTTGAGTTTGCTTTGATAAGCATTAAACTCTAACTTCTGAGGAGGTTTTGCAATAGCATGTAATAAGCCTTTAACGGCTTCCCTCTAAGGCATTTTAAAAGTAAAAGCCTCGACTCACAATTACAAATAACTGCTAATCAAGACTTTATTTTGGAGCCGCGAGTGGGACTCGAACCCACGACCTTTTCGTTACGAATGAAATGCTCTACCAACTGAGCTATTGCGGCTTGTTTGCAGGTGCAAAGTTACGAATTTTTTTTGAATCCTGCAAATTATTTGTTGAATATGATTTCTAAAAAATCTGTCTACTGCGATTTCCGACGTGTTTAAAGTAGGCCGGAATGTCCCTATTCAGGCATTGCCTCCTCTAATGGGGGTGATAAGTGACTGCGCTAAAGGGATAATCAGTCAATTATGTAGTCAACGCAGGCGCGGGCTGCCTTATGAGGACCGACTATCGCGGCTGCCGCGACGTGAGCCGGATGTTTGGCGTATTCCTCGACCTGAGGAAGAGTGTCGACTATCGCTGTGAGCACTACATCCCAATCTTCAGCGGGATTAGCGTTGAGTCCTACTTCCATCGAACGGAGACATTCTATTTTTTCGGGTAGCTCCATTAAGGCGGCGGCGAATTCACCGGCTATGCGTCGGCGCGTTTCGGAATCACCGTTGAGCTTGAACATTACTATATGCTTTACCATGGTATGTAAGGATTATACCTCCATAGTCATAATCATGACTATGGAGGTAAGTTGATGATTTGGATTATTTCTTTTCTTCACCGTAGAGACGGGCGCGGGCAGCGGCGACTTTCTCATCTGTGATGTAGTCGTCGTAGTCCATCATCTTGTCGATGATGCCGTTGGGGGTGAGTTCTATGACACGGTTGCAGACTGTCTGGATAAATTCGTGGTCATGGCTGGCCATGAGAATCACTCCCTTGAAGTTTTGAAGGGTATTGTTGAAGGCCTGGATTGACTCAAGGTCAAGATGGTTGGTGGGGGAGTCGAGGATGAGCGTGTTGGCGTCGGTGAGCATCATACGGGCGATCATGCAACGTATTTTCTCTCCACCTGAAAGCACACTTGCCTTTTTGAGGACTTCCTCTCCACTGAACAGCATTTTCCCAAGGAATCCCTTCAGATAAATTTCAGAGGAGTCTTTTGAATACTGGCAAAGCCAGTCGACAAGATTCAGGTCGGTCTCGAAGAACTCTGAATTGTCGAGGGGAAGATATGCTGTAGTGATTGTCTGTCCCCATTCATAGTCACCGGCATCAGCCTTACGGTTGCCGTTGATGATTTCAAACAGTGCGGTCATGGCACGCGGGTCGCGGCTGAGGAAAGCGACTTTGTCGCCTTTCTCTATCTGGAAGTTGACATCATCGAACAGAACCTCACCGTCAACGGATGCCTTGAGGCCTTTCACTTCGAGGATCTTATTTCCTACTTCACGATTCGGGGTGAAGATTATACCCGGATAGCGGCGTGATGAGGGTTGAATCTCCTCGATGTTGAGCTTCTCAAGCATCTTCTTGCGGCTTGTGGTCTGTTTAGACTTGGCGACGTTGGCGCTGAAACGCTGGATGAATTCGAGAAGTTCCTTACGTTTCTCCTCGGCTTTCTTATTGGCTGCCTGCTGTTGGCGGAGAGCGAGCTGCGACGACTGATACCAGAAACTATAGTTGCCGGCAAAGAGAGATATCTTGTTGTAGTCGATGTCGAGGGTATGGGTGCTGACAGCATCGAGGAAGTGGCGGTCGTGGCTGACGACGAGGACGGTATTCTCGAAGTTGGCGAGATAATTCTCAAGCCATGCCACAGTTTCGAGGTCAAGGTCATTGGTAGGCTCGTCAAGCAGGAGGTTGTCGGGATTGCCGAACAGGGCTTTGGCAAGAAGAACGCGCACCTTTTCGTTGGCGCTCATATCCTTCATGAGCATATAGTGGCGATCCTCCTTGATTCCAAGACCGGAGAGGAGAGCGGCTGCGTCGGATTCAGCGTTCCACCCTTCGAGTTCGGCGAATTTCTCTTCAAGCTCAGCGGCGCGAATACCGTCGGCATCCGTGAAGTCTTCCTTCGCATAAATAGCATCCTTTTCCTGCTTGATATCCCATAGGACAGTGTGTCCGCGGAGTACGGTTTCGATGACTGTGCAATCATCAAACTCGAAGTGATCCTGGGAGAGCACTGATAATCGCTCGCCGGGTCCGAAGGTGACAGTGCCATGAGTCGGGGAGAGTTGTCCGGAGAGGATACGCATCAAGGTAGATTTTCCGGCACCGTTGGCACCGATAATGCCGTAACAGTTGCCACGGTTGAACGTGAGGTTGACGTCCTGGAAGAGCGTGCGCTTTCCGAACTGTATGCCGAGATTGTTTGTCTGAATCATTTTGCTTCGTGAAATTTTATGCAAAATTAATAATTTGGGGGGAGACTGGCAAGAAATAAGCGTTAAGATGAACAAATACGGGGGTCGGGAGGTATTAAATACATAAAAAATAATTATTCCTCATGACTAAACTATATCGATACGCCGCCGGAGCGGCCATTCTTCTTCTTATGGGCTCCTGTTCAGATAACGGAGATAATGCACCGTTGCCCGATTTATCATCAGAGAAAACTTATACGGGAACAGCCCTGGAACTTTACTATAATGGTGAACTGATGCCTGGAAAGACTGCTACAGTCAGAATGGATGGTGATAAGAGCGTCATATCGTTCTCCTGCGGGTTTGATCTTAGCCAGTTGACGGGTATGGGATTGACCGGAGTGTTGCCGGGGCCCGGTGTGACGCCCGGAGATCCGGTGCTAACTCTATCTCCGACGGCAACTCCGGGTGATGGAGTATTTAATGTGGCCGGTTCGGGTTCGACGGAATATGTAGATTTCGCGTATGCAGGGGAAATCGGAGAGGAGAAGATGGTCTTCAGAATTTCGGATGCAAAGTTGAAGAATACGTCGTTCGCCGGGAAAGTCTTTGCCCCTGCTCCGGTGAAGAAGGATGGACTGATGGAGTATTCGAGCCTGCCATTTCATCTTGTATGGGAGGTTAATCCGGCCTCCGGTATAGATATACCTCTGTCGGAGATTCTCAAAATCGCTGTTACGGCCCCTGTTATTCCCGTCTACAACAATACGGCCTACACGTCGGTGGCGGAGGCGTTTGTGAATCTCGTCAAGACGATAACGCTTACAGACTCCGGCAATATTCCGGTGATGTATGTCAGCACGTTGGGTGGAGCAGCCCACATCGCTACATCTTCCGGAAATATGATGCAATATGTTCCCTCGCAGACCGGCATCAAACTATATCTTAATCCGCTCTCGGTGATGGGTGAGATATTGCTGGCCACTTCGGATAACAAGAATGATGAGAAATTCGATTTCGAGGCCATGCTGAAGAAAGCACCATCGTATACAGCTCAGAGTGGATCGGGGACGAGCGACGCCGTCTCGATTGATCCGGAGTTGGTCAAGGCATTCGCCACTGTATTGTTGAAGGCGTTCGCACCGCAGCTTCCCGGCGGTATTCCGTTGGGTGTCACTCCTACCTCGGCGGGTGTGGATATATATCTTGACACTGCTACAAGTGTCACTTTCCTCAGCACGGTGTTGCAGGATATGATGCAAAATCCTACAATAATGGAGGCATTGAAGAGTGCTCTTGCATCAGTGGAGTTGCCTGAGGTTGATCCGGCGGAGATCTCCGGATTGTTGCAGAAACTGCCGCAATTCCTGATTGCGACGACTAAACTTGAAATCGGGTTGAGCCTTGTGGCAGCTCAGTGATGATATCTTGACATTATACTAAAGGGCGCTGATTCCCAGGAATCAGCGCCCTTTTGTGTAATGTCATTGTAGGGTCATCTCGATTGCCGGTTGACACCGATATTCTCCGTATCGAAGAGGCGCATTGCCGAACGTTCGAACATAAGCCATTTTTGTCGCTCGGCAGCGGGAATCTTTTCGGGAGCCAACGCTGAGGGGATAACCTGGAAGTTGGAACCGGGGCCCGTGGGTTTCGCGCTATAGAGCAGATCATAGGAGGCATCGCGCAGGATTGCCCGACCGGCATCGTCGCGCTCGATGCGGACGTTGACCAATGCTCCGCCCCTCGTGTCGGTGGTTTTCATATTGGATATGAAATTCCCGAGGGAATAGACAATGAGCACATCCTTATTCTCTTTGTCGTTGTGGATGATCTTCATGGGCTGAACCACATGAGGATGACCTCCTATTATCAGGTCTACCCCCTGATCGATTAGAAAGTCAGCGAGTTCTCGTTGAGATGAGTTTTCGTTGAGCACATATTCGATTCCCCAATGGAGGGTGACACATAATATTTCAGCTCCCTCATCGCGAGTTTTTTTAATCTCACGGGCGATATGCTCCTTGTCGATCAAGGCGACTTCCATTCCGTCACGAGCAGGGATACCGTTGGTGCCGTAGGTATAATTGAGAAATCCGAATCGGATTCCCTTCAGATCCTTTATGAATGGCACGAGAGAGTCTCGGTCGGCCTTATCATTATATGTGCCTATGTGATCCACTCCAAGGGCATCGAGGGCGGAAAGGGTGCGTCGGGCGGCCTTCATTCCTGAATCGAGGCAATGATTATTGGCTGTGAGGAAGAGGTCAAAACCGGCGTCGCGCAGAGCTTCGGCATATGCGTCGGGAGCGGAGAAGCAGGGATATCCGCTATAGGTGGGTCCGCCTCCGAGGGGAACTTCGAGATTGCATACCGCGTAGTCGGCCTGAATGATATCCGGAGCTATCAAAGAGAAGCAATCCGAATAATCATAAAATGAGCCATTGCCTTCCGAGAGAGCCTGGTCAAGCTGAGCCTGATGCTGCATCGCGTCGCCGACGAAAAGCAAATCGACCCCGGGACGTTGGGCTTCGGAGGAGTCGGCTCCGACAATGAAGCTCAGAAGGGAGAAGAGAAGGATTGACATCATTTCGGGAAGCCTCCGCGGCGGGCGGCGAGGGTATTAAGCATAAGCATACAGTTGGTGACGGGACCGACACCTCCCGGCACGGGTGTAATCCAGGAGCATTTTTCCTTAACCGCCTCAAAATCCACGTCGCCGCGCAAGCGGGATCCGGATTTGGCAGTAGGATCGGGCACGCGAGTGGTGCCTACGTCAATCACAACGGCACCCTCTTTTACCATATCCTCCTTCACGAATCCGGGGACACCCAGAGCCGCCACGATTATATCGGCATCAAGGCATTTCTGCTTAATATCCGGAGTGGAGGAATGACAGACAGTGACGGTGCAATCGCCCGGAAAGGCCTTCTGCATAAGCATAGTGGCCACAGGTTTCCCGACTATATTGCTTCGTCCGAGCACGACCGCATGCTTACCTTTGGTCGGAATCTCATATCTGCGGAGAAGTTCGATTACTGCCGATGGAGTCGCAGGCCGGAAAGAGGGGAGACCTATCGCCATGCGACCTACATTGACAGGATGGAATCCATCGACATCCTTGCGGTAATCAAGAGCTTCCGTCACTTTCTGAGCATCGATATGGCGGGGAAGTGGAAGTTGTATTATTATGCCATCTACCTCCGGGTCATTATTGAGCCTGTCGATTTCAGCAAGCAGAGTCTCCTCGGAGACTGTATCCTCAAAGCGGATATTTGTGGATTTGAAACCCACGGCCTCGCAGTTGCGTTCCTTATTGGCAACGTATGCCTCCGAGCCGCCGTCGTGTCCGACAATGACAGCTACAAGATGGGGCACACGCTCGCCTCGGGCGGCCATTTCCTTAACTTCGGCGGCAATCTCCTCCTTGAGACGGGCGGCCGTAGCTTTTCCGTCGATTATCTGCATCATGTTGGTTATTTAATGTATTGACTTGTGAAAGTGAAGACAATAGAGGCGCGATCCGTATCGATCAGTGTCATACAGGGAGCTGAGAGATATGGAGCGCAACCGGTCACATAGATAGTGACGGATCCATCATAGGAGCTTGAGACGGTCTCTGTGGTATATTTGACAGGAATCAATGTGAAGTCCACGTCAGCCGGCTCAATCTTCCCCTGCTTATCAAGCATCGAGACGATATAATCACGCATCGAGGTGAATTCATAACGACCTTTGGTCGATGAATAAGTGCCTCTGAACGAGGTCTTGTTGTCGGGCACTTTGCCGTTCGCGAAGAAATCATCAATCTCCGAAGTCTTGATCATAAGGAGTTCGGGAGGAGGCACGATTCCGTGGCTGTTGGGAATACTTGTGGCGGGGAGAGTGAAAGTGAGATTATTGACGACCGACAGATCATGGTCCGAAGCCAGATATTTCTTCAGTATTTCATCAGCCGGGAAAGTCAGTCTGACCCGATAACCGGAGGGAGTCGTTATGATTTTCTTCCCTTCTGCCACGAGTTTCCGAATTTCATCGGATGGTTTATAGTCGATAATGGAGCTGCTGATAACTTCCGGAGAGGAAGCGAAAAGGCATACGGAGTCGCGAACAGTGATTCTTTTAGTAACAGCCACATCATTCTCCACTACATTCTTCGATGTGAAATAATGATAGTAGAGGAGTAGTTGGGTGGCCTGCACGTTGGCCATTGCGCCGCGTCCGAAAGATTGTTCGATATAAAGTCCGGGAAAAACCTTATTGAATTCCTGTGGCCACTCGAAGACATCCGACCCGTTACGGTATGCGTTGAATACGTCGACGGCCCAATTTTTAGGCAGAGGGAAATTGATATTCAACACGGTTTGGGTGCGGAATGCCGTATCGCCCAGCGCGATTGCCGACAAGGTGTAGTTACGGGTGGCAACGACATCTGCGGGGTCATAGAACCCGGCAGGATTAAAGTTGCTGAGGATATCGGAGGGAAGCTGGCGATTGAGACGGTAGATCTTCAGTTGCTGAGGTGCGAGGGTATCGCCTATAGTCATGGAACGAGGCATCTGGAGAGCCATCTTCAGAGAATCGACTCGGTCTACGCCTATGGAATCGGGAATTGCCATCGCGGAGGCGGAAAGCAGTTGGGTGACATAAGCAGCCGAAAGACTTCCATATTCCGGGATGTTGAGATTGCCGATAAGATTGGTGGTGGAGCGGGCATCCACATTATTTGCCACCACCGTCTCGGCATTAATCTTAAGGATGAGCGAATCGACGGATATGGCCACCTCGCCGCTGGCAATAGAGCCACCGATCGGGCTGACCTCATCCTCGCAGGAGCAGAATAGGCCGGCGGCGAGAAGAGAGGCCGCTATAACCGGGACTGCTGGGCGTAGGGGATTCATAATATAAGGCTTGTATTAGAGGGATTCATAGAAGGCCGGGAAGGCGGCGACACCTTTATCGTCGATTTCCTGTTTGGTGAGGATCGGGAGACCGAGTTCATTCACTTTGGCCAACAGATCGGGATCAGGGGTGTCAGTCAGAAATACCACTGCATCGGCATTGTCGATTGCGATGCGATGGAGAGAATTGACATCCATTCCATCGGCTTCATATTTATCGATAAGGGTCGGATCGACTCCATCCTCACGAAGTTTTCTGATGAGCTGGGGGTCAATAGGAGCCATATCGGGATTTGAAGGCTCAATGCAATAGATGATTTTGGGAGTCGGCACATCGGGGGAGTCCGGTGCGTAAAGATGGCGCATATATAGAGGGGAGAGGGCAGTCATCCATCCGGAGCATTGAATGATTTCAGGATCCCATTTCAGTTTTTTGACGGTCTCCATGGTGCCGCGTGCGAAATATAGGGCCCTTTCATCGTTATCCGGACGATTGGAGCCTATAGCGTCGATATCGTCATCAAGTTTGGTGAAATAATCGTCGTTGTCAATGAAATACACCTGAATTCTTACCGGCTGCATACTGGCAACTTTCAAGATAAGAGGGTGATCGGTGTTATTGATTTCAATGTTGAGACCGCTGAGCCGAATCACTTCGTGGAGCTGGTTGCGGCGTTCGTTGACGTTGCCGAATTTAGGCATGAAAGTCCTCACTTCAAAGCGGCGGCCTTGAAGCGACTGAGGGAGAGCCTTTCCGAGGGTCGAGATTTCGTTGGCGGGCAGATAGGGAGCTATCTCCTGCGATACGAAAAGGATTTTTTTAGCTGCCATATTCTTCAGTTTTTATTGATGGCCACACGCCATATCCGGGCGTTGCCTGATGGGTTGCCGGCGCCCGACTCCCGGAATTGATTGGGCAGACTGCCGGAAACTTTTGCAAAATTAGCTATTTTTTGTGAGATTAACGCCATATAAAGTGAATGAATACCTTAAATTAAGTGAAAAGAGGGAGAAAAATAGAAAAAATGGGGAGAAAATGGGGCTAATATCTGAAATGGAATTGTGGAGTTGGGCCGAAATTTGTATATTTGCAGGTTGAAACATAACGGGCTCCCCAGGTGTATGCCGATCTCAGACGTGGCCGTTCTTCCGAAGTAATTGGCGGGAATTGCAGCGACTGAGGTTGCCAAGCAAGGATGACCCTAAAATGATAAATAGAGAAATGCAGATAATCCGCAGTGTCGGCGAACTGGCCGACTATGTGGCGATGCAGAAGAATCATCACCACTCGATCGGCTTTGTCCCCACGATGGGGGCATTGCATGCCGGTCATATCTCGCTTGTGGAGCGAGCAGTAGAGGAGAACGGCGTTGCCGTAGTCAGTGTATTCGTAAATCCCACCCAGTTTAACAATCCTGTTGATCTGGCTACTTATCCGCGTAAGGAGGAGGAAGATTTCCGTCTTTTGGCCAAAGCGGGTGTATCGGCTGTTTTCGCACCCTCTGTAGAGGAGATGTATCCTGCCGGCACAGAGCGCGACCATGAGTATAATCTCGGGTCAGCCGCCGAAGTCATGGAGGGGAAATTCCGTCCCGGCCATTTCCAGGGCGTGGCACAGGTTGTACACCGTCTTTTTGAACTTGTGCGTCCCGACCGAGCCTATTTCGGAGAGAAGGATTTCCAGCAGATTGCAGTGATACGCAATATGGTGGAAAGCGAACACCTTCCTGTTGAGATTATCCCGTGTCCGATCAAGCGTGCCGAGGATGGTCTGGCGCTATCTTCACGCAATGCTCTCCTTACGGATGAACAGCGGCTTCGTGCTCCGGAAATTCATGCGGCTCTGAAGGATAGTGTGGCTTATGCCGCCAATCACAGCGTGCGTGCCACTCATGACAGTGTGGTGGAGCGACTCGATGCGGTTCCGGAAATGCGTGTGGAATACTTTGAAATCGTAGACGGGCGAACATTAATGCCTGTTGAAGAATGGGATGAGGCCGAGATGGTGGTAGGCTGTATAACGGTCTACAACGGAAATGTGCGTCTCATTGACAATATCAGATACAAATAATCCTACAGTTTTAAATTTTTTACGGAACGATGCTTATAGAAATGATGCAATCCAAGATTCACCGTGTCACAGTGACCGAGGCGAATCTTAACTACATCGGCAGCATAACAATCGACTCCGACCTGCTCGATGCCGCCGGAATAATTCCGGGGCAGAGGGTTTTCATCGTAAATAACAATAACGGGGAACGGCTTGACACGTATGTGATAGCCGGCCCGGCGGGCAGCGGTGTGATATGCCTGAACGGGGCGGCGGCCCGCAAGGCGCAACCCGGAGATATCGTGATTATCATGAGTTATGTGCAGCTTACTCCCGAGGAGGCGCGCACGTTTAAACCTACGGTAATCTTCCCCGATACCGCTACCAATCGTCTTCAATGATGAGATGCCCCCGGGGCAGAGATAACAGTAAATAAAGACAGACCATACATATGTTTGAAAATCTATCGGACAGACTTGAACGCTCGTTCAAGATACTGAAAGGTGAAGGCCGCATCACGGAGATTAATGTGGCGGAAACCTTAAAAGATGTTCGCCGCGCCCTTATGGAGGCCGACGTGAACTATAAGGTGGCCAAGACTTTCACTGATACAGTGAAGAAGAAGGCGATGGGCCAGAATGTGATCAACGCCTTGAAGCCGAAGGAGCTGATGGTAAAGATCGTCCACGACGAGCTTGCCGCTCTGATGGGAGCAAAGCAGGCACCCGTGAATCTGGACGGGCGTCCGGCCGTGATTCTGATGTCGGGTCTTCAGGGTTCGGGTAAGACTACATTCTCCGGGAAACTCGCGAAATACCTCTCGACCACGAAGAATAAAAAGCCACTTCTCGTTGCAGGCGACGTCTATCGTCCGGCGGCCATAGAGCAGCTGAAGGTTCTTGCCGGAAGTATAAATGTGCCTGTTTATGCGGAGGAGGATAGTAAGGATCCTGTGGAGATCGCCCGCCATGCGATCGCATATGCCAAGGCCAACGGCCATGACCTCGTGATTATCGATACCGCCGGCCGTCTGGCTGTCGATGAGCAGATGATGACCGAGATCGCCAATATCAAAAAGGCAGTCAATCCGCAGGAGATTCTTTTCGTGGTTGACTCGATGACGGGTCAGGATGCTGTCAATACCGCAAAAGCATTCAATGACAGACTTGATTTCGATGGAGTTATCCTTACGAAACTTGATGGTGACACACGAGGTGGCGCGGCGCTTTCAATTCGCACGGTAGTCGACAAGCCGATTAAGTTCATCGGTTCGGGTGAGAAGCTGGAGGATATTCAGGAGTTCAATCCGGAGGGCATGGCCGACCGTATCCTCGGAATGGGTGATATCGTCGAGCTGGCCCGTAGAGCGCAGAATATATATGATGAGAAAGAGGCTGAGAAGCTACAGGAAAAGATACGTCGCAATAAATTTGATTTCGAGGATTTCCAGAAGCAGATCAGCCAGATCAAGAAGATGGGTAATCTGAAGGATATCGCTTCCATGATTCCCGGTATAGGCAAAGCTATCAAGGATATAGATATTCCGGATGACGCATTCAAGAGCATCGAGGCAATTATCGGCTCCATGACCCCATATGAGCGTCAGAATCCCGATGTGATCAATCAATCGAGACGAATGCGTATTGCCAAGGGTAGCGGCACATCGTTGCAGGAGGTCAATAAACTTCTTAAACAGTTCCAGGAGACACGCAAGATGATGCATATGGCATCGAAGATGAATCCGAAGAAGATGATGGCCATGACACAGCAGATGCGCAAGATGGGGAAACCCGGAATGGGACGCTGATGCGTGACATCGTATATATTATAGAATCTCATCTGACAGAAACGGCGTGAGCCGAAAAAATAAGAGGGGCACCTGATAAAGGTGCCCCTCGATTTATTTCAAGGAATCAGAGAATTACATGAAGGGGAAGTTCATGCCGATATTGACGGACCCGTTGCTGCTGAGGGGCACACCCTGCTTCGCGAGCTTACCGATGGTGCGGTCCATACCGATAAAGAAATTGAAACCTTTGACGTTAACATTTGCAAGCCATCCGAAGCCTACGCCATAAGTTCCGGCGGTGAAGTTGGCGGAAGCTGAGAAGCAGTCTACGGGACGGACGTTGGCCGAGAATCGGAAGTCTGTAGCCGTGAACGGACCGTTGAAACGTGTGGAGTTCACGAGGCCGAAGTGGAGACGGCGGTAATAGGGGAGTTCGTACTGCACACCCCAGTTGAGGGTCGTGCGAAGAGAACGTGTACGTGCGCCGGTCTCACCCATATCCTGAAGCTGATAGAGATTATAGAGGGCGGGTTTGAGCTCATCGTTCCAAGTATCCTTGTACTGCTCATCGGTCACACCGAAAGTATAGTCATTGGTATTGACATAACGAGTGCCGTTGGTGGTAGCAGTCTGAGTACCGCTCCATGAGATAAAGCCGAGATCAAGGAGCGCGAGAGAGAACTGGAAGTCCTGCCAGTCGTAAGTCGCACCGAGATCAAAGCCGATACCGAAGCCCTTCACGCCGGCACCGTCGAGTTCGATGCCGTCGACATAGTTGCGATCGGTGACATCGCTATACTTGGTCTTATAGTACATGTTGCCCATGTTGACGCGGACGGTACCGTTGGTCTGGACACGCCATGCATCCTCCTGCAGGGAGAGATAAGTGTCTTTCAGGTTGGCGTCCATGCTTCCGATGCCGAAAAGCATCTTGAAGGCTGCACCGGCCTTGAGGCCCGGGAGATACTGGCCGAGATCACGCTGATGGTTGAGTTGCAATTTTGCATATCCTTCAGCAAGAGCGCGTACATTGGAAAGATCATAGGTCTGATTGGTAACCCCTTCCTTGGCGAAGCGGAACATAGAGCCGGGCACCATAACATTGGCGTCGGCTACAGCACCGATAGTCACGACATTCTTACCGCCGAGAGCTTCGAAGCCAACTGCGAGGATGTCCATCTCGACGTTCACACCTACCTTCTCACGGTTGCCGATATGTTTGAGCGCCTCGGCTGCCGAAACGTTGGGGTTGGTGAAGAGTACGGTCTGGCCGTTGCGGTTGTACAGCACATCAGTAAGGTGGAGATTACCCTGGAATCCTACATTCAGATTGCCGAGAGCAGGCATTGCCACGAACATCTTGCGACCCGACATATCTACGAGAGCCGGGTTGAGCTCGTAACGATGGGTGTAGTTCTCGAGGAAATAGCCCGAGTAGGATGCCTGAGCCATAGCGCCGACAGTAGAGGCTCCCATGAGGGTAGAGGCAAGAAGAAATTTATATGTAGATTTCATTTTGGTGTTTCGATTAGGGTTGGTTCAGTTTCGGATAACACTTATTGATCATTTGTCGTCCTCATAGAGGTAGCGGCCGGTCACTGTGGCACGTACATTCTTGAGAGTGATTGACTGGTTCGGAGCAAGGGCTTTACCGGCCTCCTTATCGTCATTGGTAACGATGCAGATAGCGTTATAAGAGATACCGTCGATATTATTGATCTCATCGCCTGACTCGGCCACGATCTTGATCTCGATCTGCTCATCTGTGCAGCTTGCAGGCACGTATGCCTCCTCAACTACTTTACCGACTTTCTGACCGGCTGTGTTGATAATCTGTGCGCCGAGTTTCACGCCGAGGGGAACTTCGGAAGTTACAGAGGCGTTGAGCACGACCTCGGTCACATAGAGGCGGTCAAGATCCTCGGAGCTCCAATCATCCTCAGTGCCGCTCTTATAGATTTCGGTACCGGGTTCAAGAGCGAGGGGAGCGCGGAAGATATAGTTACCGGAGATGCCGTCAATGTTTCCGTCGAGAGGGAAGTCGGCCACATTGTCGCCATATACATGGGGAGCATCGAAAGTTACGTTGAGCGACTGGGGCAGACCGTTGCCGGAGAGCACGTCGCGGAGACCGGGATAAGGGAGCTTTTCGGCATTCTCGTAGCCTGCGATGGGAGTGAGCGAAGTGCCCTCAGGTGAAAGGGCAAATTTATAAACCGCACCGGCAGGGAGATTGTCGGAGATCGTGAGACCGCCGGGGAGTACGATATTCTCATTCGAGGGACGGCCGTTACGAACCTGTGTAAATGCCATACCGGTATGAGCTTTCATACTGTACTCCGACACGGGGTTGGTAAGCTCAAGATAAAGCTGCGGATTGGAGAGAATAAGATTTGTGCCGGCCTGCGTAAGGAAATCAGGAAGATTCTCAAGGCTTATGGGATCGATGGCGAGATTTTCGATGGGTTTGTCGATCGCGCCACTGAATTTAGTCACCTCGAATGGAGCAAGCACATAGTCAGTCTCGAGAGTGAACTCATTGTCAAGAGAGGCTCCGTTGGGAGTAAGGGAGAGGCGGCCGCTCTCAACAGTGATGTTCTCGGAATATTTAAACTGACCGCCGTTGATGGTCTCATCCATGGCGAGCTGATCGGAAGTCACGTCAAAGGCAAGGACACCTCCGGTCACTTCGTAATCTCGGATGGTAACCACGTCGTTGGCGAAAGTGCCGAGGGTCGACTGGCCGTTGAGACCTTCCGGGAAGCGGATGTTAAGTTCATCGATGTGGATAGAAGAGCAATTTGAGGTAATCGCAGCCGGGAAGATGAGGCGGAGCTTGAAGGTGAGTTTCTTGTTGGCGGGGGTGCCGAGCTTGGTGATTTTCTTCACAGCCTCATCGATATCCTTGACCTCGAAGTCAAAGGGAGTCTCCATTCTCTCGACGTTATAGGCGATAGCGTTGGCTGCTGCGCGGCGTGCGGAAGCAGCGGTGGAGGAGGCAAGCTTTACGGTTACGAAAGTGGGGTTGATGGCTGAGGTCTCAACATTGAAGGGGTTGATTGTGATGGCATCAGATCCAAAAGGCTTGTCGCTTTTGGTGGAGTAAACGTAGATACCATCCTCAACCTGGATATCGTCGCCCTCCTTGATGTCGATCAGGGCGTCGAGTTCGACTTCCTTAAGATTAACCGGGATTGTAAGACCATTGACCTTCACCTCAGTTGTGGTGTCGATGTTGGAGAGGTCATAATTGTCGTCCATACAGCCGGTGAGCAGCAACATTGCGGCGAGCGGTGTCGCCGGTAGCAAGTAGCGTTTCATCATGTTGGAATTTAAATAGAATAATAATGGATTAATTAATAGTGGATAATAGTGGAAAATATGAAAGAACTCACCCGGGAGCTTTTTCCTTAACTCCCGGGAGGATATTCATTTCAAAGGAGTGAATCAGGAGAAGAGTTTCTCCGGATATATACCTTCATCGACGAGATGACGGAACTGCGCGACCGTGGCAGGACGATCGGCGGCGAAAGTAACTCCGAACCATTTGGAGGGGGTGGGCTTCACCGCGAGGGTGCATTCTCCGGAATGGATCAGGGTGTTGACGACAGTCGGGATGTAGAATTCCGACTTCAGTTCCTTCCCATGTTCATCGAGGAATTTGATGAACTCACGCTCCGAGTAATCGAAATAGTCGGGAGTAAAGCCCCACATATTCATTGATACGCTCGCGCCTTCCGGGAAAGGAGCTATAGAACCATCAGGAAGAGTCTGAATTAGCTTGCCTTCCTCGTTACGGCAGATGCCGTGACATTCGTTGACTCCGGTGAGGAATCCATCGGCCGATACCTGACAGAGCCCTCGGCTTACGCCACCGTTTTCGGAGAGGGTGTTTTCGATGTTGAAGCCCACCATACAATATTCACCCTTCTTGCCCTCGACACTGCGGAGGAAGTCGGCGAGCACCTGAAAGCTTTCCGGACCGTAATAATCATCGGCGTTGATAACACCGAAAGGCTCATTTATGACCCCCTTACCCATGAGGACGGCGTGGTTTGTGCCCCATGGTTTCGAACGTTCGGGATCGGGTGTGTAGCCTTCAGGCAGGGCATTGATATCCTGAAAAACTACATCGACATCTATATGGCCCTGATATTTGGCAATGACCTTCTTACGGAATTCATCTTCGAAATCATGACGAATGACGAAAACAATTTTGCCGAAGCCGGCGCGCAGAGCGTCATAGACGCTGTAGTCCATGATGGTCTCACCACCCGGGCCGAGGGCATCGAGCTGTTTGAGACCGCCATAGCGGCTTCCCATACCAGCCGCGAGGATAAACAATGTCGGTTTCATAGAGTGAATATAATGATGCGAGTTAATTATTAATCGGTCACCAGGATAAGAAGTATGGTCACCAATTTATTTCTACATTCTATAATTAATTTTTAGGAGAGCGGAGGTGCAACATGAGACGCAGAAGAAAATCAAACCATACCAGTTTCGCGTTGGCATTACGCGAGATATCACGCTTCGCCGTTTCGGTCTCAGCGACGATTTTCTCGACATTACCGCTATGTATGAAGGGAGCGAAACGGGTCGAAAATGATTCTTCGTCAGGAGTCATGTTGTTGAGAGGGGAGATGGAGAGATTGGCGATAAAATTCTCACGTGTCATACGCGCGAGATATTCGAGGAAGCGGATTGCCTTCTCACGACTGAAGGCTGAAAGAGTTTCGGCAGTCTTCTTCAGCTCATCGATCTTACGAGCATATGCATTGCGCATACAATCCATGAAGTATCGATGGAATTCAGCGGATTCTCCGTTTCCGGAAAGGGATTCAAATGCTTTTCCGGGAATACCTTCCGCCATCCGGGCGGCCTGTCGGGCCGAGGACTCGCTGACACCTACCTTCAGCAAAGCGGAGACGATTGTATTCTCCGGTTGCGGATTCATTCTGAGTGAACGTAGTCTGGAGGCCACCGTGGGCAAAAGGAGTTCGGGATTATTGCTGACGAAGATAAAGAGGGTGTCGTCGTAAGGCTCCTCTATAAGTTTGAGAAGCTTGTTGGATGCTTCCGGATTCATACGTTCCGGCAGCCATATCACGAACACTTTATAACGGTCGGCATATGTAGATAGGGCGGCCTTGGCTGAGATAGCGTCGGCTTCATCAACATATATGACCGGGCGTTTGGTGCCTGCTTCAATCATTACCGGCCACTTGGTAGTATCCATGTATGGCGAATCCTTAATGAAGAGCTTCCATTGGTCGATAAAGTCAGTGGAGAAGGCCGGTTTACCGGCAGTTTTCTTAATTACAGGATAGACATAATGTATATCCGGATTATTTCCGGCGTCGATTCGACGGCAAGCCGGGCAAACACCACAAGAATCCCCGTCAATACGATTTTCGCAGTTGAGATAGCTGATGAAAGCTCTTGCCGCCATCATCTTTCCGAGCCCGGAGGGGCCGGAAATGAGCATAGCGTGTGGAATCTTGTCAGAATCCACCATAGCACGCAAGTCTGCTATTGTATCATCATTTCCTATTATCTCTGCGAATCGCATTAATTAGCGGTTTTGGTTTTGAGTTGCAAAGTTAACTAAAAAAACTGAAAATAGAAACAAATCATCAAAAATCTGTTCTAATCATCCGTTTCGTCCATGTCGTCGTCATCCTCCCAATCCAAGAAGAAATCATCGGCGTAGGTCGATTCGCGGAATGCCGCCAGATCTCGTCCTTCACGTTTTGTGGGACGTCCGAGCCCTTTGCGTCGGTCGACGAAACCTGAAATACGGCTCATTTCCAGGATATCATACTGACTCTGAGGGGTAAGATTCTCAAGATAATCCGGTACAAGACGAGCGCCGAGACGGTTCTGCGACAGTGCTTTTACGCGGAATGTATATGTGATGGGCGGTTTGCGTACTTCTATGACATCTCCTACTTTCACTCCGCGCGAGGGTTTGACAGCAGTTCCCGCCATTGATACGCGTCCCTTTTTGACAGCATCGGTAGCCATGGAGCGGGTTTTGAATACACGCATGGCCCAAAGCCATTTGTCGACTCTTACTTCATTCATATTATATACGTTTAAGAGTGAGCACAGGTTTCCGGAGAAGATTAAGAAGGAGCACGCGGTCGGCATCAATAGGTTTTGCGTGTGCGGCATCCTCAAGGGCTACAATCATACGTGTCTGTTCGGTGGCATCGGGACACTCCATTTGCGTGGTGATTATATCTTGGAAAGAGAGTGTGTTGGCGGTCTCCATGTCAATATCCATAGTGCCGTTAAGGATATTGCAACCGGTGTTGCCATGTATTTTTCCTCCGTCGACATCGATGACAAGTCGCATTTCCGGATTGTTGACGGGTTCCTCCTCAATTGCGACAACTTGCCATGTGCCGTTGAGAAAATCAAAATTCTGATGCATCAGGCGCATCAATACGACACCATTTTCATCACGGAAATAGAGATAATACTCGTCATCGTGATGATCCCACGAATAATTGGTGGTGTTTGCGAGAGCTGCGTTGATGTCGAGGTCGGTCAGACCGGGTGCGGCACACAGGCGCATTGTCGTGGCTACGTTGGAGAATGAAAGAGTCTTCTCCTCCTGATTGTATTGGTATGAGGCGTTGATGGTGTTACAACCGTTGTTGCCGTAGATACGTTTTTCGGAGGGGACAAATTTCATGAACGGTGTGGTTTCTCCTACGGTGGGTGATCCGTTGACCTCTTCAATTGTCCAGTCGCCGGTGACGACTCCCTCTTCAAGATCCGCAATCGAGAAGCCTTTCTCGTTGTGTCCGGGATGTCGAAGATGCTCACGGTCTGTCGGAAGCTGAGCAGGAGTATCGTTCCGGCTTAAATCCGATTTATCCTTTGATCCGTTGATAAACGGCAGGTTTATATTCAAGCCCGAACAGCCCCCCAGAAAGAGGAGGGCTGTTGTCAGGATGGGATATGCGGTGTTGCGTATTTTCATAGAGTAGTTTTTTATGAATCTATAGATCAGTCGCTCCAATGTCGGCGAATCGGATATTTTGTGGGTCGCAGCAGGAGTCGAAGAGAAGTTGAATAAGTGCAATAGTTCCAGATCCAGTTAAGTAACACATTCAGCTTATTTCGCATTCCGAGAATGCTGACGAGGTGAATGACCATCCATATCCACCATGCCATACGTCCGGCGAAAGAGAATCCGGGGAGGTCGGCGACAGCGCGGTTTCTGCCTACTGTGGCCATGGAGCCGCGGTCGGAATATTTGAATTTGGTCTGGAATTCGCCCTTATTCAGATTCTTGGCGAGATTTCGGGCCTGCTGGATAGCCGGTTGGGCCACCATGGGATAACCCTTGGGATATTCCGGTGTCTCCATTTGGGCGATATCACCTACGGCGCATACGGAGTCTTCGAGTCCTTTGACGCGGTTATACTCGTCGACATAGATTCGGCCATTGCGCGCCACGCACTCAGCCGGCAGGCCCGGCATCGTCTCTCCGCGGACACCGGCTGTCCATATAAGGGTCTCCCAATATTCCTCATGGCCATCGGCGAATTTTACGATTTTATTGTCGTATCCGCTCATGGTGGTATTCAGGCGCACCTCCACCATAAGGTCCTTAAGATACTGCAGGGCCTTTGCGGAGGCTTTTTCCGACATGGTGCCGAGAACCTTCGGAGCACCCTCCACGAGAGTTATCGTGACATCATTGGGGTCGAGCTCCGGGTATTCGCGTGGAAGCACATCCCGTTTCATCTCTCCGAGAGCACCGGCGATCTCCACGCCGGCGGGACCTCCGCCGACGACGAGGAAACTGAGCAGCTGACGGCGTCGTTCTGGATCCTGCTCCATGCATCCGCGTTCCAGACGATCAAGAATTTCGTCGCGGGTATGATCAGCCTCTCCAATGGTTTTTATGCAATAGACTTCCTTATAAAGGTTATCCATGCCAAAGAAATTGTTGGTCGTTCCGGCAGCGATGACAAGACGGTCGTATGGGATAGTCTCGTAGGAGGTGGTCACAGTCTTAGCCACAGTGTCGATATTCTTGACATGGCCCATGTGATAAGAGACGTTTCGGTCGCGTTTGAACTCGCGTCGGAACGGGAAAGAAATGTTGCTCTGAGCCAATGCGGATGATGCTATTTGGTAGAACAATGGCGGGAAGGAATGGAAATTGTTGCGGTCGATCACTTTGATGTCAAAGCGTTTCCGGTCAAGTTTCTTGGCCAAATTAATTCCGGCGAATCCGCCACCTACTATTACTATAGTCTCCTTCTTCATATGGACTGATATTTTTTGGGCTATTTCTATCATAGCTTCCTCACTGAATGGTGGAAGATATGGTTCAGCGGGGAAGCATATGCAAAATTACAATAAAAATTACGGATGTGGAAATAATATATGATATATTTCACGACATATATCCGCTCTTATTGCTAAAACCGATTCGGAAATGAATAAGTTCATACCATACACAAGGATTTGAAAGCGCAAAATCGACATTTATCCTCATTATACACACCTGCGAAGGGAATATCGGGATTGAACATCTCCTCCAGCATGTTGTCAAGACGGTTGCGGAATTCCTTATCTACGGTGGTGTCGTTGAATGGCTGGTCATGCAGGTCGATACGATTTTTTCCGATAGTCGGGAAAAATTTCCTTTTCATCGCATAATTTTTGTCATCTTTATGGATAGCAGCGACCGGATATATCACCGGTTTCACACTCAAATGACTTAGGCCGTGATCATGGCGGTTGATATTCAGCAGGTCTGCGTACAATTGAAGCTGGAAATAGTGGTCGGAGAGTGATGACCCGTCGAAAACGCTGTCGATGGAGGGTGCCTCGATATGGGAAGATCCGGTCTTGTAATCGACGATTCGCACAGTGTTGTCGGAATCCCCGCACCCGATATTGTCGACGCGGTCGAGGGCATATGTCATATTGACTGTGTCTCTGTCAAGCGGATACGCCACATAATCTGCCTTGACTTCGCATCCATAGAGAAGGAACGGAGTGCGGGCGCGGTCGTAAGAAAGTATATTTATTATATGTCGTACAGCCGTGTCGCAGATGATCTCCGTGTCAGGTTTGAGAGGAGAATCCTCATCTTCCTTCGGGAGATGATAATAGTCACGGTTGATAAGGCGATGCACGATATGACGGATACTCTCCTTATCCTCGATCAAAGAGTCAATAAAGCTTTCGGTAATGGTCTTGGGGGGATCAAGCCATCTGCCTCGGTCAGCAGAGTCCGGGAGGAGAAGAATCTCCATGGCCTTATGAATAAGATTGCCGTAGGTGATTGCATCGACGGCATTCACCGGAGCGGGGTCATCCCGCAGCCCTCGCACATATTGGAGATAAAACTTCAGCGGGCATTGGATATAACGTTTTAGCGCAGACGCCGACAGGCAGGCCGGCTTCTTACCGGATACGGGGGGAGTGCGATATCTGTCGAGTATCTCCATTATCTCTGCCGTCTTTTCGATATATATGCCATCTTGAGAGCGGGAGGATAGACTGAATTTGTATTCCATATGTCTGATTTTCCCGCGGGCGTAAATCTTATCGAGCTGCATAAGATAGCGGGAGGGGCCGCCGGTCGGTATGCCGACGCGGTTGTCGTAGATAAGGGTGACGGTTCGGGCCCGGCTTATCATGCGGTAGAAATAATATGCGAAGATTGATTCGGAATAATTGACGGGAGGGAGCCCGTAGGCTCGTCGCAGGACATTCGGAAGGAATGATCTCTGATGCGATCGTCGGGGAAGGGTGCGGTCATTGAGAGCTACAATATATATGTGTTCAAAGTCGAGGGCACGGGTCTCGAGGGTCCCCATCACCTGTAGGCCTCTCAATGGTTCGCCTTCAAAGGCCACATTCTCGCCCTGAAGCAGACGATAGGCCTCGGCAAGTGTGCCCTGCATACTCAGCTCAACTCCATATTCCTCGATAGCGTCGAGCAGGCGCCCGAGTCCGAGACGCCAGGCCGTGACATTGGCGCGCTCTATTCTGGCATTCTGCAGCATGGGGTCGTTGCCGCTCCGGCGCATGATGGCATCATCGACAAGGCGCAGAACATTGTCGAGATAACCGATTACAATCTCAGGTTTCGCGTCTGCCGGCAGTGGTTGGAGCAGGGTGTGGCCGACTTCTCCAAGTTTCTCACGTATCGCGGACTCGGTGACTACCGACAGATGATGATGCATGCACCACGTGGAGAAACGACGTATCGTCTCTCCGCCGATTATTGTCTGCGCGTATGGGTGGCTAAGGATATTGGCGATCTCATCATAGGCGTATCCCTTGTAATTCTTGGCATCGCGGCGCATGAGTTGCAGTCGGCGCAGGAGCACGAGGAATGATGTGACGGAAGTTAGTTTAAGGGGGTAGCCCATAGTCAGATTCGCTGTCCCTATATTTGAGGGCATCGAGTAGAGCAGTGGTAACAGCAGAGACTCGTCGGGCAACACCATGGCCACTTTAGCTTCCTCAAACGGCTTGGGACCAATTTCATCGCGCATTTGGCCGATCAGATCGGCGGCTATTTTTACCTCCATGGTCTTAGAGGGAGCGGCGACGCTCCGGATTAAATTCGGCAGGCGGTCGGTGCTGCTTTCATGCAGGTATGGCATCAGCCATTCCGGGGCCGGAAATTCGCGCATGTTCATAGCCACGAAGCGTCGTGCGGAATCCTGTTCGGGGGATAGGGGCGTTCCATTTTTGTCGCGATGGGGGGAGAGGATGGGACCGGTGCAATCCCAGACGAAATCAGCAAACGACTCAGGTCCATCCGGCATATCGGGTCCTTGCTGAGCCTTGAGCAATGAGAATATACGTCGCTCCGACATGGAGAGTGCATTGAATCCGATAAACACCATTTTTTTAAAGGGGAGAAGATTATGGACAGCGTCGGGACCTTCCTCATCGGCATTGGCGAGTCTGTCGACGGCGAGGCGATAAGCGCCACCGGAGGTGGTCAGGCCCTTGGCCGCGAGGCGTTCGTGTAAGAGCTTGTAAAGTGGAGACAGAACTTTCCATATGTGTATGAATCTTGATCTCGGGGAGTCGTCGTCTGATTCCAAAGGATCGAATTGTCCGTATCTGTCGCCGAATTCAAGCCAGAAGCGATTGTCGTCATATTGTTTCGACACCTTATAACCGAAATATTCCTCCATTAAATCACGCTGCTCACGAGTGAGGAATGTAGATGCGATCGATCTGAAGTCAAAAAGATTTTTGAACATTTCATCGGCGGAGGCAAGGTGGATGTCGACTTCGTTAAAATCGCTGAGCACGGTTTCACCCCATCGGCGGAAGGCATCGAAAGAGAGATATTCCTTACGGCCCTCATCGGTGAGATGGGGGCTTACAATGTCACGATAACATTGATGGAGTAGGAAGAGCGTATCGAGTCGGGTATTGACAATGCGTCCCGACAGTGAGGTCACGAGATCCGTGATGGTAGTCACGTGAGGCGCGAATCCCATGTCGGGCAGGGTTTCTCTGAGCGCTTTTAGAAAGAATGTGCCGGCACGTTTGTTGGGGAAAACAAAACAGGTATGCCGGAGCACGTCGGAAGCCATATAACGCGAGGCGTAACCATCGGCAATTGATTCGAGAAATGTCTTCATAGCTATGTTTTGGAGATTCAATCCGCAAAATTAATCAAAATCAGGGGAAAAACAACATAAATATAGTTGGAAATGGTCGTAGGATTTGCATAATAGGGAGAATTTGAGTAATTTTGCAGTCCGGAATTGAAGGATGGCGTAAGCTGTCAGAGATTCCATCCCGTGTGATGGGAATGGTCTTACTCCAAAAGGGGAGGACTGATTTGAGTAACACAAAAAAACAAACACAAGAAATGAAAACTTACGATCTTAAGGCTGCCCCCCGTACAGAACTGGGCAAGAAGTCGGTCAAGGCTCTCCGTAAGGAGGGTAAAATTCCCGCTGTTTTGAATGGCGGCAAAATCGTTGAGCTTCCTTACAACGGAGAGTTGAAGGCAGGCGAGAAGGTAGTCGCAATCGACGAAAAGCGTGGTCTTATCACTACCGACCTCATCGTGTCAGCCGAAGATGTCCGCAAGCTCATCTATTCTCCCGACATTTTCGAGATCAATCTCGAAGTGAATGGCGAAGCTCGTAAGGCTGTCCTGAAGGATCTTCAGTTCCAGCCCGTGAAGGATGATGTTCTCCACATCGATTTCCTCGAGGTTCTTCCCGAGAAGCCCATCGTGATGGAGGTACCCGTTCAGATCGAGGGTCACGCAGAGGGTGTTAAGGCCGGTGGTAAGCTTACACTTTCCATGAGAAAGCTGAAAGTTAAGGCTCCCTACACTGAGATTCCCGAGCGTCTTGTAGTGAATGTAGACAACCTCGGTCTCGGCAAGTCAATGGCTGTAGGCGACCTTCACTTCGATGGCCTTGAGCTGATGAATGCCAAGAATGCAGTAGTATGCGCTGTTCAGCTGACACGTGCCGCACGTGGCGCCGCAGCTAAGGCTAATCAGTAATCCTAAGCGCGAAACGCAACTAATAATTGAGGTGTCCTCCCGGTTCCCCCCGGAGGATGCCTCTCTTTTTTGACAATGCTTTCAAATATATTGAAAATTCTTGGTCTGCGTCTTTGTAGAAGTAAATCAAAACAGTGTAGAAGTAGATCAAAACAGGCAACAGAACAGAGGGAGGATATTCCGATGAAAAAATATCTAATTGTGGGTTTGGGAAATATAGGACCCGAATATGTCGGCACACGTCATAATATCGGCTTTATGGTGGCAGATAGACTGGTAGAGGCATGTGGCGGAAGTTTCACTTCGTGCCGTTATGGTGATATGGCCAAGGTTAAAGTTAAAAACTGTGAGTTGATGGTGCTAAAACCATCTACATTCATGAATCTCAGCGGAGTGGCCGTCAGATATTGGATGAATAAGGAGAAGTTGCCGCTTGAGAATCTTCTGGTGGTAGTGGATGATCTGGCTTTGCCTTTCGGGGCCATCCGGATGCGTAGCGGAGGATCCGATGCCGGTCACAACGGGTTGAAGAATATAGCCTCCGAGCTGGGTACGCAATCATACGCACGCCTTCGTTTTGGAATTGGAAACGATTTCCCGAGAGGGGGGCAGATTGACTGGGTTTTGGGAAAATTCCCACCTGAAGAGGTGCAACAACTGCCGGCAAGAGAGGATGTCGCGGTCGATGCGATTAAAGCTTACGCTCTTAGTGGATTGGCGTTCGCGATGACACACTATAATAATAAGTGATTTAACATAAGTTAAATTTTGTAAATTTTTTATTTAAATAAATAAAACGAACTAAATTTGCAACTGAAAATGGCGGTTGCTGAATGTTGCCGTTATTTGGAAAAACTCGGCTAAATTTTAACTAAATAATTAACTTAAAATCTTACCTACAGTAATGAAGAAGATTTACTCTTGCATGCTTGCCATGTCGATGGCTCTGGCTGCAAACGCTGCCGATTACTATCTGATTGGCGGCTTCAATGGTTGGACTGAGAAAGATCCGGCCTGTGGCTTCGAACTTCAGTTGGATGGAAGCTACGTGCTCGACTATGAGGGTACACTGACTCCCGGATTCAAAATCAATGACGGAACATGGACAAATGATGCTGCCAACTTCGGTGCAGAAGTTCAGAATGCTCCCGTGACCTTAGGTGAGGTATTCAATCTGACTGTCGGCGGTTCATCGAAAGATATCGGATTGTCCGAAGCCGTCGAGAATCCTCATATCGTATTTGATCCGACGGCTGCTACTCTCGTAATCACGGGTGCTACCGCAGAGTTGAGCTATACGTATGATCTTTGGGGTAACTTCGACGGTAGCGCGTCATGGTCATCAACCTCACTGAATGAAAATAACGGCAAGTGGGTTGCAAAGGGTATAGAAGTTGCAAAATGCAACTTCGGCATTCGAAAATTGGCTGACGGTAAGCAGACGGATTGGATTGCTTCTGCCGCCGATGCTGAGGTTATTCTGAATACGACAATGGCATGTATGGTCAATGGTACAAATTTCGCCTTGACTGCCGGCACATATGACTTCACATTCGATCCCGAGGCAATGACTCTCACTGTCGCAGGTGAGGGTGAGACCCCTGTAGATCCTGATCCTGTAGATCCGACTCCCGGCGAATACAGAGAGCTCAACCTTGTAGGTGAATTCAATGGCTGGGATGCGGCTAACGGTCCTAAGTTCACTCGTGAGGATAATGTCTACACACTCGTACTTGAGGATGGTCTTGCCGGAGAGTGGAAGATTTGCGATGGCACATGGGACTACAGCTTCGGTGCAGGTGAGAACACCGAGGTCGTTTCCAGTGAGAAAATGGATGCGTGGTACAATGGAGTAAACTTCACATGCGCATTTGAAGGCAAAACCACAATTGTATTCACATTAGTTGAGGGTTCTGATGTAATTGGTTCTTCAATTCCCTCCAAGCTGATCGTTACTAACGAGAATGGGGAGACTCCCGTAGATCCGACTCCCGGCGAATACAGAGAGCTCAACCTTGTGGGTGAATTCAATGGCTGGGATCCGGCTGAAGGTCCTAAATTCACTCGTGAGGGTAATGTCTACACGCTCGTACTCGAGGATGGTCTTGCCGGAGAGTGGAAGATTTGCGACGGTACATGGGACTACAGCTTCGGTGCAGGTGGGAACACCGAGGTCGTTTCCGGTGAGAAAATGGATGCGTGGTACAATGGAGTAAACTTCACATGCGCATTTGAAGGCGAAACCACAATTGTATTCACATTGGTTGAAGGTTCTGATGCGATTGGCTCTTCAATTCCCTCTAATATCGTAGTTACAAACGGAACTTCCGTCGGTGCCACTATGATTGAGGCTACGGAGGGTGAGGCAGTTTACTATACGCTTCAGGGTGTGAAGGTGAACAATCCCTCTAACGGTATGTTTGTAAAGATTGTTGACGGCAAAGCCACTAAGGTAGTCGTTAAGTAATAGGAACTATATTCATAGCCTGCGGGGCGTATCGGCGGCAAAACCGATGCGCCCCGCTCTTTTTGTTTTATTTCAGTCGGATTAAATTGGGAATGTCGGTGTTTTTTTGTATTTTTGTGGATTAAATGGGAAGGCCGCTTAACGTTCCTCCTCATCCGGCTCCCTTTGACAATGCCAAGATGACAAAGCCAAGAATGAAGAATATTAGAAATTTCTGCATCATCGCCCACATCGACCACGGCAAATCGACCCTGGCCGACCGTCTGCTTGAATATACCGACACAGTTTCGGGAAAAGATATGGAGGCGCAGGTGCTCGATGACATGGATCTCGAGCGTGAGCGCGGAATTACGATTAAATCCCACGCAATTCAGATGAATTATCGTCAGGATGGCGAGGATTATGTACTCAATCTTATCGACACTCCCGGACACGTCGACTTCTCCTATGAAGTGTCGCGATCAATCGCGGCCTGTGAGGGTGCGCTCCTCATTGTCGACGCGACCCAAGGCATACAGGCACAGACGATTTCCAACCTGTATATGGCAATTGACAATAATCTGGAGATAATTCCGGTCATAAACAAATGTGACCTTGATTCAGCGAATCCGGATGAAGTAGAGGATCAGATAGTGGATCTTCTCGGTTGTGACCGCAGCGAGATAATCCGAGCGTCAGGAAAGACCGGTATGGGTGTAGATGAAATCCTTAAAGCTATAGTGGAGCGTGTGCCTGTTCCTAAAGGAGATCCGGACGCACCTTTGCAGGCTCTTATTTTTGACTCGGTATTTAACCCGTTCCGTGGTATAATAGCTTACTTCAAAGTCTTGAACGGCACGCTTAAGAAGGATGATTTCGTAAAATTCGTAGCGACCGGAAAGGAGTATCACGCCGATGAGGTCGGTGTGCTCAAGCTTGATATGCAGCCTGAGCCTGAGATTTCGGCCGGTAATGTAGGCTACATAATATCAGGAATCAAGACTTCCAAAGAGGTAAAGGTAGGGGATACGATTACCCATGTCGCCAAACCATGTGACGAAGCCATCGAGGGGTTTGAGGAGGTGAAGCCTATGGTATTCGCCGGCGTTTATCCGATTGATGCGGAGGATTTTGAGAATTTGCGTGCCTCATTGGAGAAGCTCCAGCTCAATGATGCATCGCTGACGTTCCAGCCTGAGTCGTCGGCGGCGCTCGGATTCGGTTTCCGATGCGGATTCCTCGGGTTGCTCCATATGGAGATTGTGCAGGAACGACTCAGCAGAGAGTTCGGGATGGAAGTCATCACGACTGTTCCGAACGTAAGCTATCTGGTATTCGACAAGAAGGGGAATCCTCCGATCGAAGTGCATAATCCGTCGGGATTGCCGGAGTTGACCCTCATAGATCATATCGAGGAGCCCTATATCCGCGCGACAATCATCACGCAGGCCGACTATATCGGACCGATTATGACTCTCTGTCTTGGGAAGCGAGGAGAACTCGTCAAGCAGGAATATATATCCGGAAACCGTATGGAGCTTACGTTTGATCTCCCGTTGGGAGAAATCGTGATTGACTTCTACGACAAGTTGAAATCCATATCTAAAGGTTACGCTTCATTTGACTATCATCTGAACGGCTTCCGCGAATCAAAACTCGTCAAGCTCGATATCCTGTTGAACGGGGAGAGCGTGGATGCCCTCTCCACCTTGACCCACGCCGATAATGCCGTCCGTTTCGGTCGGCGTATGTGTGAGAAACTTAAGGAACTCATTCCCCGTCAGCAATTCGATATAGCAATCCAGGCGGCTATAGGGGCGAAAATTATCGCCCGCGAAACTATCAAAGCGGTGCGTAAAGATGTCACCGCCAAATGTTATGGCGGCGATATTTCCCGTAAACGCAAATTGCTTGAAAAGCAGAAGGCCGGCAAGAAGAGAATGAAGCAGATAGGCAGCGTGGAGGTGCCGCAGAAGGCTTTCCTCGCGGTGCTTAAACTCGATTGAAACAACTTTATATCAAACCCATAAAAAACTCCAACAGACGAAGCGATATGTCAGAAGTAATGTACACAGCGAGGAAAACGCTGAAAAATCTGGCGAGCGGTGGCAACATGCTGATGATTGCCACGGCATTAGCCTTGATTGCAGTCAATTTGCCGGGCACCCATGATCTTTATACATGGCTCTGGACTAATGAAGTGCGCCTGCAGATCGGCGATTTCAATCTTTTTTCCCACATGGGTCACCCCATGTCATTGGCTTCATTCATCAATGACGCCTTGATGGCGATATTCTTCTTCAGTGTCGGACTGGAGATAAAGCGAGAGGTGCTGGTCGGTGAACTCAGTAGCGTACGCAAGGCGTTGTTGCCGATTATAGGCGCTTGTGGCGGAATGATTGTGCCGGTGGTGATTTATTATGCTCTGGCACAGGGCACACCCTACGAGGGGGGCATGGCGATTCCGATGGCAACCGATATTGCATTCTCACTCGGAGTGCTCTCGATGCTCGGCAAAAGAGTGCCGATCGGTCTAAAGATATTTCTCACCACACTCGCAGTGGTGGATGATATAGGTGGTATCCTCGTAATCGCGATTTTCTACACTTCTCAGATAGATTTCTCGATGTTGATCGCGGCTGCCGGCATTCTCGTGATACTCGCCATCTGCGGTGCCTGGATGAAGATACAATCCAAAATGTTCTATATCATTTTCGGTTTGGCCGTATGGTTCCTCTTCCTCAATGCCGGAATTCACCCGACCATAGCCGGTGTGCTCGTGGCTTTCTGTATACCGGCAGTCCCCGTACACGCCCCGGCAGGCTTTATAAAGACAATAAAGGAGAATATCTCCCATTTCGCCTCTGACGAGGAGGTGGATCTCGAGAGCCGCACACTTCTCGGACAAAAACAGATGGATTGGCTGAAGCAGATAGAATCAGCCTCCGATAAGGTGATATCACCTCTGCAGGATCTTGAGGACTCGCTCCACCCGCTCGTGAATTATCTCATTTTGCCGCTCTTCGCTTTCGCGAATGCCGGCATCTGGTTTGATGGAATGACATTGGCAGACGCCTATGCCGGAGTGAGCCTCTCGATAATCTGCGGTCTTGTACTTGGTAAATTCCTGGGTATCTTCTCCTTCTCATGGATTTTTATCAAGTCGAAGGTTGTCCCGATGCCTGAGGGTGGCAACTGGCCCCGTATGGCGGCGGTCTCTATGCTGGGTGGCATCGGTTTCACAGTGTCGATCTTTATCGCGACCCTGAGTTTCCCGGAGGGATCCAAGCTGCTCAATGATTCAAAGCTCGGTATTCTGCTCGGTTCGATCATTGCAGGTATACTTGGCTATATTCTGTTGAAGCTCACACTTCCCAAGGAACCGCAGGATCAGGGGGAATGAAGCCGCCAATCGCGATATGAATAATATATGATACATATGACTCAGAAACATATCCTGGCCGGAGCGGTCGCCCTCGGGGCGATGGCTCTGGCCAATCCCGTTTTAATAAAGGCAGATGTAGCGGATGATATCCGCTATTATCTCGAGGAGGGTGAATTCGACACTGCATCACAGATGCTTGCTCTCGCCCTTGAAGATACTGAAAATAGCTCCATTGCCGGAAAACTTTACCAACTTGAGGGGGAGATACAATATAATTCTCCGGGACAACGCAGGGCCTCCCATCTGGCATTCATGGAGGCAAGACAACGTGGAATACCTGAAGCAAGCCTTTATCTCGGTCGGCTGGCCATGCTCGACTATAATTTCCCTGAGGCACAGAAACTCTTCGGTGAGTATTCGGAGAGGATGAAGAAGGCAAAACGTCAGCTTGATCCCGACTTCACATTCGATACGGCTGACCTTGAGGAGGGGAAAAGACAGTTCGCGAGAATGCAGGAGATCGTTGTGATAGATGCAGTAAAGGTGCCAAAGAAGGAATTCTTCAAACATTTGCGTCTGCCATTGTCTGCCGGTAGGGTGGTAGCGACTTCCGAACTTCCTCTGCCGGCAGGTGTGGAGAGAGGTCCGGCCGGGTATATCTCCGAATCAGGCGAACTTATGATGTGGAGTGAACTTAATGATTCTACCGGAATGCTGGGTCTGATGGAAGCATCGAAGCTGATTGACGGCACCCTGTCTGAACCTCATCCCGCCCCCGACTTCCTCGCGCAGGAGGGTGATGCCATTAATCCCTTTCTGTCGGCTGACGGAACTACTCTTTACTACGCCGCCAACGGTGATAATTCCGTGGGGGGATTCGATATATTTCTGGCCACAAGAGATCCGTTGACCGGAGAATACCTGCAGCCCGTCAATGCGGGAATTCCTTTTAACTCGGCAGCTGATGAATATGTCATGGCCATAGATGAGGAAAATGGAGTCGGCTGGTGGGCTACTGACCGTCACTATCTCCCCGATGATCAGATTACGCTTTATGTATATGTGCTGCCGGAAGCCAGAGTCAATCTTGATACGGATGACGAGGAGAAAAGACTGCGTGCGAGACTTGACGATATACGGCTCACGTGGACACCTGTCGCAACCTCCGCCGAGACTGAGGATGAAGAGTCTGACGAAGATGAGGAAACCGCGACCGCGACAGAGCATCGGGAATCGGCAGAAGAACTCGCAAAGCGATACTCCGCGTTGGCTTCTGAAATCAGAAAAATCGAGCCGGGCCAAAAGCCCGGGCGTCGAGACTGCGTAATTCCACTCGGCAAGGGGAAATATATTTATTCCGCCGATGATGTGAGGGGCGCTGAGGAGAAACGTCTTGTAGAAGAATATATAGCTGCGGAAAAGAGATATCAATCCGACAGGGCAAGATTATCGCAACTGCGGAGAGAGTGGGCTGCTCAGGATAGCAGGGGGGCATCACTGGAAATCTCAAGCCTTGAGGAGAGCGTGGAGAGCCAAAGAAGGGCAATAACGACACTTCTTTCCAACTTATATAGACTTCTGAAGAAATAAAATCAGCTGAAATAGGGCTGATTAACGAAATTTTTATTAATTTTGCATAGGATTGCGCCTATATGGCCCAAATCCGACAATTGAAACAAACAAAACAACATATCGACATGAGTCTGAATATCATCGTATTGGCCAAACAAGTGCCAGATACGCGTAACGTCGGTAAGGATGCCATGAAGGCTGACGGCACTGTTAACCGTGCGGCTCTTCCTGCTATCTTCAATCCCGAAGACCTCAACGCGCTTGAGCAGGCGCTGAAACTTAAGGATATGTATCCCGGCACAAAAGTTACGATCCTGACGATGGGTCCGGCACGTGCAGCAGAAATTATCCGTGAGGGTCTCTATCGTGGTGCCGATGGGGGAGTCGTACTCTCTGACCGTGCTTTCGCGGGTTCTGACACACTCGCCACAAGTTATGCTCTGAGTGCCGCAGTAAAAAAAATTGGGGATTATGACCTGATTATCGGTGGTCGTCAAGCTATTGACGGCGATACGGCTCAGGTAGGTCCGCAGATTGCAGAGAAACTCGGTCTGCCGCAGGTGACATATGCAGAGGATATCATCAAGGCTGAGAATGGAAAGGTGACTGTGAAACGCCGTATCGAATCGGGTGTGGAGACAGTGGAAGCGCCGTATCCTCTTGTGGTGACCGTAAATGGCTCGGCCGATGAATGCCGTCCGCGTAACGCTAAGGCCGTGATGAAGTATAAGCGTGCGGCCGTCCCCAGCGAGGTTGCTGCGGATGAGGATAAGAAAGCATTCGTAGAGGCACGTCCGTATCTGCAAATCGGCGAATGGAACACGCAGACAGTCGAGGCTGATCTGGCACAGTGCGGTCTGGCCGGTTCGCCTACCAAAGTAAAGCAGATTGAAAACGTCGTTTTCACAGCCAAGGAGGCACGCAACATCGAGAATACCGATGAAGCATTGGAGAACCTAATTGTAGAACTCATCGCCAACCACACTATCGGCTGATGCCGGGCGCGAGCAAACCAGAACCATAGAAATGGCAGACAAGAACAACCTTATCGTATATTGCGAATACGAAGACGGCAAAGTTGCCGACGTGAGTCTTGAACTCCTGACCAAAGGGCGTCAGCTCGCCGATAAGCTTGGTATCAAGCTGGAGGCAGTAGTGGCAGGCGATAATCTGAAGGATATAGAGAAGCAGATTTTCCCCTACGGAGTGGATACAGTCTACAAGGTGGAGGATAAGCGTCTTTATCCCTACACCTCGCTTCCTCATTCTTCGATTTTGATTAAGTTATTCAAGGAAATCGAGCCGCGTATCGCCTTTATGGGAGCGACGTCGATCGGCCGTGATCTCGGCCCGCGTGTCAGCTCGGCTCTCCACAGTGGCCTGACGGCTGACTGCACCTCACTTGAAATCGGAGACTATACCGATGCAAAGACCGGCAAAGAATACAAGGATCTCCTTTATCAGATCCGTCCGGCATTCGGTGGCAATATTGTGGCGACCATCGTGAATCCTGATTGTCGCCCTCAGATGGCAACCGTGCGTGAAGGCGTAATGAAGAAGGAGGTGCGCGATAGCAACTATACCGGAAAAGTGGTGGATCTCGACGCATCGAAATACACTGACGCTACGGATTATGTGGTTGATATCATAGATCGTCATGTGGAGAAATCGAAAGTCAACCTGAAGGGGAGTCCGATTATCGTGGCCGGTGGCTACGGTGTCGGCAGTAAGGAGAATTTCGATCTCTTGCAGAAACTGGCAGACACGTTAGGCGGCGAATTGGGCGCAAGTCGTGCGGCAGTAGATGCCGGCTGGATTGACCATGACCGTCAAATCGGTCAGACTGGTGTGACGGTTCGTCCGAAGCTGTACATAGCTTGTGGTATCTCCGGCCAGATCCAGCATATCGCCGGCATGCAGGACTCCTCGCTCATCATCGCTATCAACAGTGATCCCGATGCCCCGATCAATAAGATCGCAGATATCGTGATCACGGGCAAGATGGAGGACGTTGTGCCGAAACTTATCAAATATTACAAAAAGAACTCCAAGTAAGATCCGGATAAAATGGCTAACTTCTATACAGACAATCCCGACCTCAAGCATTACCTCACTCATCCGATGATGGAGAAGATCGTCGCTCTCAAAGAGCGCGACTTCGCTGAGGCCGATACATATGACTACGCTCCGCGCGACTATGCCGACGCAATCGACAATTATGATCGCGTGCTTGAGATTGTAGGCGAAATCTGCGGTGATATCGTCGCAGAAAACGCAGAGGATGTTGATCATAATGGTCCTAAGGTAGAGAACTCCCGGGTTATCTATGCGGAGGGAACTCAGAAGAATCTTGAGGCAACCCGCAAAGCTGGCCTCATGGGTATGGCAATGCCTCGTCGTCTCGGCGGTCTCAACTTCCCGATCACTCCCTATATCATGGCGGCTGATATCGTAAGCCGTGCTGATGCAGGATTCGAGAATCTCTGGGGACTGCAGGACTGCGCTGAAACAATCTATGAATTCGCGGATGACGATCAGAAGAAGCGTTATATTCCGCGTGTGTGCGCCGGTGAGACAATGTCGATGGACCTCACGGAGCCGGATGCCGGTTCTGATCTCCAGAGCGTGATGCTCAAGGCCTCTCAGAAGGAGGATGGTTCATGGGTGCTCAATGGTGTGAAGCGCTTCATCACCAACGGAGACGCCGATATTCATCTTGTGCTCGCTCGCTCCGAAGAGGGTTCGCACGACGGTCGCGGTCTTTCAATGTTTATCTATGATAAGCGTAACGGTGGTGTCAATGTGCGTCGAATCGAGAACAAGATGGGTATCAAGGGAAGCCCCACTTGTGAATTGACATATAAGGATGCTCCCGCCGAGCTTGTCGGCTCACGTCGTCTCGGTCTTATCAAGTACGTCATGGCTCTGATGAATGGTGCCCGCCTCGGTATCGCCGCGCAGAGTGTAGGTTTGAGTGAGATCGCATATCGGGAGGCTCTTGCATATGCCAAGGATCGCAAGCAATTCGGTAAGGCTATCATCGAGTTCCCCGCAGTGTCTGAGATAATCTCGGTGATGAAGGCTAAGCTTGACGCGAGCCGTGCGTTGCTTTATGCTTGCGCACGCTTCGTCGATATGTATAAAATCTATGACGACATTGCCAAGGAGCGTCCCCTCACTCCCGAGGAGAAGAAGGAGCAGAAGTATTACAGCAAGCTTGCTGATGCCTTCACTCCGATGGCAAAGGGTATGACTTCTGAATTCGCTAACCAGAATGCCTACGATTGCATTCAGATACATGGCGGCTCAGGTTTCATGAAGGATTATGCCTGTGAGCGTGTATATCGCGATGCTCGTATCACGAGTATCTATGAGGGCACGACTCAGCTTCAGGTCGTAGCTGCCATACGCCACGTCACAACGGGTACATATCTCAATAAGATCCGTGAGATGGAGGCTGAGCAGGTGTGTCCGGAGGATGAGGCTATCAAGAATACTCTTGTCTATATGACCCAGCAGTATGCCAATGCCGTAGAGTGCGTGATGGGTGTTAAGGATAGCAACTATCAGGACTTTATGGCGCGTCGTCTCGTGGAGATGGCAGGTCATATCATAATGGGCTATCTGCTTCTGGAGGATACGCAGCGCAACGCAAGCTTCCGCAAGAGCCTGCATGTGTATGTGAAGTATGGTCAGGCGGAAGTCGCAAAGCATGCTGACTTCATCGGCAATTTCCGCCCGGAGGAGATCGAGAATTATCTCATCAAGGATTAAGCCTGTCTGGTTTAGTACAGAAAGTAAATAATGGGAGATTGAGCCTATCTCGGGTTCAATCTCCCATTAGTGTAGAGAGAGGTGGAGGGGTGGAATCAGAGTGCAAGGAAATTTCTCTGTAATTTAGCTATAAAACTATTGAATTCGAGAATAGATTGGGCAAAATATTTGCGGGGAAATTTGTGTATTTCAAAAAAAAGTACTAATTTTGCAAAGGTTTTTGCCGCATTTGAGTGAAAGCCCTGATAATAAACACATTAAATATTATGAACCGTTACGAAACCGTTTTCATTTTAACTCCCGTTTTGTCTGATGAGCAGATGAAGGAAGCGGTCGGCAAGTTCTCGGCTGTTCTTGAGGAGAATGGCGCGAAGATCGTGAATGTCGAGGAATGGGGTCTTAAGAAATTGGCTTATCCCATTCAGAAGAAATCCACTGGCTTCTACTGCCTGATCGAGTTTGAGGGCGCTCCTACAATCGTGAAGAAGCTTGACACAGCCTTCCGTCGTGATGAGCGCGTGATTCGCTTCCTCACATTCCGTCTCGACAAATATGCAGCCGAGTATGCAGAGAAGCGTCGTGCACTGAGAGCAAATAAAGCAAGTGAGAAACCCGCCGAGGCAGCCGCCGAGGCCACAGCACAGAACTGATTATGGCAGCCAACAGCGAAATCCGTTACCTTACTCCTCTGTCGGTAGACACGAAGAAGAAAAAATACTGTCGTTTCAAACGCAGCGGCATCAAGTATATCGATTACAAGGATCCTGAATTCCTGAAGAAATTCCTGAACGAGCAGGGCAAGATCCTTCCCCGTCGCATCACAGGCACAAGCCTCAAATTTCAGCGTCGTGTGGCTCAGGCCGTAAAGCGCGCGCGTCATTTGGCTCTGCTTCCCTATGTGACTGACTTGATGAAATAATTGTGTTTCACTTCGAAAAAACGACATACAATGAAGATTATCCTTAAAGAGAATATTCCCGGTCTGGGATATAAAGATGATGTGGTGGAAGTGAAAGACGGTTACGGTCGTAACTATCTCATCCCGCAGGGCAAGTGCATCATCGCTTCAGAAGCTGCTTTGAAGCAGCTGAAGGAGGACCTGAAACAGCGTGCCCATAAGATTGCCGCCGCCAAGGCTGAGGCTGAGGCTGCCGCCAAGGCAATCGAAGGTCTGAAACTTGTGATTCCTGTAAAGACCGGTGCAAATGGCACTGTCTATGGTTCAGTCGGCGCAGCTCAGATTTCTGAGGCTCTCGCAAAGCTCGGCCATGAAGTGGATCGTAAGATCATCAATGTAAAGCAGCCTGTCAAGGTGGTAGGTGCTTACGTGGCCAACGTCAAGTTCCACAAGGAGGTTGAGACCGAGGTGGCTTTCGAGGTTATCAGCGAGGATGCTCCTGTAGCAGAGGCTGCTCCCGCCGAGGCTCCCGTGGCTGAGTGAACGATTAAGTATTGATTTTCTCAAATTCATACTTCGATTAAGAGATGTGTCCCCGATTCCGGCGAGAATCGGGGACACTATTATTTCAGAGCTATTGAACTTGCATGATGGAATCTCTAATTATCCAAGTTTTATGTGGAAAATCCGTTTTTTTTTTGTAAATTCGCAAGTTGAAATCAGGTGCTCTGAAGAATGAGCGGAGCCATCCGTCGCGTCTGATGATTAACATTTTTGACAGAAAAAGGCAAATATATGAAATTCAATGTATCAGGCAAGGATCTGCAAACTCAGCTCCAGGCCGTCAGCAAGGTTATAAATTCCAAGAATGCACTTTCGATTCTCGATAATTTTCTCCTGAAATTGGAGGGAAATACGCTCTCTATCACCGGAGGTGATCAGGAGAATGTGATGACTGCCACTATGGAGGTAATCGATCCCGAAGGAGAGGGGGAAATCGCTATCCTCGCCAAGCGTCTGCTTGAGGTAATCAAGGAGATCAACAACCAGCCTCTTCGTTTTGATATTGACTTGGATACGAAGGAGATAAAACTGACATTCAATAATGGACAGTTCCTTTTTATGGGTGTGGATGCAGCCGAGTATCCGCGCACAAAGGATCGCGAAGAGAATGCCCTTGATTTCTCGCTTCCGGGGAGTGTGCTTGTGGGCGGTATCGAGGGAACTCTATTTGCGGTGAGCACGGATCCGATCCGTCCGATAATGACCGGTATATATTTTGATATAGAGCCTGAGAAACTCACATTTGTAAGTTCGGATACACACAAACTGGTGAAGTATCAGGATACGACTGCCCAACCCGGGGTAGAGGATACGTTTATCCTTCCGGCTAAAGCGGCGAATGTCTTGAAGAGTCTTGTCTCAAAGGAGGAGGACACGGTGAACATCATTCATGAATCGAAATCGGCAACCTTTGTATTCGGCCCGTATTCCCTAAGCACGCGTTTGATCAAGGGTGTATACCCAAATTACAAGCGTGTATTCCCGAAGGATAATCCATACCGTCTGGTCGTTGGTCGGGAAGATATGCTCAACGCCGTCCGTCGTGTGGCTCTATTCGCAAGCAAGGCTTCCAATCTTATAAAATTCGCGATAGATCCCATGAAGGTGCAGATGGGCGCGCGTGATCTCGATTACGGCACATCGGCCGAAGAGAGCGTGGATTGCGATTATCAGGGAGATCCGATGATGATAGGATTCAATTCCACTTATATGATAGAGGTTTTATCCAATATAAAGGGGGATGATGTACAGATAGATCTGGCTGATCCGGCGCGTCCGGGACTCTTCAGTCCGCTTGAGAAGCAGGAGGGTGTTGAAGTGGTGATGCTTCAGATGCCTATGCAGGTGATAGAGTGAAAGGAAATATCTGAAGAGAGGATAAAATAACATGAAACTCAAACTTGAACGTCCGTTGGTGTTTTTCGATCTTGAGACCACGGGCACCAATATATTACGAGACCGTATAGTTGAAATCAGTGCCATAAAGGTGTATCCTGACGGAGAACGTACGGAAAAGACCCGACGTCTGAATCCGGAGATGCATATTCCGGAGGAGGCCACGGCTGTGCATCATATCACGGATGATATGGTAGCCGAGGAACCGACATTCAGACAGGTGGCGAAATCTCTTTATGAATTCTTTGAGGATTGCGATATAGCCGGCTTCAACAGCAATAAGTTTGATGTGCCGCTGCTTGTGGAGGAATTCGCGAGAGTCGGCATAAACTTCGATGTAACAGACAGGAAATTCATCGATGTGCAGAACATATTCCATAAAATGGAGCAGCGTACACTTGTGGCGGCCTATAAATTCTACTGCGGTAAAGATCTGACCGATGCGCATTCTGCGAATGCAGACACGCTCGCAACCCTTGAAGTGCTCGAGAGTCAGATTGAGAGGTATCCGGAACTTGAAAACAATGTCGACTATCTCAGTGAATTCTCCTCAGGAGGACGAACATTGGATCTGGCAGGCCGTATAGTGCTGAATGAACACGATATCCCGGTTTTTAATTTCGGTAAGCACAAGGGGCGTGCAGTGGAAGATGTGCTACGCCGCGAACCCTCTTTCTATAATTGGATAATGCAAGGAGAGTTCCCTAAAAATACAAAAGATGTATTGACTCGTTTGCGATTCAAATATTTGAATAAATGAAGTTGTTTCGATATGTTTACACTCCATTAGTGTGAATATTAATAATTAGATTTTCTTTATTAATCTCCTGTCGGATAGATTGCGATGATTAATGAAGAAAGAAGTCGTAACACCTTCAAAAAAACATTAAGGAAGATATCATACAAATATGATAAGCGGCAACAATATCCTGAAGGGGAAACATATAGTATTGGGTATTTCCGGTGGTATCGCTGCCTACAAGTCGGCCTATCTGCTTAGAGAGTTGATAAAACGGGGAGCGGAGGTGCAGGTCGTAATAACGCCCAATGGTAAGGAGTTTATAACTCCGGCAACATTGGCGGCCTTGAGTGGAAAGCCTGTCGTGAGTGAGTTTTTTGCGGCCAATACGGGTGAATGGCACTCGCATGTGGATCTCGGCCTATGGGCCGATCTCATGATAATCGCGCCGGCCACGGCTTCTACTATAGGTAAAATGGCCAACGGTATAGCCGACAATATGCTCATCACCACCTATCTCTCAGCTAAGGAGCAGGTGATGGTGGCACCCGCCATGGACCTTGATATGTGGGCCCATCCTTCTACACAGCGAAATGTGGAGACCCTGCGTCGTGATGGTGTGATAATAGTGGAACCCCAGAGTGGCTTTCTTGCTTCCGGATTGACCGGAAAAGGCCGAATGGCTGAACCTCATACTATTGCTGAAGAAGCAGAGGCATACTTCAACAACCGTGAGGAAAGAAAGGATATGCATGGAATGCGAGTGCTCATAAGCGCAGGTCCTACATACGAAAGTATTGATCCGGTACGTTTTATAGGGAATTGGTCATCAGGCAAGATGGGTTTCGCCATAGCTGATGCTTGCGCGGCAAGGGGTGCGCAGGTAACACTTGTGGCCGGACCGGTCGACGGGAGTCTAAAGCTTGATTCACGGGTGAAGCGCATCGATGTGCGCACTGCCCGTGAGATGCTCGCAGCTATGGAAAATGAGTTCCGTTCTTGCGATATAGCTGTGTTGGCTGCTGCTGTGGCGGATTATGCACCGGAGACAATCTCCGATTGTAAAATAAAGCGTGAGAAGAGTGGCGATATTTTGTTGAAACTTGTTAAGAACCCGGATATCGCCGCGACTCTCGGTGCTTGCAAGGGAGGCCGTAAACTCGTCGGATTCGCTTTGGAAACCGATAATGAGATTGTCAATGCGAAGGATAAAATACGGCGTAAGAATCTGGATATGATTGTCCTGAATTCGTTGAAGGATCCCGGCGCGGGAATGATGACTGATACTAATAAGATAACGATAATCCTGGCAGATGGCCGAGAGATTCCATTCCCCTTGAAGAATAAGAAAGAGGTGGCCGGCGATATAGCCGATGCCATTGTCACACTCATTTAATAAGAATGATATTTGAAATGAACGAAATTATGAAAAGTATTCCTGCTTATGCGATATGGTCTCTATTGGCGATCGGTTCGTCGACGACTGTCTCAATGGCACAGGAACTACGCTGTCAGGTGGAAGTCAACTCTCAGAAAATCGAGGGGACGAACAAGAGCGTCTTTGAAACCCTGAAGAGCAGTATCGCCGATTATATGAATGAGAATCGTTTCAGCACCGCTACATTCGCGCCGACGGAGAAGATTGATTGCAGATTATATCTTACAGTCAGTGAATATGAAAACGACCGTATCAAGGGTGATTTGCAAGTGCAACTCTCGCGTCCCGTCTACAATTCAACTTATACCACCACTCTCCTGAATTTTAAGGATTCCAAGATTGACTTCGAGTATCGTGAGGGTGATCCTCTTACTTTCAACGAGACGAGTCAACAAAGTAACCTTACCGCTATTCTTGATTATTACGCATATCTCTTTCTCGGAATAGATTTTGATTCATTCTCTCCAATGGGAGGCCAGCAATTCTTCGATAAGGCGCAATCGGTGGTGCAAGCCGCTCAAAGCACCGGGGAAGTAGGCTGGAAGACTTTTGAGGATACTAAAAATAGAGCCGCCGTACTGGCAAGTTTCACGGATAACAATACGTCGGGAATCAGACGCCTGATGTATGATTATCATCGTAAGGGACTGGATGAAATGGTGACGAGTCCTGACAAGGGGCGCGCGGTCATCACGGAGTCGCTCAAGGAGATTCAGAACGTTTACAAGGCGGCCCCGATGAGTGTGGCGTTGTCAATGTTCCGAGATGCAAAACTCGATGAACTCGTCAATCTATACTCAAAGGCTCCACAAACGGAAAGAGAGACCGCCTACGAGATCCTACAACCGATATACCCGACAGATAACGAACGACTTGACAAAATTAAGAAGGGAGATCAAAGCAACTGATATGTTAAGTAAGTTAATCATACGCAACTATGCCCTGATCGATGAGGTGGAGATTGATTTCAGCAAGGGTTTGTCGATAATAACGGGACAAACCGGCGCGGGAAAATCAATAATGCTCGGTGCGCTCGGTCTTCTTTCAGGAGACCGGGCTGATACTAAAGCCATCGCTGACCATAGCAGGAAGACGGTTGTTGAGGCGACATTTACAACTGAAGTCGATGTTGCCAAGGAAACGTCTTCGGAAGTTATAGTGCGCCGTGAGATTTCCCCTTCCGGAAGAAGTCGTGCCTTTATCGATGATTCTCCCGTGACTCTTGCCGAACTGGGTGAGTATGTAGGACGTCTTCTGGATATCCACTCCCAGCATGCCAATTTAAGCTTGAATTCTCGCGAGGGACAGCTCAAAATAATCGATGCGATGTCAGGCACCGTATCATTGCTTGAAGAGTATCGGAAGGAGTTCAGGCATTATGTGGAACTCCGTGGCAAAATAAAGCGTCTTCGTGAGATGCGCGAGAGAAATAGGGAGAAGCGAGGTTACATGCTCATGCAGCTTGAGGCTTTGCGGAAGTTGAAACCTAAAAGAGGGGAGCAGAGGGAAATTGAACAGCGATTTGAGATGCTGAGCGAGGCAGATGAAATCAGGGAGCATCTCTCAGGCGCCCATTATGTGCTGGCAGGTGATCGTGACAGCGCAATGTCGATGATCAAAAACGCGATAGATGAACTTGAAAGTTTCAATCTTCAGCTTGTGGATCCCACTCCGGATGATGAATCCCTGATCGCGAGGCTTCACTCCATATACATCGAGTTGAAGGATATAGCATATACGGCTGAACAGCTTGCGGATGGCATGGAATCCAATCCCACTTTACTGGCGCATACGGGTGCAAGGATGCGGGCATATTACGACATGGTCAAGGCTATGGGTGTTGACACAGGGGATGATCTTGTGGATCTGCAGGATGATCTCGAACAGCAAATCCATCTGATTGACGGAGACGATGATGAGAGTCGCGAATATGAGCTGGAGGCAAGAACTTTGGCAAAGGTTCTCAAGGATAAAGCCAACACACTGACCGAAATGCGAAAGAAGGGTGCAGCGGAGTTCAGTAATCGGCTTATAAAAAAGGCTATTCCTCTTGGATTGCAGAATTTGAAATTCACTGTCGGATTCAATGAGGGAAAATTGACGGCCGATGGTCAGGATGTCGTTGAATTCCTTTGCAGTTTCAACAAAAACGGCAGTCTGCTTCCAATGGCTACTACAGCATCCGGAGGTGAACTTTCCCGCCTGACTCTCAGTATAAAGTCAATGATGGCGGAGCGGATGAACATGCCGACGGTTATCTTCGATGAAATCGATACGGGTGTCAGTGGGGAAATCGCCGATAAGATGGGACGCATGATGAAGGAGATGGCCGGACTTATGCAAATCATAACTATCACTCATCTCCCGCAGGTGGCAGGCAAGGGAACAAGACATTATAAGGTGTTCAAACAGGATACGGATGAGCGCACGGTCTCCTCTGTAAAGGAACTGACCGGAGAGGAACGTGTCAGGGAAATAGCCGGCATGTTGAGTGGTGAGCGTCTGACGGATGCCGCGCTCGAAGCCGCCCGTGCGTTAATATCCAATGACCAATGATATAATAGATATGAACAAGACTGACTATATTTTCGGACTCCGGGCTATAATTGAAGCCATTGAGGCAGGTAGGAATATCGACAAGGTGCTTATGCGTCGGGATCTTAATGGAGAACTCGCACATGAGCTGATGGCAAAAATCAAAGAATACGGTATTGTATGCCAGAAAGTGCCGTCTGAGAGACTCAACCGCATAACGATGAAGAACCATCAGGGTGCCATAGCTTTGTTGTCTCCCGTGGAGTATCATAAACTTGACAATATAGTACCGGCTCTCTATGAAGAGGGACGCAATCCGTTTATCATTCTGCTTGACGGACTGACGGATACCCGCAACTTCGGGGCGATAGCGAGGACGGCGGAATGTGTAGGTGCGGATGCAATAGTTATTCCGGAAAAGGGGAGTGTCAGCGTGACTCCCGATGCCGTCAAGACATCAGCCGGAGCATTACTCCATATTCCCGTCTGTCGCACAAGAAGTATGGTTGAGACCGTCCGTTTCCTGCAAGACAGTGGATATAAGGTTATCGGTGCTACAGAGAAGACTAATACCCTCTATACATCGATTGATTACCGCGGCCCGGTAGCCATTGTAATGGGGTCGGAGGATACCGGAATAACGAATGAGGTACTGAAGAAGTGTGATGCTCTTGGAGCAATTCCCATTCTTGGTTCTATCGGCTCGCTCAATGTAAGTGTTGCTGCGGGGGTGATGATGTACGAGGTTGTGCGGCAAAGAGGGGAGAATTGAACTCCGAGAGGATGGAATTTCTATTTTAAGGGGGAAAGGATTGAGCAAAAGAGGAAGAATATTTGATTTTACGGTGTTAAAATCGTAATTTTGTATTTTGTTAGCGTGGAGAGGTTCCGAAACCTTATTCGGAGACACGCGCAAATGAATCAAAACGTAGATAACATATGATTAATCGAGTATTGATAAGAACAAAGGTTGTACAGTTACTGTACTCCTACCTTCTTGTGGAGAACAGGTTCAGCATCGAATCTCAGCCGATGCCTCCCACGAAGGAGAAACGTTTTGCATATGCCCTATATCTCGACATGCTGTGCCTTATGGCAGAGTTGGCCGATGACATTCGCCAGCGCGGCGGTCATTCGCCATTGGCTGAGACAAGGTTTGTCAAGCGTGTGACGGCCGATGAAAAGGTCAAGGCTCTCTTGCAGAAATATCGTCTGACAGAATCCCCCTTTTCTACAATAGAATCACAACTTGCCGAGCAAATCAAAAACTCCGGCCTATATAAGAAATTTGTAAAGGGAGACGACTCCGATCTGCCGTCCGATGAGAAAATATGGCAGGAACTCTTCCAGACCATAATAATGCCTGATCCGGCTCTGAATCGTGTGATATCCGGACGTGATAATTACACTCTCGGAGGCGTGGAGCGCATGCAGGGAATCATGGAAGAGACGTTTAAAAATTTCTATGCTTCAGCTGATGATATTCCCGATGCACTGCGCACACTGCGCATGAGCATGGAGAAAGCTCAGGAATTATATTTCCGACTCCTATGGTTGCCCGTACAGCTCGTGCAACTCAGAGAACGGGAAATAGATGAGGCACGCGCGCGTTATACCGCTACTGCGGAGGAGCGTAATCCGAATCTTAGATTCGTGGAGAACGCATATGTGGAGTTTGTGCGTGGCAATGAGTCAATCAACGACGTTATCGATCGTTATGGCCGCAATATGACTGTTGACGATGAGCCTATGCTGAGGGCTCTTCTCCGGGCAATTATGGCGTCGGATATATATAAGGAATACATGGAGTTCCCGACGACCGATTTCGTAAATGACTGTGAGTTCTGGAAGAATATCTATAAGCATGTGATATTTGTTAATCCTGACTTCCTGGAGGCTTTGGAGGAGAAATCCGTTTTCTGGAACGATGATATAGATACTATCGGCACATTCGTGTTAAAGACTGTTAAACGTATCGCCGACAAACAATCGTTTGCCTCTATTATGACTCCATATAAAGATGAGGAAGACGCTGTATTTGGTGCGGAATTGTTTCAGAACGTTGTGAAAAATAAGGAGGAACTGCGCACATATATCAATGAAGCTCTCGATACACGCCTATGGGATGCCGATCGACTCGCGTTCATGGATATAGTGATTTTAATGACTGCCATTGCAGAGATACAGAACTTCCCGAAAATTCCGCTTCAGGTCAGCATCAACGAATATGTGGAGATTGCAAAGGCTTACAGTACCCATAAAAGCGGACAATTCGTACATGGGCTGCTTGCCAAGATTCTCAAGAGTCTGAGTGAGCAGGGACTGCTTAAGAAACGGCTTTCAGATACCGAATAAGAAAATCTAAATAAAAAACAAATAGAAAGATGAATCTTATGACAATTCTCCTGCAGCAGCAGGAAGGCGGAAGCAGCTGGAGCGGTATGCTCATGATCATCGCCATGGTGGTCGTGTTCTACTTCTTCATGATCCGTCCGCAATCAAAGAAACAGAAAGAGATTAAGAAAGCCCGTGAGGCTATGCAGAAAGGAGATAAGGTCGTGACGGCAGGCGGAATCTTCGGTACAATACAGAGTATCAATGACGCGACCGGCACGATGATGATCGAGATCGCGAAGGGCGTTGACATTAAGGTCAGCCGTGAGCAGGTTTATCCTGTGACTGAGAGTGCTCCCGAAAAGAAATAAACCTAATACTTCCAACGGATGAAAAAGATGCGCATGTCGTGGAAAGACGTACAGGATTCCACGGGATTTAAGAAGTCCCTAACGTTTCTTGTGTTCGTGGCCATAGCTGCGCTCTTTTGGTTCATCCTCGCGCTAAACGACAGTGTGCAGGATGACTTTGAAGTGAAGGTCAACATCTACAATGTGCCTGATTCGGTGACATTCATCACTCTGCCGCCGCAGAAGATTCATGTCATGGTGCGTGACCAGGGAACAAATCTTTGGAGAAACGGCATCTTCGGATCGGCGCAGATGAATATAGATTTCCGTGATTTCAGCAGCGACGGTCTTTTCAAGATGCGTCGCAGCGAACTCAATGCAGCACTAAAGAACGTTTTCGGACCATCGGCCAGTCTGCTTTCCTCATCGGTCGATTCGCTTTCTCTTACTTACACGACGCTCCCCGGTAAAAGGGTGCCGGTGATTGTATCGGCCGACTTATCCACGGTTGTCGGAAAGATTATTTCCGGACGCCCGACCGTTACCCCGAGTTCGGTGGTTGTATACAGCACGCGTGATATTCTGGATACCATCACAAAAGTGTATACGGAACATTTTTCCCGTCAGCATCTTGAGGAGACTATTGAAGTGCCCGCTATGCTTCATGCCATACCGAATGTCAGGATGGAGCCAACCGGCGTAACGGTGAAAGTTGAGGTCGAACCTCTGGTAAAGAAGCGTGCGTCAGTAAATGTACAGGTCGACAATCTGCCGGAAGGAATGGATTTGCTTCTTTTCCCATCCGTGGCTATGGTTGAATACTATATGCCCATGAGTAGGTTTAATGCCACGTCAGATGACCGCATAGAAGTAGCCGTTGATTATGAAGATATACATGATGATGTGCGGAAATTACCCGTAAATCTAATATATCAGGATCAGGATCTGCTTAATATGCAGTTGTTGACAGACAGTGTGGAATATACTTTGGTAAGAAACTGAAAATGAATCATAATTGTCGACTAATAGGATTGGCCGGAGGTATCGGGAGCGGTAAAAGCGTGATAAGCCGTATTCTTCGTCAGAAAGGCTATCAGGTGTATGATTGTGATACGCGGGCTCGGTATCTTATGGAGAATAGTCAGATCATTAAGAGTCGTATACGGGATGAGATATCGGCCGATGTCACGGATGGATCGTTACCTATAGACCGGCGTTGTCTTGCAGAGATCGTATTCCATGATAAGAAAATGTTGAAGTGTCTCAATGCGATTGTGCATGGAGTCGTTCGCGATGATGTAAGACGGACAGTTGAAAGCACGTTGGAAAAAATTCTTTTTGTTGAAGCGGCTGTCATGGCACAGAGCGGCTTGGCCGATATTTGCGATGAGATTTGGATTGTTGAGGCTCCGGTGCAGCAAAGAATCGAAAGGGTAATGGCACGGGATGCAATTAATCGAGATGCAGTCGATGCCAGAATCAAGTCGCAGGAGGAGGAGGCAGAGCTTTTGAGCTCATACGGTGCGAAACTTAAAGTCGTGCGCAATGACTCAATCCATTCTCTTCTTCTCCAATTGGATGAGCTTCTTAAGCGGGCGTGATTTTCGTTGGAGTAAGATGGCTATCACCGAATTTCAAATTCAGATAATATAATAATTTATATAAATGCTACGTACAATACTTTCTATCACCGGTAAACCCGGTTTATTCAAAATCATCTCCCAGGGTAACCGAATGCTTGTAGTCGAGGATATTGTCTCGAAGAAACGTCAGCCGGTACATGCACGTGACAAAGTGGTGTCACTCGGCGATATCGCCATGTACACGGAAGGAGAGGACAAGCCGCTCGGAGAGATTCTTGACTTGGTATTCGCCAATATGAATGGTGAGCGAATAGACGTAAAGGCTTACGACAATGATGGTCTTCGTGAGAAATTCGCAGAAATTCTTCCGGATTTTGACCGTGAAAGAGTGTATCCTTCCGATATCAAGAAACTGTTTTCATGGTATAACCTTCTTATCGGCGCGGGCTTCACAAAGTTCGCCATCGAGGAGCAGGCTCCCGAAGAGGAAGCCAAAGAGGAGGGCATTTAATTGTCCTGAAATGGTCACCGGATATTATCAGCAACTATAAAAAATATCTCCCCTGCATAATTACGTGCAGGGGAGATACTTTTTATTTCGGGTCAGAATATTAGAGAAGTGAGATAGATCGGCTAATGAATTCACTTAATTCACGCCCCTTCAACAAACCTGTCTGCAGAAGGGCAAGATCGATGATCTGGCGGATTTCGGGCCGGTTCTTGGCATAATCGGATATGAGGGTGTTTTGCTGTTTACGCAGTTCTGCAACCTCGTTTTCCTTCTCTTCCAAGAGTTTCTTTTTGTCATCATCGGTATTTGACTCACGCTCTTTTGAGATTTCCTCATTGATAGCATTGATCCGGGAGAGAATCTCACCGAGTTTATTCCCGATGGCAGATGAAGCGGCTTCAAGCAGTTTTTTAACGGCGGGCTGATTAGTGTTCACCACAAGTTGATAGCTATCCGGCATCTGGGCGGCGAATGCCATACCCGGTTGCTGCTCAGCCATTTTCTTCATGCGCCGCATGAATTCATTTTGGGTGACAGTGGCCGGAGCAGAGGTCGAATCCAACGCTTCAAGAGCCACAATGAACTGAGTTTTATCATCGGCCGGGAGACGGTCGGAGAAGAGCCCCTGAAGAAGGTCGGCATCTACAGGAGATAGATTGGTTGCTTTATTCTCTTCCTTGGCAATCAAACGCTCGGGGATGTCGGAATCCACGCGAACGAAGCGAAGTTTCTGATCCTTGCTTTCAAGCATCGACATGAAATGCTCGTCGAGCTCGCCATCCATGACGAGGACATCGTAACCCTTCTCCTCGGCTTGGCTGATATAGGAATACTGTGCAGTCGGGTCGGTCGTATAAAGATATATCAGCGTCGAATCCTTGTCAGTCTGCGTTGCCTCCACGAGAGTTTTGTATTCCTCAAGCGAGAAATACTTGCCTTTTGTGTTGCGCAGAAGATAGAATTTACGAGCGGATTCATAGAATTTTTCATCGGTGAGCATACCGTATTGTATGAAAATCTTTATATCGTCCCATTTCTTCTCAAACTCGGCTCGATTGGAGGTGAAAAGTTTTTCAAGCTTCTCTGCAACTTTCTTTGATATGTAGGAGGATATTTTCTTGACCTGACGGTCAGCCTGCAGATAGCTTCTGGAGACATTCAGAGGAATATCCGGGGAGTCGATCACACCCTGCATGATTGTCATGAATTCAGGCACAACGCCCTCAACCTGATCGGTGACGTACACCTGATTGCTGTAGAGCTGGATTCGGTTACGCTGAAGGTCGATGTTGCTCTTTACTTTCGGGAAATAGAGAATACCGGTCAGCGTGAACGGGTAGTCGACATTCAGGTGTATCCAGAATAGAGGATCCTCTCTACCGGGCATAAGGTCACGATAGAATTTGAGGTAGTCCTCGTCAGTAAGTTCGGAGGGTTTACGTGTCCAGAGGGGTTCGGTGGAGTTGACGACGAAGTCCTCTTCTGTCTCAATATACTTGCCATCCTTCCATTCCTCTTTCTTTCCGCATACGACCGGGACGGGCAGGAATCGGCAGTATTTTTTAAGGAGTCCGATTATACGATCCTTTTCAAGATACTCCTTAAATTCATCATCAATATAGAGGATAATGTCGGTGCCGCGTTCGGATTTTTCAATAGGGTGCATCTCGAATTCAGGCGAACCGTCGCAGATCCATTCGACCGCCTGCGCCCCATCCTTGTAGGAAAGGGAACGAATAATTACCTTCTTGGCTACCATGAAGGCAGAATAGAATCCGAGTCCGAAATGACCGATGATTGAATTGGCTGTATCCTTGTATTTCTCAAGGAACTCCTCTGCACCGGAGAAGGCGATTTGATTGATGTATTTCTCGATGTCGGAGGCATCCATACCGATACCGTGATCTGAGACGGTAAGGGTGCCGGCCTCCTTGTCGATACTGACACTCACCTTGAGATTCCCAAGTTCGCCCTTGAAATCTCCGAAAGAAGTGAGGGTCTGAATTTTTCTTGTTGCATCGACTGCGTTACTGACAAGCTCACGCAGGAAAATTTCATTGTCGCTGTAAAGAAATTTCTTAATGACGGGGAAGATGTTTTCGGTTGTGACCCCGATTTTTCCGTTTGCCATAATATTGATAAGATTTAAGATATTCACTACCGGGGGAGTGCCTTAACTTAAGTCGGTACAGGTCGCTATTGTCATTAAATCTTGACACTCCGGAGACAAATGATTATCATGTGTCTTTTTATATTGATAACAAATATCGTGCCAAACGGTTTGTCCTTTCCTTATTCATTCGCCAGTATCCGGGCCGGGGCGGCTCGCCGGGCGAATTGTGAGGGTATATAGAGCAGAAGCCAGATGATTAGAAGCACACCGGCATCAAGAAGCAGTATAGATGTCCAATTTATTTCCACAGGGACAAAATCAATATAATAGGATTCAGGATCAAGGGGGAGTATATGGGTGTGTCGCTGTATGTAAAGACTTGCAATAGCAAGAACGTTCCCTGCGACCATGCCAAATGCGGCTACTTTCACGGCCATAAGCATAAATATGCGTCCGATGATTCGCTGTGGGGCGCCGAGGGCGGATATAAGAGCTATAAATCTGATTTTGTCTACCATTAGAATCAGCATTCCGCTGACAAGAGTGATTCCGGCGACTATCATCATCAAAGTGAGCACGACGGCTACATTCATATCCAGCAACTCAAGCCATTGAAAATATGCCGAGCCGGATTGAAGGGCTGTGGTGACACGCAGGGGCCTGTAAAGTGTTTCATCTGTATATGCCTGAAGGAGATTAGTCTGTAAATTATTGGCAATTTCCTGAATCCTTGTGAAATCATCAACGGCAACTGCTAAGGATGTGCCTTTAGATGCGGATAACCCACCCATTTGTTGCACTAATCCGAGAGAGGCGTAGGCAAAACTGTCGTCATAATTGTCGAAATGAGAATTATAGATGCCATTTACTGCAAGTCGGCGCACACGCACGGCATCGGTAATAAAATATGTATCGATACTGTCGCCAATTGAAAGCCTGAGCCGATTGGCAGCTTTGCTGCTGATGAGAATTTTGTTTTCCGAGTCTTTTTGAGAATAATCCGGGAGAGTACCCTCCACAATTGCACCTGATAGAAACTTTTCAAGCCCTGTGCCTGAAAGGGATTTGAGGTAAACTCCCTTGAAATCGTCGGGAGTCTTAAGTATAGCAGGAGCCGATGCCTGCAGCGACACACTATGTATTCCGGGTGTGTCCTTTATGATTGAGTTGAGAGTCGGTGTCAAAGTGAGGATTGAGGATTCAGCGTCCGTCCCTCCTGAAGAGACGTCTGACAAGATAGTGATGTCGGAATTGAACCCTGTGACTTTCATCGTTATCTCATGCTTGAACCCTGTGACAACTGCAATTGCCCAGATCATCACCATGACAGACAGCGCGACAGCCACGATGGCCACTGTTATGGCCGGCGAGGACTTTTTGCCTCCTGATGAGAGAGACAGCCTGCGGGCCAGGAAGAAACTGACACCCATAAACGTTGACAAAAATTGAAAAGTATGTTGCAAAATTACAAAAAATATTTGGAGATTCAATGATGATTGGCTAACTTTGGCCCCTGAACATGCGGCAAGGCATATGTCAAACTTTCGGAGAGGTTTCAAATTTATGTTTATTGCCGGATGTTGCCACCTTATTTCTAATCTTTTCCGATACTTGAGTGCTATAAGTCAACAGATATCGGGATGCCAAACTTTAGTTAAACACAATCTAACATTAGACATCACAATGGAAGAGAATCTTATCAAGACCTGTCTTCACGATCGCCATGTCAAGCTCGGTGCACTCATGTCGCCGTTCGGTGGATTTGATATGCCGATCCAGTATAAAGGAATTACGGAGGAGCACAATGCGGTTCGCCATGAAGTTGGCGTTTTTGACGTCAGCCATATGGGTGAGGTGAGAGTGAAAGGCCCGGAAGCCTACAAATTTGTCAGCCATATTTTTGTGAATGACGTGACCGGAGCACCCGATGGTCAGATTTTCTACGGCATGATGTGCTATGAGAATGGCGGTACTGTCGACGATCTGCTGGTATATAAAGTGAATGACGAGGAGTATTTCCTCGTAATCAACGCCGCAAACATCGACAAGGATGTAGCCTGGATCAAGAAGAACGCTGAGGGCTTCGACTGTGTTGTCGAGGATGAATCTCCTAAATATGGAGAGGTCGCTATTCAGGGTCCGAAGGCAGAGGAGACAGTGGAGCGTGTGCTTGGGCTTGCCGTCAAGGATATCCCATTCTATAACTTCAAAACATTTGAGGTGGATGGTGAGGAAAACATCGTTAGCCGTACAGGCTATACCGGAGAAGATGGTTTTGAAATCTATGGCAGCCATGATTATATCCGTAAAGTGTGGGATCTTCTGATGGATGCCGGTGTTCAGCCCTGTGGTCTCGGATGTCGCGATACTCTTCGCTTCGAGGTCGGGCTGCCCCTTTACGGCGATGAGTTGGCGGATGATATAACTCCGATAGAGGCAAGCTTGAGCATGTTCGTTAAACTCGATAAGCCCGAGTTTATCGGTAAAGATGCTCTTGCGAAGCAAAAGGCGGAGGGCGTCAAGCGCCGCATCGTAGGTATAGAGCTTGAGGGTACTGCTGTGCCGCGTCACGGATATGCTGTTCTTGTCGGCGGTCAGAAGGTCGGTGAAATCACTACAGGCTACAAATCTATTTCCACGGGCAAGAGCGTAGCTATGGCCATGATGGATAAACCTTATGACAAGCTGGGCACAGAGGTTGAGGTGCAGATCCGTAAGAAGACGTTCCCCGGCAAGGTCGTGAAGAAGCGTTTCTACGACAAAAATTACAAGAAATAATCCATAAAAACACAAATCAATATTAAAATGAGCAAGATTTTAGATGATCTCCGCTATGCGGATTCCCATGAATGGGTGAAACTCGAGGGCGACATCGCAACTGTCGGTATCACAGACTACGCGCAGCATGCGCTCGGTAATATCGTATATGTCGATATGCCTGAAGTTGGTGATGAAGTGACTGCCGGCGAGGAATTCGGCGCTGTAGAGTCCGTTAAAGCAGCCAGCGATCTGATTTCTCCCGTAAGCGGAGAGGTTGTGGAGATCAACGAGGACCTCGAGGACAGCCCTGAGCTCGTCAATGAGGATGCGTTCGCCAACTGGATCATGAAAGTGAAGGTGAGCGACGCTGCCGAGATTGAGGCACTTCTTGACGCAGCGGCTTACGCTAAGATCTGCGAGGAGTAAATTACGGGTAACTTGAATTGACGCCAGTGATTCTGTCGGTTGTATGATCCGGGTTTCCCGGATCAACCGGCAGTATGATTGGCGCCAATTGCTTAAAACTGAAAATAGAAGACACATGAGCAATAAATTCATGCCTCATACAGAGGAGGACATCCGGGCAATGCTCGACAAAATCGGGGTTGAGAGTATTGATGACCTTTATGCTGATGTTCCCGGTGAAGTGATTTTCCGGGAGGAATACGATATACCTTCTGCAATGTCGGAGATTGAGCTCCGCAAACATTTCGAGGAACTTGGAAACAAGAACCGTCCTCTGACAGTATTTGCCGGCAGAGGCGTTTATGACCATTATTCACCGTCAGTGGTGAATCATCTTCTCGCCAGAAGCGAGTTCTATACGGCTTATACTCCGTATCAGCCTGAGATTTCCCAGGGAACTCTGACATATATTTTTGAATATCAAAGTATCATAAGTGAGCTGACAGGGATGGAGGCTACCAATGCATCCATGTATGATGGAGCTACCGCTACTGCCGAGGCTATGTTTATGATGGTGGCATCGTCCAAGAAGCGCAACAGGGTGCTTGTCTCAGACACGCTGCTTGAGAATGTTGTGAAAGTGGTGGAGACATATGCCAAGTTCCACGGAATCGAGGTGACTGTCGTTCCCGCCAAAGATGGTGTTTCGGATTTTGAGGCTATCAAAACTGAACTTGAGAAGGGTGATGTGGCCGGTGTGATTGTTCCTGAGCCCAATAAATACGGTATCATAGAAGACTTCACCGGTTGGGCTGATGCAATCCACGCGGCTAAAGCATATTTCGCAATTTATGCCGATCCATCTGCACTTGCAGTTCTCAGAACTCCGGCGGAATGGGGTGCGGATGTTGCTTGTGGCGATGGTCAGACTCTTGGAATGCCAATGTCATTCGGAGGCCCGTATCTCGGTTTCATCTCCTGCGCTAAAGGTATGCTCAGAAAAATGCCCGGCCGAGTTGTCGGTGCCACTACCGATGCTGATGGTAAACGTGCCTTTGTATTGACTCTTCAGGCTCGCGAACAGCATATCCGCCGAGAGAAGGCAACAAGTAATATCTGTTCCAACCAGTCGCTGATGGCCCTCTATGCCACAATCTATGTGGCCTTGATGGGTAAAGAGGGTATGGTGGAACTTAATCGCCTCTCATGTGACGGAGCCCATTATCTTTATAATCGCCTCGTAGAGAGTGGAAAGTTTACTCCGGCGTTCCCCGGTAAGCCTTTCCTCAAGGAGTTTGTGATGAAGACTGAGCTCAATATAGAAGAAATCAACGCACGTCTGCTTGAGGCAGGCTTTATGGGTGGTATCAATCTTGGCGACGGACTTATAGAGTTCGCTGTGACAGAGAAGCGTACCAAGGAGGAAATTGACAGCTTCATTAATCTTCTCCTCGCCTGAACCGAGCGTGTCGCTATCTACAACTTGCTTGTATAGAGAGTGGCTTGATTTAAACCAACCAAAAAAGAAAATCAAAAATGAAATACTACGATAAACTGATTTTTGAGCTTTCGCGTCCCGGTAGAAAAGGCTATGAGCTCCCCGCCAATGAATATGGTAAGGATAGCCTTTCCGATCTCCCCGCAGATCTCACCAGAGGAGAGAAAGCAGAGTTGCCCGAGGTTAGCGAACTTGACGTGGTGCGTCATTACACTAATCTTTCAATGAAGAATTTCGGTGTGGACACAGGATTTTATCCTCTCGGGTCTTGCACCATGAAATACAATCCCAAAATCAACGAAGAGGTAGCCGCGATGCCCGCTTTCACTCGTCTTCATCCACTGCAGGATGAGCAGAGTGTGCAGGGTGCGCTCGAACTCTACTACAATCTTCAGAAGGCACTTGCTAATATCGCCGGACTGTATGAGTTTACTCTGAATCCTTATGCAGGTGCACACGGTGAGCTCACCGGTCTGATGGTAATGCGCCAGTATCATATCGCCAATGGCGACACCAAACGTACGAAGGTAATCGTTCCCAATTCCGCCCATGGCACGAATCCGGCATCCGCTATGGTTGCGGGTCTCGAGGTTGTGGAGGTGAAGTCCAAGCCGAATGGCTCAATTGATGTGGAGGATCTTAAGCCTCTGCTCGATGATACTGTAGCCGGCATAATGATGACCAATCCGAATACACTCGGAATGTTTGAGACCGAGATAATGGAAATTGCCAAGCTCGTGCACGAGGCGGGCGGTCTGCTTTATTATGATGGAGCCAATCTGAATCCGCTATTGGGTAAGGTGCGTCCGGGTGACATGGGCTTCGACATCATGCACATCAACCTTCATAAGACATTCTCTACACCTCATGGAGGTGGTGGTCCGGGCTCAGGTCCGGTCGGAGTGGTTGAGAAGCTTGCCCGATTCCTGCCGAATCCTAAGGTCAAGAAGAACGAGGATGGCTCATTTACTATTACAGGTAGTGAGGAGAGCCTCGGCTCCATCTCATCATTCCTGGGTAACTTCGGGGTGATGATGAAGGCTTATGCCTATATACTGACGCTCGGCAAGGAGAATCTCAAGAATGTTGGTCCGTTGGCTACTCTTAATGCCAACTACATCAAGGAATCTCTCAAGGATGATTATCTTCTCCCGATCGATGGTGTCTGCAAGCATGAGTTTGTCTTCGACGGATTGAAAGATAAATCCACCGGCGTGACTACCCTCAATGTTGCCAAACGCCTGTTGGATTATGGATTCCATGCTCCGACCATCTATTTCCCTCTCCTTTTCCATGAAAGCATGATGATCGAACCTACCGAGACCGAGAGCAAGGAGACACTTGATGAATTCATTGAAGTCATGCATAAGGTGGCAGCTGAATCACGCGAGACTCCCGAGGAGGTGAAGAATGCACCGTTGACTACTATCGTAAGAAAACTCGATGAGACAACAGCTGCCAAGAATCCTATACTGACATATCGTCATCTGACTGGTAAATAAGCCGAAAGGATGGAAAAATCTGATATTATAATTATCGGTGCCGGTCCCGGAGGATATGAGACGGCTTTAGCGGCTGCAAAATCCGGTAAAAGTGTAACGCTTTTCAATGGGGATCGTCTCGGCGGCACTTGTCTGAACGAGGGATGTATCCCGACGAAGTGTCTGTGTCGCAACGCTGAAGTAGTGGGTACGCTTCGAGAGGCCGAGACTTTTGGCATTGATGACTTTACCTTTACTCTTGACTATAATCAGGTTGTGGCCCGCAAAACGCAGGTCGTAGATCAGTTAAGGGAGGGTATAGCCACATTGCTTAAGTCGGCAAAGGTTAATGTGGTCGAGGCTAAAGCGTCATTCAAGGATAGCCACACTGTTACGGCAGATGGTGTGGATTATGAGGGGGATGATATAATAATTGCCACCGGCTCCACTTCCCGTTCGTTGCCTATTGAGGGACACGATCTTGAGTGTGTCAAGGATAGCACAGATATTCTCAATATTGACTATATACCGGAATCCCTGACTATAATCGGTGGGGGAGTGATCGGTATGGAGTTTGCGAGCATATTCGCTGCGTTTGGCTCAAAAGTCACGGTCATTGAGTTTATGAAGCAGATTCTGCCTCCCTTTGACTCTGATATAGCGAAGCGTCTGAAGCAGGCGTTATCTAAGAGGGGTGTCAAGATTATAACTTCAGCGGCGGCTAAGAAGATTGAACAGAATGAGGATTACGAGATTGTCGTCACATACGAAGTCAAGGGAAAAGAGGAGACAGTTGTTTCTTCTGATCTGCTGATGGCTGTCGGGCGTGCACCTCGTGTATCCGGACTTAATCTGGAAGCTGCGGGAGTGGAATATAGTCCGAAAGGTATTCCTGTCGATGATTCAATGCGAACAAACGTGGAGCATATATATGCTATCGGTGATGTTAACGCTCGAATGATGCTTGCGCATGTCGCTACATTCCAGGGTTATCGTGCGTTGAATGCGATAGCCGGAAAGGCTGATGATATCCGTTTCGATATAGTGCCTTCGGCTGTATTTACTGTTCCTGAATGTGGAATGGTCGGTATGACTGAGGAGCAATGTAAAGCGGCAGGAATAGCTGTCGAGATAGGGCAGAGTTTCTTCCGTGCCAACGGTAAGGCTCTCACAATGGCTGAGCCTGACGGCCTCTGCAAGCTTATTTTCCGTAAGGATGATGGTTGCCTTATCGGCGCACATATCATGGGCGTGGAGGCCGCTGATTTAGCTCAGCAGTGTGCCGATTTGATGAATGCCGGGGCGACACGCAACTCCATGGAGCAGATTATTTTCTCACATCCTTCCGTCAGCGAGGTGATAATGTCTGCGCTTCATGCAGTGAAATAAATCTCCATAAACAGATTATGATAAAAGATGAGGTCCGGTGCAGATGTCTGTACCGGACCTTTCATTATAATCTACGTTTAACTTTCGATGGTGATTCGTATGGTATTGTTCGTATGATTGAGTTATTGAAGGAATGGATTGGAATGCATCTCATGCCCTATAGTGGTGGCGGGGCCATGGCCCGGATATACCACAGTGTCTTTGGGAAGTTTGAATAGTTTAGTATGGATACTCTCCATAAGTTCTTTTGAAGACCCTCCGGGCAAGTCAGTGCGACCGACTCCTCCGGCGAATAACGTGTCACCTGAGATAAGAAATCCGTCGGCCTCATCATAGAGAGCGATACTTCCTTTGGAGTGTCCGGGAACTGTGATGACTTTCAGGCGTCCTTCTCCAATGGAAATGATGTCGCCGTCATTAAGTTTCCTGTCAATTTCCACCGCATCTACCTTAATTGGGAGTCCGAACATGGTTGCCTGGTCACGCATACGCTCTCCCAATGGCAAATCTGATTCAGAAGCGAGTACCGGTGCGGCATACTTACTTTTCAACCAGGAGTTGCCGATGGCATGATCGATATGTAGGTGCGTATTTATTATATGGGTTAGATTCAGGTGATTATTATCGATAAATGTAGCGACTGCATTTCTTTCAGCTTCACTTGACATACCCGGATCAATGATAGCGCAGTCTTTTGTTGCGGGATCATATAAAGCGTAAGTATTTATCCCGAACAGGGATAAATTGAAACGTGCGATTTTCATAATATTCAGATTTTAATAAATATAACGCTTGAAGAGACATGAGGTTTAGGTAGGCAGAGGTTTTTAGTCAATCTGCCGTAGCGGTCTCACAGGGGTATAGACGACCTTCTTTGTTTCGAAAAACGGTTGTTTAAAGAATTGAGAGATGTCTATTACTTCACTGTTTCGAAGAGACTTGAGTTCCTCCTGCAAATCTCCCCCCTTTAATGTTATGACACCGTTTGGTATTGCGTTATGGTTCTCGGTCGAGATGTTTTTTCTAACCAGTTTGATCAGGTCTGCCTGAGGCATTACCGCACGACTGACTACAAAATCATATCGATCATGACATTCTCCAATATCTCCATGTTGTAAAGAGACATTGGTCAATTGTAGCTTGTCAGCTATATCCTTGGCGACTTTTAGTTTCTTTCCTATACGGTCTATAAGATGGAATTTAACGTCGGGAAACATCACTGCAAGGGGGATTCCCGGGAGTCCGCCACCGGTGCCCATATCAAGTACTGTAGTGCCGGATGTGAAGTCAACAAAACGCGCAATAGCGAGTGAATGCAGAATGTGGTTCACTTCGAGATTTTCAATATCCTTTCGCGAAATGACGTTAATTTTGGCGTTCCACTCGGGATATAGATTCATCATAGTCTCAAACTGCTCCTTTTGTTTCTGGGTGAGGTTCGGAAAAGCCCTAAGGATGTTGTCTATCATAAAATTTTATTTAAGTAAAAGAAAGGTTATCAAATATAGTGTAAAATTACAAAAAAATTTGTATCTTCGCAAACTCAATTGTAATGGTATTAAGTATCTCAGACGTGAAATTTTTTACTTTTACGCCTCCGGAGGTATAACAAGACATAGAGGAAAACAAACTAAAATTAATTATAAAATGGATTTCGTTGCACGCGTGATTGATGCTTTACCGATGCAGGAGGGTGTATCCAGCAGAGGTAATCAATGGAGAAAAGGGGAGTGGATCGTAGAAACATTCGGTCCCTATCCCAAAAAAGTGAAGCTGACCGTATTTGGCAGTAGACTTGATAATGTGCATCTGGAGATGGGTAAGGTATATACGTTAAGTGTCGATTTGGAGAGCCGCGAGTATAACGGCAGATGGTACACCGACGTAAACTGCTTCGCCGCCCGAGAGACAGAAGAGCCACCGGTCAATGGAGGTATTCCGGCCTATACACCTCCGCAGTCTGTGGCTGCTCCGGCAGGGCAGGCTCCCGGTCAGGATCCATTTGCTGCTCCTGCAACACCGGGTGCGGTATTTGAAGACAACTCAGACGATCTTCCGTTCTAAAGATGAGGCTGTGTCACGACACAGCCTCCAGGAACTCTGATCAGCACTGTCTACGAAGAGGTCTCACTATCTTGCAGTGGTATACAAATTATTAACGAAAGCTGTTTGCGGCTACCGAGACGGACAGAAAGTCAGGTAACGTCATAATTGACTGAATCTAACACAATACACCCCCATAGGACAGCAATGTCCTATGGGGGTGTATTGTGTTAGGACTCTATAGTATTCTGGATTACATGTTTCGTGTATCAGAGCATAAGATTTTTCCTCAGCGTACAATTCCTAACAATAGGCAATAGAAATCTCTTAGAAGACTTTATCACCGTTATTTACGGGCATTGAAGGCTGAAGTAGAACGCAAGCTCCGTTAGTTTCTGTTCCGAGGATACGCACTTCGCTTTTTACAGAACCGATGTGCATTGACGGAAGATTTACACAGCAGATAACCTGTTTGCCGATCAGCGTTTCAGGTGTATATAAGTCATATTCTTTAATTCAATATTTCAAACACCTTGGACAAGAAATGCCGGAATTCAGGGCTGTAATGGATATCGCAGGTTGTACAGTGTGTTATATTCCCCTCTTGGG